>CAWEIS010000011.1:0-155986 GCA_963809205.1 uncultured Actinomycetes bacterium | reverse complement strand
GACGGGCCTGCCCTACCCAATCCGCCATTATCGGAGGTGAGACCGGCGGCCGTTGGCTTGGCGGCAACGAAGATCCAGAGGCGCTGCTGATGGGATCGAGCAGGTTAGTCCCGCTACCGCGACACTGGCGCCGCCCGCCACGAAGCGATCTGCGCGAGTTCGAAGCCGCTCGTAAGGTTCGGCGATGCTCGTTGCGGTTCTGACCAACCTGGGCGACGCGCTCTCTTTCGCCTTCGGGATGTTCTGGGAGATCCTGTGGGCACTGATCCTGGGCTTCACGCTTTCCGCCGCCGTGCAGGCCGTCGTGGCAAAGGGAGAGATGCGCCGACTGCTACCCGACGACTCGGCGCACTCATTGGTGATCGCAACCGGATTGGGCGCCGCCTCATCAAGCTGCTCCTACGCGTCCGTGGCCTTAGCTCGCTCCATCTTTCGCAAGGGCGCCGACTTCACCGCTGCGATGGCGTTCCAGTTTGCCTCGACGAACCTCGTTGTGGAGCTCGGCATCATCATGGCGCTGCTACTCGGCTGGCAGTTCACCCTCGCCGAGTTCATCGGCGGTCCGCTGATGATCGGGTTGCTCGCCCTGCTGTTTCGCAGGTTTCTGACCCAGCGCCTGGTCGATGAGGCGCGGGAGCAGGCCGACAAGGGCCTTGTGGGCTCGATGGAGGGCCACGCCGAGATGGACATGAGCGTCCACCAGAGCGGCTCGGTATGGCAGCGACTGCGATCCGCCGAGGGGTTCACCGCCACCGCGAACTACTTCGTGATGGACTGGGCGGCGATCTGGCGCGACATCCTCGGTGGCCTGCTGATCGCGGGTGCGACTCGCGGCGTGGGTGCCCGACTCGTTCTGGCAGCGCTTGTTCTTCGAGCACCACCCCACGCTGGCGAAGTTCTGGGGGCCGATCATCGGACCGCTGGTCGCCATGTTGAGCTTCGTCTGCTCGATCGGAAACGTCCCGCTGGCGGCCGTGCTGTGGAACGGCGGCATCAGCTTCGGCGGCGTGCTCGCGTTCATCTTCGCCGACCTGATCATCCTGCCCATCCTCGACATCTACCGTCGCTACTACGGCCTCAGGGTGGCCGCATTCCTGCTCGTCACCTTCTACACCGCGATGGCGCTCTCCGGACTCGCAGTCGAACTCCTCTTCCAGGCGCTCGGCCTCATACCGACCGAACGACACGCCAAGATCGTCGAAGCATCCATCACCTGGAACTACACCACCATCCTCAACATCGCCTTCCTGGCCCTCGCCGCAGTACTGGTCTGGCGCTTCGCCGCCACGGGCGGCCTGCCCAATGCTCAAGATGATGAACGCCTCACCCAGCCGATCAGAGCCCGCTCACGATCACGGCTCACACTGAAGGACTCTGCGGCGGTAGCCAGCAGCGGTTCGTCACCGCGGGCGACCCGATTCGCCAGAGGAGGGCAAGATGCACCAGATCGCAGAATCCAACGAGTACGACGTCCTGATCGTCGGCGCCGGCCCCGCCGGCCTAACGCTGCCCTCGTGCTTGGGCGGATGCGCCGCCGAGTGCTCGTCGTCGACACCGACGCTCCAGCACACGCCGTCTCGCGGGCGGTGCACGGCTTCCTGGCGCAGGACGGCACCCGGCCGAGCGATTTGCGGCGCGTCGGCCGCCAGCAGCTCGGCCCGTACACAACCGTCGAGCTTCGCCATGTTTCGGCCTGTGCCGCCCGCAAGCTCGACGACGACGATTTCGCCCTCGAGCTCGCAGATGACGGCTGGGTCACAGGCCGCCGCCTGCTGCTCGCACACGGCATGCACTACGGCCTCCCTGCCGTGACCGGCCTCGCCGAGCTATGGGGCACCAGTGTCTGGTCAGTCGCGGTCGCCACCGGCAGCGGAGCACGAGCCGCCTACGCCATCAACGCGTCGCTGATCAGCGAACTGCCCGAGTCGAGCCACGACGCTCAACCACCCCAAACCCGCACATCGGAGGTCTGACATGACACAGAACACCACCGACCACCAGCGTCCGCCCCGCTGCCTCGCCACCACCGTGGTCTGCTCCTGATCACTTGAGACTCCCGGCCCGTCGTCTCCACGACAGAGCCCGAAGAGATCGATCAGTCGCACTAGCCCGCGTTCCTAGGGCTCATGCTCTCGCGGACAATTGCACTGCGCGGTCTCGGTGACTATCGGCGACCCGCTCGCTGCGGGTCGAGGACGCTTGGGAGGATCACAAGGTCTCATCTGACCAATGCTGCCGGATCGGCCGCTGACTTAGGCGGCAGCCGCGTCCAAACTGTGGACGCGCACCCCCCGCGGTCGACCTCTTGCCCACAGCGACAACGCGTCGTTTTTCCGCATAACCAGCCGCTTTCCGAGGGCATGGAGCTAAGCGGATTCGAACCGCTGACCTCCTGGGTGCGATCCAGGCGCTCTCCCAACTGAGCTATAGCCCCGCGGAGACTGAGTATAGAGCGACCCGGGCTAGCTCTGGAGCACGACGGGGTCGTCCGTCTCGCTCCTGTCCGCGGTCGAGTCGAGCGTGATCCAGCAGCGATCCCAGCCCATGTCGGCGGGCATCGTCGACTTCGCGGTGACCGAGCCGTCGGAGTCGGTGTTGAAGGCGGCGACCGGCATGTTCTCGCCGTTCTCCGACATCCACAGCTGGTAGTAGTGGCCGTCGCCGGCCGGCGGCAGGTTGGAGATCTTGACGACCACCGGCCGCACGGCGCCGTCCGCCTCGAGGAAGTCGACCGACGCATTCGCGCCGGACGCCGCGGACATGTTGACCGTGTGCGTGATGGGCGTCTGGTTCCCGCCGACGCCGATCACCAGGGCGGCGATCGTCGATGCCGCGATCACGACCAGCGCGAGCGCCGGGCGCGCCAGCCGGCGGCGCAGGCGGTGGTGGTCGATGCGCACCACCTCTGCCGGCGCGGCCGTGCCCAGCGCCGCGTCGCGGGCGATCTGCTCGTAGCCGGGCGGCGGCTCGGGCGGCGCACCGACCGCGCGCAGCGCGTCGGTCAGCTGCTGCATGTCGAGCTCGTCGTTCATCCCATCACCTTCTCGCTCTTCAGTCGCTCCGCCAGCCGGGAGAGGCCGCTCCGGGTACGCGTCTTGACGGTGCCCAGCGGGATGTCCAGCCGCTCGGCGACCTCGCTCTGCGACAGCCCCTCGAAGTACGCCATCGCGATCACCTCGCGCTCGCGGTCGGGCAGGCTGTCCACGGCCGAGTGCAGCCGGAACGCCTCCTGCGCGGTGGCGGCCCGCTCGTCGGGCAGCGGCTCGGGATCGGCGACGTCGGGCGGGTCGCCGCCGGGCTGCACGGTGCGGGCGCGCAGCGCGTCGGCCGCGGCGTTGCGCGCGATGGCGAACAGCCAGCCCGTGGCAACGCCGCGCTCCCGGCGGTACCCGCCGGCCGCACGCCACACATTGGCAAACGCCTCCTGCACAACATCCTCGCTCCTCGCATGGTCTCCAAGCATCTTGCGGACGACCCCGTAGATCGCCCGGGAATATCTCCGGTACAGCTCCTCGAACGCGGCGGAGTCGCGTTCTCGCGCCACCAGCTCCAGCAGATCCTCATCGCTGCTCGCCCCGTGGTTCACAGCGACCAGGGTAGTTGATCGTGACATGACCGACGAGCGCCTGCCGACGCGGGCTCCGATCGCAACTGCATCCATCACAGACAATTACGACCGCGCCTCGATTCCGGTTTGTGGCCGAAACCACAGGGCTCGACCTGGGCGGCGCCGTCGCCGGGACCGGCGCTGCATGGCGTCGTCCCAGTCCGCCGCGGAGCGCCTCGGACAGACGGCGCCGCCTCAGGTCGAACAGATGCGCCCCGGGGAGCCGATCATCGACACTGCGCCAGGCGGCAGCGCCTGGTGCGTGCAAGGGATGATGCGGCCGGGCCAGGGGAGCACGTGTGCTCAGCATGCAGTGACGAGTGACGTGACCGCCTCCCCCGTTCAGGGAAGCGCAACAACGGGGTCAGGACCCCGTTGTTGCAGCGATCAGGGGAAGTCCGAGCCGACGTGCGCGTCGGCGGAGGGCAGCTGCAGCCCGGCCGAGACCAGGTCGCGGATCGAGACGACGCCGACCAGCTCGCCGTCATCGACCACAGGAATGTGGCGGAACCGGCGCGCGGTCATGATCTGCGCCGCCTCGCTGGGCGAGTGATCGGACGGCAGCGTGACCGGGTCGGGCGTCATGTAGGACTGCACCTGGCCCTGGTCGGGATGCCGGCTGTCCGCGATCGCCCGCAGCAGGTCGCGCTCGGTGAAGATGCCGACGATCTGCGTCTTCCTCGACGACAACGGCCGCGCCGACGCTGCGGTTCCACATCTGTCTGGCCGCCGCGCCAAGCGTCGTGTGCGACTCGATGGTCAGCACCTCGTCCCCCGAGATGAAATCGCGCAGCGTCACCGCCATCAGTCCTCACCCCCCTCGTGCGGCCGCAGCCGCATCTCAAGCACCAGATCGGCGTCCAGCGCGTCGGCGATCCGCAGCAGCGTGTCCAGCTTCGGTGGCCGCGAGCCCCGCTCCAGGCGCGCGATCGCCGACTGCGTGGTGCCGCACAGCACCGCCAGCTCCTGCTGCGACATCCCGCGCGCCCGCCGCGTCTCGGCGACCAGCCGGCCGACGTCGGCGAACCGCCGCTCGTGGTCGCGGACAAGCGACTCCGACCGCTTGCGGATCACCTCGCGCATCTGCGCGGAGAAGCTCTGGCGCTGGATGTGTCCCTCGCTGCTCATACTCGTAGTGTATCGCTTGGACGCTATCGGCCCATATCCTGCACGGATGGCGAGGCGGGCCGTCGTGGTCAAGGTCGGGTCGGGGACGCTGGTCGACGAGCACGGGCGGGCGCGGCCCAGGGCGTTCGCCCGCGATCGCGCGCGACCTCGCCGCGCTGGCCGATGAGGGCGTTCCCGTCGCGCTCGTCAGCTCGGGCGCGATCGCGCTCGGCCTGGGATCGCTGGGCCGCTGCTCGCGCCGCGAGCGGCTGGCCGACCTGCAGGCCGGCTCGGCCGTCGGCCAGACGCTGCTGGTCAAGCGGTGGGAGCTGGCACTCGGCCGCCACGGCCGGCGCACGGCCCAGGTGCTGCTGACCGCGGGCGACGTCCACCGCCGCCAGAGCTACGTCAACGCCCGCCGCACGCTGGAGACGCTGCTGCGCTGGGGCATGGTGCCGGTCGTCAACGAGAACGACTCGACCGCGACCGACGAGATCACCTTCGGGGACAACGACGCCCTGGCCGCGCAGGTTGCGCTGATCCTGAACGCCCGCCTGCTGATCCTGCTGACCGACGCCGACGGCCTGTACGACCGCGACCCGCGGCGGCCGGGCGCCACGCTGATCCCCGAGGTGCGCGACCATCGCCTGCTGGCCGACCTGGACGTGGGCGGGCCGGGCGGCGCGTGGGGCTCGGGCGGCATGCGATCGAAGGTGGTGGCGGCCGAGATGGCCAGCGCCGGCGGCATCGGCACGGTGATCGCCTGCGGCGCGCGTGACGGCGCCGTGCTCGAGGCCGCCGCCGGCCGCGCCGGTGGGGACGCGCTTCGTAGCCGACCGCCGCCCGCTGCCCGCCTACAAGCTGTGGCTGCGCTACGGCAAGCCGGTGCGCGGCCGGCTGACGGTCGACGCCGGCGCCCGCGGGGCCGTTGTCGACGATGGCACCAGCCTGCTCCCGGTGGGGCTGCGCGATGTGGCCGGATCGTTCGAGGCGGGCGACTGCGTCGAGCTCGCGGGGCCCGACGGGTCGCCGTTCGCGCGCGGCATCAGCGCCTATCCGGCGGCCGAGCTGCGCGGCCTGGTCGGGCGCAAGGGGATCGATGAGGCGGTGCACCGAGATAACCTTGTGCTGCTGTGAGCATTCCCGCACTCGACACCGTCACCACCGCCGCCCGCCGGGCCGCCCGTGAGCTGGCCGCGCTCGACACCGCCGCCAAGGACGGCGCGCTGGAGCGGATCGCCGAGGCGATCGAGGCACGGCGCCGGCGAGATCCTCGACGCCAACGCCCTCGACGTCGCCGCGGCGGCGGGCGAGACGCCGGCGATCGTCGACCGCCTGACGCTGACGCCGGATCGCGTTGCCGGCCTTGCCGCCGCCGTCCGCGACGTGGTCGCGCTCCCCGATCCGGTGGGCACCACCGTCCGCCGGTTCGAGCTGACCAACGGCATGCCGGCGCGCAAGCTGCGCGTCCCGCTGGGCGTCATCCTGATCGTCTACGAGGCCCGGCCGAACGTCACCGTCGATGCGGCCGCCCTGTGCGTCAAGTCGGGCAACGCCTGCGTGCTGCGCGGCTCCAGCCTGGCCGTCAACTCCAATGCCGATTCTGCTCGACGTCGTACGCGAGGGGCTGGCCGCCGCCGGGTCTGCCGGCCGACGCCGTCCAGGCGTTGCCCGAGTCGCGCGAGGAGCTGGAGCGGTTCGTCGCCGACCCCGAGGCGGCCGACGTCGTCATCCCCCGCGGCGGCGAGGCGCTCAAGAAGATGCTGCTCGAGCGCTCGCGGATCCCCGTGCTGGCGGCCGCCGGCGGCAACTGTCACGTCTATGTCGACGCATCCGCCGACCCGGCCAGGGCGGTCGCGATCGCGGTCAACGCCAAGGTGCAGCGCCCAGGCGTCTGCAACGCGGCCGAGACGCTGCTCGTCCACGCCGACCGCGAGGACGATCTGCTGCCACAGCTGGTGTCGGCGCTGGAGGCCGAGGGCGTCGAGCTGCTGGACGACGAGGAGGCGTGGGCGACCGAGTTCCTGGACATGAAGATGGGCGTGCGCGTGGTGCCGTCGCTGGACGCGGCGCTCGAGCACATCGCCCGCTACGGCACCGGCCATTCCGAGGCGATCGTCACCGAGGACGAGGCCGCCGCCGAGCGGTTCACCCGCGAGGTGGACGCCGCCGCCGTGTACGTCAACACCTCCACCCGCTTCACCGACGGCGGCGAGTACGGCATGGGCGCCGAGATCGGCATCTCGACGAACCGCCTGCACGCACGCGGGCCGGTCGGCCTCGAAGACCTGACGACGACCAAGTACGTGGTGGTCGGCCAGGGTCAGATCCGCGAGTAGCGCAACCCTGGAAAGCCCTCCTCCGTCCCACCGTCCGATGCGCCGCGCCGTGATCACCGGCCTGGGGGCTGTTACCCCGGTCGGCAACGACGTCCCGACAACCTGGTCCAATCTCGTCGCAGGAAAGAGCGGCGTCGACTTCATCCGCGCATTCGACGCGGACAGCTTCCCGGTGTCGATCGCCGCGGAGGTCAAGGACTTCGACCCGACCCTCGCGATGGCCGCCAAGGAGGCGCGCAAGGTCAACCGCGACGTCCACTTCGGCGTGACCGCCGCGGTCGAGGCGCTGAAGGACGCGAGCTTCGAAGTGACCGACCCGACGCGCACCGGCGTCATCCTGGGCAGCGCCGCCGGCGGGCTGCCGCGGATCATCGAGGAGCAGCACGTGCTCGAGGAGCGCGGCCCCGGCCGCGTGTCGCCGCACTGGCTGCCGAACATGCTGATCGACACCACGACCAGCCACATCGCCACCATGTTCGGCGCGCGCGGCATCAATCACTGCATCGTCTCGGCCTGCGCCAGCGGCACCCACTCGATCGGCGAGGCGGCCGAGGTGATCAAGCGCGACGAGGCCGACGTGATCATCGCCGGCGGCACCGAATCGTCGATGGTGCCGGTGATCCTGGCCGGCTTCTGCGCGATGCGGGCGCTGGTCGACGAGCGGGACGACCCGACCCGCGCCTCGCGGCCGTTCAACGTCGACCGGGCCGGCTTCGTGATGGCGGAGGGTGCGGCGATCCTGCTGGTCGAGGAGCTGGAGCACGCGCGGGCCCGCGGCGCCCGCATCTACTGCGAGGTGATCGGCGCCGGGGCGTCGAACGACGCGTACCACATCGCCACCCCGCACCCGGACTCGATCGGCGTGATCGAGATGATGCGCTCGGCGATCCGGCGGGCCGGCATCGCGCCCACAGACATCGACTACATCAACGCGCACGGCACGTCGACGCCGTACAACGACCCGGCCGAGACCAAGGCGATCAAGGCAGTGTTCGAGGAGCACGCCTACAAGCTGGCGGTGTCGTCGAACAAGTCGATGATCGGCCACCTGTTCGGCGCCGCCGGCGCCGTCGAGGGGCTGGCCACGGCGCTGACGCTGTACCACGGCGTCATCCCGCCGACGATCAACTACCGCAACCCCGACCCGGAGTGCGACCTCGACTACGTGCCGAACGAGGCCCGCGAGGCCGAGGTGCGGATCGCCCTCTCGAACTCGATGGGCCTCGGCGGCCACAACGGCTGCGTCATTCTCAAGCGGTTCGAGGACTAGCCTAGTCCGGTGCGGCGCCGGTCGTCCGCCAGCTCGCGGGCGCTGACGACGCGGTCGACCAGCCCGTACTCGCGCGCCTGCTCCGACGTCATGAAGTTGTCGCGTTGCGTGTCGACGTGGATCCGCTCCTGCGTCTGCCCGGTGTCGCTGGCCAGCAGCTCCTCCATCCGCCGCTGCAGCTCGAGGATCTCCCGGGCGCGGATCTCGATGTCGGTGGCCTGGCCTTCGAAGCCCGGCGTGTGGCCCTGGTGGATCATCACCTTCGAGTTGGGCAGCGCGATCCGCTTGCCCTTCGCCCCGCCGGCCAGCAGGATCGCCCCCATCGACATCGCCATGCCGAAGCAGATCGTCTGCACGTCCGGGCGGATGAACTGCATCGTGTCGTAGATGGCCATCCCGGCGTAGACGTCGCCGCCCGGCGAGTTGACGTACAGCGAGACGTCGCGGTCGGGGTCGTCGGACTCCAGGTGGATCAGCTGAGCGACCACCAGGTTGGCGACCTCGGCGGTGACCGGCGTCCCAAGAAACACGATGCGGTCGTTGAGCAGCCGCGAGTAGATGTCGAAGGAGCGCTCGCCGCGCGAGGTTTGGTCGACGACCATGGGGATGACGGGTGACATTGGCAGCCTCCTCGGGTAAAGTGCAACCGTTGAGTTGCGCAAAGGCTAGCGCGGGCAGAACAGATACGCAACCAGACGGTTGCACATCGGAAGGAGCAGGCGATGGCGGACGAGGTCGAACGGGAGATCACGGTGCCGGTGCCACCCGACGAGGCGTGGTCGCTTGTCACCGACGCGGAGGAGTTGCAACGCTGGCTGGCGCCGGAGGTCGAGATCGATCTGCGCGACGGCGGCGAGGTGCGGATTGTCGGTGACGACGGCGGCGAGCGGCGCGGCACGGTCGAGCTGGTCGAGGCGCCGCGGCGGCTGCGCTTCGCATGGACGGCGCCCGACGGCGACCCGAGCATCGTCGAGATCTCGGTCGACCCGGACGAGGACGGCTCGCGGATCCGCGTGTCCGAGCGCCCGGTGGTCGAGCCGGTGGCCGCGATCGGCGTCGTTCTGGAGTTCCCGGTGTCGCGCACGCGCGGCCCGCTCGCGCTGGCGGCGTGAGCACCATCGGCATCGACGCGACGTTCGCCGCGCTGGGTGATCCCACGCGCCGGCGGGTGCTGGGCCTGCTCGCCGAGCGGGACGGCGCGACGGCCAGCGAGCTCTCGCGCGAGCTGCCCGTCACCCGTCAGGCGATCGCCAAGCACCTGGCGGCGCTGGACGCGGCCGGGCTGGTGGTCGCCGTCCGCGAGGGCCGGGACGTCCGCTACCGGGTGACCCCCGCGCCGCTCGAGGACGCGGTCGCCTGGATGACCCGGGTCGGCGGCGAGTGGGACGCGCGGCTGGCCCGGCTGGCGAAGCACGCTGGGCGCTCCGTGTAAGAACGGGGGGTCTGACCCTCGTTGTTGCCTCGTGCAACAAAGGGGTCTGACCCCGTTGTTGCGTGATCGTCCAAGCCGACCGGGCAGGTATCCTGCCCCTCCGATGTCAAGCTCCATGATCCGCCAGGCCGACCCGCTGATCTCGGCCGACGACGCCCTCGCCCTGGGGCTCGACCGCGAGCGGCTGCTGGCGATGTTCCGCAACATGCTGCTGACCCGCGGCATCGAGGAGCGCGGCAACCTGCTGTTCAAGGCCGGCAAACTGCCCGGCAGCTACTACACCGGCCGTGGCAACGAGGCCGCCTCGGTGGGCGCCGCGAGCGCGATGGGCGAGCATGACGTTGCCTCGCCGCTGCACCGCAACATGGGTGTGCACGTCACCCGCGGCGTCGACCTGGCCGCGATCTTTTGCCAGTTCATGGGCCGCTCCGACGGGGCGACCGGTGGCCGCGACTCGAACCTGCGCACCAACGACCTGTCCCCCGGTCGCGGCCTGCTGGCCGGCGTCAGCCACCTGCCGGCGATGATCCCCGTGATCACCGGCATGGCGCTGGCGTTCCAGCTGCGCGGCGAGCCACGGGTGGCGCTCGGCTGGTGCGGCGACGGCGCGGCCGCGCGCGGCGACATGCATGAGGCGATGAACCTGGCCGGCGTCCGCCGCCTGCCCATCGTCTACATCATCGACAACAACCAGTACGCGTACTCGACGCCGAACCAGTTGTCGTTCGCGTCGACCCATCTGGCCGACCGCGGCCCGGCGTACGGCTTCGAGGGCATCGTCGTCGACGGCACCGACGTCCTCACCGTCTACCGCGAGGTCAGCCGTGCGGTCGAGAAGGCGCGCGCAGGGGGCGGCCCGACCGTGCTCGAGCTGATCACCCTGCGGATGGAGGGCCATGCCATCCACGACGACGCGTCGTACGTGCCCCGCGAGCTGTACGACGAGTTCCTGGCCCGCGATCCGGTCGACCGCTTCCGCTCGTGGCTGACCGTCAACCAGGAGCTGACGGAGTACGAGGAGCAGCAGATTGCCGCCGCGGTGGCGCAGACGATCGAGGCGGCGGTGCTGGCGGCCGAGGCCAGCCCGCTCCCCGACCCGTCAACCCTGCTCCAAGGCGTCTACGCCGACTAGCGACTACCCTCCGGCCATGAGCGAATTCCCCTTTGGCATGTTCGGCGGGGGCGACCCCGAGGAGATCCAGCGGCAGCTGGCCGGCTTCATGGAGCAGGCGCAGCAGAGCCAGCGCGTGGCCTTCGCAGACCAGGCGATCAACCTCGCCGTGGGCATCACGGTGGCCGCGATCGGCCGGATGGAGCTGTCCGGCACGGCCGACGCCCAGGCGACCCAGGTGCGCGATGCGATCCGGCTGATCTTCCCGGAGGCCGTCACCCTCGTGCGCGAGGCGCGCGAGGGCCTCGCCTAGCAGACGAGCTCCGGCGCCGCTGTCACGATTCCGTCGACCGGCGCGCGAAAGCGTGACGATTCGCGCGCGGCGGACGTTGGCCCTGGCACTGTGCCCGGCACCGAGCCCGGCACCACCTACTCGCTGATGCGCCAGGCGGTCTCGATGGTGGCCGTGGTCGACGCCGAGATGAAGCAGTCGCGCTCCGCCTTGGCCGTCAGGCCCTGCGCCAGCTGCGCGTGCCCGCCGGCGACGGTGGCGGTGACGATCATCGCGACGCGCCGGAAGGCGTAGCGCCGGTCCTCTTCGCGCCGCGCGAGCTCACCGGCCGCCTCCGACTGGTACGACACCACCTCGACGCCGTTATGGGCGCAGTGCGCCAGGAACGAGAGCATGGTGCACGACTGGAGCGACGCGGTGAACAGGTGCTCGGGGCTCCAGTGCACGGCGCTCGCGCCGGGGAAATCCTCCGGCGGCGTGACCGTCAGATCGGGCCGTCCCGGCGCACCCACACGGCACTCCCGGCCGCCAACCCATTCGAGCTCCGTCTCGTACTGGAAGACCTTCGAACCGAGCGGCATGGACACCGACCTCCCTCATTTGCACATTCCCCCGAACGGGGTCTATCCAGGGCGTTCAAAGCGGACGATCCAGATACCGAGCGCCCGGCTCCAGGCTACATCTGTCTTCATCCTTTGCGCCGGGCGCAGGACGAAGGAGCATCATGTACGACATCCGCCCCGCCACCGGCGAGTCGGGCCAGACAACCGCTGAATACGCGGTGATGATGACCGTGATCAGCGTGGGCATCATCACGGCGCTCTCGGTGATGAGCGGTACCGTCGCGACGCTGCTCACCAGCGCCGCCACCGCCCTGTAGGCGGCGCCTCGGCCGGGCACGGGGTCAGCCGGACGCCCGGCCGGATCGGCGTCCGCCGCCCAGCAGCTCCTCCACCTCCGGCGGCGTGACCGCCGCCCACGGGCCGGCGTGCCAGCCCGGATCCCCGTAGCGCGTGCGGCACAGCTCGGCCGCCGCCTCCCGCTCGGCCGCCGTCAGCTCGCCGGGCTCGGCGCCCAGCGCCGCGCACAGGCGATCGGCGACGTCGTCGACCGCCGTGTTGGCCACGTGGTCGGGCCGACTGGGCGATGGACGGGGCAGGCCATCGAGATCGCCGCCCCGCCGGCCGGCCACGCACGCCCGCAGCGCGTCCAGATCGGCGCGGATGAGCACCGTGCCGTGCACCATCGAGCCGGCACGGCCACGGTGCGCGGCGATGCCGGTGACCTTGCGCCCGCCGACGCGCACGGTGCGCTCATCCCGCTCGGCGGGGACGCCCGCGCCGGTGAGCGCGGCGGCGATCCCGTCGAGCAGCGGCGCGTAGAGGTCGGGGATGGCGAGCGCCGCGTCGGGATGGCCGGCCGGCACGGCCAGCGCGGCGCACAGCGTGCCGCCGTCCAGATAGACCGTGCCGCCGCCGGTGAACCGCCGCCAGACGCGGACGCCGCGGGCCGCGCAGGCGGCAGCGTCGATCTCCCAGTCGATCCGCTGGAAGCGGCCGACGATGACGGCGGGGTCGGTGCTCCACAGGAGAAGGGCCGGCTCGCCGCCGGCCCGCGCAACCGCCTCGTCCAGCGCCAGGGCCTCGGCCGGCGCCAGATACCCCGCCCGGATCGCGCGGATCACGCCGGGCGGTGCGCGGCGATCCCGGCCCGCTGCAGCCGCATGGCGGCGGACGGCGGCGCGGAGCCGGGCAGCTCGACGTCGTCGGGCAGCTCCCCCTCGAGCGCCGCGATGCGCGATTCCAGCTCCGCCCCGTCGCCCAGCTCCGCCAGCTCGCCGCGGATGCCTGCGATCACCGCGTCGGCATGGCCGGCGGCCTCGGCCGCCGCAGCCTCCAGCATCCGGGCATAGTCGACCAGCGCAAGCGCCTCCCGGCGGGCGGCCTCGGGCCGCGAGTCGTCGCGCACCGCGCCCGCCAGCGGCAGCTCGATCGGTGCCGCCAACGCGACGTCGACCAGGCACTCCCGCTCGCGGGCCAGCCGGTCGAGGTGCTCGCGCGTCTCCAGCCGCGCGGCCTCCACCCTGCGCCGCGCCTCGTCGGCGTCCTCGCGGTAGGGGCGGACGTCGGCGCCTGCGTACGCCGCCTGCTCGGCAAGGTCGACCGCGCGCTGCCAGATGGCGACCAGCGGCTCCTGGTCGACCCACTGCTGCTCGAGCGTGCGGGCCACTGCCTCGATCTCCGAACGCCGGCGCGCCACCGACCCGACGATCTCCGGCATCCGCCGCTCGATCTCGGTCTCCCGGTCGAGCTCCGCCTCGAGGTGGCGGACGCGATGGAGCCGCGCGCGCAGCTCGGCCAGCTCGTCGGCCAGCTCGAGCGTCCGGTCAAGCTCCCGGGCGTTCATGTGCGCAGCTTAGCCACCACGGCAGGGGCCGGCTGGAGCGCCAGCGCGAGTGCCGCGACGGCGATCGGCGGCGTCGCCAGGAACCCCGAGATCGCCAGCAGCAGGCCGCACGCCAGCGTGGCCACGGAGCAGCCGAGGGCCACCGCCCGCAGCGGGATCGCGTCGGCGGCGATCGATCCCGCCGCGACCACGAACATCAACAGGCCGCACGCGAAGGCAGCCGACAGCGACGCCGGCCGCCCGATCAGGAGCTGAGCGACGAGCGCGACGCCCGCGAGCAGCCCAAGAGCGATGCGCAACGCGATCACGGTGCGAACCGGTCGAGCACACGGCCCCGCTCGTCGATGAACGCGTAGGAGCGCGCCCTGCCGCCGGCCACGTCCACCCGCAGCGCGCCGTAGTCGAGCAGCGACTTCAACGCGTCCGGGCTGGCCTTGGTGAACTCGAGGTTGCCCGGCCCCTCCCCGCCGGTGCCGACGGTGAACTCGAGCACGCCGCCGACCACGCGGCGCTCGTAGCGGTGCAGGTGGCCGGCCAGGATCGCCGAGACGTCGTAGCGGCGGAGCACGGCGAGGATCGGATTGCCCGGCTGCACCGGGCGGTGAACGAGCACGAACCGCACCGGCGCCGTCGTTCGCTCCAGCACCCCGTGGGCGAAGGCGACCGCGCTGCTGTCCGCCTCCAGCCCGAGCACGACCAGCTGCACCGGGCCATAGCGCATCGCGTAGCGGCCCCGCTCGCCGGGCATGTCGAGCGCGTCGGCCACGTCCTTGCCGCCCCGCCAGAAGAGATCGTGCTCGCCCATCGTCGTCCACAGCGGCGCGTTCGACAGCACGTTCGCCAGCGGCCGGAAGACGTTGCGGTCGAGCAGCGGCCCGGCCGCCACCAGGTAGCTGTTGTCGCCCGCGCCGGCGACGAAGTCCGGGTGCATCGAGGTCAGCACGCGGCCGACCGCCCACTCGTGGTTCGTACCCGATCCGAAGTCCCCGATCACCCCGAACGTGACGTCGGCGCCGGGATCGGCGGGCGCGGTGCGGAAGCTGCCGCTCGCCCAGGTCAGGCCGTCCACGGCCGCCGTCCAGCCGTAGCGCACGCCGGGCGACAGCCCCTCGAAGCGGCCGCCGCTCGCGGTGAACGATCCGCCGTCCGGCCCCACCGCCCGCAGCTCGATCGGCCCGTCGATCCGCCACTTCAGCTCAGCCGACGTCGGCCCCAGCCGCACCAGGTAGGGTCGCCGCTCGAACGGCCCGGGCGTCGGCTGCTCGAGGTACAGCCGCCAGTAGACGACCGCGGCCGCAGTCACCAGAACCAGCAGGGCGCACAGCATCGACACGCCGACCAGCGCCACGCGCAGGCGGCGGACTGTCCGGGGGGGATCGGACATGCCGGTAGCCTAGGGCGATGGAACGGCGAGACGTCGTAATCGCCGGAGCCGGTCCCGCCGGCCTGGCGCTGGCAGAGCCGCTTGCACAGCGGGGCTACGACGTGCTCGTCTGCGAGCGTAACGCCCGGATCGGCGAGCCGGTGCGCACCTCGGGCGGATCGTGGCCCGACGACCTCCGGCGGCTGGGCCTGCCGGACCGGCTGTGGCACCCGATCACCACCATCTCCTTTCGGTCGCGGCGATCGCGGGCGGTCGTCGAGTGGGGCGGCCCGGTGGGCTGCGCGCTGGACGTCACCGGCACCTGGCGCTACCTGGCCGAGCGGGCCCGGGCAGCCGGCGCCACGGTCGAGACGGGCACGCTGGCGCGGATGCCGCGGACCGGGACGCTGACGCTGCGCGGCCCCGACGGCAGCCGCGAGGTCGGCTGCCGGCTGGCCGTGGACGCCACCGGGACGCCGTCGTTGCTCGCCCGCACGGCGGGGATCCACCCCGGCTTCCACCGGGTCGGCGTGGGCTACGAGCGCGAGCTGTCCGCTCCAGGCTTTCCCCAGCACGAGGCGATGATCCTGGTCGGCGGCGTCGCCCCCGCAGGCTACGCGTGGGCCTTCCCCCGCGGCGGCACGCGGGTGCGGGTCGGAGTCGGCGTGATCCAGCCCGACGTCGACGACAACCCGCGGGCGCTGTACGAGCCGGTGGCCGACGCCCTGGCGGAGCCGCTGCGCGGCGCCCGCACGCTGGAGCTGCACACCGGCAGGATCCCCAGCGCGGAGCCACCGGGACGGTTGACCGCAGACGGGCTGATGGTGGTCGGCGACTCGGCGGCACAGTCCAACCCGTTGCTGGGCGAGGGCATCCGGCACGTGATCGAGGCGGCCTGGCGCGCCGCGCCGATCGCCGCCCGGGCGCTCGAGCGGCCCGGCGTCGTGCCGCGTGAGCGCTTGCTTCGCTGGGAGCGCACGGGCCGCCGCAGCCGTGGGCGCGCGTGGCCGCTCGCGCTGCGGGCGAACCACTACGTCGCCAGACTTGACGACGACGGCTGGGACCGGGCGGTCGACCTGATCGGCCGGCTTCCGGCGGAGGTCATCACACCGGTGCTGCGCGGCGACCTGCTGTCGCTGCCGTTCCTGCTGGCCACCCTGCGCACCGGTCCCCGGCTGGCGTGGCGGGTCGCACGGCCCTTCGCGCTGGGCGGTGTCTAAACTCCGCCGGATGGTCGACGAGCGCCAGATCGAGGTCAACCAGGCGGCCGTGCGGCGGGCGCTGACGCGCTCGTTCACCAGCCTCGATCCCGCCGGGCACGCGTGGCGGGGAACGATGGGGCTGGGCGAGGCGGTCGTCACCGCAGACGTGCTGGCGCTGGCCGACGGCCGGCCGTACGTGCACGTGTTCGCCGAGTGCGTGCGCGACGTCGCCCTGCAGCCGGAGGTCGCCCGCATGCTGGTGCTCGAGAACGCCAACACCGTGATCGGCCGGGTCAGCCACGACGGCCGCTCGATCCAGGCCGAGCACGCGATCCTCGGCGGCACCACGATGGCGGCCGTCGAGGTGCAGTCCACCGTCTGGACCGTGGGCTGGACGGCGATCTCGTTCGCACCCCGGCTGCGCGCGCTGCTCGAAAAGGCAACACCGGTGCCGGTGGCGCCGGAGACGCCGGCCGCGCTGCTCCGCGATTCGGCCGACCACGTCCGCATCACCACCGACCGGGTGCGGCGCTTCCTGACCGACCGGTTCGGCGAGTTTCAGCACGACCCGAACTGGGGCTTCCACGGCGCGTTCGGCAGCGCCCGCGTGTTCGTGGACGTGCTGCCGGTGCTCGACGACTCGACCGCCGTGCGCGCCTCGTCACCCGTGCTGTCGGGCGTCGACCTGTCCGACGAGCTGGCGCTGCGCCTGCTGGAGCTGGCCTCGGCCAGCCCGTTCGGCGCGTTCCTGTACCTGCCCAGCCGCCGCGAGGCGTGGTTCGAGCATGTTGTGCTCGGCGACGACCTCGACCCGGACGAGCTGGAGACGGCGATCGAGATCGTCGCGTCGACGGCCGACGGGCACGACGACGAGCTGGCCGCCGCCTTCGGCGGGCGCCGCTACGCCGACCTGTAGGAGCCCGAGCCCGCCTCCGTGGGTGTGATCGGGACGGCGAACGTCACCTCGGTGCCCCGCCCCGGCTCGGCGTCGACCGCGAAATCGCCGCCGGCCAGCCACAGCCGCTCGGTGACCGCGTCCAGCCCGACGTGGAGATACGCCCGCGGCCGGTCGCGGACGCCCTGCAGGTCGAAGCCGCGGCCATCGTCGGCGACCGTGCCGTGCACGGCGCCGCCCGCCTCGAACAGCCGCACCACGACGTGGTGGGCAGCAGCGTGCTTGCGAACGTTCTGCACGCACGCGGTACACCATGTCCTCGACGGCGGCGGGGAACCGCGTGGCCGGCGCATCGAGCGAGACCTCGAGCCCGGACTCGTCGGCGGCCTCCTCGAGCAGCGCGCCGACGGCGACCCGCAGCCCCTGCGCCTCGAGCAGCTGTGGGCGCAGCTCGAACATCAGCCGGCGGGTGCGCTCCGTCGCCTCGTACACGATCTCCCGCACGCGCTCGACCTCGCCCGGGTCGACCTCCCCGTGCTCGCGGCGGGCCATCGCCGCGAGCCGGTCGAGCGACACCAGCGTCGCCGTCAGCACCTGGACGGTGTCGTCGTGCAGCTCGACGGCGATCCGCGAGCGCTCGGCGTCCTCGGCCCGCAGCACCATGCCCAGCACCCGGCGGCGGCGAGTCTCGCTCTCGCGCAGCGCCTCCTCCGAGACTCGGTGCTCGGTGACGTCGAGGCCGATGCTGGCGGCGCCCCACGGCTGCCCATCGGCGTCCAGCAGCGGCGCCGTCCACCAGCCGTACCTGCGCTCGCCGTGGTCGAGGCTGGGCACGACCCCCTCCGACGTGGTCATCACCTCGCCGCGGCCGAGCAGCTCGTAGTACCCGCGCTCCATGTCGCGCCGGGACTCGAGCGCAACGGCGTCCAGCCAGTGCCGGCCGAGCAGCTCCTCCGGCCTCCGGCCGAGCACGCCGGCCAGATGCTGGTTGCAGTAGACCATGTGGCCGTCCATGTCCTCGATCACGGCCGCCAGCGGGATGGCGTCGAGCATCTCCCGCAGCACCTGCTCGGCACGCCGCTCGGCGACCTCGGCGCGATGGCGGTCGGTGACATCGGTGATCACGCCCTGGACGACGCGGACGTGCCCGGTGTCGTCGCGCAGCGGCGTCGAATGCTCCTGCACCCAGCGCTGCGCGCCGTCGGGCATCAGGATCCGGTACTCGTCGCTGAACTCGCGGCCCTCCCGCAGCGCCTCCTGCCAGGCCGCCCGCACGCGGGCGCGATCCTCGGGATGCACCCGCTGCTGCCAGACGCCGGTGTTGCGCATCCACTCGTCACGCGAGCAGCCGTACAGCTCCTCGATCTGAGGGCTGACGTAGACCGGCGTGCCGTCCGGACCGTCGACGTACGTCGCCGCCGGAATGCGCTCGATCAGCGCTCGGTACAGAACTTCCGTCTCGGTCACCAACTGATCCCCCAGATGACAACACCGGGACACTTGCTGTCAAACGATAAACGATCCGGCGGCTCCCCGCCGGTGTGTCGGACCGCCCGGCGACCGTGGTATCGTCATCGGCCGATGGGCGAGATCAGCGGTGGAAAGCTGGCGATGTGGGTGATCGGCGGGAGCATCGTGCTTGCCTCGATCATCGCCGTCGCGCACCTCGGCATCGACGGCTATCCGTGGGGCTGGACCGGGCTGATCGTCGCGGCGATCATGGCCGTGATCGCGTTCACGCTCGGCGAGTGGGAGTAGCTCAGCCCGTCGGCAGCAGCTCGACGGGGTGGACGACAGGCAGGTCGCCCCGCCCCAGGTCGCGTAGCGCCGCCGCCAGCTGAAGCGCGCAGCCCGGGTTCGCCGTGGCGACGACGTCCGGCCGGGCGTCGAGGATCGCCAGCGCCTTGCGTCGGCCCAGCTCGCGCGCGGCCTCCGGCTGGGTCAGGTTGTAGATCCCGGCCGAGCCGCAGCAGGTGTCGGCGCCCTCGATCTCGACCAGCTCCAGGCCCGGCACGGCGCGCAGCAGCTCGCGCGGCTGATCGCGCACGCCCTGGGCGTGCCGCAGGTGGCAGGCGTCCTGGTAGACGACCCGGCGGGTGGTGCCAGAGGGGTCAGGAACGTCTGGCACCGGCGGCCCCAGCTCCGCCAGCAACTCCGTCACGTCGCACACCGACGCCGAGAAGCGCCGCGCCTCCTCGGTGCCCAGCAGCTCGCCGTACTCCTTCATCGCCGAGCCGCAGCCGGCGGCCGTGACGACCACGCGGTCATGCCCGTGGAGCGCGGAGATCGTGGCCAGCGCCCGCTTGCGCGCCTCGACCTCGCGGCCCGCGTGCAGCGCCAGCGCGCCGCAGCAGCCCTGGCCGGGCGGCACCACGACCTCGCAGCCGCGGCCGGCCAGCGCCTCGGCCGACGCGCGGTTGACGCGGCCGAAGAAGACGCGCTGGACGCACCCCTGGAGCAGCGCGACGCTCATCCGCCGCTCGCCCCGCGCGAGGGTCAGCGGATCGGGCGCGGCGCGCATGTCGGCGAAGCTCACCCGCGGAGCCAGCCGGCTCGGCCGGATGCCCAGCGCCAGCGGCCAGGACACCGCGCGCAGCCGCCGCGGGTGCGGGAACAGCGCGAACACGCCGCGGTCGAGCAGCCGCTCGCGAAGGCCGGTCGGCGCCTCCTCGCGCCGTCGCACGCGCGTCCGCTCGATCAGCGTGTCGTAGCGCACGCCGCTGGGACAGGCGGTGACGCAGGCCAGGCAGCCGAGGCAGCGGTCGATGTGCGGCGATGCGGCCTCCATCTCGATCTCGCCCTCCTCGAGCAGCGACATCAGGTGGATGCGGCCGCGCGGCGAGTCCATCTCCTCGCCCCACAGCTGGTAGGTCGGGCACGCTGGCAGGCAGAACCCGCAGTGCACGCAGGTGTCGATCAGGTCGCGGGTGTCCTCGCTGCCGATCATCGCACCGCGAACCGTTCGATCACCCGGCGCTCGAGCCGGGTCGGCTCGGCCGCGACCGGCGCCACGTCGGCGAACAGCCAGCCGCGCGCCCAGCGGCCGACCAGACACGTCGCACTCTGGTCGATCAGGCTGCGGGCCAGCTCGGGCGCCTCCGTCGGCGGGCAGCGCCACAGCTCGAGGCCGGCCTGCCGCTCGCGATGGCCGGCCCAGAGCGCCTCGTCGTCCTCGTCGATCTCGCCGCCGACAGCGACCTGCGCCTCGCGGGCGAGCTCCCGGGCGACCGGGCTCTCGAAGCGCACCAGCAGCCGCTCCTCGGGCAGCTGCACCTCGACGCATGCGGGCATCAGCGGCTCCAGCGGGATCGGGTCGCACAGCGGCGTCACCAGGGTCGCAGTCTGCGCGGGACGCGGATGCAGGCGCAGCGTCAGCTCGAGCAGCTCGCCGAGCGCGCCGTGCGCGCCGGTGAACAGCTTCGGCAGGTCGTAGCCGGCGACGTTCTTCACCACCTTGCCGCCGCCGCGGACGTCGGTGCCGTCGGGGAGCCGCGCGCGGATGCCGAGCACCAGGTCGCGAGGCAGCCCGTAGCGGTGCGCCCGCGGCCCGAACTGCGCGCGATCGAACGCCGCGCCGACGGTCAGCTGCTCGGCGCCCGGCGGGTCGAGCGCCAGCATCTGCCCGGCCCGGGCCAGCTCCTGGTCGAGCTCCGCGAGCGTCGTCCCCGCCTCGACGGTGCAGGTCAGATCGCCCGCGGCGTGCTCGATCACCACCGGTCGATCACCCCCTCCCGCTCCAGGGGATGCTGGCGATGGGGGCCGGGCACCTCGCCGCACAGCCGGGGCGTCGGAAACAGCTTGCCGGGGTTGCACAGACCCTCCGGGTCGAAGCCGCAGCGGAGGCGGTGCATGGCGAGCAGATCGTCCTCGGTGAACATCCGTGGCATGTGCCGCTTCTTGTCGAGGCCGACGCCGTGCTCGCCCGTCAGCGACCCGCCGGCGTCGAGACAGGCGATCAGGATCTGCGACGCGAGCTCTTCGGCCTGCTCGGCCTCGCCGTCGACCTGGCCGTCGTAGAGCACCAGCGGATGCAGGTTGCCGTCGCCTGCATGGAAAACGTTGGCGACGCGCAGGCCGTGCTCCTTGGAGAGCTCGCGGATCCGGCGCAGCGTCTCCGGCAGCCGGGTGCGCGGGACGACGCCGTCCTGGACGTAGTAGTCGCGACTCAAGCGTCCCATCGCCGGGAAGGCGGCCTTGCGGCCGCGCCAGAACCCTGCGCGCTGCTCCTCGTTCTCGGCGCGACGAACGGTGCGGGCGCCGGCCTCCTCGCAGATCTCGATCACCCGGCCGAGCGTCGCCTCGACCTCGACCGCCGGCCCGTCCAGCTCGACCAGCAGGATCGCGCCGGCGTCCAGCGGCAGGCCGACGTGCAGCGCGTGCTCGGCGGCGTGGATGCTGAGCTCGTCCATCATCTCGATCGCCGCCGGGATCACGCCCGCGGCGATGATCGCCGACACGGCCTCGCCGGCGGCGTCGGTCGACGCGTAGTCGGCGAGCAGCGTCTCCACCCGCTGGGGGCTGGGCAGCACCCGCACCAGCGCCTCGGTGACGATCCCCAGCGTGCCCTCCGAGCCCACCACCGCGCCCAGCAGGTCGAGCGAGCCCCACGGGTCGAGGCGGACGATCTCGCCGTCGGCCAGCACGACCTCGGCCTCCAGCACGTGGTTGGTGGTGAAGCCGTACTTGAGGCAGTGGGCGCCGCCGGAGTTCTCGGCGACGTTGCCGCCGATCGTGCAGACCTGCTGCGACGACGGGTCGGGCGCGTAGTACAGGCCGTGCGGCGCGACCGCCTTGGTCACGTCGAGGTTGGTGACGCCGGGCTGAACGCGGACGCAGCGGTTGGGGACGTCGACGTCGAGGATCGCGTTCATCCGGGAGAGCCCGATCACGATCCCGCCGACGACCGGGACAGCCCCGCCGGACAGGCCGGTGCCCGCGCCGCGCGCGACGAACGGCACGCCGGCGGCCCGGCAGGCGCGCACGGCTGCTGCCACCTGGGCGGTCGACGTGGGCAGCACCACCGCCTGCGGGATCGCCCGATGGCTGGCGAGCCCATCGGTCTCATAGGTGCGGAGCGCGGCGTGCGCCGTGATCATGTTGTCGGGCCCAACCGCGCCCGCGAGATCGGCCAGGAGGCTCACCCGAGGGAGCCTACCCGCGGTGCGATACTCCACGGATGAGGGTGCTGGTGACGGGGGCGACCGGCTACATCGGTGCGGCGGTTGCCGAGGCGCTGGCGCGCGCGGGGCACGTGGTCGCCGGCGCCGCGCGCTCGGACGATGCGGCGGCGAAGCTCGAGGCCCGCGGCATCGAGCCGGTGCGAGCCGACCTGCGCTCGCCGGAGTTGCTCGCCGAGCCTGCGCGGGCGGCCGACGCGGTCATCCACACGGCCGCGACGCAGGAGGACGACATGGGCCCGGCCGAGCGGGCGGCGGCCGGCGTGCTGCTCGCCAGCGGCACGCCCCTCCTCTTCACGAGCGGCGTCTGGGTGTACGGCAGCGCGCCGCCGGGTGAGGTGCTGGACGAGGACTCCGAGCCGGATCCGGTGCGGATCTACTCGTGGCGGCCGGCGCTCGAGCGGGAGGTGCTCGAAGCGCGCGGGACGGTGATCCGACCGGGCATGGTGTACGGGCGTGGCGGCGGCCCGATGAACCAGTTCGCCGCCATGGCGGACGAGCACGGCGCGCCTCGGCACGTGGGCGACGGCAGCAACCACTGGTCGATCGTGCACGTCGACGACCTCGCCGATCTCTACGTGCTGATGCTCGAGGGGGCGCCTCCCAGCACCCTGCTCAACGGCATCACCGGCGACCCGATCGAGGTGCGCGAGCTGGCCGCCGCCGCATGTGCAGGGGCCGGCGCTCCGGCTCCGGTCGAGTGGCCGCGCGACGATGCCGCGCACGAGCTCGGCTACACGATGGCCGAGGCGCTGACCCGCGACCATCGGATCAGCGGCGCGCGGGCGCGCGAGCTCCTCGGGTGGCGACCGCCGGAACGCTCACCACTCGAGGAGCTGCGTCAACCGGTCAGTTCGTGATGCGTATGCGCTGCCGGTATGCTCCGCGGCATGCGTGAGCCAGTCGCAGGAACCAAGCCGATGGGCGCCTACTCCCCCGGGATCATCGCCGAGGGCCGCTTCGTCTACGTCGCCGGGCAGGGGCCGTTCCGCGACGGCGAGTTCGTGCCGGGCACGATCGAGGAGGAGACCCGGCTGACGATCGAGAACCTGGCGACGGTGCTCGGCCAGGCCGGCGCCTCGCTGAGCCAGGTCGTTCGCTGCGGCGTCTTCCTCGCCGACGTCGGCGACTTCGCGGCGATGAACGCGGTCTACGCCGAGCTCTTCCCCGACCCGAAGCCCGCGCGGACGACGATCGGCTGCGCGCTGGCGGGCGGGATCAAGGTCGAGATCGACTGCGTCGCCGTGCTGCCGCACTAGCGATGGACGACCTCGTCGGCCGCCACGTCAGCGAGCTCGACACGCCGATGCCGGTGATCGACCTGGACGCGATGGAGCGCAACATCGCACGGCTGGCAACGCACGCCCGCCAGCGCGGCATCCGCCAGTGGCCGCACACCAAGACGCACAAGAACCCGGAGATCGCGCGGATGCAGCTCGACGCCGGCGCAGGCGGGCTGACGGTCGCCAAGCCGGGCGAGGCCGAGGTGATGGCCTCGCACGGGCTGGGCCCGCTGCTGCTGCACTACCCCAGCTTCGGTGCCGAGAAGTGGCGGCGGATCGCAGGCGTCGCCGCCACCACCGACCTGACCGTGGCGCTCGACTCGGCGGAGGCCGCCGAGCCGCTGGCCCGTGAGCTCGCCGCCCGCGGCGTCACCGCCCAGGCCCTGGTCGAGCTCGACGTCGGCATGCGCCGCACCGGTGTGGATTCGCCGGCCGCTGTGCTGGCGCTGGCACAGACCATCGACGGCCTCGACGGGCTGGAGATGGCCGGCCTCTCGTGCTACCCCGGCCACGCCCGCGGCACGGATCAGGAGATGCGCACCGCGCTCGCCGCGGTGGAGGCCACGCTGCAGGAGACGATCGGGCGGCTGCGAGACGCGGGGCTGCGCTGCGACCGGGTGTCCGCCGGATCGACGCCCTCGATGATGCTGTCGGAACTGGTGCCGTCGATGACCGAGCACCGAGCCGGCACCTACGTATTCCTCGACCGGTCGGAGATCGTCCGCAACGGGCTCGGCGAGGAGGACTGCGCGCTTCGCATGCACGCCACCGTCGTCTCGGTCAGCAACGGGCGGATGGTGCTCGACTCGGGGTCGAAGACGCTGTCCGACGCCCCCTACCTCGGCCCCGGCGGCCAGGGCCACGGCGCGATCGCCGGTCATCCGGAGGTCGCCGTCGAGCGCCTGTCCGAGGAGCACGGCGTGTGCGACATCTCGGCCAGCGACCGGGCGTGGCGCGTGGGCGACCGGGTCGAGGTGATCCCCAACCACGTGTGCGTGATGGTCAACCTCCACGACGCGCTGTGCGGCGCCCGCGGTGGCGTCGTCGAGCGGGTGTTCGCCGTCGAGGCCCGGGGGATGGTCAGGTGAGCTCGGAGAGCATCATCTGCATCAGCCCGCCCTGCCGGTAGACGCGGACGTCCGCCGGCGCGTCGAACCGGGCCAGCGTCATGAACCGCTTGGCACCGCCGTCCACCTCGACCTCGACCTTGTCGCCGACGCCGATCTCGCCGAGGCCGCGGATCGTGAAGGTCTCGCGGCCGGTCAGGCCAAGCGACTCGGCGGAGTCGCCCGGCAGGAACTGCAGAGGGATGACGCCGAGCGCGACCAGGTTGGAGCGGTGGATCCGCTCGTAGCTCTCGACGATCACCGCGCGGACGCCGAGCAGCGCGCTGCCCTTGGCCGCCCAGTCGCGTGACGAGCCCGAGCCGTACTCCTTGCCGCCGATCACGACCAGCGGCACGCCCTCCTCGGCGTAGCGCATCGCGGCGTCGTAGATCGCCAGCTGCTCGCCATCGGGCAGATGCAGCGTGAAGCCGCCCTCGACCGGGTCGACCAGCTTGTTCCTCATCCGGATGTTGGCGAACGTCCCGCGCACCATCACCTCGTGGTTGCCTCGCCGGGCACCGTAGGAGTTGAAGTCGCGCGGCTCGATGCCGTGCTCCATCAGGTACCTGCCGGCGGGCGTCGTGCTGGGGATCGAGCCGGCAGGCGAGATGTGATCGGTGGTCACCGAGTCGCCGAGCAGCGCCAGAACCCGGGCATCGACGATGTCCGAGAGGTCGGGCTCGCGCTCGAAGAACGAGGCCTCGCGAACGTACGTCGACCCCTCGTCCCACTCGAACAGCTCGCCCTGCGGAACCGGCAGCTCCCGCCAGCGCTCGTCGCCGTCGAAGATCCGGCCGTACTGCGTGCCGTACAGGTCGGCGCCCAGCGATCCGGCCATCGCCTCCTGGATCTCGTCGGCGGTCGGCCAGACGTCACGCAGGAACACCGGATTGCCGTCCGAGCCGGTGCCCAGAGGCTCGGTCGTCAGGTCGCTGTTGACGGTGCCCGCGAGGGCATAGGCGACCACCAGCGGCGGCGACGCCAGGTAGTTCCCACGCACCTGCGGATGAATCCGCGCCTCGAAGTTGCGATTGCCCGAGAGCACGGCGGCGACCGACAGGTCGCGCTCGGTGATCTCCCCCGCCACGTCCTCCGGCAGCGGGCCGGAGTTGCCGATGCAGGTGGTGCAGCCGAAGCCGACCAGGTTGAAGCGTAGTTTGTCCAGGTAGGGCGTCAGCCCCGCGCGGTCGAGGTAGTCGCTGACCACGCGCGAGCCGGGCGCGAGGCTGGTCTTCACCCACGGCTTGGTCTCCAGGCCGAGCTCCACAGCCTTCTTGGCGACCAGCCCCGCCGCCAGCATCAGCGCCGGGTTGGAGGTGTTGGTGCAGCTGGTGATCGCGGCGATGGCGACCGAGCCGTCGCCCAGGTGGGTACCGTTGTCCGCGCGCAGGGCGAACGCCTCCGAGAAGCTGCGGCCGACCTCGGCCAGCCGCACCCGGTCCTGCGGCCGGCGCGGGCCGGCGAGGCTCGGCTCGACGGCGCTCAGATCGAAGTCCGTGACGTCGGTGAACCGCGGCGTCTGGACCTCCTGGCCGGTGCGGAACAGGCCCTGCTCCTTGGTGTACGCCTCGACCAGCTGGATCAGCTCGTCCGGGCGTCCCGTCTCGCGCATGTAGCCGAGCGTCCTGTCGTCCACCGGGAAGACGGCGGCGGTCGACCCGAATTCCGGGGACATGTTGGAGATGGTGGCGCGGTCGGCGACGGTGAGGGAGCCCAGGCCGGGGCCGAAGAACTCGACGAACTGGCCGACCACGCCGCGGTAGCGGAGGAACTCGGTGATCGTCAACACCAGGTCGGTCGCGGTGACGCCCGCCTGTAGCGCGCCGGTCAGCCGGACGCCGAGCACCTGCGGCGCGGTCAGGTAGAGCGGCTGGCCAAGCATGGCGGCCTCGGCCTCGATCCCGCCGACCCCCCAGCCGAGCACGCCGAGCGCGTTGATCATCGTCGTGTGCGAGTCGGTGCCGACCAACGTGTCTGGGAAGGCGACACCGTCGCGCACCTGGACGACCTGACCCAGGTACTCGAGGTTGACCTGGTGGACGATGCCCATCCCCGGCGGGACGACGCGGAAGTTCCGAAAGGAGCCCTGCGCCCAGCGGAGCAGTGCGTAGCGCTCGGTGTTGCGCTCGAACTCGCGGTCGATGTTGCGCTGGTAGGCGCGGTCGGAGCCGAACGCGTCGACCTGGACGGAGTGGTCGATCACGAGGTCGACGGGCACCAGCGGGTCGACCTTGCCCGGGTCGCCGCCGCGGCGGGCGACGGCGTCGCGCATCGCGGCCAGGTCGACCACGGCCGGGACGCCGGTCAGGTCCTGCATGATCACGCGCGCGGGCATGAACGCGAGGTTCGTGTCGGGCGACGGATCGGGCCATGCGGCGAGGGCGCCGACGTCGGCCTGGGTGACGTGCTCGCCGTCCACGCGGCGCAGCAGGTTCTCGAGCAGCACGCACACCGTGTAGGGCAGCGAATGCGGGTCGACCAGGCGGTCGATGCGGTGGATCACCTGGCCGGTCGGAAGGGTGTCGCTCATTACTCCACACGGTATCAAGCGACCGGCGAATGTCGCCCTCGCGGCGGCCTATGCTGTCATTGACGTGAACGGCTCACGCGTGACGCTGCCTACGGATATCCAGCGCCCGTTCCAGGTGTTCGTGAACGGGATCGAGCAGCAGGAGGGGCGGGACTTCGAGGTGCAGGGCGGCGAGCTCGTGTTCGCCGGCGAGCTGGTTCCTCCGCGGCAAGACACGATGAAGACCTACGCCCGCCTGATGTTCTGGGGTCGGTACAAGACCGAGCACTCGGTGGACGTCGCCTACGCCGTCAACGGGCAGCAGCGCGTCGCCAGCAAGCTGCCGATCTCGCCTCCGGGGTCTGACCCGGGTCTGACCCCGCTCTGACCCCGCTTGAGCCAAGAGTACGTGCCGACTCTCCGCCGCGAGCGCCGAGAAGCGGCGATCCGGCGGTTCTCGGCGGCGCGGGTGGCGGATCGTGACGGGTTTGGCACGGGTCGTGAGGGATCGGGCGCGAATCGGGGGTCAGAGCGGGGTCAGACCCCGACCGGCAGCTCAGCCGTTTTCGCCGAGCACGACGCGCTCGTAGTAGGCGCCCCAGTCCGGCCGCCGGCCGTCGATGTCCTCGAAGCCGTACTCGCGGGAGAGCGTCCAGCTGGCCAGCGTCTGGCCGGTCTTGGCCATCACGTCGGGGTCGGCCGCCAGGGCGGCCACGGCACGGCCGACGAAGTGCGGCGTCTCCGACTCCGAGTAGTGGCGATCCTGGGCGATCGCGTCGCGCCAGTTCTCCTCGGCCACGCCGAAGTAGTCGAGCATCGCCTCCGAGCGCAGGAACCCCGGCGTCAGCGCGACGGCGGCGACGCCGTGCGGCTTCAGGTCGGCCGCCTGGCCGACGGCCAGCCGGATCACGGTCGCCTTGGCCAGGTCGTAGAAGAAGCTGCCGCGGTAGTCCGGCCGGTCGCCGTCGGTGATCTCGACGACCAGTCCCCGCCCGCGATCGACCAGCAGCGGCGCCAGATGCCAGCTGGTGATCACGTGCGTGGTCACGGCCAGCCGCTGCATCAACAGCCCGTCCTCCAGCGAGTGCTCCCAGAACCGCTTGCCCCAGTCGGCCAGCGGATCGCCGCCCCAGATGTCGTTGACGAGCACGTCCAGCCGTCCATCCTGCTCCTCGCGGATGCGCGCAGCCAGTTCGGCGACCTGCACGGCATCTGTGTGGTCGCAGCGCACGGCGATGCCGCGGCCGCCGGCCGCGTCGATCAGCTCCGTGGTCTCCTCCAGCGTCTCCGGCCGCGCCAGCGGCGAGGGGTTGCCGCGCACGCTGCGGCCGGTCGCGTACACCGTGGCGCCGGCCGCTCCCAGCTGCACGGCGATCCCGCGGCCCGCGCCCCGGGTCGCCCCGGCGACGACGCAGACCGCGCCGCTCAGCGGGCGCTCGGCCTCAGTTCCGGCCAAAGATGCGCAGCAGGAAGAGGAACAGGTTGAGCGCATCGAGGTACAGGCCGACGGCGCACATCAGCGAGCTGCCCCAGCTCGTGTTCCCGGCCATCGCCTGCTTCTTCACGTTCTGCGCGTCGTACGCGGTCAGGCCCATGAAGATCGCCACGCCGGCGTAGGTGATCACCCACGTCGCCGCGCTGCTGGCGAAGAACAGGTTCGCGAAGCTGGCGAGGATCAGCCCGATCAGCGCAACCAGCAGGAACCCGCCCAGACTGGTCAGGTCGCGCTTGGTGACCGTGCCGATCACGGCCATCGTCGTGAACACGCCGGCGGTGGTGACCAGCGCCAGCGCGACGGACTCCGACGCGTAGTACGACACGATCACGCCGAGGCCGATGCCCTCCAGCGCGCAGAACGCGAGGTAGGTGATCGCCGAGAGCGGCGGCGACATCCGCTGCACGCCGAACATCAGGATCAGCAGCGGGACGAACGGCGCGAGGATCCACAGCAGCAGGTGATCCTCGGCGGACTGCAGCCGCGAGGCGTCGGAGTAGACCGCCCAGGCGGTAAAGCCGGACAGGAACAGACCGCCGGCAACCCAGCCGTAGACGCGCCCGGCGAACTCGGCGACGACGTCGCTGTCGACGGCGGTGGTCGGTGCTGTGTAGGTGACGTCTCTCATCGCATCCTTCCCGGGTCAGTGGACGGGATGTGGTGGTGTTCTCGGCGGCGGCGACATCGCCTGCCGGGCGATCGCCCGGATCATCCGCCGGAAGATCAGCGCGTGAAAGGGATAGAGGCCATACCAGTATGCCCGACCCGAGGCGCCCATCGGATCGAACTCGGCGGTCTGGCGGATGCTGGAGCCGCCGTCCCCGTCCGGTGTGACCTCGAACTGCAGCCAGGCCCTGCCGGGCAGCCGCATCTCGGCGGCCAGCCGCAGCAGCCGGTCGGGCTCGAACGCCTCGACCCGCCAGAAGTCCAGCGTGTCGCCGCGGACGACGGCGTCCGGATCACGGCGGCCGCGCCGCAGCCCGACACCGCCGAATAGCTGGTCGATCAACCCGCGCAGCTCCCACAGCCGGCCGGCCGCGTACCACCCGGAGCGCCCGCCGATCCGCCTGATCGGTGCGAACGCCTCGGCCGGCGGGCAGGGCACGTGGGCGACGCGCGAATCGATCATCCGCGGCCCGACCTCGTCCGCCAGCCCGGGACGCGGCTGGCCGGCGTCCGACCATCGCGTCTCGGCGAACTCCCGGTCCTCGAACCGCAGCGCGCGCTCGATCGCCTCGCGGACGCCGCGCGGGGCGATGTCGAAGTCCCGCCGGGCCGCATCGTCGGCCACCAGCGTCTCGTTGCGGACGCCGTCCACCAGTTTGCGGCCGACCTGGGCGTAGAGCGGCGTGATCAGCGACAGCCACAGGCTGGACAGCCGCGGCGACAGTACCGGCACCTCGATCATCGTCCGCCGCAGTCCGCGCTGACGGGCGTACTCGCGCATCAGCTCACCGTAGGACACCACGTCGGCGCCGCCGATCTCGTAGACGCGGCTACCGCCGGCCGGCAGGTCGAGCGCCGCGGCCAGGTAGGCGACCACGTCCTCGATCGCGATCGGCTGCGTCGGCGTCCGCACCCAGCGCGGCGTGACCATCACCGGCAGCCGCTCGACCAGGGCCCGCACCATCTCGAACGAGAGGCTGCCCGACCCGATCACGATCGACGCGCGGAACTCGATCGTCTCGACGCCGCTGGCGGCGAGGATCCGGCCGACCTCCTGCCGGCTCTCCAGGTGAGACGACAGCGAACCCCCGCGTCCCAGCCCGCCGAGGTACACGATCCGCCGGACGCCCTGGTCGCGGGCCGCGGCGCCGAATAGCTCAGCGGCAGTCCGGTCGCGCTCCTCGAACTCTCCGTCCGAGCCCATCGAGTGCACGAGGTAATACGCGATGTCCACACCGGCCAGCGCCCGCTCGAGCGACGCGCCGTCGAACACGTCAGCCGCGACAACCTCGGTCTCCGTCGCGACCCGCGAGGTCAGCCGATCGGGCGTCCGCACGGCACAGCGCAGGCGACGCTCGCTGTGCTCGAGCGCCGGCAGCAACCGGCCTCCGACGTACCCGGTCGCCCCCGTCAAAAGGACGCGGCCAGGGGTCAGTTGATCGTGTACCCCCACTGCCAACGGATCAACAGCGCTGCGACCGTGGTGATGATGACCGCGATGATCATGCCGCCCTTGCCGCGCGGCGACAGGAAGTACCCGAACACCGCCAACAGCAGCGCGATCGGGCCGGTGTACAGCGGCTTCGTCCAGACACCCATCAGCGCGATCGTGAAGGCCACGCCGTTGAGGACGGCGATCGCGTCGTCCTTGTAGGACTCGTATTCGGGCGCGTTCTCTGCTCGCAACTCGACGCTCCTGGTCAGAAAGACTCCGGACGGCTGCAATATTACCGGCGATGGCGGAGACCAGAGGCACGACGGTGCTGCGCAGGGCCGGCGTCGCCTACCGGCTGCTGGAGTACGACTACTCGCCGGGCGGCGCGGCAGCCGAGCAGGCTGCCGATTCGCTGGGGGTCGAGCACGAGCGGATGTTCAAGAGCCTGGTGGCCACAACCGGCGACCACCTAGTGTTCGCGCTGGTGCCTGCGAACGCCGAGCTGTCGCTGAAGAAGCTGGCCGCCGCGGCCGGCGCCAAGTCGGCGACGATGGCCCGGCCGGCCGACGCCGAGCGGGCGACCGGCTACCGGGTCGGCGGGATCAGCCCGCTCGGCTCGCAGCGCCCGCTGCCGGTGCACCTCGACGCGACCGCCGAACGGTTCCAGCGGATCTGCCTGAACGGCGGCGGCCGGGGGACGATCGTCGAGGTGCCGCTGGCCGACCTGGTGCGCCTCACCGGCGCGGTCAGCGCCGACCTTCAGGCGTAGCGGTCGCCGGCCAGCTCGGCCAGCTTGTCCATGCTGTGCGTCGCCTGCAGCGTGCGCACCGTGCCCGACCGCGAGCGCATGACCAGCGAGTGCGTCCGCGCACCGCCGCGGGTGTAGCGGACGCCGCGCAGCAGATCGCCGTCGGTGACCCCGGTGGCGGCGAAGAACGTGTTGTCTCCGAGGACGAGATCGTCGAGTGACAGCACCTTGTCGACGTCGTAGTCGGCGTCCACCGCCGCCTGCCGCTCCTCGTCGTTGCGCGGCCAGAGCTTCCCCTGGAACTGCCCGCCCAGGCACTTGAACGCCGCCGCCGACAGCACGCCCTCCGGCGTCCCGCCGATGCCCCACAGCAGGTCGATGCCCGTGTCCGGGCTGGCCGCCATCAGCGCGCCCGACACGTCGCCGTGCGGGATGAAGCGGATGCGGGTGCCGACGGCGCGGATCCGCTTGACCATCTCCTCGTGGCGCGGCCGGTCGAGGATGACGACCATCAGGTCGCGCGGGCGCACCCGCTTGGCGCGGGCGACCGTCTCCAGCGTCTCCTCGATCGGCGCGTTCAGGTCGAGCTCGTCGTCGACGTCCGGCCCGCACGCGAGCTTCTCCATGTAGACGCACGGGCCGGGGTCGAACATCGTCTCGCGGTCGCTGGCGGCGACCACCGCCAGCGCGTTGGGCTGGCCCTTCGCGCACAGCTCGGTGCCCTCCAGCGGATCGACGGCGACGTCCACCGCAACACCGTGGCCGGCGCCGATCCGCTCGCCGTTGAACAGCATCGGCGCCTCGTCTTTCTCGCCCTCGCCGATGACAACGACGCCGTCCATCTCGACGGTCGCCAGCATGTGGCGCATCGCGTCAACCGCCGCCTGGTCGGCCGCGATCTTGTCGCCGGCGCCGACCCAGCGGGCCGCGGCCAGCGCCGCCGCCTCTGTCACGCGGACGAGCTCGAGCGCCAGGTTGCGGTCGGGAGTTTCGGGCATGGCTGCTGAGCTTACCGTCTACGCACGAGCGAGCCGGGTGGCGACGCCGGAGATCACGTCGCGGTCGCGCAGCGGCTCCAGCCAGCGCTGCGGGATCGCGTCCGTGCCGAACCGCGCGCCGGCGAGCGCGCCGGCCACCGCGGCGTTGGTGTCGGCGTCGCCGCCCAGGTTGGCGGCGAACACGACGGCGTCCTCGAAGCTCGCGCGCCCGAAGGCCGCGGCGTATCCCACGCGCAGGGCGGTCAGCACGAACCCCGTCCGCCGCTGCACCTCGTCCAGCAGGTCATCCTCACCGGCCGCCATCGCCGCCATCGCCGTCTCGGCCGCCGTCGACTCCGGCTTCGGCAGCTTGCGCCCGTCGAGCAGCGCCGCCAGCGTCAGGTTGAAGAAGACGCAGGCATCCGCGGCCAGCGGGTCGTGGTGGGTCATCGAGGAATCCGCCCGCGTGCACCGCTCGAGCTCGGAGCGGTCGCCGCGGTAGCGGATGCCGATCGGCGCCGTTCGCATCAGCGAGCCGTTGCCGGCGCTGCGTCCGCCGGACTCCTCGTGGTAGCGCTCGGCAAGCGCCCGCGCCTCGTCCGCCGAGCGTGCCCGCTCCAGCGCGCCGCGCACCGTCGAGCCGACGTCCTTGGGGCCGCTGCGGATCCACACCGCGTACCGCGCGAACAGGTCGTCCTCGTCGTAGCCCCCGCGGTCGGACAGGCTCTGGCCGAGCGCCAGCATCATCGCCGTGTCGTCCGTCCACTCCCCCATCGCCCACATCCCGGACGCCACCATGTCGCGCAGCGGGCCGCCGTAGCGCACAGTGATCTGCTCGGGCGACAGCCACTCCAGGGCGGCGCCCAGCGCGTCGCCCGCGGCGAGGCCCAGCAGGGCGCCGCGGGCGCGATGGACGACATCTGTCCTGGAGCGGCGAAATAGCACGACCGGTCAGGCTACACGGCGCAGGCCGGGCACCAGTAGGTGCTTCGCCGGGCCTCGCCCTGCACGTCGCGGCGGATCGGCCCGCCGCAGCGCGGGCAGGGACGTCCTCCCCGCTTGTAGACCTCGCGCGGCAGGCGCCCACCGTCGTCGACGCCGTGCTGCAGCACGTCCGCCGCCTCGGCGGCCAGCGCCAGCAGCCGATCGTCGCCGAGCGCCGACACCGGGGCGAACGGATCGACCCGACAGCGCCACAGCGCCTCGGACTTGGCCACGTTGCCCACGCCGGCAAGCACGCGCTGGTCGAGCAGCATCTCGCCGATCGGCCGGTCGACCAGCCGGGCGCGGCGCAGATACTCGGCCGGGTCGAAGTCTCCGAGCACGTCCGGGCCCAGCCGCAGCCGGTGGGTGCTCGACCGCCGCACGTGGTAGCGGCTGGGATGGTGGATGACCGCGTCGCCGGCCGGCGTCCGCAGCACATGGCGCCCAGTGCCGGCGCCGCTCGGCCGCAGCCGCACCCGGCCGTGCATGCCCAGGTGCACGTCCAGCGTGCGCCCATCGTCGGTGCGGATCAACAGGTGCTTGCCGTAGGGCTCGACCGCCTCGATGGTCGCGCCGGCCAGCGCGCCCTCCGTCACCGCGTGGCCGACGAGCGGCGCCAGCCGGCGCGCGGCCAGCACGAGGCTCTGACCCTCAGGCACGCAGCACGACCCGCCGCGGCGCCTGCAGGAAGCCGTGCGCCATCAGCAGCCGTTCCGCGAGCGTGCCGCCGATCGGCTCGCCGTCCACCTTCTCGATCGCCAGCCGGCGGACGCGGCCGTCGGCGACCAGACCGGTCAGCGCCTCGATCGCCGGCTCCAGCAGCTCGGGGTCGAGCACCACGATGCTGCGCCCGCCGCGCTCGACGAACAGCGCGGGCGCGCCGCCGACCAACACGACGCGGGCGCCGGCCGCGCGCGCCAGCTTGCGCGGCGCCTCCGGCCAGGGGACGACGGTGCCCAGCGGGCTCGCCGGGTCGACCGCGGAGAGCACCGCCGTCGCGCCGCCGGAGCCGGCCGACCGCACGTCGCGCAGCCGCTCGACCGCGGCCGGCAGCGCGAACTGGGCGCCGCCCAGGCCCTCGACGAAGTACCCGCGCTGGCACAGACCACCCTCCTCCATCAGCCGCAGCTCGCCGTAGACCGACGAGAAGCCGCCGGGGATGCCCTCTGCCAGCGCAGCCGGCCGGGTGAGCACGCCGTGGCGGTCGAGCAGCGCCTCGGCCAGCGCTCGGGCGCGGTCGCGCTGCATCGGCTCCGGCTCGAGCAGCCGGTCGACCGGCGACCAGCGGCCCTGCGCCGCCGGGAGCTGCGCGGTCGGCCGCGCCCGGCGGCGGACCAGCGGCTGGGGCACGGCCCGCGGCCGCCCGCCGCCGCGCAGCGGCTGCCAGCTGTCGTTGGTCACCAGGCCGGCCCAGGCCAGCTCCCAGACGTCGGCGAGCAGCTCGCGCTCGGTGCCGCCCAGCTCGGCCTGCAGGTCGCGGAAGAACAGCGCGCCCGACCGGCGCAGCGCGTCCAGCACCGGGTGCTCGCGGTCCTCCGGAGGGCTGAGCAGGAACGGCGCGTCCTCGCGCAGCACCAGCGCGACGCGGTCGCGGCCGGCGCCGACCCACACCGCCTCGCCGGCGGCGCACAGCACATCGAGGTCGGACGGCCGGTAGCCCGGGCACGCGCACCGGCAGGATGTCCTGCTCCCATGCCTGTACGGGCAACGCCACGCCGCCCAGCTGCGAGATCACCTCGCGCACGCGGTCCGGCCCGCGGCCCAGGTCGCGGCCGATGCCGTGCCAGGTGGGCAGGAACCGCACCAGCGCGTCGCGGTCGACCGGCTCCACCTCGCGGCGCAGGGCGGCCAGGGTGCGGCGGCGGACGCGGCGAAGCACGTCGGGCGCCACCCACTCCTCGGATGCGCCGCCGGGCCGGAAGGCGCCGCGCAGAAGCTCGCCGCGCTCGGCCAGCGCTTCCAGCGCAGGCAACGGGTCGACGCCCAGCCGCCCGCGCAGCTCGTCAGCCGTGAACGGCCCGTGCGTTCGCGCGTGCCGCGCGGCCAGTCGCTCCAGCGGGTCGTCGACCGGATCGAGGAAGGCGACCGGCAGCCCTGGCGGGATCGCGGTGCCGATGGCATCCCGGTAGAGCGCGGCGTCCTCGGCGGCGATCATCCGCTCACGGCCGGCGATCCGGACGGCCACCGCACGCCGCTCGCGGACCAGCTGCTCGCCGTGCGGGACGTCGGCCGGCGCCATGTCGCCCAGCCGGCGCAGCCGGTCGTGGTCGTCGTCGGCCGTCCGCCGGCGGACGCCGCCGCCGAGCTCGGACTCGACCTCGGAGATCGCCTCGGCGTCCAGCAGTTCGCGCAGGTCGCCGGCGGAGAGCAGCTCGGAGAGCAGCGCCCGGTCGAGCTGCAGCGCCTGCGCGCGACGCTCGGCCACCGGCGCATCGCCCTCGTACATGTAGGTCGCGATGTAGTCGAACAGCAGCGAGGAGGCGAACGGCGACGGGCGCTCGGACTCGACCTCGATCAGCCGCACCTCGCCGCGGCCGATCCGCTGCAGCAGGCCGCGCAGCGCGGGCACCTCGAAGACGTCGGCGAGCAGCTCCCGATAGGTCTCGAGCACGATCGGGAACGAGCCGTGCTTGACGGCCACCTGCTGCAGGTCGTGCGCCTTCAGCCGCTGCTGCCAGAGCGGCGTGCGCTGGCCCGGACGGCGCCGGGGAATGAGCAGCGCGCGGGCGGCGTTCTCGCGGAACCGCCCGGCGAACAGCGGGCTCGAGGCCACCCGCTCGACCAGCAGGTCGTCGAGATCCTCGGGCGCGATCGCGATCAGCTCCAGCGGCGGCGGCTCGTCGGCGTCGGGCAGCCGCAGCGCGATGCCATCGTCCGACCACATCGCCTCCACCTCGATGCCGGCGGCGGCGCCCATCCGCGCCTCGATGGCCATCGCCCAGGGCGCGTGCACGCGGCCGCCGAACGGCGAGAGGATGCAGATCCGCCAGTCGCCGATCTCGTCGCGGAACCGCTCGACGACGATCGTCCGGTCGTCCGGCAGGACGCCCGTCGCCTCGCGCTGGTCGTCCAGGTACGCGGCCAGGTTGCGGGCGGCCAGCTCGTCCAGGTCGCCGAAGCGCCGCTTGCGCACGGCCTCGCCGACCGCGACGCCCAGCTCGAACGGGCGGCCGATGCCATCGCCCTTCCAGAACGGCATCTTGCCGGGCACGCCGGGCGCGGGCGAGACCAGCACGCGGTCGCGGGTGATCTGCTCGATCCGCCACGAGGTCGCACCCAGCTGGAACACCTCGCCCTGCCGGGCCTCGTACACCATCTCCTCGTCGAGCTCGCCGACCCGCGCGCCGGAGTCGGCCAGGAACACGCCGTACAGCCCCCGGTCGGGGATGGTGCCTCCAGAGACGACGGCCAGGCGGCGGGCGCCGTCGCGGGCGCGCACGGTGCCGGCGATCCGGTCCCAGACGATCCGCGGCCGCAGCTCGGCGAACTCGTCCGACGGGTAGCGGCCGGCCAGCATCTCCAGCACGCCCTCGAACTGCGCCCGCGACAGCTCGCGGTAGGGATACGCCCGGCGCACCAGGTCGTGGAGCGCGTCGACCGGCCACTCGTCCATCGCCAGCGTCGCCACCACCTGCTGGGCCAGCACGTCCAGCGGTTGCTTGGGCACCCGCGTGTGCTCGATCTCGCCCTCGCGCATCCGCCGGACGACCACGGCCGTCTCCAGCAGGTCGCCCCGCCACTTGGGGAAGAAGCGGCCGACCGACGCCTCGCCGACGCCGTGGCCGGCGCGGCCGACGCGCTGCAGGCCGGCGGCCACGGACTTCGGCGACTCGATCTGGACGACCAGGTCGACGGCGCCCATGTCGATGCCGAGCTCCAGCGACGATGTCGCGACCAGCGCCGGCAGCTGCCCCGACTTCAGCAGCTCCTCCACCTCGAGCCGCTGCTCGCGGGCGATCGAGCCGTGGTGCGAGCGGGCGACCGGCGCCTCGGCGAGCTCGTTCAGCCGGTTGGCGACCCGCTCGGCCGAGCGGCGGTTGTTGACGAACACGATCGTCGAGCGGTGCGCCTGCACCAGCTCCAGCAGCCGCGGGTAGATGGCGGGCCAGATCGACTGGCGGGGCTCGCCTTCGACCGTCGGCGCGGCGCCCAGCTCGCGCATGTCCTCGACCGGGATCACCACCTCCAGGTCGAGCGGCTTGCGGTGCCCGGCGTCGACGATCGTCACCGGCCGGTCGCCGCCCAGGAACCGGGAGATCTCCTCCAGCGGGCGCTGCGTCGCCGACAGCCCGATCCGCTGCGGCTCGGTCGCCGTGATCGCCGACAGCCGCTCCAGCGAGAGCATCAGGTGCGAGCCGCGCTTGGTGCCGGCGACGGCGTGGATCTCGTCGATGATCACCGTCTCGACCGAGCTCAGCACCTCGCGGGCGCCGGAGGTCAGCATCAGGTACAGCGACTCGGGCGTGGTGATCAGGATGTCCGGCGGGTTGCGGCGGATCGCCGCGCGCTGGGACTGCGGCGTGTCGCCGCTTCGCAGCGCGACCGCCACCGGCGGATCGGCGCCGATGCCGGCCAGCGGCGCGCGCAGGTTGCGCTCGACATCGTGGTTCAGCGCGCGCAGCGGGGAGACGTAGAGCACGCGGGTGCGCCCGCGCTCGCCGTCGGCGCACAGCCGGTCGAGCGCCCACAGGAACGCGGCCAGCGTCTTGCCCGACCCGGTGGGTGCCAGGATCAGCGTGTGGTCGCCCGACGAGATCGCCGGCCAGCCCTTCGCCTGGGCCGGAGTCGGCTCGGCGAAGGTGCTCCGGAACCATCCGGCGACGCGATCGGTGAACGGTGCGAGGGGGTCGCGCGCCATACCTGCAATCTAGCCAGGGCGTATGCTCGGCGGGAAGACGCGCTGCTCCGGACGCGTCGAGTGAGGCGGAAGAAGGCATCCGCATGAACGTCGAGGTCGAGATTGGCTCCATGGTCTCCAACTACCGCGTCGAGCGGCTGCTCGGCAGCGGCGCGATGGGGACGGTGTATCTCGCCCACGATGTGCACCTCGAACGGCCGGTGGCGCTCAAGCTGCTGGCGGCCGAGCTGGCTCGCGACGAGCGCTTCCGCGAGCGGTTCCTGCGGGAGTCGCGGACGGCCGCCCGGCTCGAGCACCCGGCGATCGTCCCGATCTACGCCGCCGGCGAGGCGGAGGGCACGCTGTTCCTGGCGATGCGCTACGTCGAGGGCTCCGACCTGCGCAACATCATCAAGCAGCAGGGGCCGCTCGACCCCGACCGGGTCGTCACCATCGTCGGACAGGTGGCGGAGGCGCTGGACGCGGCGCACGAGGCCGGGCTCGTCCACCGCGATGTCAAGCCGGGCAATATCCTGGTCGACCCGGCGGGCCGCGCCTATCTGTGCGACTTCGGGCTGGCCAAGCATTCGTCGACCGTCAACAGCCTGACCCGCGACACCGCGTTCGTGGGCACGATCGACTACATCGCGCCCGAGCAGATCCAGGGCGGCTCGGTCGACGGACGGGCCGACGAGTACGCGCTGGGCTGCGTGCTGTACGAGGCGCTGACCGGACTGCCGCCGTTTCGCCGCGACAGCGATCTGGCCGTCGTGTTCGCCCACCTCAAGGAGCCGCCGCCGTTGCCTACGGCGACCCGGCCGGAGCTGCCCGATGGAATCGACGCGGTCGTGGCGCGGGCCCTGGCGAAGCACGCCTCCCAGCGCTACGCCTCCTGCGCCGAGCTGGCGCGGGATGCCGCCGTCGGACTGGCCGGCGGCGAGGTCGACGCGCCGCCCCCGCGCGAGCTCGCGCACGCCTTTCTGATCACGGATGTCCGCGGCTACACCCGCTACACGCAGCAGCACGGCGACGACGCCGCCGCCCAGCTCAGCGAGCGGTTCATCCGGCTCGCGACCGTGCAGATCCAGCAGTTCGACGGACGCGTGATGGCGACGCACGGCGACGAGGTGGTCAGCGTGTTCGAGTCGCCGCGCCGCGCGCTGCGCGCGGCGCTGGGGATCCAGGCCGCCGTCGCCGACGACGGGTTCCCGCTGGGCGTCGGCGATCGGCCTCGACGCCGGTGAGGCCGTCGAGGTCGGAGACGACTACCGCGGCGGCGCGCTGAACATGGCGGCGCGCCTCTGCTCGGCGGCGCGCGGCGGCGAGGTGCTGGCCAGCGAGCCGCTCGTCCACCTGGCCCGCAAGGTCGAGGGCATCGCCTACCTGGAGGGCAGGATCGAGCGGCTGAAGGGCATCGAGCAGCCGGTCAAGGTCGTCGAGGTCGCGCCGGCCGACCGTGGCGACAGCCTGGCCCGGCGGATCCGCCGGCGCATGCACGGCCGCCGCTGGGGCCGGGCCGCCATCGCAGCCGGCGCGTTGATCGGCGCCGTCGCCGGCCTCGCCATCGTGCAGGCCGGATCGGACGGCGGCCCGCCGGCGATCGGGTCGCATCCCAACACCATTGCCGCCTTCGACGCGACCACCCACGAACTGGTCGGCGAAACGCAGCTGGGCGACGAGCCGGGCGACGTCCAGTCGTTCGCCGGCGCGATCTGGGTGATGACGGCCGGCGGCACGCTGAACCGGATCGATCCCCGGAACCTCAAGGCGACTCGACCGCTCGCCATCGGCGACGGCCCGTGGACGGTCGGCGACGGCGCTGTCTGGGCGATCGCGAGCGACGACCCGAGCGCCCTGATCCGGATCGATCCGAACTATCTGACGAAGCGCGAGATCCATCTACGCACCGACACCGCGGACACCGGGTGGCCGCCTGCCGTAGGGATCGCCCTCGGGGACGACCTCGTGTGGGTGGCCGGCAACGGCCACGTCGAGGGCTTCGATCCCGCGACCGGCAAGCGCGTCCACAGCTACTCGATCAATGGCGCCTGGGCGCTGCGGTTCGCCGACGGCGCACTGTACGTCGCCTCGTCGCCCACCGGGTACGTGCGCAAGGTCGACGCGCAGACCGGGCGCGTGCTGTGGCGTACCCAGCTGCAGCCGTGGATCAACAACATCCTGGTCAGCAGCGGCTCGCTGTGGGCGGTGCTCGGCGCGGATGCGACGGTGCACCAGCTGGCGCTGAACGACGGCCGGGATCTCGCCACGATCCCGACCGGGCCGCCGAACAGCGATCCACAGACGATCACGGCCGGGGACGGGGCGCTGTGGGTCGACAACCCGCGCAACGGCACCGTCGCGCGAATCGACCCCGTCGACCCGCGCCGCCGCCCGCAGAGCTTCCCGACCGGCCACGCGGCCGCCGGCCTGGTCGAGCAGGACGGCAAGGTGTTCGTCGGGCTGTTCGCAGGGCCGGGCGACGATCTCAAGGGTGTTACCGGCGACGTCCTTCGGGTCGGCATGCGCGAGGACTGGCTGGACCAGCCCGACCCGGCACTGGCCTGGAGCCGGGCGCTGTGGCAGCTCGAGTATGCGACGCTGGCCAAGCTCTACAACTATCCGGACCGCGCCGGCGGCGCCGGCGGAGTTCTGGTTCCTGAACTGGCAACGGCCATGCCGGAGCTGTCGGACGGGGACCGCACTGCGCGGATCACCGTACGCACGGGGTACCGGTTCTCCCCGCCCTCGGGCAAGCCGGTCACCGCCGAGACGGTGCGCACGTCGATCGAGCGGGCGCTTTCGCCCGCGATCTCGCCGCCGCAGACACCGGGGGCCGTCTACCTGACCGGTCTGGTCGGCGAAGACGCATTCGTGGCGGGCAAGGCGGATCACGTCAAAGGCATCTCCGTAGCCGGCAGCACGCTGACGCTGCGCTTCACCTCGCCGCATCCCGACATCGCCGCCCTCCTGGCGATGCCGTTCTTCGGCGTCGTCCCCGACGACACGCCGTGGGCAGCGCTTGATACCGCGCCGCCCAGCGCCGGGCCGTACTACATAACGACGCACAACTGGTACGTGGTGGTCAAGCGTAACCCGAACTACGGCGGTGATCGGCCGCAGCGACTCGACGCGATGACGTTCGAGATCGACGTCGCCACCGGCGTCGCCGCCAACCGAGTCGCCGCGGGGACACTCGACATGGTGTCCGAACAGCCGCCGGACACGGGCGCGATCTCCGCCGCCGGCGAGATTGCGAAACACTACGGCAAGGCGCAGGCCGGCAGGCCCCGCTGGCAGCTGACGCCGACCAACGGTCTGTCCTTCTACCTGCTGAATATCACCCGGCCGCCGTTCGACGACCTCTCCGTCCGCCGGGCGGTCGCATACGCGATCGACCGCCCGGAGCTGGCGGCGGCCGACCAGGCGATGCCGGCCGACGGGTATCTGCCGGAGGACATGCCCGGCGTCACCGGGGCGCATGTCTATCCGGTCGACGGGCCCGATCTGGCAAAGGCCCGGGCGCTGATGCACGGCCGCACGGCAACGGTCGTCCTGGTTACCTGCACGTCGGGGGTATGCCGCGAACAAGCGCAGATCCTGCGGCGAAACCTCGCCGCCATCGGCATCGCGTTGCGCGTCCGCCAGATGGAGAACGTCTACGACGCCGACCCGGACACGTGGGACTTGTCCGCCCGCCAGTGGATCCTCGACGAGTACGACCCGCGCGGCATCATCGGGACGCCGATGTTCGACGCCGACCCTGGCCTCAACCCGACCGGGTACGGGCCCGCACCGCTGCGTCTGGCTCTGGACCAGGCCGAGGCCACATCCGGGGCCGAACGGGCAGACCGGTTCGGTGCTCTCGAGCGGCGGATTCTGCGCACCTCGGTGCCCTGGGTCACCTACGAGCAGCTCGCCGCACCGGTGTTCACCTCGGCGCGGCTCGGCTGCGTGGTTGCCAGTCCCGTGTACAGCGGCGCCGACCTCGCCGCGCTCTGCCTGAACTAGCTGCCTGTTGCCGATCCGCCGTGGCGGCCGTACCGTTTGCCGATGGCAGTGGTCGACCGGCCGATCTCCCGCACCCGGCGGGTGGCTCGTCCCACGTGGGCGCGGACGATCGCGGCCGCGACCCTGGCCGTGGTGGTCGGCCCGGCCGCCGCGGCAGCGGTGCTGCTCGTGGTCTGGTCGCTGCTGCACGCGGCCGGCGTGACGCCGTCCCAGTCGATCGGCGAGACGGCGCTGCTCGACACGCTGCCCGGCTCGAACGTGCTGTGGGACATTCTCGGGGGCGTCGTGTTCGCCGGCCTGGTGGTGCTCGACGCGTTGGTGCGCGTCCGCTGCGTGCGCGCCGTCGCAGCGGTGCGGCTGCCCAGCGGCTGGGCAGTGGTGTCGGTGCTGGTCGCGCCCGGCGGCTGGGCGTGGCTGGACGACCGCCTCGAGGCGCTGCCGATCATGGCCGCCTCGATCGGCCTGATGTCGCTGATCATCCGCGGCTTCGCGCGGCCGTCGACGACCTGGCGGCCGACGCAGCGCGGCTGGCTGGCGATCGGCGGGCTGGCCGTCGCAGGGCTGGCCGGCCTGTGGGTGACGATGGGCGCCCCTCTGGTGCAGGCCAACGGCGCCGCCAGCGAGGTGCGGATCGTCCCGCAGGGCGTCTACGACACCGACCGGCCGCTGCACTTCAAGGAGCTGGTGTTCGGACGGCAGAAGCCGATGGTCGCAATCTTCCGCGTCACCGTGAACAACGCGGGTCTGCTGCCGATCCACGTCACCGAGGTCACCCCCGACGTCTCGGGCGGCCTGTTCCGGCCGGTCGACGTCCCTGCCGGCGCCGATCTCGACCGCGGCGACAGCGTGACGCTGGCCACCCGGGCGCGGATCCGCTCATGCTGGCCGCTGCCCTCCCACCAGATCTCGTCGGTCGACGCCGTGCTCGTGACCTACACCGTGCTCGGCGTCGAGCGCACGCAGCGGCTCGCCCCGGACGATCCACTGCGGGTGGTTTGTCCGAAGAAGGCGTAACGATCGGTGCGCTGAAGCACTCGGTCGTGATGATGACGCGACCGATACTTCAGGCATGAGCGAGATCCGGATGGGCCGCAGGGCGTTCCTCACCGTCGTCGGGCTGGGTGGTCTCGGGCTGGCGCTGGGGTCGCGCATCGCCCGGCCGCTGGAGGCCGTGCTGCCCGGGCAGGGCTGGCGGATCTACGCGATCAACCCGCCCTGGCCGCACTTCGACCCGGCGACCTGGCGGCTCGAGGTGACCGGCGCCGTCGAACACCCGATGTCGCTGACGTGGGACGAGTTCCAGGCGCTGCCCAACCACCGGCAGACGACCACCTTCCACTGCGTCACCGGCTGGACGATCGACGACGTCCGCTGGCAGGGCCCGACGCTGCAGACGCTGTGGGACGCCGCGAAGCCCACCACACAGGCCAAATTCGCGAACTTCGTCTCGTACGAGCGGCCGTACGTGGACACGCTGACGATGGAGCAGACGACGCTGCCGAACGTGATCCTGGCGCACTCGATGGACGACGCGCCGCTGTCGCGGGCGCACGGCGGGCCGGTGCGGCTCGTCATCCCGCAGATGTACGGCTACAAGAACGTCAAGTGGCTCCGCCGGATCGAGCTGGTGCCGACGCTCGAGCCGGGGTTCTGGGAGCAGAACGGCTACGACGTGGACGCCTGGGTTGGACGCTCGAACGGGTACTGAGTCCGAACTCGTCCCGCGCTTCAGCTCGACGGAGCGCACGCTGCACTGGCTGCTGGCGTCGACATTCCTGACGATGCTGGCGACCGGGCTGATCCTCGAGCTGCCGGCGCTGGCCGAGCTCGCCGCCGACCGGCGGCTGTGGAAGAGCATCCACCTGGGGGCGGCGATCGGATTCTGGGCCGGACTGGTCGTGCTGCTGATGACGGCGCGGTCGGAGCTCGCGCCGGCAGCCGACCAGCTCGACCGCTTCGACGATGACGACCGGGAGTGGGTGCGCTGGGCGGTCACCCGGCGCGGCGATGAGCCGCCGCAGGGCCGGTTCAACGCCGGACAGAAGCTGAACTCGGCCGTGATCGCCGGGCTGCTGGTGGTGCTCACCGTCTCCGGCACGCTGATGTACCTGTCCGAGGTGAACGCCTCGTTCCGCGGCACGAACGCGATCCTGATCCACGATCTGGCGACGTGGGTCGCCATCCCGCTGGTGCTCGGGCACCTGTTCCTGGTGCTCGTCAACCCGTCCACGCGGCCGTCGCTGCGTGGCATGGTTCGGGGATCGGTGCGGCGCGACTGGGCGCGGCGCCACCATCCAAAGTGGGAGAAGACGCTCTGAGGGTGCGCGTGCTGGGGTCGGGCTCCGCCTGGCCGATCCCGAGGCTGGGATGCGAGTGCGAGCAGTGCACGTCGGACGATCGCGCGCGACCGGCGGCTGCGACCGTCGCTGCTGCTGGAGGGACGGGTGCTGGTCGACGCTGGGCCGGACGTCTACCACCAGCTGCAGGCGGCCGGCGGCGTCGTGCCCGAGGCGGTGCTGCTGACGCATGCCCACCACGACCACGCGCTGGGGATCCACGACATGGCGAAGCTGGGACGGCCCTGGCTGCACTGCACCAAGGAGGCGGAGGCCGAGGTGCGGCGGATCTTCCCGCAGCTCAACCTGCGCGTCCTGCACCTGACGCCGGGCGTGCGCATTGACCTCGGCGATGGGCTCGAGGCGCAGGCCTTCGACGTGCAGCACGACCCACGGTTTCGGACGATGGCCTTCCGCGTCTCGATGGGCGGGCGCTCGATGGTCTATGCGCCGGACATGGGCTCGGCGCCGGATTCCAAGCTGGCGCGCGGCGCCGACCTGCTGGTGATGGACGGGACGACATACGAGGGCTCCCTCTCCGGCCACCTCTCGATGGTCGAGGGCGTGGACATCGCGAGGCGCCTCCGCGCGGGGCGGACGCTGTTCACGCACGTCGGCCACCGCGCCGGCCGGCATGCGGACATCGAGGCCAAGCTGCCGGACGGCTTCAACATCGCCTACGACGGGTTGGAGGTGGACGCGTAGTACAGGTGTGCCAGGGGTAACCCCACACGCTAGAAGAGCGTGCCGCCGGTGCCCTCGTGGGCGAGCAGGAACCGCTTGATGTCGAGCCCACCGGCGTAGCCGGTCAGCCGTCCGTCGGAGCCGACCACACGATGGCACGGCACCACCACCGGGATCGGGTTCGAGCCCAGCGCACCGCCCGTCGCCCGCACCGCCTTGACGTTGCCGGCCGCCACCGCCACCTCGCGGTACGTCTCCAACTGGCCGTACGGGATCCCGGCCGTGTGCTGCAGCACCCGGCGGCGGAACGGGCTGCGCACCAGTGCCCAGTCCAGCGGCAGGTCGAAGTCCTGGCGCCGACCCTCGAAGTACTCCTCGAGCTCCCGGCGCACCAGATCCAGCCGCGCCGGCGACTCCAGCACCCGCGGCGACACATGGTCGGCGATCTCGCCCAGCGCCGTGTCCGTGTCTTCGCGGTCGAACACCACGCGCATCAGTCCCCTGTCCGTCGCTGCGACGGTCAGCCTGCCGATCGGCGAGTCGAAGTCCGTGTAGGCAACATCGACGAGTCCCTCGGCCTCCGCCCGCGACAGCAGCTTCGCGATCCTGTCCTCGCTCATCGCGGCCACCCCTTTCGAATCGTGGCCAGTCCGGCCCTGACGTTCTGTCTCGCCGCCACCTCCGAGCAGCCGATCGCCTCGCCGATCGTGGCGTAGTCGAGGTCGCCCGCGAACCGCAGGTAGACCGCCGAGCGCTGCTTCTGGGGCAGCTCCCGGACGGCCGTCCACAACCGCGTGTCCGGCGGCCCGGGCTCGGGATCGGCGGCCACGCGGTCGTCGATCTCGGGCACCGGCACCGGCCTCCGCGACCGCGCACGGTGCGCATCCAGCGCCTTGTTGTGCGCGATCGTGAGCAGCCAGCCCCGCAGGTTGCGCCCGTCGCGCAGCTGCGGATATGCCCGCAGCGCCGATAGGAACGTCTCCTGGAAGCAGTCCTCGGCATCCACCGGCCCGGCCGACGCCCTCAGGTAGCGGAGCACATCGTCGGCGTGCCGGTCGATCAGCGTCTGGAACGGCGGCAGCTTCATGCTTGATGAACGCCGCTGAGCCATCTCCGTGAGATTACTCGTCTAGCTTTCGCCCCACGATGGCCATCACCCCGACCCGTCCGGGATGGCGCCGGCCGCCGACGCTGCGCGACCCCGACCCGCAGGAGGAGCGGCACCCGAGCTGGCTCGAGCTGTTCTTCGACCTGTGCTTCGTGGCCGCCGTCGCCGCGCTCGCCGCCGACCTCCACCACGACCCGACCTGGGGCGGGATCGCCCGCTTCTGCGGCCTGTTCGTCCCGGTCTGGTGGGCCTGGATGGGCTACACCTGGTACGCCTCGGCGTTCGACAACGACGACGCCGTGTTCCGCGTCTCCTGGTTTGCCGCGATGGGCCTCGTGATCGCGATGGCCGCCGGCGTGGACACCATCTCGACCGGCGGATCGGGCGAGTTCGCCATCGCCTACGCGGCGCTGCAACTGCTGCTGGCCGCCCTGTTCGTGCGCGCCCGCCGCCACGCCGAGGGCTGGCGGGGCTTCGCCGGCCGCTACGCCGCCGGCGACGCGCTGGGCGGCGCCATCTGGCTGGCATCCGCGGCGGTGCCCGAGCCGGCCCGCTACGTGCTCTGGGCCGCCGGCATGGTGGTGCTGTTGGCCACGCCGCCGCTGGCCGTCGTCGCCTACGAGGGTAAGGCCTTCGACGCGGCCCACATCGCCGAGCGCTACGGCCTGTTTACGCTGATCGTGCTGGGCGAGTCGGTGGTCGCGGCCAGCGCGGCGCTGGCCGCGACCGGCTTCGACGCCCGCTCCGGCGTCACCGCCGCGCTCGGCTTCGCGGTCGCCGCCGCACTCTGGTGGATCTACTTCGACTCGGTGCGATGGACGGCGCTCGGCCGGGAGGGGCTGCGCCGATCGTTCACCTGGGGGTACGGTCACCTGCTGGTGTTTGCCGGGATCGCCGCCACGGCGGTCGGCGTGCACCTGGCCGCCGACGCCGCCCAGCACCACGAGTCGCTCGACCTGCCGGTGCGCGCGATCGCGGCCGGCGGCCTGGTCGCCTACCTGCTGGCGCTGGCCGCGATCCAGCGCGTGACGGTCGAACGGTTCGACCGGGTGGCCGGCCGCCGGCTGCTGGCCGCCGCCGCGATCGCCGCGACCGTCGCCATCTCGGCCCCGATCGCGCTGGTCGCCGCGCTGGCGGCGATCATGGCCGTGCTGGCCTGGGCCGAGTCAGGCTGACGCAGCCAGCTCGGGCGCGTGCCGGCGCTCCCACTCCTCGGCATCGCTCGAGAAGTAGACCAGCCGGGTCTTCTTCCACTCCTTGGTCGAGTAGAGCACCACCCGCTCGTCGAGGCCGGTTTCGGCCGCGATCGCGTCCAGCACGTCCTCGCACTCCTGCTTGGTGCGCCCGTGCGTCATCGAGAACAGGTTGTACGGCCAGTCCGGGTAGGTCGGCCGCTGGTAGCAGTGCGACACGCCGCGGAACGCGGCCATCGCCTGGCCGATGTCGTCGACCCGCTCGTCGGGCACCTTCCAGACGCCCATGCCGTTGTAGACGAAGCCCGCCGACCGGTGGTAGAGCACCGCGGCGAACCGGCGCATCTGCCCGGTCTCCTGGAACCCGTGGGCGCGGTCGAGCAGCTCGGGCACGGTCAGCCCGGCGCGCTGCGCGGGGCCTGCGAACGGCTCGGCGACGGTGCGCAGGTCGCCCTGCAGGGCGCGGATGGCGGCGATGTCCTCGGCCGTCAGCTCGTCCGGCGGCGGCGCCGGGGCGACCGGCGCGCGCCGCGCCTTCTTGGCCGCCGGGTCGCGCCCGCCCTTCATGTCCAGGTCGACGCCGATCTTGAAGAAGCGCAGCGCCGGCAGCGGGCGGATCACGTCGACCTGCGCCAGCTCGCCGAGCAGCTCGATCGTCCGGTCGAGGCCGAGCCGCGAGGTCGGCGGCACGCCGACGGTGAACCAGATGTTGAACTCGTGCTGCCGCTCGTAGTTGTGCGTCACGCCGGGGTGGGTGTTGATCACCGCGGCGGCCTCGTCGGCCCGCTCCGGGGTGGTGCGGGCGGCGACCAGCGACGACACGTAGCCCAGCCGGCGGGTATCGAAGATGGCCGAGACCTGGCGGATGATCCGGTCGCTGCGCAGCCGCGTGATCCGCTCCAACACCTCGTCTTCGCTCATCTCCAGCTGTGCGCCGGCGGCGGCGTACGGGCGCTCGACAAGCGGGAAGTCGTTCTGGATCAGATCGCAGAGGCGCTTGTCGGCGGCATCCATCAAGATCGAAGGATACGCTCGGGCCGTGAGAATCGCGGCGGCCACCACCCTCGTCGTCCTGCTCGCCACCGGCGCGGCCTGCGGCGGCGAGTCGACGGTCAGCCACCAGCGCTACCTGTACGCCCAGAAGTGCGCGAGCTGCCACGGTGTCAGCGCCGCCGCCCAGACGCCGGTGGCCGGCGCCCCCAACCTGCTGGCCGGCAGCTACACGGTCGAGCAGGTGCGCCGTGCGGTGATCGACGGCCGCCCTGGCATGCCCAAGGGTCTGCTCGGCGGCGCCGACGTCGACCAGATCGCCAACTACATCGCCCACCACCGAGAGGGCGGCGGATGATCCCCAGCGGCCTCGACCCCAAGCAGGTGCGCGCCGTCGCCATGGACCTGGACGGCACGATCCTCGGCCCCAGCCTGGAGCTGACCCCGGCGCTGATCGACGCCGTGGCGGCGGCCAAGCGAAGCGGCGTCGAGCCGATCATCGCCACCGGCCGGATGCTCCGCTCGGCGCTGCCATATGCCCGCCAGCTCGGGATCACGGCGCCGCTGATCTGCTATCAGGGCGCGCTGATCGCTGACGTCGCCGACGGCGGCTGGCTGCTCCACCGCCCGGTGCCGGTGGCGCTGGCGAAGGAGGTGCTGCACGAGCTGCGCGATGAGCACGTCAACCTGTACGTCGACGACGAGCTGTACGTCGGGCAGGTGGACGAGGAGGCGCTGGCCTACGCCCGCCACGGCCGGCTGACGCCGCACCCGGTGGGCGACCTGGTGGACTGGATCTCCGAGCCGACCACCAAGATCGTGGTGGTCGGCGACCCGCTGCGGATGGACGACCTGGGCGCGCGGCTGCGGGCCTCGTTCGACGGCCGCCTGTTCATCGCCAAGTCGCTTCCCGAGTTCCTGGAAGTGGCCGAGCCGGACGTCAGCAAGGGCAGCGGCCTGCACTGGGTGTGCGAGCACCTGGGCATCGACGCCGCGGACGTCGTCGCCTTTGGCGACAACCAGAACGACCGCGAGCTGCTGCTCGAGGCTGGCCACGGCGGCGCGGCCGGCGATGCCGACCCGACGCTCGCCGCGCTGGCCGACTTCGCCGTCCCCGGGCCGGCGGAGGACGGCGTGGCCCACTTCCTCAGCGCGCTGGCAAAGGCCCGCGGAGTAGACTCGGCGGCCGGATGATCGACGCCAAGCTCTTGCGTAGCGACACCGATCGAGTGCGGGCCGCGCTGGCCCGGCGCGGGGCCGCCGACGAGGTCGACGCCTTCCTCGAGCTGGACGGCAAGCGGCGCACGCTGCTGTCCTCGGTCGAGCAGTCGCGGGCCGACGCGAACGCCGCCGCCAAGGAGATCGGCGCCGCCAAGCAGGAGGGCCGCGACACCACGATCGCGATCGCCAAGCAGGCGCAGCTGAAGCGCCAGACGGCGTCCGAGGAGCAGGAGCTGGCCGTCGTCGACGCGGCGCTGCGCGAGCTGATGATCCGCATCCCCAACATCCCCGACGACACGGCGGCCGACGGGATGGAGGAGGAGGACGCCCAGACCCTCAGCACCTGGGGCGAGCCGCCCCAGTTCGGGTTCGAGCCAAAGGATCATCTGACGCTCGCCGGCCCCGACGGCCTGGGGTTGATCGATATGGAGGACGCGGGCCGGGTCTCGGGCGCGCGCTTCCACTACCTGATGGGCGACCTGGTGCGGCTCGAGTTCGCGCTGATGCAGTGGGGCCTGGACACGCTGGCGTCGTACGGCTTCACGCCTGTGGTCCCGCCGGTGCTGGTGCGCGAGGCGGCGATGGAGGGCACCGGGTTCTTCCCCGAGGCCCGCGAGCAGGTCTACGAGGTGCCGCGCGACGAGCTGTTCTTGGTCGGCACGGCAGAGGTGCCGCTGGCGTCGCTGCACGGCGGCAAGGTGCTGGACGCCGAGCGGCTGCCGCTGCGCTACGTCGGCTTCTCGACCTGCTTTCGCCGCGAGGCTGGCGCCGCCGGCAAGGACACACGCGGCATCTTCCGCGTCCACCAGTTCGACAAGCTGGAGATGTTCGTCTACACGCCGCCCGAGGAGTCGGTCGCCGAGCACGACCGGCTGCTGGCGATCGAGGAGGAGATCGCCCAGGCGCTGGGCTTCCACTACCGCGTGCAGAACATCGCTGTCGGCGACCTGGGCGCGCCGGCTGCCAAGAAGTACGACATCGAGGTCTGGCTGCCCGGCCAGGAGCGCTACCGCGAGCTGACGTCCTGCTCGAACTGCACCGACTACCAGGCGCGGCGGCTCGACACCCGCTACCGGGCTGAGAAGGGCACCCGCCACGTGCACATGCTGAACGGCACCGCGATCACCTCCAGCCGTACGCTGCTGGCCGTGGTCGAGTACGGCCAGCGCGAGGACGGCTCGATCGAGACGCCCGAGGTGCTGCGGCCGTTCGGCGCACCGGCCGTGATCGCCCCCGCCGGCTCGCCCTAGGATTGCGCCGTGGCGTTCACGCTGAGGAACATCAAGGGGGATCTGGAGGACATCGGCGCCGTGTTCGACGGCCCGCCCGACCTGGAGTTCCGCGCGGCGACCAAGGCGCTCGACCTCGAGCAATCCGGCCTCACCTACCAGCGCGTCCCGCCCGGCTATCGCTTTCCGTACGGCCACACACACAAGACGCAGGAGGAGGTGTACGTCGTCGTGCGCGGGGGCGGGCGGATGAAGCTCGACGACCAGATCGTCGAGCTCGAGGAGTGGGACGCGGTGCGCGTCCCGCCCGGGACGTGGCGAGGCTACGAGGCCGGGCCGGAGGGCCTCGAGCTCCTGGTCATCGGCGCGCCCAATCTGGGCGAGGATCCGCGCGGAGACGTCCACGGCCAGCGCGACTGGTGGGCTGACTAGGAAGCTGTCGAGCTAGAGCTGCCAGCCGAAGCCGGGGTCGACCAGCCGCTGCTCGAGCGGGCTGCGAGGCAGCTCGGCCGGCGGGTCGGGCAGGTTGTAGACGCCGGGCGCGATGTCGTTGGGCGCGTCGGCGTGGAACAGCGACGCCAGCGCCTGGATCTGGCCGCGGCCGACGCCCAGCTCGAACTGACCGCCGCCGTAGGCGCCGATCCCCCGCGCCTCGAGGTAGTCGTAGCCGGCGAACAGCTCCGACAGCGCGCCGAACCGGGACGGCTTGACGTTCACCGTCTTCGGCGGGAAGGGCAGCGTCCTCGACGTCGGCCACCGAGTGGATGACGGCGTCCCAGGTGACCCGCTCGCGGTAGGGCCGCAGCACCTCGTCCGTCTCCGGCGTCAGGTTGGGATCCTCCAGCCAGGCGTCGGGGAAGGTCTCGGCGACCCGCCGGTAGAGCACCGGATCCGGCGGCTGGTCGACCACCGTGCCGCGGTAGGCGCCCTTGAAGTCGACCGAGTCGACGCAGCCCAGCGCCACCAACTCCTCGAAGATCGCGTCGTCCCAGTCAGACGTTGCATCGAGCTTGAAGCGGATCTCCGGGTTCGCGGCCAGCCGCCTGCGCAGGCCCTCCATCGACGGCGGGTGGCCCATGTTCAGCGAGCAGACGAAGCGCACCGGCTGCGGCGAGCGGCTGACGACCGCCGCCAGCGAGCGGCCGGCCTGGCGCAGCGCCAGGTCGAGCGCGGCGCTCTCCACCGCCCAGAGGCGGTAGGCGCGGTACACGCCCTGCTCGGGCGCGTCGCCGAACAGGTCGAGCTCGCCGACGCGCTGGGAGAAGCTCTCCAGCGTCCATTCGCCGGTCAGCGGCAGCGTGGGCAGCAGCGCCTGGAACGGCGGATGCAGCTCGGCGGAATAGACGACGTCCTCGCCGACTCCCTCGACGCCGCCGCCCGCCAGGCGGACGACGGTGGTGCGGCGAAGGAAGTCGGTCGAGGCCTGCTGCTCCAAGTTGTCCGAGGAGACATCTTCGACGGTCAGAGGCAGATTGCGGATCAGATCGTAGGTAGGCATGCCGCGTATCCTAGGGTCGGGCGCCGGCGAGCCGGTCGAGCAGCGTTGCGAGGGCTGCGGGATCCTCGAGCATCGGGAAGTGGCCGCCGGGGATCTCGATCGGCTCGACGCGCAGGAGCTGCTGCGCGGCGAACTGCTGCCATTCGCGGGTGAAGAACTCGTCGTCGGTCGTGAAGACCAGCTCGGTGGGCACGTCCGCCGGCGCAGCCAGTGGGTAGGCATCGAGCGGCGGCGTGCTCGGGTGCAGACGCCTGGCGATGTCTGCGGCGACCGCCGGATCGAGCCGTGGATACATCTCCGCGACGGCCGCGTCGGCCGTCCAGACCAGCGAGCCGTCAGGCTGGCGGGCAGGAAACCGAAAGCTGCTTCGAAAGACGTCGGGTGCGCCGTCCGGAGCCGGGTACTCGCCCATCCGCGGACACAGGTAGACGACCAGGTCCGCGGCGTGATCGGACGCCACCAGCCCCGCCTCCGCCGAGGCCACCGAGTGGCCGACGATCACCACAGGAGGCGTGGCCCCTGCCACCGCGCCGAACGCCGGACGCGCTCGATCGCGGTAGGTATGCGGCGTGTCAAACGGCATGTCAGGCGCGGCAACGATGTGGCCGGACGATCGCAGCAGGTCGGCCACCGTCGACCAGCACGAGCCGTCGTGCCAGTGGCCGTGAATCAGGCAGAACGTCGCCACGACGCCCATGTATACCGCACGCCTATCCTCTTGGGATGGGTGCGACGGAGGCCGACCAGACGCTGTACGACGCGGCCGGCGGGATGGAGTTCTTCGAGGCGCTGGTCGACCGCTTCTACGATGGCGTGGCGGCCGACCCGCCGCTTCGCCGGCTTTACCCCCAGCCCGACGACCTCGGCCCGGCCCGGCGGCGGCTGACGCTGTTCCTCGCCCAGTACTGGGGCGGGCCGACCACCTACAGCGAGGAGCGCGGCCACCCGCGGCTGCGGATGCGCCACTTCCCGTTCGCGATCGGGCCGACCGAGCGCGACCGCTGGCTCGTCCACATGGCGGCCGCCGTCGAGCAGACGGCGCCGACGCCGGAGATCGCCGAGCGGCTGATGACGTACTTCGTGCCCGCCGCCGAGGCGATGCGCAACCGCGACGACTCACCCGCCGACGGCCGATAGGATCAGGCTCCCGGCGGGGTGGCCGAGCGGTCGAAGGCACCGGTCTTGAAAACCGGCAGCGGGGGCAACCTCGCTCGGGGGTTCGAATCCCTCCCCCGCCGCCTGGTTGGGCGGCAAGCGGCCGCGCCGGAGACGACCCCGGACGTCCACGGCGACCCCGAGACTCCCGTCTAGGCAAGCATGAGCCGTCGATCACGAGGCGAAGTCCGCCGCCAAATCCGCCAACGTCTGGATCGCTGCGACGCACCTGCGCCCCGCTGGCGAAACAAGCAACGACCCCGCGGACCCAGCTCGGCTGAGGGCCGCCCGCCCAGAACCCAGTGCGAGCCGTCACGATCATCCGAGGAGGTGTGCGAGCCTGCGCATGCCCCGTGCGGTGCGGGTCTTGACCGTGCCGATCGGCGTGTCCACGCTGCGTGCGACCTCGGTTTGTGTGAGCCCCGTGTAGTAGGCGAGGACGAGTGCCTCGCGCTGCGCGTCGGGTAGCTGCGCGAGGGCGCGGCGGATGTCCAGGGCCTGGTCGAGCTGGTCGGCGTCGGCCGTGTGCTCGTCGGCGAGGTCTGCCACGTGGGGCGTCGTCGCCGTGGGTGGCCGTTGCTTGCGCACGTGGTCGATCGCTCGGCGACGGACGATCGTGTGCAGCCATGCCTCGAGAGGACGGCTCGGGTCATAGTGGTCGCGCCGCCGCCAGGCCTCCAGCATGGCGGTCTGCACAATGTCCTCGGCGTCGTCGGCTCCGGCGTAGCGTCGGGCGTGCGACACCAGCGGGCCGCGCAGGCGTCGGTGCCAGTCGGTGAGCGCCTGTTCATCGCCGGCGGCGAAGCGGCGCTGCATCAGGGTGCGACCGCCGCCCGTCACCGGCCGCCTCTGACGAGTGCCAGGAACTCGTCGCGGGTGCGCGGGTCGCTGCGCACGACGCCGTGCAGGGCGGATGTGACGGTGGTCACGCCAGGCCTGGCGCCGCCGCGGAGTTCGCCGAGCGAGTGGAACGGGATGTTGCGGGCGATCAGCAACTCGTCGCAGCGCTTGTCGTCCGCGAAGGTCATGTCGAACGGCTCGGGTGTTGGGAGCTCAGCGTCGCCTCACGCTCCGCCGCCGCTAGGTCGACAGTCGCGCTTCGATCGGGCGTCGGCCAGTGGTGTTGGGGTGGCCACGTGTCTCCAGTCGGGTGGGCGGGCGCTCGCGTCTGTGCCGGAGCGCCCGCCGGTGTCAGGGATCAGGCGACGTGGGCGTTCACGTAGGCCGTGCCGAGCCGGATGCCGGGCGCGAAGAACGACACGCCGAGTGCCGAGTTCAGGGCGCCGGCCGATGTTGCGTTCAGATAGGCGCCGACGTTGCCCACCTTGACGTAGGGCAGCGGCTTCGTGACCGTTGCGTGAGACAGGTCGAGGCGGAGGATCGACACGCGCACGTTCGGGTCGCCGTTGACGTTCGCGGTCAGCCGCGGGCGTGCGTCGATGACGATCCGAAAGCGGGTCAGGCTGACGTGATTGCCGTTCGTGCGGTTGACGAAACGAAGGCCGCCGGAGTGGTTGATGTATCCGGCGAGCGTCGCGGCGTCCACCTGGCCGCTCGGAATCGGGAACCCGAAGCCGATCGACTTGCCCTGCGGCGTGCAGCGCACCGACACCGACGTGCCCGTGGTTGGCATCGGCACGATGTGGTGCTGGAGCAGCACCTTGGTGGTCGCCGGATCAGTCCACAGCGTGGTGCGGACGCCGTCGAGGTGCACGGTCGGCGAGGCGGCAGCGGTACCGGCGGTGGCAAGTGCGGTCGCGGTCACGGCCACGGCCGGGATGAGCCATCGAAGTAGTCGGTTCATCGGAGAAACCCCCTTGTACGAACATTGGACAAGACGGGAGTACTGTACAAGGTTCGGTCGTCTATGTCAAATGTTTGTCCATAGTGTGTATACTCGGTGGGTGTCGGACAATGCACCCTCCGAGCCGCGCCTGCGCATCGGCGAGCTGAGCCAGCGGGTCGGCGAATCGCCCACCCTCCTTCGCGCGTGGGAGCGCCGCTACCACCTGCTCGAGCCAGTGCGAACCTCGGGTGGGTATCGACTGTACGGCGCTGAGGACGAGCGCCGGGTGCGCGCCATGCAGGCGCTGCTCGCGACCGGCGTCTCGGCGCGTCAGGCGGCCGAGGCGGTGCTGGCCGCTCCCCGCGTCACAGAGGCCGCCGCGGATCTCGAACTTGCCGCCCAGGGTGCGTCCCTGGCGGCGTCGCGGGCCCAGTTGGGCGATGCGCTGGGGAGCTACGAAGAGTCCGCGGCGCACGCCGTGCTCGACCGCCTGTTCGCCGGCTTCACGATCGAGACGGCCATCTCCAAGGTGATCGTCCCCTATCTGGCCGACCTCGGAGAGCGCTGGGCCGCCGGCACGGCGACGATCGCCCAAGAGCACTTCGCCACCAGCCTGATCCGCGGCCGACTGCTCGGCCTGGCCCGCGGCTGGGACTCCGGCACGGGGCGTCGCGCCCTCCTGGCATGCCCCAGCGGCGAGCTACACGACCTCGGCCTGCTCTGCTTCGGAATCGCCCTACGAGGGCACGGGTGGCGGATCACCTACCTCGGCGCGGACACCCCGACGCAGACGCTTCTCGACACAGCCGACCAGCTCCATCCCCACCTGATCGCCCTCGCCGCAACAGCGCCTTCACGTCTCCGAGCGGTCGCTCGCGACATCAACGAAGAAGGGCTCTCCACCACGATCGCCGTGGCGGGCCGCGGAGCAAACCCGCGGATAGCCGAACAACTCCACGCCGTACTGCTCCCCAACGACCCCGTCACCGCCGCCGACAGCGTGGCTCGGGCCGACGAATGGCTCCGGTCCGGCTGACCTGGCGGCTCTGACGATCTCGCCGTTCCCCACCGCGCGTCGGCCCGCTGACACACCCCGAGCCGCGCATGACCGCGTCCCGTGCCATCACCGAGGAAGGCGGGCGAGCAGTCGCCGGACCAACGAGCCACCCCGATCCTGTCCATCGGATCTGTCCAGAATCCGACATACGCGGCGATCCCGAGATACTCGTCCGAGAGGAACGGGGTTCCGTCGCCGGAGGGCTCAGGTGTCTTCGTTGGAGTGCAGCGATTAGTGCGGTGGGGCCGGCCGCCGGTTGTTGGAGATCAGATCCAGTGTCGAGCCTTCGCGGCGGCGATTGTTCCGATCGCGATGGTGGCCATGATGGCGATGGCGACCCAGAATAGGGCTGGGTGCTGGAACAGTCCCACCGTGAAGTTCATCCCGAGGACGCCGGCGAGTAGGGCTCCGGGGAGGAAGATAACGGATGCCAGTGTCAGTACTTTCACGATCTCGTTTGTGCGGTGAGTGGTTCGGGCGATCAGGACGTCGAACGAGCTGACGATGCTTTCGCGGGCGTCGCGGGCAGTCTGAACAGCCGTCTCCAATCGCTCAATGAGCTGGTTGAACCGACCGGCTGACGCGGCGTCGGCGAGTGCGACGAGTTCCGGATGCGCAAGCGCGAGTAAGGGTGCGCGGTGCGCCGTGAGCGAGCGTCGCAAGCGGCCGACGCGAGCGCGTAGTTCGACGAGGTGCTCGATCTCGTCCTCGGGCTTTATCTCGCCGCGCATCGCACGCATGTCGAACTCCTCGAGTTCTTCGTCGATCCGCTCGAACGCCTTGCTGTGCTCATTGATCACCCACTCGATCAGGTTGGCGAGAAAGGTCGGACCGTCAAGCTCACCAACCGCACCCGATCCAGAGGCGCGGTGGGCGAACTCCTCCAGCACTGCCACAGGCCCATCGTGCGCGGTGACCACCCAGCTCTCGCCGACCACACACTCGATCTCCATCAACGTATCACCGCCCGCCAGTGGCGTATAGGCGGTGACGTGAATGAAGCTTCCGCCGTCCCGGAAATACGGCTCGCTGGCGGTCGAGGAGAGTCGGTGCGCGCTCTCCTCGTCCAGGCCAAACGCCGCAGAGACCTCGCCGCAGTCTTCCTCCGACGGCTGGTCGAGATCTGCCCATAGCAACGAATCGCCGCCCACATTCGCCGGACGGTCGTCAAGACCATCCAGCTTCGTCACCTTCTGGCCTTCAAAAAGAATGACGGCCGACATCGCGCACCCCCAACAACGGAATGGTCATCGTCACCGCGGCTAGCCAGAATCCACGTCACGGCACGAGCGGGATCTCCAACCGAGGCGTTCAAAGCCTGCGGGAACAGATCGAGCTCCGATGGGCCGCTGGGCTGCCTTATAGTCTGCCGGCCCGCTGATCGCCAGCGTCGCGTTCCTCGAGCAGATCCTCGCTGCGCTCGGCCAACTGACCGTGGCTCTCATCCTCCGCCCCAATCAGATCATTCCGGGCGCTCGTCACCCGAATCAACTCGTCCAACTTCACGTTCAACGCTCGCGACTCTCGGCTGGACGTGTGTTGAACCGCAAACACCATCACAAACGTCACCAACGCAGCAACCGACGCGACTTCACCAACCCGCCCCGTTATGACGCCAACAACCACGCCCGCACAAACCAACACTGTCGCGATCGCGAACGCTTTCTCATCACCCAACGCATCCGTCAACTGGTCGATGAACCGACTGGTTCCCGGTCGTGGCTGGCGCGGAGTCGATCGGTGGGACTCAGGTGACTCGCTCATCAGATGCCTTGACCCCTCGATCTCGACTGACCCGCACCTTCCCAGTCTACAAACCCGCAGCGCGTGGTCACGGGCGCGGATGCGAAGGCTGGTGCATGTCCGGCTCTCATCCAGCCCGCGACAGCGGCTCCTCCGAGATGCGGCGCGACGATGTAACGCCGGTCATGCGCATCATCGATCGTTCCGATCGCTGTGCCGATGCACGCGAGCAGGGAAGTAGATGCGGCATCTGCATGGCGACGGCTCGACGGGCCAGAGCCTGCGCGATCAGAACGATCGATATTCCTAGGCCCATAACCTTCCTGTCTTCCGTTTCCCAGAACCTTAGAAGCGGCCGCGTCCAAAGAAGCCGAGCAGCAAGAGCACGAGCACGACGATGATGATGACCCACACGATGCCCGACACCAGAAGCGGCATGCCAAACCTCCAACTCGGATTCTTTATTGACGCTCCACGTTTACCCGTTAGGCGTCGCTCGCAAACGCGATGGGCGATCCTGAGTCGCCGCAGGACATTGAGACACTTGCGCTGACCCGTCCTGTCGTTCCCTAGGCGTGGGCGTCGGTACGGTCGCACATTCGTCGGCCGCTTGAAGTAGGCTCCTCCACTGGGATTAGGGAAAGGCTGTTCTCCACTACAGCCGGTGGGCCTTTTTCATGACCGCGTGAAGCAGTTGGGGGCGGCCCGGTGCGAGCCGCCCCCACTACCGTTACAGCGGTTTGCAGGAGAGCTCGCCGTCGAGGTCGATCGACGCCGGGATCATCTGGTCGCCGACTCCGTCACCATGAGACGTGGTTTGAACGACGCCCTCGTCGTAGTCGTTGAGCTGGGCATCGAGCCGGTGAGCATTGTCTCCAAACCGCGTCATCGCCGGGTTGACTGCCCCGCGATGACGAGTCGCACTCAGTAAGTTACGCAACGGATCTAGAGGGCCTTGCGGATACCCTCCTCGACCTTGCGGGCGCCCTCCTTGGCCTTACCCCCGGCCTGGTCGAGCTTGCCCTCGCGCTCGAGCTGCTCGTCGTCGGTCACGCGGCCGGCCTGCTCCTTGGCCTTGCCCTTCATCTGGTCGGTCTTCTCGCCCATCTCAGGCTCCTTCACTTCGGGTTCCGTGTGGGCGAGGCGGTACCCCGCCCCGACTCCCGTCAACCCTCGACGAAGGCGGAGGTTGCGGCGGTCACGCGGACGAGGTGGTTGGACGCCGTCCAGGACGTCGCTGACGTCGTTGCGGGTCGCGCATGGCGTATCCTCGTTCAGGTCTGGATAGGAGCGAATGGTAACCCTGGCTGAGGAGCTCGAGCGACTCCCGCTCGCTCCTGAGCCAGGCATCAACCTCTACCAGATCCTTTCGCCTCGTCCGAGCGGCCCTATGCGTGCGCGCATGCGCGAGGCGAGCACGCCCCCGGCGATCCGCATCCCGACTCCCGCGACAGAGGCCGAGGCAGGGTATTGGGGGGTGATCGCTCCGGCGGGGCTGCGCGCCGGGCTGGCAGCCGCCAGCGTACCGCGCTCTATGCGCCGTAACGCTCCCGGAACGCGGTGGCTGGGATGATGGCCGGGTGAGTCCGACCACCGCACGCCGGCTGGCTTGGGCGGTCTTCGCCGTCGTGCTCCTGCTGTGGCTCACCGCGCTGGTACTCGAGTGGCTGACCCGGGGCGTCACTCACGGCACCACGGTCGGGAATTCGGACGTCGATTTCCTGCTGACGCTTGTGACTGGCGTGATGCTGCTGCTGTTCCCGCTGTGCGGTCTGCTGATCGCCACCCGCCGGCCGGATAACGCGATCGGCTGGCTGCTGCTTGCGATCGGGGCCGGATGGAGCGCACTCGCGGGCGCCGTCGCGTGGGCCGACTACGGGATCAAACTGCACCCGGATAGCGTCCCCGGAGCCAACGTCGGCGCGGCGCTGGGCGGCGCGCTCTGGGCGCCACCCCTGGGGATGTCGGCCGTCTTCTTGCTGCTGCTGTTCCCCGATGGTCACCTGCCGGGCCGCCGCTGGCGATGGGTCGCGTACGCGGCCGGGGCGACGGTCGTGGCGATCACGCTGGCGATCGTCGTGACGCCGGGGACCGTGGATCCGACCGAGTTTCCGGGCGTCGAGAACCCGATGGGCGTCGAGGCGCTCGAGCCGATCATCGACGTCGTGGTGTACGCGATCATCCTCCTCCCGCTCTGCATGGTCGCGGCCGCCGCCAGCCTGGTGGTGCGGTTCCGCCGTTCGGATGCGACCGAGCGCTTGCAGATCAAGTGGCTCGCGACGGCCGCCGGGCTGGCGGCCGCGCTGTTTCTCGTCGACCTCGTCTTGAGCGCGATCCTCGTGCCGAGCTCGTCCGATGCCGAGCTGGCCTGGCTCGTCGTCCTTGACAACATAGGGTTGTTCAGCGTGGGGCTGATCCCGATCGCGATCGCCTTCGCCGTCCTTCGCCACCGGCTCTACGAGATCGACGTCATCATCCGGCGCACGCTCGTCTACGCGGCGCTCACGCTCTCACTCGCCGCGATCTACCTGTGCACCGTCGCGATCACCGGCACGCTGCTTCGGGCCGTCACGGGCTCGTCCGGCACGGTCGCGATCACGCTCTCGACGCTCGCGGTGGCGGGTGCGTTCCATCCCGCGCGCAGTGCGATCCAGCGGGCTGTCGACCGGAGGTTCAACCGCGCGGGCTACGACGCCCAGGCGGCGGTCGACGGGTTCAGCGAGCGGCTGCGCGACAGCATCGACCTGGACGCGCTCTGCGACGAGCTGCGGGTCGTCGTCTCGGGAACCGTTCAGCCGGCCCACGCCAGCGTGTGGCTGCGATCATCCACGGCCGGGCAAGGTTTCCCAGCGGGCCGGCTCGGCCCACGTCCTGGCGCGGCGCAGGGGGCGCTCGGCCGCGACGAGCAGGCTGGGAATCTCGGCCGGCATGCCCAGCGCGGCCAGCACCTCGGCGAGCCCGACCGATGACACTGCGGCCTCCCACCCGGCATTCGTGCCGGGCGCATGGCTCAAACAAGCCGTTTTCGAAGGCCCGAAATGCCGAAATGTGCACGATTCGTCCCTCGTACTTTGCCTCCGCTGCCTGTGGAGAAGCCGACGAGCCGTGCCCAGAGGGAGCGGGAAGCGGTCGCCTACTGGAACTCGCTGACTCCCGAGCAAGAGGTCTGGGCGCTCCGCAAGCTGGGCTACTTCAAGCTCGGTCAGCCATCACGCTGTCGCCCAGCGCCACGGTCTTTGAAGACCAGATGCCACCGCCGGACGTCTGCCTGGGTGGTTCGGATCACGTTCTCGGAACCGGGCGTGGAGTTCGACTTCTTCGCCAGCTGGTCGCCAGATGGGCGACGCATCGTGTTCAACCACGCCGATGCAGACGTCAACGACCTGTTCACGATGAACCGCTGGGGTGGCGATCTCCGCCGGGTGACCCACACGGCGAACGTCTTCGAAGTCAACGCCGACTGGGGATCACGCTAGGTCGACACCCAAGATGATCAACGCGAACACGTAGCGGACCTGCGATCGCCAACTCGCGGCCCCGAATAAGCCGCGCGTCTATCGACTGCCGGTTGATGCGTTGTCGTCGACTACGTTGTACATGTACACAGCAAAAGGCTTGTTGCTGATCTGCCATCCAGGCACGCTCTGTGCGCAGACCACGCCGTTGTTGTTGTGGTCGACGCGCATCAGTCCGGCGCGGATCCTGTCCTCGCTGACGAGCCCTTGGTCAATCGCGGCCTGCGTCCCAGGAAGCAGCAGGTACTGATCGTAAGTGAGCGCTCCCAGGTTGAAGCCCTGGCCGCAGCCATAGCTGGGCTTCTTACCCGTGGCGCCGGCGGACATCGGCGCCATCGCTGCTGCAGCACACACGGTCAGTATGACAAGCGCGGTTCGCCTCGGTCGGAACATGGAGCACCCCCAGTGGTGGTTTGCCGGTCTCAGGCGCGGACATTGTTGCAATCCGTGCGATCTGAGTCAACCTTGGCCCCGGTGCGCCTGGGTCCCGATCGTCGATGTCGAGACACGGATCCCAGCGACCGGCAGGATCCTCGCGGAGAGGGTGGTGAACCGCTCGCAATCTGAGTCAGACCCAACGTCGCAAGGAACCACGAGCTCGCCCGCCGCTACCCGAGCCATGCAGGATTCGGCCTAGCGGAGCGCCGCAGGAGTCGAACCTACTAACCGTTGGGTTACAACGGCCTGCCGGTCTTGAAGACTCCATTGGTTTGGCTCAGGATGGCCCGCCTGGGCCGAGCGTCACCCTCTTGCTCTGTCCGGGAGCGATGTGCCCCCTATGCCGTGGACGTTGCGGCGCGGCGCATGTGATCGGCTATGAAGCGACGCGTCGTGTCGTGCTCGGCGGCGCGCTCCGAACCGGCGCGAGCACTCGACGATGCGGAACGGGATCTATGACGCCGCTTGTTCGACGATTCCGATGAGCTCGTCGCGGCTGTAGCCGCTTGCGCGGGCGAGTCGGACAAGTTCCCGGGCGTGTTCGATCACCGCACCGCGCTGGGGACTGCCGGCTACGCTGATGCCGCGGCCGCGGCGGAACTCAAGCAGGCCTTCGTCTCTGAGGATGCGCAGTCCACGCAGCGCCGTGTTCGTATTGACGCCGAGCACCGCCGCCAGGTCTCTGGCGGGTGGGAGCCGCTCCCCGGGGCGCACTTCGCCTTCGGCGATTGCTCGCCGGATGGCTGCGGCCACTTGGTCGTGAAGAGGGGTCGGGTCGTCGCGGTTCAGGCGGTAGTCCGGCATGGTACTAGCCAGAGTACCACCATGATCGCGACGTAGGCGGCGGAACCGGCCGCTTGACATCCGGCATGATACTAGTCATCATGGCTTCATCAATCTTCTGGGGAAGCATGATCTCGACTCCCACACCACCGCCACTGGTCGAGGCGCCTCCTGATCCTGAGGCGCTGATCGAGGAGGCGCGGAGCCGCAGCCGCCGGCGCCGCCGCCGCAACGGCCTGGCTGCGAGCGTGCTGCTCGGCGTGGGGTTGCTGGCCTTCGCTGGCCATGGATGGGAGTCGTCCAGCAGACACGTGGCGGCGACAGAGCCGTCGCCGGCGATCACGGCCAAGCCGCGGTTGAGCTTGATGGCGAACGGGCCGCTGACCGTCATCCGCCAGGCGAAGGGACACGGTGGTGTCTACACGGTCGGTCGTCAGGGCCTCGGGCGACTGGTGACCAAGTGCAGTGGCTGTCTTGAGGTCGAGTACATCGCCTGGTCACCCGACGGGTCGCAACTCGCGCTAGGCGTGACCTCATATGGGACGCCGAGCTCGCTCGACGGGCTGCACGTCATCGATGTAGCGACCAGGCGCGACCGGCAGCTCACGGGCGGGCCGGGCGGCGGGTGGGTTGACCCCGCCTGGTCTCCAGATGGGCAATGGATCGCCTACGAAAGCGGCCGCGCCAGCACTATCGGCTTGGTCAAAGCAGACGGCTCGCAACGAGCGACTCTGGACACCCATCTCATGCAATTCCTGCGCTCCCCGACCTGGTCTCCGGACGGCACGCGAATCGCCTTCGTCGCAAGCGGCACCGCTGGCTGCGGTGACCCACGGCCGGCGACCGTCAAAGGCTGCTCAATCTACGTCGCTCGGCTTGACGGCAGTCATCTACGCCTGCTTGCCAGCCACGCGGCCTCTCCCGCGTGGTCGCCACTGGGAACGGTGATCGCCTACGAGTCTCCCTGTGGCATCCGGTTGGTCACGCCGACTGGTTCTGACGCGACGCCAGAGTCAGCTGCGCGCTGCGCACATATCGGGATTGCAGGCCAACCCGTCTTCTCGCCAGACGGTCGCAAGATCGCAATCAACTCGGTTGGACGCGGCGCACATCGCGGTGTCTATGTGATGGACACGGACGGATCCCACCTCCACCGTCTCAGCCCCGAGACGGGCCACTCCGACTGGGGTGTCGCGCGCGTCGCCTGGCAGCCCGTGGCGACAGCACGGTGACACCCCGCCGGCTCTCGGGTGTCGTCGCCCTGATCTCGCTCGCGGTGGGGCTCTCCGCCTGCTCGGGTAGCGCCGCATCGTCCAGCACGGGAGGTTCAAGCGCAACTTCGGCTGGGCCGACGTCGACGGAACCAGCGTCGTGGAACCTGGTCGTGCTAGGCGACTCGTCGAACCGCCCTGATGAATGTGATGGATGCGACGGCTACATCAAGGACTACGCCCAGGCGATCGAACGACAGGCCGGGATGAGGGTAAACGTCACCAACGACTCGGCCATCGAGCTCTCCAACGTGCCCGCTGGTGATGCCAGCGCGCTGCTGGCGCAGGTGCTCACCGACGGGGCCACTCGTCAGGACATCCGGACCGCCGACATGATCGTGATCAGCGTCGGGTTCAACGACACGCCGTGGGGCCGGCTTGACGACCCCTGCGACGCCGCCCCTCACTTCCCGGTCGTGCACTGGTCGAAGATCACCGTCGCCTGCACCGATCGGGTCGTCGCCGACTACAAGCACACCCTGGATCAGATCCTGACCCAGATCGATCATCTGCGCGGCTGCGGTGAGATGCCCGGCGTGCCCCCCTGCTCGGAGCGCGGCAGGGATGACACGCTGCTTCGGATCGTCACCGTCTACAACTCGACCATCGGCGACACCGTCGACCCAAGCTGGAACTCACCCGCAGCCATCCCCCCGACGATCCGCGGGAACGACATGATGGTGCACGCCCAGTGCGAAGTAGTCGGCTTCCACGGCGGCAAGTGCGCCGACATCTACCACGTGCTGAACGGGCCACACGGGAACAAGCCCGCCGCCGCTTACCTCGACCCCGTGGGGTACACCCACCTCGGTCAGCGCGGCCACCAGGCCGCCGCTGCGGCGCTGATCAAGCTCGGTCTCGCACCACTCCGTTAGTCGCTGTGTCGTTGGCCTTCTCGATCAGGTCCTGCTCGGTGCCGAACGGCATCACGGCGACGACCCGCCCAAAGGTCTCCTCTCGGGCTACTCGCACGTCGTTCGTCGTGTCTGACAGGGCGATCGGTGACACGAAGTAGCCGCTCCAGGTTGCCCTCCGCTCTCAGCCCGCGGTCGAGCCCGATCGGCCGTCCAGCCACTCCTCACCCGCGCGCGCTGCGGTGGACTGCTGGCCGGCGACGGAGGCGACGTCGACCACCGTCCCCTCGGGCACCGGGTTTGCGATCGCGTGGCTGTCGAATCCCAGGAGCCGCTTGACCGTGGCTGGCCCAGCCGCGAACCGCACGATCGCCACGCCTGCGACGTAGAGCCCGCCTGCCAGCAGCCATGCCTCGAGCGGTGCCGGCCCCCAGTACCGCGACTCGCTCTCGCCCAGGAACGAGAACAGGTGCGTCGCGTACGCCCCGTAGATGATCGCGGCCACGCAGGCGATGAACGCCGGCACGTTCACCGCTCCCGCCTCGTCCCAGGACGGCACGCGGGTCAGCGGCCGGGAGATGCCGAACAGCTGCGGTAGTGCGAAATGGTCGACCAGCATGATCACTGTGGCGCACGGCACGGTGATGGCAAGGAAGTTGGCGACGTAGAAGAAGCCGTTCAACATGTGGAAGTTGACCCACCAACCGGCGAGCGCACCGAGCGACGCGGCGATCAGACAGGTGTACAAGCGCCGCCAGCGGCTCCATCCGCCGATCAGGTTCTGGCCGCCGTTGATGGACATGTAGTAGTTGCCGTCGTTGATCGCGATCTGCCCCAGGGTGGCGAGGATCCAGGCGAGCCAGGCGAGCCCGAACAGCGAGTAGTCCGTGGTGAATCTGATCAGCGGCCCGAAGTCCATGGTCTGCGCGAGCCGCGCCATCATCCAGCCGGCGATCGCGAACAGCAGCAGGCCAAACGTCAGGCCGAAGCCGTAGGCGCCGAGCGACCACCAGAACCGCGGCTTCCCGTAGCGGAAGATGTCGGGCTCGTTGCCCCACATGCAGAAGCCGATGACGATCCCGACCAGCGCCCAGAACCCGTGCGCGCCAACGGTGTCCGGCGGCGGCGGACCGCCCAGCTCCCCGCCGTCCGTGAGCACGACCTTGATCACCAGGTAGAGCACCCACACGACCAGCAACGGAGTGACCACGCTGTGATCGCACGGCCGGCCCGGCCCGCCCAGGGCAGCTGAGCGCCGGCACACCGGCCGCCAAGCCCCGCCTGCCGCCTGGTTGCGCGATTTGCACCAGTCTTGAAAACCGGCAGCGGGGGCAACCTCGCTCGGGGGTTCGAATCCCTCCCCCGCCGCTTCAGATCACCACTAACGCGTATGGTTGGGCGAAAATCCGGCTGCTGCGACGAACCCGACCGTGGCACGCCTCGAGCCGGCTGAACTCTAGGAATCGGCTGTTCTGGCGCCGGTGACCAGTCGCCCAACGATCGCCCCGCTGATCGTCCAGAACGAACCGCAACTCCCAGGCGGCCGGTTCAATCCCGGTCAGACGACTAGCTTCCAGACGCGTTCGGGCTGGCGGCCGGGTCGATCAACTATGGTCGGGCATCGACGTGCCATTTGTGATCAACCTCGCCGAAGCACCGGCGATCGGCGCCCCCCGAGGAGCGACGTTCGTCCGGCTCGAACCGGAAGGCGTGACCTGGCCTGACACTGGCGTCAACGTCCAAGTCATGCAGCCCGGTGAGCCGAATGGCCGCTACCACTCCGAACCGGTGCAGGAGGACTTTCTCGTCCTGTCCGGAGAGTGCATCGCGATCGTTGATGGCGAGGAGCGGGCGCTGCGCCAGTGGGGACCTTCTCCACTGCCCGGCCGGGACCGAGCACATCTTCGTGGGGGCCGGCGACCGCCCCTGTGCCGTGCTGATGATCGGCTCGCGCCGCGAAGACGGATGCCATTACGCCGTCAACGACACCGCCGCGAAATACGGGGCGTCAGTGACGCAAGAAACCGACGACCCAGCGGCGGCCTACGCTGACTGGCGCGCAGAAGGCCCAGATTCCCCGAGTCACGAACCCATGGCCGCTCGCGTAACCCGCACAGAAACGAAGAGGGATGAGGCGACGATGAAGGCATCAGAAGTTCTGGGTGCGGTGGCTGCGGGTATGTCCACGGCCTCAGCGCTCGACCTGACGGTCGATGACGCGGTTGTTCTTCACGACTCGAACCGACTCGCTGTGCGCCTGCTGCCTTGTGACGTTCTTGCTCGGGTCGCGCATGTAGCGCACCAGGCAGGCGCCGAGTTCGAAGTCGAGGTCGCTCGGCGGCTCGCCGAAACCGATAGCCCAGTGGCCAAGCTCGAGCCTCGGGTGGAGCCGCGCGTCTACGTGCGTGACGGCTTCGTGGTCACGCTGTGGACCTACTACGAGCCTGTGCCGTCTCGAGACGTCGCGCCACCCGAGTATGCGCAGGCGCTCGAGCGGCTGCATGCCGGCATGCGGCAGATCGATGTGACTGCGCCGCACTTCACGGATCGGGTCGCGGAGGCGCAATGGCTGGTTGGCAACCGCGCCGAGACCCCGGAGCTTGCTGACGCGGATCGGGACCTTCTCACCAACACGCTGCGAAGCCTGAGGCGCGTGATCGACGACCGCGGCGCCGACGAGCAGCTGCTGCACGGCGAGCCGCACCCAGGCAACTTGCTCACGACGAAGAAAGGGCTGCTGTTTGTAGACCTCGAGACGTGTTGCCGCGGCCCCGTCGAGTTCGATATCGCCCATGCACCCGCGGAAGTTAGCGAGCACTACCCGGCTGCGAATCAAGACCTGCTTCGCGAGTGCCGGATCCTCATGCTTGCGATGATCGCAACGTGGCGCTGGGATCGAGACGATCAACTACCGAACGGGCGCCAACTGGGCACAGAAGGGCTCAGCCAGATCCGAGCAGCGCTCGATCGCTACGGACTGGATACCCGTCGCTGATCGCGGCACGGAGTCACGTCAGCGGCGCACGCTCGACATGCCACTGGCGTTCCCGTCGCACCCGCTATTCGTACGGATCGTTGTCCATCTCGCGGTGACGCCGATGCTCGGACTGTCGTTCAGCGAAGCTCCTCGACCAGCCCGATGATGACGCCCTGCGGGGCCGCGGACGTAGCAGTACCGGTAGATGTCCCGGTACTGCGCCACCTCGCCCACGAGTTCGGCGCCGTGGGCGCGCAGGCGGTCGAAGACGTCGTCGACGGCGTCGACGACGAACGTGAGGCGAGGGATGCCCGGGGTGTTCACCGGCGCCCTCGGCGCAGTGCTCGGTGGCCACCGGCGAGTGGAACGTCGACAGCTCGACCCGGCCGTGGCCGTCCGGGGTCCGCACGAAGGCGAGGTCCGCGCGGACGCCGTCCAGCCCGACGAGCTGGTCCACCCACTCACCCTCGACCGCTGCCTCGCCCTCCAGTTCCAGGCCCAGTTCGACGAAGAACGCGATAGCAGCCGGGAGATCCTCGACCACAACGCCGACGTGATCCATCCGGTGGATCAGTCATGCCACCCAGTGTAAGAGATCGCTCATTGAGCTTCGACCGTCGGGAGTCTGCCGGCGCAAACCTACAGAGGTCGCATGCCCCAGCAGGCGTGCAACACCTCTCGCTGGAGCCAGACGGTTGGATCGGCGAGCGCCGCGGTCATCACTTCGACCTCACGCCGAGACACGTCGTCGCCACCGCCGAGCTCGTTGATGACTTCCAGGGTGGGAATCCACCACCTCGCCCATGGCGATCCTCCGCGCACCACCTCGGTGGATGCCTCATTGCGTATGTCCTCAAGCCCACAGCGCTCGAACACTGACGGTAGCTTCTGGCCAAACGCCTTGTCGTAACCGCGCGAAGTCCACCAGTCGCCATCTCGCCAGACCTGCTGGTAGTCGTTGTAGCGCGCGTGCGCAGGATCAACGGGAGCGGCAGTCCCCCAATCGGCGTCCTCGTCGAACAACCAGCCACCGGGGCGCAGGCACTCCACCATTTGCCGAATCGCCTGCTCCTGGACGCCTTTCAGATGAAACAGCATCAATCGCGAACAGACGAGATCGAACGGCTCCGGCCGCAGCACATCGAGCGGGTCATCGAGGATGCTGTGCTGGATCACCTCGAGGTTCGGGACGTCGAGTTTCGCCAAGTACCGGGTGTCGATGTCGGTCGCAACAACGTGGCCTGTCGGACCCACCTGCTCGGCCAGCCATACCGCCATCGAGCCGCGCCCTGCTCCGACCTCCAGACATCGCCACCCCGGCTGAGCAAATGAGCGCCGCCGGCGCGACAACGGATCGTAGATCTGCTCGAGAAGATCGAGCCGTTGATCCTCTGCGGACTCCCTGCCTGCGGCGGCGAGGCGATAGTCGGGGTGCTGCGAGGAGGCCGACTCGACCACGTCGGCAAGCGTAGCTTCGCCCACTGGGCGGCACAAGCCGATGCGAGTCAGGTGATCTCGAGCCGCAGCAGGATCTCGTTGTCAAACACCCGATCGCCCGTCTGCTCGAACCCGACGCGCTCGTAGAATCCAAGCGGACTGCCATCCCCCTCGCCGCAGCTCGTCCATATCACGCCTACCCCGCTGCCTTGGAAATACTCCACGATCAGATCGAGCGTCGCGGCGCCGTATCCCCGCCTCTGGTAACGCTGGTCGATCAATAGCCTCCAGAGATACTGCGCCATGTATCCGGGACCATCGACCTCGTCGCTGATCATCACAAAACCGACCGGGATGTCCTCGGCATACACCGCCCAGTAGATGGCGCGACCACCCGGATCCTCGACCGCCTCGACCAGCGACTCGGCAACACCGGCGACGAACTGCTCCTGGATCGACGAGACGCTGAGAGCCTCGACCACGCCGCGATTCGAGTCGTCGATCGGCCGAAGTGAAACCACGACCGCGACCATACCTGAGCTTGGTCAGTCCGGCGGCAGCGGGAGCGGCGGATATGCGTAGCAGCGTGCACGTGCCCCGCCGTCGACCGTCACCTCGGCGCCGTTCATGTACGAGGATCGGTCGCTGAGCAGGAACGCAACCACGTCGGCGATCTCGGCCGCCTGACCGATCCGGCGCATCGGTGCGAGTTCGCCCTCCTGCCTGAGCGCCTCGTCGCGGTCGAGGTCCGGCGGCAGGCTGGCGTAGGTCATCGGTGTCTCGATCGCCCCCGGCAGCACTGCGTTACAGCGGATGCCGAACGGCCCGTAGTCGACGGCGATGCTCTTGGTGGCCATCAGCACGCCGGCCTTGGCAGACGCGTAGACGTAGTAGCCGGGGAACGCCGCCACTCCCTGGATCGACGAGATGTTGACGATCGACCCCGAGCGGCGCGCGAGCATGTGCCGAACGGCGACCGCGCCGCCGAACATGGGCCCGGCGAGCAGCACCCGCAGACCGTCTTCGATGTGCTGCTCGGTGGCGTCGTGGGCGGAGGAGGAGATGTCGACGCCGGCGTTGTTCACCCACCAGGCGAGCTCGCCAAGCTTTTCGGCCAGCTCCGCCGCGCGCTCGTGGGTCGCCCACGCCGCGATGTCGCCCTCCATCGGCACCACCCGGTCGCCGAGCTCCGTAACGGCGCGTGCCAGCGCATCGGCGTCGCGGTCGACGGCGACCACGGTCGCCCCTTCCTCGACCAACCGCTGGGCCACGGCCCGGCCGATTCCCATGGCCGCTCCCGTGACGACTGCCGAGATCATCGAGCGTCGGCCATCGGTCAGCTAGGCCGGCGGAAGCGTTTCGACGACATAGGCGTTGGCCATCATTCCGCCGTCCACGACCAGTTCGCAGCCGTTGATCGCCGACGCATCGTCGGATGCCAGGTAGAGGATGGCGGACGCGATCTCCTCGGAGGTGGCCATGCGTCGCTGCGGAATCCGGTCGAAGTCGTTCATCACATAGTCGAACGTCTTCGGCCCCAGGAAGTCTCGCGTCAGCGGCGTCGCTGTGTAACCAGGGGCGACCAGGTTGGAGCGGATCCCGGACCTCGCCAGCTCGCGCGCCATCGTGTTGTTGAGGCCCCGCATGCCGGCCTTGGAGGCGTTGTAGGCGCCCTCATCCCCGTCGGCGGCCAGGCCGGCGATCGACGAGATGTGCACCACCGAGCCGCCACCCGACTCGACCATCACCCGCGCGACCCGCTGGGCCATCATGAAGGCACCGGTGAGATTCACGTCCAGGATCGTTCGCCACTCCGAGATCGGGAAGTCGATGAACGGAGCCGTGAACCCGAACCCGGCGCAGTTCACGAGCACATCGATCCCACCCCAACGGTCACGGGCAGCATCGACCGCGGCCTCGACTTGTTCGTCCACGGCGACGTCCGAGACATGCCACCAGGCCATGCCGCCGGCATCGACAATCGATCCGGCGACCGCCTCCAGCTCTGACTGCGTCCGGCTGATCAACAGCACGTCGGCGCCCTCACGGGCCGCACGGCGAGCGGTCGCCTCGCCGATCCCCCGCCCGCCCCCGGAGAGCACAAGCCGCTTGCCCGCGAACCGCCCGGGCACGTCGTTGGGGTAGAGGGGGTCGGCCATGCCTCAAATATATCAAGAATCAAGTATCTGGATAACGGGCTCAGCCGTCCGTCGGGCGCTCGTATACCCGGTACAGCCGCCAGGGGTCGGGAATCCCCTTCAGCGTATGCTCGCCCGTGTCCTGGAACACGAGCCCGCTGCCCGCGGTGAGGTCACGGACGGTCGACGAGACCAGGATCTCGCCGGGGCCGGCCAGCGCGCCGACCCGAGCGCCGATGTGCACAGCGACGCCGTGGATGTTGGTTCCGTCGACCTCGACCTCCCCCGTGTGGATCCCCGCGCGCAGCTCGATCCCCATCGGCGCGAGCGCGCGCATCACCGCCTGGGCGCACTGCACCGCAGCGGCCGGCCCGTCGAACGTCGCCAGCGTGCCGTCCCCGGCGGAGTTGACGAATCTGCCTGACCGAGCGCTCAGTTCGCGGCGGAGCACGGCGTCGTGCTGCGCCAGCGTCTCCTGCCAGGCCGCGTCGCCCACTGCCACGACGTGATCGGTCGAGCCGACGATGTCGGTGAATAGCACGGTGGCGAGCCGCCTGTCGGTGCGCGGATGATGACCCGGGGAGCCGGTCAGGAACTCCCGCACCCCGCGCAGCACGCTCTCGGCATCACCGATCCACGGGATGCCGTCGTTACCCTCCAGCTCGATGAGGCGGGCGTCCGGGATCTTCGATGCGACGTACCGGCCGGCGGCGATGTCCTCGACCTGGTCGCCCGTGCGGTGCAGGACGAGCGTGGGCGCCTGTACCACGGGCAGCACTTGGCGGATGTCGGTGTCCTTGTGCTGCCGCATCACCGACTCCGCCGACGAAGGGCTCGCGGAGAGGCGCGTGTAGGTGATCCAGTGCTCGAGCTCGGCGGGATCGTCCAACATGCTCGGCCCCATCCAGCGCGCGTTTCGAACCACCCAGGAACGTGTGCCCCATTCCTCGCGGATGCTGGTCAGCCAGGCCGACCACTCCTCCTCGCTCCACGCGGTGGGGTAGTCGTCCTTCGGCGTCTGCGCGGGGGACGCTGCAAAGAGCACCAGCGACCGAGTGCGATCCGGACGCGTCGCGGCGAACAACGTCGCCGTCAGGCACCCGTCCCAGATGCCGAACAACGTCGTCCTCGGCGATCCAGCCGCGTCGAGCACCACCTCAATGTCCTGCAGCGTCGTCTCGATGGTCGGCGAATCGGCGACTCGATCGGACAGCCCCGACCCGCGGCGATCCATGACGATCAACCTGCTGAAACCGGCCAGCCGCTCCAGGAATCGTGCCATCGAGGGATACATCCAGGCGTACTCGATGTTGGATAGGAAGCCGGACACGAGCAAGACATCGATCGGCCCGTCGCCGACCACCTGGTAGGCGAGCGCGACGCCGTTGTTCCGCGCGTACTGGACGTCGGGTTTCACGCGCACGATCCTACGCCGCCGGGTGAGGCCGGTCAGGGGGTTCTCCACCCCTGGGACGCCTGCTGGCCGTAGGGCGGGAGCGGGCGCCGCCTGCGACGCTCAGCCCATGACAACTTCCCCCTCATCACACGCCGCTCCAGGCGGCCCCGCCCCTCGCTCGACCACAGGCTCGGAGCCATCCGCAGCCCGATCCGGCACCGCGCGGCGCACGTTCCTGCTGATCAGCGGGGGCGTTTCGATCGCGCTCGCCCTCCTGCTGCTGGCCAGCGGAGCCACCGGCCTGTGGCAGCTCACGAAGCGCGACAGCTCGGGCTTCTTCACCACGAACACGACCACGCTCTCCACCAACTCCTACGCCATCACATCGGACACGCTCGACGTCGGCCCGGAGACGCCGCGGCTGTTCGGCGATCATCTCGGCACGGTGCAGATCCGGGTCACCTCGGACAAGCCGGTGTTCGTCGGCATCGCCCCGACCAGCGACGTCGAGCGCTACCTCGCCCGCGTCAACCACCAGTCGGTGACGGACTTCGAGTTCGATCCGTTCTCGGTCGAGTACACCGACCGCCCGGGCACCGCACGACCCGCGCCGCCGGCCTCGCAGAGCTTCTGGCGCGTCCGGGCCTCCGGCACCGGCGCACAGACGATCCGCTGGCCGCTCGAGAAGGGCAACTGGACGGCCGTGGCGATGAACGCCGACGGCAGCCGACACGTCGCCGTCGACACGTCGGTCGGCGCACGGATCCCCGCGCTCCGCTGGGTCGCCGTGGGAGTGCTGACCGCCGGCGGGATCCTCCTGCTGGTCGGCGCCGGCCTCGTCTGGGCCGGCATCGCCGCCACCCCGACCGGGCGCGGCTGAGCTCGGCAACGCGGAGCCTCCGCTCAGGCGTCAGGCAGCTTCCGAGTTGCCCGGCAGCGGCGCCTGCAGCGGAGGCTTGGCCCGGCCGCCGCGGATCCGTCCCGGATGCACGAACGTGCTTCCCGACGGCCCGGCGCGCACCGCCTGGTGCAGCGCGCTCCCCTGGAGCAGCTGCCGCCAGGTGAGGAACCACACCGTCCAGCCGTTCCCCCACACACCGCCGCGCGGGCTGCCGGTGATGGTCACGGGATCGCCCGGGACGGAGAGCCCGTAGTAGGCCTTGGCGTGCTCCGGCGACAGGTTCACGCAGCCGTGGCTGACGTTCTCGAATCCCTGCTGCCCGACCGACCAGAACGCATCGTGCAGATAGTCGCCCGACCAGGTGAACCTGACCGACCACGGCACCTGGATGTCGTAGCCGGGCCCCTTCATCTCCTCCGGGTTGTGCTTCTCGATCGACAGATACGTCCCGTTCGGGGTGTCGTCGCCGGGCCGCCCGGAGCTCATCGGCCAGTTCCCGTACAGGCGCTTGTCGAGGTAGATCTGCACCTGATGGGTGGCCGTGCTCGCCACCGCGATCAGCGAGCGGCCGATCCGGAACGTCTGCGTCAGCGTATGCGCGCCGTAGACGCCGGGCGAGACCTGCACCCCGTCCAGATGGCCGACGAAGTGGACGGTGGTCTGCGCCGGCCAGTACGTGCGGGGACGGAAGTAGGCGGTGCTGTCGCCGTCCCAGTACCAGGCGCCGACGACCGGCTTGGACGTCCGCACCTCGAGCGCCTGCTCCACCGCAGCCTTGTCGAGGACCGGGTGGTCGAAGGTGAGGATGATCGGCATGCCCACCCCGTACGTCTGCTGATACCCCTCGAAGATGGTGGTGTTCACCGTCTGGGTCGGCACGAGCGTCCGGAACCTACTGGTCTCGGACACCGTGCGCCCGGCTGCGTCGATCGCCGTGGCGCGCACCGTGTAGGGGCTCGCCGTGCGCAGCGTCTGGCGGAACTGCCAGACAGCGGCCGATCGCACCAGATGGCCGCGCACGTGCGTCCCGCCCCCGTCCAGCGTGACGCTGGTCAGGCTTCCGCCCCGTACGGCGACCGTGATCGGCCGTCCCGGCTTCACCCGCCCGCGGCCGTTGGCAGGGGTGATCGAGAGGTGTGCCGCGCTCACGGGCGGTGGCGCCGACGCCGGCCCGCTCGACGCCGGCTGGCTGCTGCCGGCCATATTGCTGCACGCGCTGGCGATCGCGAGACACAGCGCCAGCGCGATACCGGCTACGACTGCCGAGGGCGACCGGCTCATCGGCCGTACGGTAGGCGACGGGCGCGCGGCACGCAGCGTGCTAGGCGCCTATCGGCCGGGCGGCCGCGGTGCCACCGGCAACGGGGCGGTCGGCAGCTGCCGCGTGGTCGGCTGGTCGGCCAGCTCCTGCCGCGCGAGCTCGTCGGCGATCTGCTCAGCGCGGGAGCGCAGCGGAACGTGGTCGCGACGAGGGATGGGGGTGGGCGTCTCGGACATGCTCGGAAAGGCAGTCTAGTACCGACGCTGGTCCGCCGCTCTTCCTGGCTGGGCGCGAGATCGACGGAAACGTACAAAAAAAACCGCCGCCCCACCGCCGGGGTTCCGGTTTGCTTTATCCGACACTACGTGCGACACTGACTCTGCACACTTCTGTCGGGTGACGTTTGCCGAGTAGCATCGGTCCCCGACCTTTCGGTGTCGCAGGGTCGCACCTCACACGGTTTCCCCCGGGGCACCGCATGTACGAATCACGCGCGACTGACGCCCTGGATCTATCGAGGAAGGGAGCAGGACATGTATGCCCTGATCCGTCAGTACGAAGGTCTCGACGCCACCACGCGAGAGACAGCGACCAAGAAGGCCAACCTCGAGTTGCGCCCGATTCTGACCAAGGCGCCAGGCTTCGTCAGCTACGAACTGGTTGAGCCGGAGGACAAGGACGGCGCGGTCACGTCGATCAGCGTCTTCGATACGCGTACACACGCCGAGGACTCGGGCAAGCTTGCCGAGGAGTGGGTGCGTGCGAACATGCCATCGATGACCAAGCCCAGCAAGGTCGCCGGGGAGCTCGTCGCTCATTAGGCGTCAACCGCTCGGAGGGCGCGCGCTGCGCCCTCCGAGCGGCACTCGTGTTTCTGAACCCGACCCTCGACGTACAACGCGAAAGTTGGCGCGTGAGGCAATGACTGCGTTATGGCAGACGTTCACACGAAGGATGCGGTGTCCACACTGCAAGAAGCGGCTGGGGTTCTTTCCCCCACCGACGGCGTGCCCGCAATGTGGGCGTCACATCTACGACTCGAACGACAGGCGACGTAGACACTGACGACTACGCGCGGTCGATCGCGACGCGCAGTTGCTCGACGGCGTAGCCGATGTCCTCGTCGTCCATGCCCGGGTAGAACGGCAACACAAGGCTGGAATCGCTCGCCCGTTCCGTGACGGGCAGCATCCCCCGGCGGTACCCGAACCGCTCGGCGTACTCAGGCTGCAGGTGGATGGCCGGCATGTAGGGCCTGGTCTGGATGCCGGCGGCGGCGAGGTGCGCGGCAACGCGGTCACGGGAGATGCCGATCTCGAACCGGATCGGGAAGACGAACCAGCTGCGCCGCAAGCGGGCAGATCCGCCGGGTCGGCGCACGCCGTCGACCCCGGCGAGCGCGTCGAGGTACCGCCCGGCGACGCGCTCGCGCTCGGCCAGCAGCTCGTCGATCCTCTCCAGCTGGCCGACGCCGATGGCCGCAGTGACATCGCTCATTCGATAGTTGAATCCGAGACGGTCGAACGCCATCGCGCCGCCGGCCGCCCGACCCTGGTTGACCAGCGAACGTAACGTTTCCTCGAGCGCGGCATCGTCGGTCGTGATCATCCCGCCCTCGCCAGTGGTCATCTGCTTGTTCGCGTAGAACGCGTAGACCGTCGGGTTGCCGTCGGCACCGACCACGCGGCCGTCGAGCGTGGCCAGCAGGGCTTCGCAGCCGTCCTCGACGACGGTCAGCGAGTGCGCGTGGGCCGTGCCCATGATCGCCGGCATCTCGCAGGGGTGACCGAAGATGTGGACGGGGATGATGGCGCGCGTGCGGTCGGTCACCGCATCCTCGACCGCTCGCGGGTCAACGGTCAGCGACTCGTCGTCGATGTCGACGAAGACCGGCGTGGCATGCTCGTAGAGGATCACGTTCGCCGAGGAGATGAACGAGAACGACGACGTGATCACCTCGTCGCCCGGTTGCAGCCCTACCGCGTGGAGTGCGGCATGCAGCCCGCCGGTCCCGCTCGAGCAGGCAACGGCAAACCTCCGCCCCACGCATTCGGCGAATGCACGTTCGAACCGGGTCGTCATCGGGCCGAGGCTGAGGATGCCCGATCGCAGCACCTCGACGACGAGCTCCTCCTCCCGTCGGCTGAGCGATGGTCGCGCCAGCGGTAGCCGAAGCGCGGTGGTCATCGCAGCGCTCCCGCGTACACGGGCCGGCGCTGCTCGGTGGCCAGCGCCTCCCTGAGAATGCGCCGGCGGTGGGGCCAGAGCGCATGGAGCGTCGAGCGGGCGCCGGCGCGGAAGGGCGATGGTCGGAACCCCAGCGCCGGCAGCCTTTGCGACGCCGCGCGGTACGTCGGACGGGAACCGGCAAATCCCTCGCTCGTCACCTGCGTCGGTCGTCCGAGCGCCCCCGCCGCCTCCGCCACCTGCTCCGCCAGCCCACGCAGCGGGGCGATCGCCCCGAACTGGTTCATGACGACAGGGCAGCCCCGATCCGGAGGATGCTCCACGGCGAGCTCGATGCAGCGCACCGCGTCCTCGAGGAGGATGAATGGGTATCCAACATCCGCGTCGCCGTGGATCGCGATCTCGCCCTCCGCCAGCGCGAATGCGCAGAACCGGTTGATCGCAGCACCGAACGCCGGGTCGTAGTCGAAACGCGTGACGAGTCGAGGATCGATATCCGTCTCCGGAGTCGTGACCCCGTACACGGCTCCCTGGCGCAGGATCGTCAGCCGCAGTCGCCACGCGCGCGCCGCGAACAGGGCGTTGTCGGCGTCGTGCCGCTTGCTCAGGTCGTAGAGCGTCTGCGGGCGCTGCGGAAACGGCAGGCGGTCACAGCGGCCGTTGTGGATCAGATCGATCTCACCCTCCGCGATCTCGATCGCCGGCCGCCCGTACTCGCCCATCGTCCCCAGCTTGACCAGGTGCGCATCAGCAGCCCGCTCGGCGACGGCCCAGAGGATGCGCAGCGATGCGAACACGTTCGTCTCGAAGGTGGTCACCGCCTGCTCGAGGCTCTGGTCGGCCCAGCGTGCGCTCGGCTGCCCGGCCAGATGGAGCACGACGTCTGGCCGGAACGCCTCGATCGCCGCCGCGGCGCACTCGGGCCGGCGGAGATCGTCGTGGATGAACTCGATCCGGTGCCCGGTCAGCTCCCGCCATGCCGTCCGCCGCTCGTCCCACGACCGGATCGGCGTCAGCGACCGCCGCGCGGCCGCGTCCAGCCACCGTCGTCGCGAGAAGCTCTCCAGGACGCAGACGTCCCAGCCTCGCTCCGAGCACCGCAGTGCGACAGGCCAACCGACATACCCGTCCCCACCAAGTACAAGCACCCGCACAGATCCCTCCCCGCGGAGTGATCTGCGACCATACCAAGAATGCACCGCGTCGTTCTGGGAGCCGCGGTATGCGTCTGGGTCGCCGGGGCCGCGTGGTGGCTCGGGCACGGCGAGACGCACGATGCGTCCGAGCGACCGGCGCCGGCATCGGGCCTGCCCGCACTCCAGATCGCCGGTCATCACAGGTGGACCGCCTGCCCGGGCGGACAACGGTCGCCACCACCGACGCCGGTACTCGAGATCGTCGGGATCGGCAACGGCGGTCTGCCCGGGTGTGGCGATGGGCCGGGGCTGACGACCGTCACCCCGGGGCTCGCGGACGACCGCGCCACGGTGACGCTGCGCTACACCCTGACCGCCCCGGGCACGGTTCGCACCGAGGTCTGCGCCAACCGCCTGTCGGGGCTCGCGCCGGTGTGGTCGCGGACCCAGCAGGCGGGCGCCGGGATGCATGCGGTCTCGTGGCGGGTGCCGCCATCCACCGGCACCGGCACCTACGCCGTGTCGGTCTCGGCGACCACGTCGAGCGGCACGGCGACGATCGGCCCGTGCCTGACCGGCGGCGCCGACCGCCGCGGCGCGGTCGTCAGAGTCGTCGGTATCGATGCCGCGTTCGCCCGCCGCAGCTACCGGCCCGGGCAGGTCGCGCGCCTGTCCGTCACGGCGCGAGCGTCGACAATCGACGCGGCCATGTATCTCACCGGCGGGGGCTCGCAGGGCGGCAACGACATCGGCGCGCGGCAGATGGTCGGTGCGCCGGTGACCACGACCACGCGGATCGCGTGGGGTTCGCCGGACCGCGTCCGCCGCAGCACCGTCGCACTTCGCCTGCCGGCGGAGCTTCAGAGCGGGCTCTACGACGTCCGCCTCTCGGCACACGGCCAGGTCGGCTACGCGCCTCTCGTCGTCCGGTCGCCACAGCCCGGCGCTACACGGATCGCCGTTGTCGCGCCAACCAACACGTGGGCCGCGTACAACTTCGCCGACCCCGACGGCGACGGCCTGGCGAACACCTGGTACGCGGGGTCGCTGGGCACGTCCACCGTGCAGCTCGGCCTGCCGTTCATCAACGGCGGCGCCCCGCCCCAGTGGTATCGCACCGACTTCCTGGCCTGGCTTGCGACGCACGGTCTCCATCCCGACCTGCTGACCGACGACGATCTCGAGGCGATCCCCAACGAGCGGCGGCTCGCCGAGACGTACTCCGCCATCATCTTCGCGGGCCACGAGGAGTACGTGACCGCCCACGAATACGACCTGATCGACGGGTACCGCGACCTCGGGGGAAGCCTCGCGTTCCTGTCGGCCGACAGCTTTTTCTGGCGCGTCGACCGCGAGGGCACCAGGCTGCGCAGGATCGCTCAATGGCGTGACCTGGGCAGGCCAGAAGGAACCCTGGTCGGCGTGCAGTACGTCGCAAACGACGCGGGGCAGCACCGCGGTCCCTACCGCGTCAACGACATCGACGCGGCGCCGTGGCTCTTCCGGGGCACCGGCCTGCACAACGGGTCGACCTTCGGCTCGTTCGGCGTCGAGTTCGACATGCTCGGGCCGGCATCGCCTCCCCAGACCGCGCTGCTCGCCCGGGTCGACCCGCACATGCCAAGCGGCACGGTGCGAGGCGACATGACGCTCTACCGCCAGGGCCGATCCGAGGTGTTCGCCGCAGGGGCGGAGTCGTTCTTCGACTCGACCGCATCGCCGATTGTCGACCGCATGCTGATGAACCTCTGGCAACGCTGGGCGGCCAGGACACCGCCGCTCGGCGGCCGTTATTGAACGACGGTGTGTTGCATCGCCCAGAGGGCGGCGGCCGCCCGGGTCGAGACGCCGATCTTGCCGTAGATGTGCTGGATGTGATGGTCGGCCGTCTTGGGCGCGATGGTCAGCCGCTCGGCGATCTCGCCCGTCGTCAGGCCCCTGGCCGCGAGTCGCAGCACCTCGACCTCGCGACGGGTCAGCCCACCCGGGTGCTGCTGCCGTTTGCCCGTGCGCGTCTGCGGCTCGCCGTGCCCGGCTGCCACCAGCACGGCCCGGCTCGCCCGGGGCTCGAGCGCACCGTCCGACTCCAGCCGGCGAAGCTCGGCGGCGGCGTCTGTTGGCGAAAACGGCGGGCGGTCCGCGCGCTCGGTCGTCAGCCCCACGTACGTCTCCGTCGCCGCCAGAATGCATGCGTCCAGGTCGTCGCCGTCCGCGCGCAGGCGCTTGTGGTATCCCGACCCGTCGCACTTCTCGTGGTGCGCGGAGGCAACCGGGTTGAGGACATCGAGGGCCGGTGATCGCCGCAGCATCTGCTCAGTCACCATCGGGTGCAGCTCGACCCGGTCGAACTCCGCCCGCGTCAGCTGGGCGGGTTTGTCCCAGATCGAGTTCGGCACGATGGTGGTGCCGAAGTCGTGCACCAGCGCTGCGCGGCGGACGGTGGCCACGTCCTCCTCGGCGAGACCGAGCACCCGAGCCGCCTCGGCCGCCAGCTCGGCGGAGCGGCGGCTGTGCCCGCCCATGTACGGCGACTTGAGATCGATGAAGTCGGCGACCACGGCAAGCGCGTCGTCCAGCTCCTCGCCGGACAGCAGGCGGTGAGGCTCAGGCTCGAGGGCCAGCACGGCGTCCCACGGCTCGGTCTCGTCGAGCCGGTCGAACCAGCCACGGCCATGCTCGGCGAACAGATCGGCGAGCGCCGGGTCGTACGTGCGGTCACGCCGATCGACGACCACCTCGAGCGCCCTGTCGGGCGAGAACAGCCGGCCGATCGCCTCCATGTCGTGGCTCAGGTGCACGACCCGCATCGGCAGCGGGATCGCCTCGCCGGCGACGTGATTGGGATATCCGTTCCCGTTCCAGCGCTCGAACGTGTAGCGCAGCGCCTCGCGAACGCCGGGGCCGAAGTCCAGCCGCTGCACCAGCATGTCGGCGACCTCGCAGCCGGACGTGAAGTTGTACACCGCCCATTCGCGGGCGGTCTCCTGGATCAGCTTGACGATCGCGTCGCGCTCCTCGGGGCTCCGCCCGGCCGTCGCGAACTCCATCACGTCATGCATCACCTCCGCCGGGTTGGCGGCGTCGTGGATCAGCGTCTGGGCCCGGATCGCGATCTCGTCGCCGAACACGGTGGCGACCTCGTGAGCGTGCCCGGTGCAGCCGACGTAGCGCAGCATCGCGACCCAGTACGCGTCCTCGCGCACGTCGTCGTCAACGTCGGCGGACTCGCAGATCCAGGTCGCCAGCAAGCATGACCGCAGCTGGGACTCGAGCGGCTGGCCAAAGGCGTTGTCCTGCGCGAGCGCCAGCGTCGCGACCAGTTCACCGAGACGGAGCGATGGAGCAAAGATAGGGAGTCCTCCCGATGTTTCGACGGGCATGGCCGGACAGAATCCTCTCACGACGCGTCGCTGCAAGGAACTCCGAACGACTGAACCCGCGATCCACAGGAGGGCACGTGGCGGCTTCACCAACCCCAGAAGGCGACCCCATCAAGGTCGGGATCATCGCCGACCAGACCGGCCCACTCTCGATCATCGGGCTTGCCAACGCCAATGTTGCCAGGATGGTGATCGGCGACATCAACGCCAAGGGCGGCTTGCTCGGACGGCGCCTCGACCTACATCTCGAGGACGGCGCGACCGACGATGACGTCGCGGCGGCCGCGGCGACCAAGCTCGTCCAGGGCGATCGGGTGGATGTCATCTTCGGTGGCATCTACAGCTCCACCCGGCAGGCCATCAAGGGCCCCGCGGTGGTCGAGGGCAAAACGCTCTACATCTACCCGGAGCAGTACGAAGGTCAGGAGTCAGATCCGCTGATCTTCTGCACCGGGCCGGTGCCCGCCCAGCAGGTCGACCCGTTCATCCCGTGGCTGATGCGGGAGACCGGGGCCAGGACCTTCTATCTGCCGTCCGCCGACTACATCTGGCCGCACGTGATGAACGCGCGTGTGCGGGACGTCGTCACCGCGAACGGCGGAGAGATCCTCGGCGAGGAGTACTTCCCGCTCGATCACGACGACTACCGGGGGACGGTCGACCGGATCACGGCGACCGGAGCGGACGTGGTGTTCAACACGACCGTTCCGCCCGGCGCGGCTCCGTTCCTCGAACAGCTCCACAAGTCCGGCTTCGGCGGGCGCGGCGGACACCTGGTGTGCACCTACTTCGAGGAAAACTTCCTGAATATGGTGCCGGCGGCACACGTCGAGGGGGTCTACAGCTGCCTCGATTACTACCAGACCGTCGACGATCCGTTCAGTCAGAAGCTGCTGGCACAGTACGACGCGCTGTACCCGGGTGGCGCGAAGTTCACCGGCGGCAGCGGGTGTTCAGGGCTCTACCGCGGACTGCGGCTGTGGGCCGCGGCAGTGGCCGAGGCCGGCACGCTGACGCAGTCCGACGTGATCGCCGCGCTCGATCACGCGGAGATCGCCGAAGGCCCCGGCGGGCCGGCGTCGATGGCCCCCGGCCAGCACCACGTGCGCATGAACATGTACATCGGCCAGGGCCGGGGCGGCCGCTTCGACATCGTCAAGAACCTCGGGGCGATGGAGCCGCAGGAGCGCCCGGTCAACACCCCGGTGGCGACCGCCTGAGGGCGACGCCACACCTGACAACGACCCACACCGAACGAACGGAGATCAAGATGCTGCTCGCAACAACACAGGTCGAGGACTTCGACCGCTTCCTGGACGTGTTCTCGAACGCCGGCGCGGAGAAGCGCCAGCAGCACGGATCGAAGGGCGCCCTCGTCTTTCGCGATCCGTCCGAGGCAGACCGCGTCTGGGTCGTCTTCGACTGGGATGAGCAGGGCTGGCAGAGCTTCGTGTCCGACCCTGAGGTGCCGCCGATCATGAAGGACGCCGGACACAAGGGGAAGCCGCAGGCCGCGGCGTTCGCCGGCCGCTGCGAGGCCTGAGCCTTCCCGGCACCGGGCGGCGCCGACGCACCACCGTCGGCGCCGCCCCGGCCAGCGTCAGGCGGCGGGGCCGGTGCCGGGCTCGTCCTCGGTCGCGACCGGGCGCTCCATGATGATCGCTCGGCCCTCGTTACCGTCGCTCACGGCGATGACGCGGAATCCTTCGCGCCCCCGGGCGTTCAGCCCTTCGCGCAGCGCCGCCCACTCCTCACCGGCGGCGTTCCTCCCAGCTCCGCGGGTCACCAGGACCGGCACGACCTCGTACTCGAACATCTCGTCCTCTCGTCGACGACACGCGGATCGTACAAGCCGCCCCGTTGCCGGTCCCGTGCAGTGTCACGCCGGGCTCGTCGGATCTGATCGGGCGCATCCCACCTGCGGCGTTCGCTGTTCGGGCACGGCGGCGGCTCGCGGTAAGGAGGCGCTCGTGTCCCGTGGCGATCAGCCGCGGGACACGAGCAGCTGCTTGAGCGTCCGCAGATCGGCCGCGACCGCCGCCGCGTCCCGCTCGAAGTCGTCGTCGCTCACCCCGTCCTGCCGGCGCAGCGTGAACACCACCTCGCAGGCGTCGCCGTCGGGGATCACGCGCATCGGGTTGTGAACGACCTCGCCCGAAGGCAGGGTCACCGCATGGTCGAGCACGCCGAACTCGTTGGGCGGGGCGAAGTCGACGGCCACCCGGCCCATCGGGGACTCGATGAACCACGTGCCGTCGACCTGCTCGACGGCGCTTCCCAGTCCGGGCGCCCACTCCGGCACGTGCGTCGGATCCGCCACGTACTCGTAGGCGACCTGCGCGGGACGGTCGATCCACTCGCTGATGTGACGCGACTCGCGGGCCATTGAGGCGATGGTAGCTATCCCGGCTGCCCGCCTTGCTCGGCGTTGCGCTGCTCGCGATCGGCCAGGCTGAACAGGACGAAGCCGATCATCGTCAGGAAGACGACCGCCTGCTCGGTGTTCATGATGATCCCCCCGAGGTTCTGATCCTCGGCCGCCGAGATGCCCCGCAGCCGCGGCACCTCGATGTAGTACGTGTAGAACGGGTCGGGGATGAAGGTGAACGCCAGCCCCAGGAACGACGCGGCGACAAAGGCGATCACCAGGTAGGGGACGAGCACGGCGGGCGAGCGGTCCCACCACTTCGACCGCACCACCGGCGCCCAGAACAGGAAGCCGGCGACCACCAGCACCAGATGCTCGGCGTTCAGCCAGGCGGGATGCCGCAGCGCATACTGGTAGGCAGGCGCGAAGTGGACGCCGTACCACGCCGCCAGCCACAGCATCAGCAGCAGCGGGAACACCCCGATCACCCGCTCGATCACCGGAAAGCGCGCCTCCGCGGCCTCCCACATCGACCGGTTCAGCCCGAGCAGCACCAGCAGCGGTGCGACGTCGGCCATCAGCGCGTTCTGCGCCAGGTGGGCCATCAGCAGGTAGTGCACGGCCAGCGTCTCCAGCGGCGAGTTGACCGACAGCACGATCAGCGCGATGCCGGCGCCGAACGAGGCGATCCGCAGGCCGCCCGGGCGGTGGATGCGCGCGGCCCTGACGTAGACCACCGTCGCGACCAGGCCGAGCGCGGCGAACAGCGGCTCGAAGGTGAACGACGCCGGGCCGGGCGGAGCGCTCATCGACCGTCGGCCGCCGCGCGGTAGCCTCGGGAGCGATGGTCGACCCGTGGCACTTCTCCGGCGACTGGGAGTGGGCGCTCGCGATCGTCGTGTTCGCGGTCGACTACGCCCTGGTCGCGCACCACCTCGCCCGCACCGGACGACCGGTGCCGGCGCGTCACGTGCTGGCGTTCGCCGGCGGGCTGGCGCTGATCGCACTTGCCCTGCTGTCGCCGATCGAGCATCTCGCACTCACCTCGATGCTCAGCTTCCACCTGCTCCAGAACGTGATCATCGCAGACTGGGCGCCGCCCCTGCTCCTGCTCGGGCTGACCGCGCCGATGATCGCCGTGGTCGGCCGACCGAGAATCGTGCGCTGGGCGGTGCGGCCGCAGGTGGCGCTCCCGGTGTGGCTGGTCACGTGGTACGTGATCCACCTGCCGGCGGTCTACGACTACGCGCTGCGAAACCGTGCGGCGCTGGGGATCGAACACCTTGCGTTCATCATCGCCGGGTTGATGTTCTGGTGGCCCGACATCGTCCCCGGCTCGCTGACCCAGCGCGGACGCGTGCTCTACCTGTTCATCGCGATGGTCGCGATGATGCCGCTCAGCTTCGCAATCGCGCTGATCGACCATCCGCTCTACGACTTCTACCGCCACACCCCGAAGCTGTGGGGTCTCAGCACCATGGCGGATCAGCGCATCGGCGGCGCCGTGACGCTACTCGCCGAGACGCTCGTGCTGACCATCGCGCTCTTGATCGCCGCCCGGGGAGTCGTCCGCGAGGCGCGCGACCTGCCCGCGGCCCGACCCGAGACGCGCTGACACCGCGCCGGCGGATCGCGCTCGGGTGGGGTGCCGGGCACCGTGCCAGTGCCGGGCACCGTGCCGGGCTCGGTGCCGGGCACAGTGCCAGGGCCAACGCCCGCCGTGACGCGTTTGTCACGCGTTCGCGCGTCGGTTGACGGTTCCGGCACAGTGATTCCCGGGTCGCTGTGCTACGCCGACCGGTGGGCGAGCGACTCCCGGTTCGCCCACAGCCAGTCGAGCTGGGCGAACGTCGCGTCCACCGGGTCGGGCTCGGTGACGCCCAGCGTCTGACGCAGCCGCGTCGTGTCCGTGAACACGGGGTGGCGCGCGTTCCAGGGATGGTCGCTCTGATCCCAGGCGACCGGCTCCAGCTCCCACTCCCAGTCGAACCGCTCGGCGACCAGCCGGGCCAGGGCACCGTACGTGAAGTCGGTCGGGTCGGCGACGTTGCACGCCCACAGCCCGTCCGGCGCACGTTCCAGCGCCGCGGCGACGGCGCGGCCGACGCGGTCGATCGCCACCCGATGGAACAACTGCGTGCCGCCGTCCGGGAGCTGCAGCGACCGCTCGCCGCGGGCCACCCGGCCGACCAGGTACCACTCGCGCAGCACGTGGGGGTGGTCGAACGGCCCGTAGATCGCGCCCGGCCGCAGGATCGTCACCGGCCGGTCGTCGGGCAGGGCGTCCTCCATGGCCACGTTGTCGTGCGCGGCACCGCTGCCCGGCGACGGGCCTTCGCGCCGCGGGCTGTCCTCGCCCAACGGCAGCGGGTCGCGGGCCAGCTCGGCCGGCGGGTTGTCGTCGACGCCCGGCGTCGGCGCAGTGCCGGTAGACGTCCATCGAGCTGACGGCGACGATCCGCCCGGCGCCCGCACGGGCCGCGAGCTCGCCCAGCTGCCGCGCCTTGGCGCCGGTCGCGCCGCCGGCGAAGGTGTCGACGATCGCATCGGGGCGCCACCGCTCGGCCGGTCCGCCGGGTGCAAGCAGCGCGCCCCGCTCGCCGTGGAGGTGCTCGACGTCGCGTGCCTCGTCCGGCTCATGGGCGCCCGTGTGGGCCAAGGCGACGTCGTGCCCGGCGGCGGTCAGATGCGGCAGCGACACGAGCCCGACCGGGCCGGTTCCGCCGATGAACAGCACACGCATCGCGCCACCATAGCGCAACCGTACGGGTTGCGCGTCAGCTCACCCTGTAGGGCGCGGTGTAGTACTCCTTCGAGTACCCCTCGAGCAGGGTCTTGAAGTTCGTCCACGTCTTGGCGTTCGCATCGATGTACTCCTCGTTGACCAGCTGGGTGTAGAGGAAGTTGTCGTACACGATCTGCTGCATCTGGTAGACGATCTGCTGCCGCTGATCGCGCTCGATCGCCACGCCCTGCTTGGCGTACAGCTCGTCATAGTCGGCGTTGATCCAGCCGGTGTCGCTCCACGAGCACCACTGGGCACGGGTGACGACCGAGAGCTGGAAGTCCGGGTCGATGTAGCCTGACCACCCCCACATGGCCATGTCGAAGCCGTCGTAGCCGACCGGCGGGTTCTTGGTGCCGTCGCAGGTGTCGCCGGTCTCGGCCGCGTAGGCCGCGGTTGCGTCGCCGGCGATGTTCAGCGAGACGTCGACGCCGAGCTTGGCGAAGCCCTCCTTGACGATGTCGAAGGCGCGCTCGCCGTTGTAGTCGAGGCCGCTCGTCTGCAGGATCTGGTACTTCATCGGATGCGCCGGCTGGGCGTTCTGGCCGGTGGTCGCCGGCACAGTCCGGATGCCGTCCGGGCCGCGCTTGTAGCCGAGCTCGTCCAGCGCCTGGTTGGCCTTGTCGCAGTCGTAGACCGTCGGCCCGAGATCGGGGTTCTCCATGTCGGAGATGTGCCCGACGATGCTCTCGACGGTCGTTGCATACCCAGAGAACACGACGTCGATCATCTTCTTGCGGTCGACGCACTCCGACAGCGCCTGCTTGACTCTCGGGTCGAGCAGCTCGCGGTTCTTCGTCTTGTAGGGGTTCGAGTTCCAGGTGATGTTCGTTGTCTGCGACCCGGGCACGACGTTGATGTGCAGGTTCGACTGCTTCTTGACGTCGTTGACCGCCTCGAACGGCAGCTTGTCCACCCACTGCAGCGTCCCATTCTCGAGGTCGCCGATCATCGCGTCGGCGTTCGTATAGAACTGCAGCACGACGGCGTCGGCGTTCGACGGCGTGCTGTAGTAGTTCGGGTTCGGGCGGAACACGACCTTGCCCTTGGGCTGGAAGCTCTGGATGGTGTAGGCGCCCCCGGTCACGAACGTGTCGGGATGCGCCTCCGGCTTGTACGCCTTCAGACCCTTCCCGTCGGAACCCATCAGCGGCTTCCACTGGTGCTCGGGCACCAGGAATACCGTCTCCAGCTGCTGCAGCGCGTTGCCGATCGGCCCGTCGTAGTGGACGACCAGCGTCGTCGGATCGGCGGCCACGGCCTGCTTGACGTGCGCCACGCCCGCGGCAGCCACCGCCGCCGGGCCGTTGCGGTACTTGACGATCGTGTTGATCGTCCACGCCGCGTCCTCGGCGGTCATCGGCTGGCCGTCCGACCACTTGGTGTTCGGCTTCAGGTGAAACGTCCAGTCCTTGCCGTCCGCCGAGTGCTCCCACGAATCCGCCCAGTCGCCGACGATCACCAGCTTGTTCGGGTCGTCCTTGGACAGCGCATACTGCACCAGCTGCGGATAGAGCACGATCAACGCGTTGTACGACTGCAGCGTGATGTAGTGGAACGGGTTCAGCGAGTCGATGTAGTCGGTCGTGCCGACGGTCAAAATGCCGCCCTTTTGCGGACCGCTCCCGGTGCCGCCGCCGCTGTCGTCACTCGACGATCCACCGCCGCAGCCCGCAGCCAGGATGAGCACGGCCGCGGTGGCAGCCAGGGCAACGAGCTTACGTCGGATCACGTCTGTCCCCTTCCTCTCGGAGCGCGGCACGATACCGGACGGCGACCCGGCTGCATAGACTCAGCGGCCCATGCCGGAGACGAACGTGTTCATCCCGATGGCCGACGGCGTGCGACTGGCTGCCACGCTCTACCTGCCGGAGACGCCCGGTCCCTGGCCCGCGCTGCTCGAGGCGTACCCCTACCGCAAGGACGACATCTCGGTCTGGGCGGACGACTACCGGCGGCTGCGCGACGAGGGGGACTACGCCGTCTGCCGGCTGGACACCCGGGGCACGGGCTCGTCGGACGGCGTGGCCGTGGCCGAGTACCCGCCGGGCGAGGCCGACGACCTGTGCGCCGTGATCGAGTGGCTTGCGGCCCAGGAGTGGTGCACCGGCGCCGTCGGCATGTTCGGCACGTCCTACGCAGGCTTCGCGACGCTGCACGTGGGGATGCGGCCGCCGCCCCAGCTGAAGGCGATCGTCCCGACCTACGCGACGGACGACCGCTACACCGACGACGTCCACTTCGCCGGCGGCGTGCGCAAGGCCATCGAGTTCGGCTATCCCCTGTTCATGGTGTCGATGAACGCCCTGCCGCCGGTGCCGGGGCTGGCCGGCGAGGGATGGCGCGAGCAGTGGCTCCTGCGGATCGACGACCTGGTGCCGTGGTTCGGGTCGATCGAGGAGCAGTCGGACGGGCCGTTCTGGCGGCAGGGCTCGGTGCGGCCGGACTACGCCCTGATCCGCGTGCCGACGATGATCGTCGGCGGCTGGAGCGACCTCTATCGCAGCGCGGCCTTCCGGCTGTTCGAGCATCTCGAGGTGCCGAAGCGGCTGCTGATGGGGCCGTGGAGCCACATGGAGCCGAACGGCTCGATCCCCGGGCCGCGGATCGACCACATCCGCGAGATGGTCCGCTGGTTCGACCGGTGGCTGCGCGACGCCGACAACGGCATCGACCGGGAGCCGCCGATCGTCGTGTTTGCCCGGCAGACGACGAGGCCAGAGCCGGATCTGGACGAGTACGAGGGCGCGTGGCGGTTCGAGCCGGCCTGGCCGCCCGAGCGGTCGCGCGAGCTGCGGCTCGCACTGGCCGGCGGGTCGCTCGCGATACGCGGCGACGTCGGAATCGCCGGGCACATCCGCGGCTCCTACCCACCGCCGTATGGCCTGCCGCTCGACCAGCGGACGGAGGACGTCCACTCGCTGGTCACCGACTGGCCGGTGGAGCGGGCGGTGGAGATCCTGGGCGTGCCCGTCGTCGAGCTGACGGTGCGATCGTCGCATCCGGTCGCATACGTCGCAGCCCGGCTGTGCGAGGTGCTGCCCGACGGCACGTCGATCCTGGTCTCGCGCGGCATCCTCAACCTGACCCACCGCGAGTCGCACTCCGACCCCGAGCCGCTGGTGCCCGGCGAGCCGTACGACGTGCGGATCGAGCTCGACGCCACGTCGTGGACGTTCACGCCGGGCAGCCGGATCCGGATGGCGATCGCGGGCAGCGACTGGCCAAACGCCTGGCCGCCGCCGACGGCGGCGACGTTGACGGTCGACGAGGGAGCCGTGCTGCTCCCCCAGCTGGACGGCCCGCCGCCGATCGCCGACCCGCCGCCGATCGTGCCGGTGTCCGGGCGGCTGGACGACGTCGGCGAGGACGCGACGTGGCTGATCGAGCGCGACGTCTACCGCCGCGAGACCCGGGTGACGGTGCATGGGGCCACGCGCGACGAGCTCGACGGCGGCGGCTTCGCGCGCCATGACGACCGCGTGCGAGCCGGCGTCGCCCCGCACGAGCCGGGCAACGCGTGGGTCGAGTCGACCGCCGAGTACGAGGTGTCCTGGCCGCAGGTCACGGCCCGAGCGATCGCCGACCTGACGCTCCGAAGCGACGCCGACACGTACGTCTTCGACCTGCGGCTCGAGGTGTTCGAAAACGGCGAGCCGCTGGCCCAGCGGGAATGGCACCACACCGTCGCGCGGAAGCTGCAGTAGCAGCGGGTAGACCCGGTAGGGTCAGGGTCGTGACGCAGACCGTCGAGTTGCCCGGCGGCCGCCGGGCCACGTACGAGGTGATCGGCGAGGGCGAGCCGGCCCTGATGCTGCCCGGGGGACCGGGTCTGGCCGCCGGCTACATGCGGTCGACGGCGGAGCTGTTCGCCGGGGTTTGGCGGAGCTACCTGATCGACCCGCACGGCTCGGGTGGCTCGACCGCGCCCGACGATCCGGCCCAGTACTCGCCCGAGGGCCACGTCGTGTTCTACGACGAAGTGCGGAGCGCGCTCGACCTGCCGCCGCTGACCGTGGTCGGCCACTCGTTCGGCGCGACCACCGCGCTCACCTACGCTGCCGTGCTCCCGGACGCCGTGACGCGCACCGTGGCGATCGCGCCGTTCGGGTTCGGGACCGACGTCGACGAGGCGGGTGGCGGCGACGCCGCGGCCGAGATGGAGGCGGCGGTCAGCCGTCACGCAGCGTCCGAGTGGTATCCCCGCGCCCGGGACGCCTGGGACACCTGGACGGAACGGGTGCTCGCCGCGGACGACCCCGCCGTCGTGGACGAGCTGTTCAGCGCCGCGCTGCCGCTGTACTTCGCCTATCCCGACCAGCCGGACGTCGCCCGGGCGATCGACGCCCTGCGCGGCGACGTCCAGAGCGACCTCGCGGCGTCCAAGGCGTGGGAGAACGGCCTCTACCAGACCATCGACCTGCGCCCGCTGCTCCCGCGGATCGCCGCCCCGGCGCTGATCGTGGCCGGCGAGCTCGACCTTATCTGCGGCCCGGCCCAGGCGCGACCGATCGCCGGCGGGATCCGCGAGGCGACGCTCGGCCTGATCCCCGAGTGCGGCCACTGGCCCGTGCAGGAGGCACCGGAGGAGCTGAGTCGGATCGTGGCCGCCTGGCTCGCGTGACCGGCCGCTCGCTCGACCTGCTGTTCCTGAGCGCGGACGACGTCAGCTCGCTCGACCTCCAGCCGGCAGAGGTGCTCGATGCCGTCGAGCGGGGCCTCCGCGCCCACGGCCTGGGCGAGGTCGTGATGCCGCCGAAGGATCACCTGTCGGTCGAGGAGCAGTTCCAGGGGCACTTCAACATCCTCAAGGCGTACGTGCCGGCGTTCGGCTTCGCCGGCGTCAAGGTGATCGGCGACTACGTCAACAACTACCGGCACGACCTGCCATCGGAGCTCGCACTGCTCACGCTCTATCAGGCCGAGACCGGCACGCCGGTGGCGATCATGGACGCCACCGAGCTGACCTGGATGCGCACCGGAGCCGTCACGGCGCTGGGGGCGAAGCACCTGGCGCGCCGCGGCAGCAGGGTGCTCGGCCACATCGGCGCGCGCGGCACCGCCGGGTACAACCTCCGCTACCTCGACCACCTGTACGACCTCGACGAGATCCGCGTCACCAGCCGGCGGGCCGAGTCGCGCGAGCGGTTCGCCGCCGAGATGAGCGGGATCCTCGGCAAGCAGGTTGTCGCCGTCGGCGACGTCGAGACGGCCGTTGCCGGCGCGGACATCGTCGTCGATGCATCGCGCCTGTCCGAGGAGCGCACGATCCTCGAGAACCGCTGGCTCGAGACCGGGGCGCTGGTCATGCCCTATGGCGCCGTGCGGTCGACCGACCCGCAGCTGCCACTGATCGCCGACCGGTTCGTCGTCGACGACTGGCGGCAGGCGGCCGGCTCCGAGCACGGTCAGTACTTCACGCTGATCCGCGACGGCCGGCTGACCCGCGACCACGTGTACGCGGAGATCGGCGAGATCATCGCCGGCGCGAAGCCGGGCCGGGAGCGCGACGACCAGCTGATCGTGTTCTGGCATCGCGGGTTCGCGATCAGCGACATCGCCGTCGGCAGCCTGGCGCTGCGCCGCGCCCACGATCTGGGTCTGGGGACACGGGTTGCGATGGCGTCCCACGTTCGCGAACGCTGATTGGACTTTCAACGATCGCCTTTGACTAGACGCTGCGGCCGATTGCGCGATATGCTCGGTTTCGCGAAAGGAGACCGGCTCCGTGGCCCCAACGCTGTTCGTCATCGCGACCGCCGTGCTCGCCCTGTGGGTCGACGTGCGGTTCCCCGGGCTGGCGCCCGGCGAGGTGATGCGCACCGGCATCCACATCGCCATCGCATTCGTCGCCAGCACGTTGGTCGCGCCGATCGTGTCCGACATCGTGATCGACACCGGCTTGCCCCTGGCGCGCCTGGCCGCCTTGGCGTTCGTGCTGGTTGCGCTGGGCTACGTCTTCCTGACCCTGATCTGGGTGATCAAGCTGGCTCAGGGCCCGATGCGCAGCATGATGCGCTGACGGCGCTCAGCCGCCGAGGGTGTTCATGATCGCGATGATGCCCGGCCCGGCGGTGATGATCAGGATCGCCGGGAAGAAGCAGATCGCCAGCGGGAACACCATCTTCACCGGCGCCTTCTGCGCCAGCTCGTCCGCCCGTGCCTTCTTGCGGGCGCGGGCGTCGATCGCCAACGCCTTCAGGGTCTGTCCGATCGAAACGCCCATCGACTCGCCCTGCGCCATCGTCCGCGCGAACGAGCGCACCGTCGGCGTGTCGGCGCGCTCGGCCAGCCGGCGCAGCGCCTCCTGACGGCTCTGACCGACCCGGATCTCGTTCAGCATCAGCCGCACTTCGTCGGCCAGGGGGCCGGGGAGCCGCTCGGCGGCGATCTTCATGGACTGGTCGAGTCCGAGCCCGGCTTGCACCGTGATCGCCAGCAGGTCGATGAAGTCGGCGGCGTCCCGCTCGATCTGGTCGAGCCGGCGGGTGATCCGCGCCGAGAGCATCGGGTCGGGCATTAGCCAGCCCAGCACGGGGGCCGCCACCACAACGACCAGGGACAGGAGGTGGTTGTCGGATCCTCGTGCGTACAGCAGGGCCACTGTGCCCAGCACCATCGCCGCCAGCACCCGCAGCATCAGGAACCGCGCGGGACGGACGTCGTACAGACCGGCCTGGATCAGCCGCAGCTTGAGGCGGCTCTCGTAGTCGGCCGGCGTGAACCGCCGCGCGATCGAGGCGAACGAATTCTCCAGCGTCAGGTTGCCGGCTTCACGGCCCCGTACAGGCACGACCGGCTCAGCCCCGTAGCCGTAGCTGCCGACGGAACGAATCGCCTCGGCGGTCATCCTCCGGTTCATCCGCACGGACAGGCCGAGGACGAGGACGCTGGCAGCGAGCAGCAGGCAGGCGAACACGATCAGCATGTCAGACCTCGATCTCCGTGATGCGCTTGAGCCAGAACGAGCCGATGATCACCGACACGACGGCCACGACGACCAGCAGCAGGCCGAGCGGTGAATAGAGCTGCTGCAGATAAGTTGGCGAGAGGACGAAGAACATCGCTGCCATCGCGAACGGCATGATGGTCAGCACCCACCGCGACATGCGACCCTGGGCGGTGAGCGCCCGGATCTGGTCGCGCAGGCGGTGGCGCTGACGCACCGTCTCGGCCACGATGTCGAACATCTCGGCCATGTTGCCACCGGCCTGGTGCTGAACGCGGGCGACCAGCGCGATCCACTGCAGGTCGCGGTTCCCCACGCGCAGCACCATCTCGTCGAGGGCGTCCTCGACGGTGATCCCCAGTCGCGTGCGGCGGACCGTCTCCTGCCACTCGGCGGCCACTCGGTCGTCCGCCTCCTCGGCAACGTGGGCGATCGCCTGCAACAGCGAGTGGCCCGCCCGCAGGGATGACGCCAGCACCGTCAGCGAGTCGGCGAGCGTGCTGTCGAAGTGGGCGTACCACGAGGACGCGCGCCTGGTGATGTACACCCACGCGATGATCGGACCCAGCGGGGCGACCACGATCGCGGTCAAAGGACGCTTGGTCACCACCGCCACGACGATCGCGGCCACCACGCTCGCCGCGGCCGCCCCCAGCACGATCCGGCCGGGGCGCTCGTCGATGCCGCCTCGCTCGACGTCTGCGTTGAAGCGCGACCACACACCGCGCGGCGACCACCGGCCCATCGCGGGCGCCGTCGGCCGAACGGGAGTGATCTCGGGAACCGACGACGGTCCCGAAGGCGACCCAGGCCCGTACTTGCGAAGCCGCTTCGCAGGCGCCACCCGCAGCGGGCGGATCGCAAGGAACGCGCCAAGCAGCACGGCGGCGCCGACCGCCAGAGCGAGGCCGGCCACGGCCAGATTCGACCCCAGCAGACCACCGTCGTCGTGCGGGCCGGAAGACGGCGCAACGGCTGCTCCCTCGGGCACCGTGTAGCGCTGCTCCGCGACGGCCGACCCCAGCCGCGCCCGGACGACGACGGTCTCACCTGCGGTGCGCTGCTGTGAGGTGTAGGTCAGGAGGTACTGATGGTTGAGCCGGCGGGCGAGGCCCGCGTACACCGACTTCAGCTGGTCGGCCGACTGCACCTCGATGAACTCGCCGCCAGTGCGGTCGACGATCGTCTGCAGGTCGGCGCGGTCGAGCTTCGCACCGGCGAGGCCGACGGCGAACACCCGGACGTGCGCGCCGCTGACGACCTTCAGCGCGCTCTGCACGTCGGCAACGCTGGCGTTGTCGCGCCCGTCGGTCAGCAGTACGATGGCGCGGGTGGTCGAGTCGCGGCCGGCGAGCTGCTGGCCCGCTGCGACGACGGCGTCCCAGAGCGCGGTCTTCGGGCTCGGCGTGACGTTGGTCAGGGCATCGCCGGGATCGCCGGTCTGCGTCGACCAGGGCACGACCAGCTGCGGGGTGCGGGCGAACGTGAAGACCGCTGCCTCGGACCGCGCCGGCTTGCCGGCGATCAGCGTGCGAGCCGCGTTCACGGCCGACGTCAGCGCTTCGCCGCGCATGCTGTTGCTGGAGTCGATCAGGACGGCGATCGAGAGCGGACGACGATCCTCGGTGACGGCGCGGATGCGCGGGTCGACGGACACGCCGTTCTCGGTCACCACGATGTCGCCCGGAGCCGTGTCGGGCGGCAGCGTCAGCACCAGCTCGCGCTGCGGGAACTTGGCGTCGGGCGCGAGTGAGAGGGACAGCCGGTCGGCGCCGGCGGCCGGTGATGCGACCGCCAGCGCCGACACGATCCCGCCGATCAGTGCGAGCTTCCTCATGCCTGCGCGAAGAGGTCGGCCGGCAGATCGATAGCCCGGCGGGTGAAGGCGTCCTTGAAGGTGGGATGGAGTCCGGTCGACTCCAGCCGGCCCTCGATCGTTCCGCCGGAGGTGACTCCGTGGACACGGAACTCGAACAGATCCTGCAGCGTCACCTGGTCGCCCTCCATTCGCTGCACCTCGGTGATCTTCACGACCTTGCGCGAGCCGTCGGCCAGGCGCTCGGTGTGGACGATCAGGTGCAGCGCGGAGGCGATCTGTTCGCGGATGGCCCGCACGGGCAGGTCGTAGCCGGACATCAGCACCATCGTCTCCAGACGGGAGACGGCGTCGCGGGGAGAGTTGCAGTGGACGGTGGAGAGCGAGCCGTCGTGGCCGGTATTCATGGCCTGGAGCATGTCCAGAGCCTCGGGGCCGCGAACCTCGCCGACCACGATCCGATCGGGTCGCATGCGCAGGGCGTTTCGGAGCAAGTCGCGGATCGACACCTGTCCCTGGCCCTCGACGTTCGGCGGCCGGGACTCGAGGCGGAGCCAGTGCCGCTGATCGAGTTTGAGCTCGGCCGCGTCCTCGATGGTCACGATCCGCTCGTCCTCCGGCAGGTAGCTGGAGAGCACGTTCAGCAAGGTCGTCTTGCCGCTGCCCGTGCCGCCGGTGACCAGGATGTTCAGGCGGGCCCGCACGCACAGGCCGATGAAGGCGCCCATCTCGGGCGTCAGCGTGGCCAGCGTGACCATGTCCTCCATGGTCAGCCGGCGCTGGTGGAACTTGCGGATCGTCATCGCCGGGCCGCGCAGCGAGAGCGGCGGAATGATCGCGTTGACACGCGAGCCGTCCGGGAGCCGGGCGTCCACCATCGCGGAGGCCTCGTCGATCCGGCGGCCGACCTGGGCGACGATCTTGTCGAGGATCCGCCGCAGGTGCGCTTCGTTTGCAAACCGGGCATCGGTCGGGAAGATCCGGCCGCCGCGCTCGATGTAGATCTCCTCGTGGTTGTTGACCATGATCTCCGTGATCGCGTCGTCTGCCAGGAACCGCTCCAGCGGGCCGTAGCCGACGACCTCGTCGGCGATCTGCTTGCTCAGCAGCTCACGGTCGGCGTGCGAAAGGGGCACCTCCTCGAGCTGCAGCGCCGCGCTGACAACGCTTCGCACATGGTCAGCGAGCCCCGCTTCGTCAACATCAGTCGCGAGCAGGCTGGTACCGAGCGTTTCGATCACCGTCTGGTGCACGCGGTTCCGGACGTCGGCGAACTGGTCGTTCGGGTCGGCGTCCGGTCCGGCGGTGCCGGTTGCAAGTCGTTCGTGCAGGGACATGTGTGCTACTCCTCCCCGTCCCCGAAGAGCTGCTTCGCGACCTGGTCGCCGAGCTGGCGGAGCGCCTTTGACGGCCGCGACTTCGGCTCGGAGGTGACGATCGGCGTGGCCGCATTGACGGCTCGAGGAACGCAGCGGTCGGACGGGATGTTGATGTCGGGCGCCCGGCCGAGGATGGCCTTCACGTCCGCCGGGTTGAGGCCGACCTTGGAGTCGGCCCGGTTGAGGACGATCGTCATCCGGTCGGCGTTGACGTCCATCAGGCGGAGCGTCTCGATCCCGACCTTCATGTTCTTCAGACCCGGCAGATCGAGCGAGCCGACGATCACGGTGTGCGCCGCCTGATCGACGGCGGCGATCGCCGCGGCCGTGAACGCCGGTGGCGTATCGACGATGACGACGTCGAACTCCGCTCGGGCGACGTCGATCACCTCGCCCAGCCGCTCGGCGGTCACCGCCTCCGCCTGGTCGGGCCGCACCGGAGCGAGCAGCACGTCGACACCGGCGGCGCTGGTGCCCAGGTACCCCCGCAGCTTGCCGCCGTCGAGGTTGCCCTCCGCGGTCACCAGGTCGTAGATGGTGCGCTCCGGCTCGACGCCCAGCACGAGGCCGACGTCGCCGAACTGGAGGTCGAGGTCGACCAGCAACACACGCTTGCCGGTGGCCGCAAGGACGGTCGCCAGGTTCGTGCTCACGGTCGTCTTGCCGACCCCGCCCTTGGGGCCGAGCACGGCGACGATCGGCGCCATGACGGCGGCGGGGGCGGCGGCGACCGGCGCCGTCGACGCGCGTGCCATCGCCTTGTGCACCGCGTCGCTGACGACCGGTGCTTCGGCCGGGAGCAGCACGATCTCATGCGCACCCGCACGCAGCGCCTCGGCGAGGTTGCCGTTGGCCGGGCCGGGGATGGCGACGATCAGCGCCATCTCCGGCCGCAGCCGGCGGCTGTCGGCAAGGACATCCAGCACCTCATCGACGCCCGGGCTGAACATCAGCATCGCCTGGCTGCGGTCGCGCTCCGCAGCTCCCACGGCGTCGCCGAAGTCGCTGAGGCCGGACGCGACCTGCATCCCGCTTCCGCCGTTGGGCACCGCCCCGTCGAGCAGGTTGCCGGGGAACGACCGGTGCGCGGCGACTGTCAGTCGGACGTCGCTCATGTCAGCGCCCCTTGCCCAGAATGGTGTACAGGAGCTGGTCGCCGCTGGTGCCGCGAAGCACGCTGCGGACGTCGTCGATCACGGGCCGGACATCGTCGGAGCTGCCAGGCGGGCGGAGGACGAAGTAGATGTCGCCCTTCTGCTGCGCGAACACCACGTGCTGAACGTCGCTGACATTGATGGCCAGCGTCAGCACGGCGTCCTTGGCCTGCGTCGCCGATGTGGACGAATCGGAGGTGTCCGGCACGCCCAGCACCAGCACGTCCTTGGCGATGGTCTTGGTCACCGGGATCGACTGGCCGCCCTGGCGCGGGAGACCGGTCGCCGGGTCGATCGGCACGACCTCGAAGTTGGCGACGACGTCGACGTGATCGCCCACCTGCAGCCGGCCCACCAGGCCCTGCCCAGGCTCGGCCGGGAAGTCGATGGCCCGCTGGTTGGGCTTGAGGTTGACGGCAACGCTGTTGGTGTCGGACTTGACGAACTGGTTGGTCGTCAGCTGCTCACCGGGATAGACGTCGTTCCGCGCCACCAGGCCCTTGAGCTGGTCCGGGTTGGTGACCGCGCCGTCGACCAGCGAGCTCTTGGGCACCGTGGTCGTGCGGTACATGGTGGCCTCGACCACCTGGTTGCCCGGCGTCAGCTGAGGAATCGTCTGGTTCGCGACCAGCACGGAGACCTCGGTACCTCGGCCGTTCACGTCGGACTGGTAGCCCTTGACGTAGACGAACACCATCAGCGCCGCGGCGGCCGCCAGGATGATCGCCAGCGTCAGAGCGCCGGTTCGGGTTGTCAGTGCACGGTGCATATCGTTCACGTACTCCTTGTTCGAATTCCTCAGCCGTCCCAGGGCATCAGCGCGATCGACTCCAGGCAGATCCCGGAGGGATCGGTGCACGAGGTGCTGTATGCGCCGCTGGGGTTGACGCGATCCCAGAAGATGCCTCGCACCTCGCCGTTCTTGAGGCCGCTGCCGGCATCTCGGCTATATGCGGTGATGTAGAAGTTGCCGAATCCGACCACAGGGGTCGTCGAGTTGCCGTTGAGCGCCTCGATCGACAGTGGCCCGACCAGGATCACGTTCACCCACCGGGGGTCGCCGGCGGGCGGCGGATTGGCCGTGGTCGTCCAGTGGTTCGGCGAGTTGCCGATCCGCTTTGTCAGCCCGCCGTTGCCACCATCGATCTGCCCGGTCTGATTACCGGTCTGCGTCTGCACCTGCTGACCGATCGAGTAGGGGGTACAGGCGCCGTGCTGAAGCTCGTCGGCGAAGTTCGGTATGCCGTTCGTCGCGTAGCACTGGTACTGGCCCCAGCTCGTGTTGGTGTCCAGGTCGAGGGCGCCGAAGTTGCCCGGGCTGGCCGCGTTGCCACCGCCCAGCTTGAGCACGATCTCGCGGCCCTTGACGAGCGTCACGAAGGCCGTCTGAAACGACACCGTCCGGCCGGGCGCGCCGGCGGCCAGCGATGAGCTCACAAACCGCCCGCCGAACGCTGCGCCGCTCTGGGTGTAGCTGTAGAGCAGCGTCGACTGGTCGTGCGGATAGATCCGCTGCACGGTGTGAGACGTGTACGTCGTGTTGCCCTGCTTGACCGTGACCGTGACGTTCTCGGGGCCCTCGGAGGTGGCCGTCGAAAACGCCGATGCTCCGGTCGACCACTGGCCGTCCGCGTTCGTGCCGCTGGTCAGACTCGCCTGGGCGCCCTGCCCCGGCCCGCCGTTGAGCTGCACGCGCACCTGCGCGTTGTTCGGCACGTTCGTCAGGTGCACGTTGACGCCGAAGCTGCGCGCGGTCGTCGCGAACGGGTAGTACAGCGACGGGTCGGCGATGCCCTGGGTGACGTAGACCTCCTTGACCGTGCACGCGCAGGAGGTGGCGCCCGACTTCGGCACGTCCTCCGTGCCGATCCAGCCGACCCCAATCGGGTTGCCGCTGCCGTCGTTGGCGAAGTCGATGACCGTGCCGGTGACGTCCGTCACCCGCACGTGCACCGGTACGCCGCCCGCCGGGAGGTTATTGACCGTGCCGCCGCCGCAGTAGTAGAGGAATCCCTCGGGGCTGCTGCCGCACCCGGACGTCAGCGACGCGACGACCCCGCCGGTGTCGTCGCGGATCACCTGGACGGTCTGCGGACGCAGGTCCTCGACGCCGATCGGCATCATCCCGCGGGCGGTGGTCAGGTAGACGATGCGTGCCCGCGCACGAGCCTCGATGTCGGTGTTGAGGAAGCCCAGCACCTTGCCGAACACGTACGGCACGCCGTTCTCCACCGGCTTCACGCGCACCGAGTTGTTGACGATCTCGCAGTAGCTCGTGTCGAGGTTGGCGTTCTTGATCAGGTTGTGGCTGTCGGTCAGGTCGCTGTTGCGTCGCTCGTAGTAGTCGGCGCGGCCGCCCGCCCCGCAGGCAGCGCCCGGGTTGGCAATCAGCTGCGCAGCCCCGGCGAGCGCGCCGGCATCGGCGGCCGACTGCAGCTGCCGCCGGTGGGCGCGGAAGTTTCCGGTGTCGATCGCCAGCGCCGCGATGCCCAGCAGCACGGTCAGCGAGATCGCGACCAGCACCAACACCCCACCTGACTGTCCGGGCCGCTCGGTCATCAGCAGTACGCGGTCGGCTGCCCCTCCAGCCGGAACGTCGCGTTGGACGACAGGTCGATGGTGTTGCCCAGAATCGAGCTGATCAGCGGGAACACGAAGGCGTGGCTGTACGTGACGTGCGCCGTGATCGTGTCGCCGACGTTGTACTGGCCGGCGGGGTTCCCGCTGTTGGGATCGGTGGCGCACGTGAAGGTAACGCTGCTGCCCGCGGGGGCGTCGGCCATCAGCGTCTTTCCGGCCGGATCGTTGACCGCCGCCAGCCGCGCCGCCTCGCGGGCGTCGTGGACGACGGTCACCTTGTCGAACATGACAACTCCGAGCTCGATGATCCCAAACAGGATCAGCAGCAGCGGCAGCAGCACCAGCGTGAACTCGACGATGCTCTGGCCGGACTCGCACGACCGGCGAGGATGCTGGGGAGGCGCCGCAGCGCCCCCCCAGCCGAGCGTGAGGCCTAACCGATGATGCCCGTAACCTGGTCGAGCGCGGCGACGATCGCGTCGGACAGCGACGTCAGAGCCACGACGACGAGCAGCGTGATCACGGCGAGGACCACGGCGTACTCCGCCATCGTCTGGCCCTCCTCCTCGCGCTGCAGCTTCGAGAGCAGATCCATCATGTTGTTTCCCCCCTTTCGGTGTGTCGAACTGCCCCGACGAGACGTCGGGCGAAGGTCCGGAAGTGCGCACCGTCTCCATCACCGCTCCACCACCGGTTCCGGCGGCGAGCCCGATGCGAGTGCCACGAGCCCGTTCAGGCTGGAATCGTCCAGCCGGGAGAACGAGGAGTCCTGGATGTTGTCGACCCAGATATCGCGCTGATCGGACAGGTACGCCACGACCGGCTTCGCGGCAGCGAAGCGGTTGGCAATCAGCGGCCGGATAACCGACTCGTCCAGGTACGTGACGTCGACCACGACCATGTCGGGGTCGAACTCCTCCGCCGCCCGGTCAAAGGCGGTGCCGGGGAACGGCACGCTGACGACCTCGGCGACCCCTGCAAGGGCCGGTTCGAGGCCACTGAGCATCAACGGAGGGAAACCGACGAGCAGCACTCGGCGATGCGAGTCCTGGTCGGCACGTCGGGTGGAACGCACGTCCATACCGGCGAGTGTGCGGCCCCTCGGCGCCCCGGGGAATCGTCCGAATCACCGATCTGGGTGGGGGATCTTTTCTCACCCACCCTACGCGGGGTGCTCCCGGTGGACTAGGCGCGAACGGCCTGAAGCTGCTGGTACTTGGCGGCGGCCGCCGAGCGGTTCGGCGCCTCCAGCTTGGCCAGTATGTTCGAGACGTGGGTGCGGACCGTCTGCACCGAGATGCTGAGATCGCAGGCGACGTTGCGGTTCGTCTTGCCGTGGGCGATCAGCGCCAGCACCTCCCACTCGCGCTGCGTCAACCGCCGGGCGGACGGCAGCAGCTCGACCATCGGCATCCGGCTCTCCTGGTTGCGGAACTCGGCGACCAGGGCGGAGATCATCGCCCGGGACAGCGGCGCCTCGCCGCGGATGGCGGCGCGGACGGCCTGCACCCAGGCGTCGATGGGTAGATCCTTGGTCAGGTAGCCGGCTGCGCCCCAGCGCAGCGCTCGGAACATCGTCTCCAGCTCGCCGCCGACACCCATCGCGACGGGGATCCCGCCGGCGGCGGTGACTGCGCGGATGACCGACTCGGCAGCCTCGGGCACCGGCTGGAGCGCCACGTCCACCAGCACGACCATGCCGGCGGACCTCGCCGCCAGCGCCTTCGCCCGCCCGCCGTCCCGTGCGGTCTCACGCACCGACAGCCCGTGCGCGGCCAGCGCGGAGCTGAGCCCGGTCAGGGCGATCTCGTTGGAATCGCAGATGGCGATCCCGGTGATGTGTAAGGGATCGTGCATTGGAGCCTTCTCTGCAACATCGCTCTTGTCGTCCGTCGCGTTACAAAAGGGTGAGAGAATCTCACCCTTTTGGTCGTCCCTTCGCCCGATTGACGCTCCCCGCCGCCGCTCGCATGCTCGGGCAACGATGCCGGGCGCCGACGACGACCAGAGAAGGGTGACGCCTTGACCGTGCCAGTGTTCGTGGTCTGTTACGTCGTCGGCGCGGCGGTGCTCGCCATCTGGATCGACCTGCGATTCCCGGGGCTACGGCCGTCCGGCTGGCTTCGGCTGGGCCTGGCGATCGGCGCGGCGATGGCCGCCGACGAGCTGTGCGGGCGCTTTCTGCACACCGACCCGCGGATCATCGGGATCATGTGCGTCGGCTTCCCGACGGTGGCCGCGACGATGCTCGTGTGCCTGTGGGCGCTGCGCGCGATCCGCGCAGCGATGCCCGCCTAACCCGCGTCGAGCTCGGAGCCGGCGTCCTCTGCGAGGACCCGCTCGTGACGGGCGAGCGCCTCGGCGGCGATCTCACGCACCCGGCGCTCGGTGTCGATGGACGGCAGCACGTCGGCCGGCGGCAGCTCCTCGGCGGCCAGGACGGCGTCGAGCAGCTGACTGGAGCTCATCAGGAACAGCGCGTGATGCGGCAGGCCGCGGTCGTGCGCCATCGTGTAGAGCGCGCGACGGTCGACGGTCTCCAGAATCTCGATCCGCAGTGCGGCGAGCCCGCGCAGCCGCAGCTCGGAATCGCGCACCGGCGGCGGCGCGGCCGGCTCCGGCTCCGGAACGGCCAGGTACACGACCTCGGCGACCGGCTCCGGAGGGGCGGGCGGGGCGGACGGAGGCGCGAGCGCCTCGATGCGCGGCTGTTCCCGCAGCCGCGCGGCGAGCAGCCACAGCGCGTAGCCGGCGACGGCGCCGCAGACGAAGCCCATCAGCAGCCGTCGCACATTTCCTCCTCCAGAGCCTCGAGCCAGTCGACTGACATCACGTGCTGCCCCCGACCATACGAGAGGCGGCAGGGGTTAGCAACACTCCGCGGGTCAGGTGTGATCAGTCAGTCGCTGAGCAGCTCGGCCAGCGGGAGCTCGTGGAACTCCGTGCTGCACGGCTGTCCGGGCGCCAGCCACATCACGCCCGCCTCGACGTCGCAGACCATCCCGAACTGGATCGCCGAGCCCTCGTCACCCTCGGCGGGATCGGGATGGGCGCAGATGTCCTGGCCGTCCGCGCCGTGGTCGCCGAGGATCCGCATCGCGTCCCTGCGCTGTCACCGGCGGGTCGTCGCGCAGCAGCGCGCACGTCCGGTCGAACCGGGACAGGCTCCCGGGGGACGGCGCCTCCGCGGCCTCGGCGACTGTCGCGTCCAGCGCGTGGTTGGTGTGCACCGCCGTCTCCACCATCCCGTGGCGCGTCGCCGTCACCTCCAGGGTGAACGCGTCGCCTCCCCGGAACGCGTACACGTAGCTGTAGCCCCCGGCACGGTTGGGGCGCGTGGCGCGCCGCACCGCGTCGTCCCGGTCGAGCGCCTCGACGCCGTCGCGGCCGAGCAGCGCCCGAGGCACGCCGACCCGCTCGTCGGCGCCGGTCAGCGACATCAGGCCGAGCGCGCCGCCGCGGGCGTTCATCCCCACAAGCGGCACCGTGCCCACCGACGCGGGCGCGACGATCGCGACCTCGTCGTCGGAGTCCGGGCGCTCGACGATCACGGCCACTCCGCCGTCGTCGCCGGCGTACCACTGCTCGTTGTGGGCGAGGATCGTGATGTCCGGGCCACGGACGACGAAGTCGGTACACCGCTCGACCGGCGATGGGGGCGGCGCGGGGTTTATGCGAACGCCGTCCGGCGCCTGCACGGATCCCTCGAGCACGGCGTAGAGCTCCTCGAACGCGTTGACCGCGAAGACATCGATGAACCGCAGGCCGGCGCCCTCGGCGATGCCCTCGAGGTGTGCGACCAGCCGCGGAACAGCCTGCCGCGAAGCGGCCAGGTACGGCGCCAGCAGCGGCTCGATGTCCCGGTCGGCGAGGCCGTGGCGGCGCGTGTACCGGAGGGTGAAGTCAACCGCGCGGGCATGCCCGTTGGCCAGCGCCCTACCGATGATGCGGCCGCGGCGGACGGGATCGCCGTCGGCGTGGACTATGGGCAGCTCGGCCATCGAACAACCCTACCGGCCGGCGCGTCGCGCTAGCGGTCGATCGGCGTCGACGCGTCAACGGCCTCGAGCGACATGGCCGGCCGGCGCATCGAGAACATCGCCCGTTCCTCGCGTTCGACGCCAAGCGCGATGTCGGCGACCAGTTCGCCCAGCGCCGGGCCGAACTTGAACGCGTGGCCGGAGCAGCCGCAGGCAACGACCAGCGGGCCGTCCGCGTCGATCACGAAGTCGGTGTCTGGCGTCATCGTCCACGGGTGTCGCTGGCTCTCGATCACGGGCATCGCCGTCCCCGCGAAGCGGCGCGCGGCCCAGCCGATCAGCTGCTCCTGCTCCCGGAGGTCGGGTGGCCACTCGGACGCCGCCCCGTCCCACGGTTCGGCGCCGGCCGCATCGAACGCGATCTTGTAGCCCATCCCCGGCACGGGGTGGCCGTAGACGCCGCGGCCGCTGTCCTCGATCGACCAGTCGGCGATGCCGGGCCGGCTGACGAGATGCGGGACGTCGACGTAGGTGACCTGGGCGACTCCCGGCGACAGCGGCAGGTCGACGCCGAGCGGCGACAGCAGCTCCCCGGCCCATGGGCCGGCCGCGACGACGACTATGCAAGCCTCGAGGGTGCGCGCATCGGTGTGCAACGTGACGTCGTCGCCGGCCAGGTCGATCCCGGCTCACGCGCTCCGGCGCGGCCAGCTCGACGCCCAGGTCGGACGCCGCGTCGGCCAATGCGGCCATCCCCTCGGCGGCGAGCACCGTGCCGCCGCTGTCGTGGTACAGCGCGCGCTCTCCCGGGCCGAGCCGGAGCTCGGGGAAGACGGCGGCGAGCCCGTCGGCGTCGAGCCGCTGGGTGGCGATGCCTTCGGCCGCCATCCCCGCCTCGAGCTCGTCGAGCATCACGGCCGGGGCGAGGTCGACCTGGCCGGTGAGATGCAGGATTGAGCGCCCGGTCTCCACCTCAAGCGCGCGCCACGACGCGAGCGCCTCGAGGGCGAGCCGGACGTAGAGCGGTTCGGCGTAGGCGGCGCGGATCGAGCGGGACACGCCGGTCGACGAGGTCAGCGGGTGACCGGAGCCGAGCGCGTCCAGGGCGACCACCGATCGGCCGCGTCGGGCCAGCGCGACCGCCGTCGACAGGCCGATCAGGCCCTGGCCGATGACCGCGACGTCGCGGCGCGCAGCCGTCACACCTCTCCCGCTGGACGATCACCCTCCGACGGCCGCAGCCAGAGCGTGGTCTGACTCGGCTGGACGGTGCGGCGGACGACCGCTACCAGCTCGGCGGACAGGGCGTCCAGGTCGATCTGCTCGCGCAGCCGGCCGCTGAACGCGTCCACCGCCTGGTTCGCGTCGTACCTGGCGCGGGAGAATCGGTGGTCGACGGCCCGCTGGATCCGCCGGCGCAGCGGCTGGAACGCAAGCGCGACGACCAGCGTCGAGAGCGTCACCGCGAGCACGCTCGAGGAGCCGGTGAGTTGCCGGAGCAGAGCGCCGACGGCCGCGACGCCGCCGAGGTAGACGATCGCCAGCGCAGCGACCAGGCACGCGTAGGTCAGCGTGCGGCGGATGATCACGTCGATCTCGTACAACCGGTAGCGGAGCATCGCGACGCCGACCGCCATCGGCAGCAGCGCGTACACGAAGACGTAGAGGAACTGCACCCACTCGACGACACTGGCCAGCAGCGAGACGACGATGAAGCCGGCAAACGCGGCGCACGACGGCGAATACGCACCAGCGGAGCTGGAGCCGCTGTGTGGGGGCGGCTCTTCGGTACCTGACGACGACCGAGGCGAGCGACACCGGCACCAGCGCGATCGAGCCGACCACGAAGATCACGCCCAGCACCTCGATGTCCACCGCGGCGGCGACGAACACGCCCAGCAGCGCAAGTCCGTCGGCCCACGCGACGACCCTCCAGCGCCGGCCGGGCAACCGTCCGTCGGGGAACAGCAGCGGGACGAACAGCGCATATGCAAGCAGGGCGGTCAGCCACGTCCAGGTCGAGAACCAGCCGACGACGCTGTCACCGGGGAGCCCGGACTCCGCGTACATCCCGCTGACGGTCGCCGCCAGCACGCCGATCGGCACGACGCAGAACAGCCAGCCGACGGCGTTGTGCGGCTCGCGCCGCGCGATCAGCACGCCGAGCACGGTGAAGACCAGCAGGAACAGCGCCAGTTCCACGGCGAACGCGACGCCGGCGGCATCGGCAGCACCCCGCTTCAGGCCGAAGGCCGCCGCTGCGGCGAGCAGCACCAGCACCGCGACCCAGACCGCGGTTGTCAGCGTCCTCACGTGTGCGGCGAGGAAGTCCACCCCGCGAGTATCTCCGACGGGGCGTTCCGGCAGCGTTACGGCACCTCGGGTCTGACCCCGCTCTGACCCCGCTTGAGTCAACAGTTCGCACCGAGGCGTGCCGATTCGCCGGCGGTGCGGCGCCCGAGGCGGCGGACTCTGGCACGACTACAACAGAGCGACGTAGATCGTGGCGGACCGCGCCCGGCGGCGGCCGGCTCTCCCCAAAGGACGGTGGGAACCGGCACAGGATCGTGACGCCCTTTCTCTGACCGGGGTCAGAGCGGGGTCAGACCCCGGCCGGTTCCCACCGGCTGTGGAGCTATTGGTTAGGGCAGGTGACGTTCGGGTTGAACATCTCGAACGTGCCGGCCGGATTGCTCTTCCAGATCCAGGCATGCAGCGAGTAGAACGCCGGCAGGCCGAAACGGTTCCCGGCCGGCGACAGCATGAACGTCTGGCCGAACAGGTGCGGCCGCCCGGTGTGCGTCTTGGCCCACGCGGCCTTGAAGACCACGTACTCGACCGCGACCAACCGCAGCGGATGGCCGGGGATGGGCTGATAGACCATCGCCTCCGGATGCAGCGCGTCCACGGTGTCATCGCCGACGAGGTCGCCGTTCACGTAGTGCACGCCCATCGCGCCCATGCCCGGCTCGTTGATGCAGTGGATGCCGGCCGCATCGGTGAGCAGGCCGTACCCGGCCGCCTTGGCGACGTTCAGCTGGCGGTACGGCGCGGTCGCGTGCCGCACCTGGTCGAGGGTCGCAGCATGGGCGCTGGCCGCCGTCGCAGCGGCGAGCACGACGATCGCCGCAACGGCGAGCGTCCGAATGATGCTTCTGGACATGTGGTTCCTCCTTGTCACGGGTTCAGGCGCCGGCCGGCACCGGATCGGGCCGCACGAGCACCGTGTCCGCCACCTGGACGATCTCGTCCACCGGCAGATCGGCGGCCGCCGCGTGCCGGCGGATCGCCTCCGGGCTGCTCGCCTGGTAGATGCAGACGGTGCCGAGCCCGCCGTTCGCCGGCTCCGACAGCACGTAGCTGCGGATCCAGCGGATGTCGTCGGACATCCGCTCGCCCTCGGCGGTCGAGCGGGCAGCCGCGGCCTCGAGATCAGCCGCGCTGCGCCATCCGTCGCGGCGCAGGATCACATAGGTGTCCATCGATGCTCCTTCCGGTTCCAACTGACGCGTTCGAGGGTAGGAGCGAGCGCCGGGGACGCGCATCGGCACTTCTGCCTATGTTGGCCGACCCGGCTACGGACGCCGGATCAGGGCGCCGCGGGCACGATGCCGAGCCGCGCCGCCTCGATGCTGGCCCGCGCGCGGGACGGCACCTCCAGCTTGCGCAGGATATTCGACACGTGATGGTCGACCGTCCGGGTCGACACGTGAAGGCGCAGCGCGATCTCCGCGTTGCTGAGCCCGTCGGCGACCAGTGCGAGCACCTCCAGCTCGCGGCCGGTCAGATAGGCCGGGTTCTCGCGCGTGCTCGGCCGCGGGCCGCGGGCGATTCCCCGCACGCCCCGTCGCCGCAGACGCCTCGCGAACACGGCAGCCGCGCCACCGGCGCCCAGCTCCTGCAGCCGACGATGCGCCTCCATCCCCTCGCCGCCCACGCCTAGCGCGATGGCCGACTCGTACGGGCAGTCCAGCCGATCCCAGGCTGCGGCCGCCTCGGCATGGCGGCCGTCGAGTTCCAGCGCCCACGGCTCGGCGACGGCGTTCGTGATCCGGTCGTCCATACCCGCCCGCCGCCGCCAGCACGCGAGCTCGCCGAGCATCCACGGAATGTACACGTCCTGCTCGAGCGCGAGCTCGAGCGCATGCGAGGTCAGCTCGTCGACATGCTCCTCGTCGCCGGCCAGCCAGGCCGCCTCGGCGCGAGCGATCGCCAGCGCCCCGACCCAGTCGATGTCGTCCGGGGAGAGCCCGATCCCCGCCGCCTGCTCGAGCGCCTGGCGGACACCGGGGTCGCCCCGCCGCGCGCGGACGGTGGCCAGCACGAGCAGCCCCTCGAACCGCGGCGCGGGCGAGTCGCGCAGCTCCCCGGCGATGCTGATCGCGATCTCCGACGCCTCGTCGTAGCGGCCCTGGTTCAGCTCCGAGCGCACCTTCAGGCCAAGCATCGACAGCGTCCACAGATCGAGGTCGTGGTCGGCGCAATGGCCGAGGCCAGCCGCGATGTGGGCGTCCGCCAGCGCGTGCGCCCGGTGGATCACCCCGCCGATCGCCAGGTCGTTGTGGGCACGCGCGATCTCCTGCTCCAACCCGTGCTCCCGGGCCACCTCGAGGCCGCGCATCAGCTCGTCGACAGCGTCCGGGCCGTCGCGCAGCAGCAGCGCGGTGCCGGTCGAGATGAGAGCGTTGGCGAGAATGACAGCGTCGTCGCCGGCGCACTCGACCGCGCGCTGGCCCCACTCGGCCGCCGCGTCGTAATCGCCGCCGTACAGCGCGAGCAGCGAGAGCGAGTCGTACGCCGCGCCCAGCGACGGCGACGGACCGAGCGGCTCGAGCACGCGCATCGCCTGATCGGCCGCAGCACGGGCGTCCGCCATCATGCCGCGGCAGCTGTATGAGGTGACCAGATGGCACAGGGCATCCCCTTCGCCACTCGCATCGCCTGCGTCGCGGAGATGCCCGATCGCGCGCTCGCGCGCGGCGATCGACTCGACCTGGTCGTCGGTTGCATACAGCGCGTCGGCCAGCCGCGTCTCGAGCTCGGCCCGCTCGGCGGCTGGTTGGGCCGCGGCGAACCGCAGGGCGCGTGCGTACTGGGCCGCCGCCTCGCGGTGCGCACCGACCGCCGCGGCGCGGCGCGCGGCGACCGGCGCCAGATGCAGCACGGCAGCGGCGTCGTCCGCTCCCTCGGCGTGATGGGCCAGCCGGGCCGGGTCGATGCCCCGGGTCGGATCGCCCAGCGCGGCCAGCAGCGCGCCGTGCAGGCCCCGCCGGCGGGACGGCCCGAGCTCGGCCTCGATCGCCATCCGGGCCAGCTCGTGGCGGAAGCGCGCCCTGCCGTCGTCGTCGACCAGCATTCCGCCGGCCAGGCACTCGTCCAGCGCGCCCGCAGCCCCGCCGCAGACCGCCTCGAGCGCCCATGGCTCGAGCGCCGGGGGCGCCACCGACACCGATTCCAGCACCGATCGGGCGTCCTCGCTCATCCGCGCGGCACGGGTGTAGACCACCTCGCCCACGGTCGCGGGCACCTGCTCGCCGCCCGCCTCCAGCACCTCGTGCACGTAGAACGGGTTGCCGCCGGTCAGCCGGTGGAGCTCGGCCGCGTCCAGCGTGTACCCGGCTGCCATCTCGCCGACGGCCTGGGGAGACAACGGATCCAGCGCCACCCGCCCGAGCCCGTGCGCGGTGGCGAGGTCGCCGAGCAGCATGCGCACCGGATGCACCGGCCCGACGGCGTCGTCGCGGTAGGTGAGGATGACCAGCACGTCGACGCTCTCGATCCGCCGGCCGAGCACGCGCAGCACGTCGAGCGTCGCCTCGTCCGCCCAGTGCACGTCCTCGACCACCAGCACTGACGCCGCTCCGGCGAGCTCGTCGGACAGCGCCTCGAACACCTCGTGCGGGGACGGGTCCTGCGCGACCAGCTCCCGCAGCCTGTCGCCCGGGCCACCAGCGATGTCGACAAACGCGCCCAGCGGGCGCGGGGCGGCGAGCGCGTCGCACGCCCCCTCGAGCACGCGCGCCGAGCTGCGCACGGACGCGGTGAACGAGCGCACCAGCGCCGTCTTGCCGATCCCCGCCTCGCCGGACACCAGCAGCATCCGGCCGGCGCCCGATCGCACCTCGGACAACGAGCTGTGCAGGACCACCAGCGCGTCGTCGCGCTCCAGCAGGGGCGCGACGACGGCGCTGGTCAGCCGGGTGGTGGTGCCCATCGGGGGATTCTCCGCCTGCGCACCCGGCTTGGCAAGCGGCCCCCGCCCACCTGGCGGCCTTCTCGGCCGTCAGCCCAGCGAGACGGCGACCTCCTCCAGCAAGTCGAGCGCGTCCTGCATGCCCGCCTCCATGCCCGAGTTGATGTGGGCGTCGCGGCCCTCGGCCGTCGGGTGCTCGACCAGGACGGCCATCGTCGTGCGGCCGTCCTGCTCCGTCAGCATGAGCGTGTTCAGGGACGCGTTGCCGTCGGGGTCGGGGATGCCCTCGTACGCCTCGGTCGAGACGATCTTCTCGTCGGGGACGAGCTCCCGGAACTCACCGTGGAAGCCGACCTCGAACCCGGTGGGGGTGACCATCGCGTACCGCCAGGTGCCGCCGACCCGCAGGTCGATCTCGCAGACGGTCATCTCGCCGCGGTCGGTGCTCCACCACCGCCGGACGAGCTCGGGCGTTGTCCACGCCTTGAACACCAGGTGCTTGGGTGCGTCGAACTCCCGCGTGATCAGGATCTGCCGATCGGTGGGGAGGGTGACCTTGGCTGTGCCACTACTCGTCATCGCCATCTCCGTCATCGTCCTTTCGCTTGAGGTCTTCCAGAACCGCATCGAGCTGCTCGAACCGCTCGTTCCACGACTGCTCGTACGCCTTGACCCAGTCGTGGATGGGCTTCAGCGCCTCGCCGTTTAGCCGGTAGAGCCGGCGCCGGCCGTCCTCGCGCACCTCGACCGCCCCCACCTCGCGCAGCACCCTCAGGTGTTTCGACACCTGCGGCTGGGCGAGGTCGAGCGTCCGCACGAGGTCGTTCACCGGGCGCTCGCCGCCGGCCAGCAGATCCAGGATCTGCCGCCGCCGGGGCTCCGCCACCGCGTTGAACGCGTCTGCCGTGGTCGCTGCTCGTGCCATGCGAACATCATATACCCATATCAGCATATGTCAACTAGGCTGGGATCAGGTGTCGAAGCCCACGCTCTGAGCGCCGCTGCCGTAAGACCACCGGCCGCGCGGACGCAGCCAGGAGGCGCTGAAGGGACTCGGCGGGTAGCCGAGCCGATCAACCCCGGCGGCAGCGGCACGGTGCCCACCGGGCCGCCCGACAACTGGGCCTACACGCCGGTGTTCTTCCACACGACGCCACAGGTCGTCGACCTGGTGAAGGCCGACGACTCCATGAGCCCGCGGCCGGGCAATTCGTTCGAGTACCGCCCGATCGACTTCCAGGGCACCGTCTACGGCGACGTGTTCGAGCGAATCACGTTCCGGACGCCCTTCGCGAAGTGACCCAGGTGACGCCGCCCGAGACGACGGCGACCGCCGCCGCCGTGACCACCACGCGCGAGATCAGGCGCCGCCGCGCGCGTCGCCTGCGCGACTCGTCGTAGACGGTCGCCAGCGCCAGCGCCGACTCGCCGAGGATCCGCCACAGCTCGGGGTCTGTCAGCTCCGCCCTGCCTGCGTCGCGCACGGCAATGAAGCCGCGCGACGCGGCCGGGGCGGCGCGGGGATCCCGCGCGACCTCGTTGGCCTGCCGCGCGTGGCCGACGAACCGCACGGTTCGCACCGGGTGCAACGCCACCGTGCCGGCCGCCTTCGCCACCGTCCGCGGATTCCGGCGCGCCCAGCGGGTCGCGAACCGCCTGGCGGAGCGCTTGACCATCTCCGATTCCTGATCGTCCATGCGGGAGTCGTACCCGATCTGGCGACCCTCCACACCGGGCCGGTGGCGCTGACCGCCAGCGGGTCGACTCTGCTGGCGCTCGACTCCACCTTCCCCGACACCCCCCGGCAAGGGCACGGTGTCGTTCTTGAACACGTCGACGCTCAAGGTGAGCAGCACGCTCAAGGTGGGAACGGAGCCGCTGTCGCTGGCCATCGACAAGGTGCGCGGCACGGCGTACGTGCCGAACTACCTGGACGACACGCTGTCGTACTTCCCCGTGCCGAGCTAGCGGGGCGCGGCCAGGCTGCGCTCGAGGAGGCGCTCGTCGCCGAGGCGTTCCGCGACATCCGCGAACGCCTCGGCCGGGCCCTCCCAGCGCAGGTCGTCCACGGCCGCGAACGGCTGCTCCCCGCTACGCAGCGTCGCCAGGTCCTTGAACAGCAGCGCGAGCTCGCGGCGCTCGTCGGCCAGCGCCTCCGGCGGGAACGACTCGATCGGCCCGTACTGGTTCAGCATCCGCGCGGCGCCGACCTTGCCGATGCCCTTGATCCCCGGGTAGCCGTCGGCGGAGTCGCCGACCAGCGCCAGCAGGTCGGGGATCAGCGCCGGGTCGACGCCGAACTTCTCGCGGATCCCGGCGGCGTCGCGGATGGCGTCGGCGCGGCGATCGACCTGCACGACCCGGTCGCGCTCGACACATTGCCCCAGATCCTTGTCCGGCGACCAGATGCAGACCTGTTCGACCTCCGGGTCGGCCGCGGCGATCCGGGCGGCCGAGGCCAGGGCGTCGTCCGCCTCCAGCTCGACCATCGGCCAGACCACGACGCCCATCGCGTCGAGCGCCTCCTCGAGCGGCTCGAACTGAGATCGCAGGGCGGGGTCGACGCCGGCGCCGGTCTTGTAGCCGGGCCACAGGTCGTTGCGGAACGACTCGATGACGTGGTCGGTGGCGACGCCGATGTGCGTCGCGCCGCCCTCGATCATCTGCAGCAGCGAGCCACACACACCGGCCGCCGCGCCCAGCGGGTGGTCGCCGTCTTTCTTGAACCGCTTACGGCCGTAGAACTGGCGGAACAGCTCGTAGGTGCCGTCGATCAGATGGACGATCATCGAGCTGCGATCATCGCAGCTATTCGGTCCACCAGTCGTCGACGGTCTCGCCGTCGCCCTCATGGCGGGCGCCGAAGACCAGGATCTCGATGCCCTCCGGGCCGCCCTCGAACTGCCGCGTGACGCCGGGTGCCAGGCGCACGGCGTCCAGCCGCTCCAGGTCGACGATGTCGTCGTCCAGCTTCACCCTGCCGCTGCCGCCGATCACGACGTAGACCTCCTCAGCCTCGTCATGCCGGTGCGCGAACCCCTGCCGCTTGCCCGGCTTGACCCGGTGGAAGCTGACGCCGGTCTGCTGGGTCTTCAGGTCGCCGCTCGCGAAGTGCGCTTCCTGAAACTCGCCGAAGCCGAACTGCGGCGCCGAGTCCTTGACGTCGTCGAGGTTCGTGCGGGTGTACATGCTCATCCAGATCTCCTTGGTGTCGGGTGACGGTCGTTCCATTCCCAGCGGCCGCGTGGAGGGAAACGCCGGACATGTGTCGTAGCTCTCCCTCCGGGATGAAACCGGAAGGCCGCGACGTCGGGTTAACCGCACCTGCGTCCACCGGGCACCCGCATCGTGCCGTGAAACGCCGAGTGACACCCTTCGTCCCATGATCTCGACCGCACACATTCCGACCCGGCCGGCGGCCTCGGCAGTCGCCTGGATCGGCCGCCAGCTGCCCAAGGGCTGGGGCGACCTCGCCCGCAACCTGGCGATCTTCGCGGTCTTCGACGTGCTCTACGAGATGAGCCGGATCGTGGCGACGGGCGACCGCGCCGACGCGATGCGCCACGCGCACTCGATCGTCTCGACGGAGCAGAGCCTCGGCATGTTCCACGAGCTCGACCTGCAGCGGTGGGCGATGGGCGCCCCCGGCATCGTGCTCGACATCGCCAACTGGACGTACTTCAACTGCCAGTTCACGATCAGCTTCGGGTTCCTGTTCTGGGTCTACCTGAAGCGCAACGAGGTCTTCCCGCTGGTGCGGAACATCATGATCGCGGCGAACGCGATCGGGATGCTCGGCTACGTCTTCTACCCCGCGGCGCCGCCCCGGATGCTCAGCGGTCTGGGCTTCGTCGACACGCTGCACCAGACGTCCGTCAACCACGACTCCGGCGCGATCCACGCGCTGGCCAATCCGTACGCGGCGATGCCCAGCCTGCACACGGCCTACGCCCTGATCGTCGGCGTGTCCGCCGTGCTGCTGGTGCGAAACCGCGTGCTCCGCTCGCTCTGGGCCTTCTACCCAGCCCTCGTCGTGTTCTCGATCGTGGTCACGGCGAACCACTTCTTCCTCGACGCGGCCGGCGGCGCCGGCGTGGCAGCGATTGCCGCGCTTGCCGTGTTCGCGGCCCGCACGCGCAGCCGGAAACTGGCGGCTGCGATGGTGGCGGTGCCGGTCGCGTCGTTCCTGGTCTACCGGTTGGCCGGCCAGGCGGTCGAGGTCGCTGACGCCCTCAAGGCTGTCGCCCTCGGATCGCTGGCGCTGGCCATCATCGCCAACCTGGTCAGCGTCTGGCTGAAGACCGCCGTCTGGCAGCGGTCGCTGGCCGTGCTGCCGGGTACGCCTCGGCTGGGCGTCCGCGCCCTGCTGCCGGCCGTCTTCATCGGTTTCCTGTTCAACACGGTGCTGGCCGCCCGCCTCGGCGAGGTCGCCCGCGGGGTCGTGCTGCATCGCCGGGCACGCGCCGAGGGCGCCGAGCTGGGCGCGGCCGCGATCGCCGGGACGCTGCTCGCCGAGCAGCTCGTGCTGGGACTCGCCCTCGTCATCCTGGGCGCAGGTCTGGCAGTCACCATCGTCGACCTTCCAGGCTGGGCCGTGACCAGCCTGATCGCTCTCGGTGCCCTCACGTTGGGCGCCGCGATCGCCGGATACCTGGTCAGGCGCGCGAACATAACCCTCCCCTCCTCGCTCGCGCGTCTGGCCGGGCCGGCCCGATCTGTCCTGAACGGCGCCTCCGGCCTGCTCAGCCACCCCCGTCAGGCGCTGCTGGCGCTGCTGCTGGGCGTGCTGTCCTGGGTCGCACAAATCGCCGGCATCTGGTGGACGCTTGACGCCTTCGGCCTGCCGCACGGCATCGAGGCCTCGGCGGCCGTGTTCCTGGTCTCCACCCTGGTCGGGATCTTCCCGGTCATGCCCGGCAACGTCGGCGTGTTCCAGTTCGCCGTCGCCGGTGTGCTGGCCTCGTCCTTCGGCGTCGCTGCGGCGCCGGGCGCGGCCTTCGCGATCGGCCTGCAGGCGACCGAGGTCGCCCTGGGCGCCGGCATCGGTGCGCTGTACCTGCTGACCGAGGGCGTCTCCTTCGCGGAGATCCGGCGGCGCTCCTCGCTGCCCGCCTGCGCCGGCGCCCGCATGTAGCGGCCGGCGAATCCCCCGCCCGGCGGACGCAGCACCCCGCACCTTCGCTCCATACTGGAGGTGGACGGTGAGTGACCTGCAGGCATACGAGTATCCGCATTGCCCGCTGCGATGGCGTGCCCACGCGGTCGCCGACCGCATCCCCGGCATGCGCCGGCTGGCGGCCGCCGTCTGGCCGGCGGCGCGACGCGCCGACCGGGTCGAGCTCGACCACGACCACCTGCGGGCGCGGAGCCTGGCGGGCATCGTCCGGATCGGCTGGGAGGAGGTCACCACGGTGCGCCGCAGCCGCACCGGATTCGGCCGCGTGACGCTCGCGGTGGAGGCCGCCGGCCCGAGCCGGCGGATCGAGATCGCGGAGTCGCTGCCCGGCTTCGACCAGCTCGCGCAGGTCGTGCGCGAACGGGCCGGAGTGGGCGAGATCGTCGAGCTTCCCCGCGCGGTCTAGGCAACGCCGCAAACCTCCGGTACGCTCGTGGCGTGGCCGCTCCCGAGCGTATCCTCGTTACCGCCGCGCCGCGCGAGCTCCGTGCGACCGACGGCGTCGTCGACGTCTTCGCCGCCCTCGAGCGACAGTTCTTCTGGGCCGACACGGTTATCGTGACGCCAGATGTGCTGGAGCTCGACAGGGACGACGAGATTCTCGACGGCGAGATCGTGTCGTAGCGCGGCGCTGCTCGCCGCACTCTGCCTGCCGCTGATCGCGGCGAGCCCGGCCGGCGCGTATGTCGAGGCCGGCTCGGGCGGCCACGCCGGGGCTCCCCGAGAGGTGACGGTGGTGCTCGACCCGGGCCACGACCGGTACGCCAACACCGCCCTCGAGCCGATCGGGCCGGGATCGCACACGCTCAAGATCAAGGACGGCGGCGGCACGCACGGCGTCGTCACCGGGCAGACCGAAGCGTCGGTCAACCTGCGGATCGCTCTGCGCCTGCGCGCGCTGCTGCAGACTGCCGGGGTCAGGGTGGTGATGACGCGGGCGACCACCTGCTGCGTCAGCATGGGGAACATCGCGCGGGCGCAGATCGCCAACCACAACCACGCGGCGCTCTTCCTGCGGATCCACGCCGACGGCTCGACCGATCACAGCCAGGCGGGGACGTCGATGCTGTACCCGGCGTGGCACCGCGGCTGGACCGACGACATCTACTCGCGTAGCCTGCTGGCGGCGCGGCTGGTGCACCCCAAGCTGGTGGGGGCGTTGGGGTGGCCCAACCGCGGACTGGTTGCCCGCGCCGACCTGACCGGCTTCAACTGGTCGAACGTCCCGGCCATCCTGACCGAGGTCGGATTTCTCACGAACCCCGGCGAGGATCGCGCTCTGGCGGGCGCCGGGACAGTGGATCGGGCGGCGCTGGGGCTGCGCAACGGGGTGCTCGCGTACCTCCGCGCCCGCGGTCTGATCTGAGGCGGGTTTCCGCCGACCGCTGGCACCAGTACTCTTGACGTGGTACACCTATCCCACCGTATCCGGGGGGAAACGGTGGGAGGCATGGGGAACATGGGGGCTCTGAAACATCTGACTGTTCTGCTCGCAACCGGCGCGCTGCTCGCTGCGGCGTCTCCGGCACTCGCCGACACCGTTCCGCCACCCCCACCTCCCCCACCCGGCGGCACCGGATCGACCGGCGGCTCGGGGGGCGGCTCCGGCGGCGGATCGGGTGGGACGACGACCACCCCGCCGCCCAGCACCGGCTCGGGCGGTTCGGGCAGCAGCTCGAGCTCGAGTTCGAGCAGCAGCTCCTCCAGCAGCAGCTCGACGAGCACGTCCACGTCCAGCTCGCCGCCGCCGGTGCATCACAAGAAGCCGGCGAATCACCACGCGAAGCCGAAGGCTCCCGCGAAGCCGATGGTCGCGGCGGCACCTGGTCCGCCTGCGGAACATCACGCGCAGTCGCTGACAGACATTCCGACGATCCCGCCCGTCTCGCCCGACCTCCGGCCGCAGGCCGCAGCCGGCGCGTCGCCCACCAGCTTCCGCGAGTGGGCCGTGATCGCCGCTCTGGCCATCCCCGTCGTGCTCCTGCTCGTCGGACTCGCGGTGCTTCGCCCCGTGATCACCCGCCGCCGCCGCCACGACGCGCCGGCCACCTGACTCCAGGAGCTCCATGACCCCTCGTCGCCGTATCGCAGCACTGTTGACCGTCCTCGCAGGCTTGATGCTCGTCGTACAGAGCGCGCAAGCCACGATCGACCCGACAGTCGACATGAACCCCGCCTCGCCGTACACGTTCACGCCTACGCCGGTGGGATCCTCTGCGACAAAGACGGTGACCGTCAGCAACCCCGGCCCGGACGAGGTGTTCACGGGCGCCCCGACGCTGACCGGCGTGAACCCGGGGCAGTTCTCGATCGCCAACAACACGTGCACCGGCACCGTCGCCTCGGGCGGCAGCTGCTCGTTCGACGTGACCTTCGCACCGACCGTGAGCGGGGCGGCGTCGGCAGGCGTGCAGTTCGCGGCCACGCCGGCGATCGCGGCCTACCAGGTCTCGGGCACCGGCACGCAGCCGCAGCTCGCCTTCACGCCCTCGACCGGCCTCAGCTTCGCGATCGGTATCGGCGACACCACCGCCCCCCAGGCGCTGTCGATCCAGAACACCGGCGACGCCACGATGAACATCTCGGGGATCACGATCGCCGGCACCGACGCGGCGCGGTTCGCGAAATCGTCCCAGACCTGCGGCGCGACGCTCGCCGCCGGGGCCACCTGCACGGTCAGCGTCACGTTCACGCCGAGCGCCGCCGGCGTCTTCAACGCGATCCTGCATGTGGCGGACGACGCGCTGAACAACCCACATGACGCGAACCTGACCGGCACGGCGACCATCCCGGGCGTGCAGACCACGCCGACGTCGCTGACGTTCCCCGCGCAGCAGGACGGCACCCTGGGCGCGACGATGCAGGTGACCGTCAAGAACACCAGCGCCTCGGCATCGCTGAAGGTGGGCACGCTGACGATCGGCGGCATTAACAGGGGCAGCTTCATCTTTAAGGCGGGCGGTGATGCCTGCTCGGGGACGACGGTCGCCCCCGGTGCGACGTGCACCGTTCAGATCACCTTCCGGCCGGTGCAGATCGCGCCGAAGAGCGCCGCGCTGCATATCCCGAGCAACGCCGCCGCGACCGCGAACGTCGCGCTGCTGGGAGCTTCGCTCGCCCCGCCGTCCGTCAGAGGCGTGCACGGGGCGTCGGGCTGCACCAAGGCGAACATCGGCTGGACGACGCCAACGCCGCCGCGCTACGTGAAGGTGCTGGTCGTGCGCAACCGGAGCCACGTGCCGAGGACCCCGACGGACGGCACTGTGCTGACTCACGGCGCCGGCGCCCTCAACGACACCGGCCTGCAGGTTGCGAGCACGTACCACTACAGCCTGTTCACGGTGACCAACGCATACGACAACCCGTCGCGGCTGATCTATGCGAAGCCGACGTCGATCACGCTGAAAGCGGGCCGGGTGTGCACGCCGATGAACGGCGGCAAGACGAGCGATCTGACCCCGCTGATCGACTGGGTCGCGTTCGGCAAGGGCAGCTCCTACAGCCTGCGCCTGACCAGCGCGGCCGGCAAGACGATCCAGGTCAGATATACGAGCCGGACCACCACGCAGTACCAGGTGCCGAGCCAGTGGCAGTACGGCGGCTCCAGCCACAAGCTGGTCAGGGGCCAGACGTACACGGTGTACGTCTACGCGTACAACGCCCAGTACCCGGTTGGCCGGTGGATCGGCCAGAGCAAGTGGACGCAGACCTGAGCTACGGCACCAGGTAGCCCAGCGCGACGTAGGCGAACAACAGCACCTGCGCCACCGGCGCGAAGACGACGTACACCCGGTGCATCGTGCGGTGTCGCATGCCGAGGTCGGCGAGTGCGAAGAACAGCGGGAACGCGACGAGGCCGAAGCGGCCGCTCGACTGGAGCACGCCCGCGAGCAGCGGCATCGCGAACACGCAGCCCACGTAGAGAGTGTCCTCGGCCCGGTGCCGGGTGAAGATCGGGCGGCGCAGGATCGGCACCAGCAGCGCCAGGTAGATGAAAACGGCGAGCACGCTCAGCAGGTGGATCGGCTGGTGGTCGGACGCGAAGTCGACGAGCTCCGACACCAGCGCCAGCGGTGGCACGCTGGGGTGGCCGCCCCATTCGCTCTGCACGTGGATCATCGCGAGCGCGTCACCCACGTCGCGGTGCAGCAGCGCGGCGAACATCCCGAAGCCGATCGCCGGCATGGCGGCAGCGATTGCCCAGGGCACGCTCCGCCGCCGGTAGGCGATGTAGGCGAGCGGCAGCACCAGCGCCAGGCCGGTCACGCGGCTGAGCCCGGCGAGCAGCGCCAGCGCGGCGGCGGACGCCGGCCGGTCGCGATCGACGAGCACGAAGATCCAGACGGCCAGCGCGAGGAACAGCCCCTCGGTGTAGGCGAGTGAGAACACGAACGCGAACGGAGAGAGCATCAGGTAGACGACGGCCCGCCACGCGATCTCCTCGGAGAGCCGCTCCTTGCCCAGCGTGTAGAGGCCGACCATCGCGGCGAGCAGGGTCAGCGCGGACACGCTGAGCGCGGCGATCGCGTCGCCGGCCTCCGGCACGACGCGGATGATCGAGATCAGCAGCGGGTAGAGCGGGAAGAAGGCGACCGAGCTGGAGCCGGGCAGGTAGCCGACGTGCGAGATGTCGATGTAGTAGACCGAGTCCCAGCCGGTCAGCGCCTGCCAGGGCTGGGTCTGCCAGCTCTCGATGTGCCGGTGCCAGGCGAGCTGCGAGGTGACGAGCAGCCCGAGACCGACGGTGACGAGCCGGCTGAGCAGCCAGAGCAGCAGCACGCGCCGCCACATCCTCCGGCGGCTGCTCTCGCCGCTCGTCGGTGGAACCTCGGGCTCGGCCAGGTCGGACCCGGCGGTGGCGGTCTCGTGTGGGGGGTTGACGCGCATGGTGCGGGGCGAAGCGGCGGTGCGGCCCATCGCAGGTGACCGTTCGAGGCGGTATCGTACTGAGGGTGGGTCGCACCCGTCCGCGAGGTGCGAACCGGCATGGAGAGGTGGCCGAGTGGCTGAAGGCGCCCGCCTGCTAAGTGGGTCTGGGGGGTAAACCTCCAGCGAGGGTTCGAATCCCTCCCTCTCCGCTGATCGTTTCTCCACCGCTGCGCAACACCCGCGCAGCCCTTCCCAACGAACGCCGGGAGGGGTCAGATCCAGAACAGCGCCGTGCGCGAACTTCGCGGCGCCTTCGGCACGGATCGTGACGCAACCGGCACTCGAGATGTCACGGCGCCGTGACATTCGCCGCCGGCCGGGGTCTGACCCGGGTCTGACCCCGCTTGAGCCACAAGTTCGCGGCAGACGTGCCGATTCGCGCACAGCGCCCGCCCGCGCCCGCACTCGATGCCCGGGCGCATCACAAAGTTCCCCGGATCGTCCGGGAAGTTCCGTCGCCAGCGCGGGAATCGCACGTGGGTGCGCAGGATCGGCGCTAAGTCGTGACGTGTCGGGGTCGGAGCGGGGTCAGACCCCGGGGGTCAGGCGCGGGGCCGCCAGGCAGGCATGTAGCTCTCCTGCTCGAGGCTGTGGCCGCCGTCGATCGTCAGGTTCGTGCCGGTGATGTACGCCGCGAAGGGCGAGCAGAGGGCGGCCGTCCACCAGCCGATCTCCTCGACCGTGGCGAGCCGGCCGGCGGGCACCGTCGCCTCGACGCGGGCACGGTCGTCCGCGGTCGGCCAGAGCGCTCCGCCGGCGCCCTCCGTGTCCGTCGGCCCCGGGCAGATCGTGTTCACCCGGATGCTGTGCTGCGCCCACTCGACGGCCAGCGTCTTGGTCATCGCCAACAGGCCGGCCTTCGCGGACGCCGAGTGCACGGTGCCCGGGCCGCCGGTCCAGGCGTAGCTCGCGATCACCGAGCAGATCGCGCCGCCCTCGCCCTGGGCGATCATCTGCCGGCCGGCCGCGCTCGTGCACAGCCAGCCGCCGTCGAGCACGATCGAGACCACCGCGCGCCAGCCGTTGGGCGACAGCTCCTCTGCCTTGACGACGAAGTTGCCCGCCGCGTTGTTGACCAGCACGTCCAGCCGCCCCAGCTGCTCGACGGCCGTCGCAACCATCGCGTCGACCTGCTCGGGATTGCGCACGTCCGTCGGCACCGCTACCGCGCGGCCGCCGGCGTCGGCGATCAGCGCGACGGTCTCCTCGAGCGGCTCCGGCCGCCGTCCGGCGACGGCCACCGCCGCGCCCAGCCGCGCGAACTCCTGCGCCATCGCCCGCCCCATGCCGCTGCCGCCGCCGGTAACCAGCGCGACCTTGCCCTCGTAGCAGCCGTCAACCAGCATCGCCGTCTCCTTTCGGGATGATGCGCGCGTCCAGGGCCAGCGCGCCGTCGGGCGTCGCCAGCAGGGGGTTGATCTCGATCTCCGCGATGTCCGGGCGCGCCGCCGCCAACCAAGACAACGCCGCTGCGACACGGCCCGCGGCCGCCACGTCCAGCGCCGGCCGGCCGCGCACGGGGCCGAGCAACGCGGCGCCGCGCAGCGAGCGGAGCAGCCGCTCCGCCTCCTCCGGATCGACCGGTGCGAGGCCGATCGCCACGTCCTCGAACGTCTCCGCGTAGATGCCGCCCAGCCCGACCAGCGCGATCGGGCCGAACCGCGCGTCCTGGCGGGCGCCGACGATCAGCTCGACGCCATCGCCGACCGGCGCCATCCGCTCGACCGAAAACTCGGGCGGCGCCAGCCGCTCGTGCATGTCGCGGGCGGCCGCCTCCAGCTCCTGGCCGTCGGCGATGCCGACCCGCACGCCGCCCGCGTCGGTCTTGTGCAGCGTGCCCAGCGCCTTGAGCACGACCGGGAAGCCGAGGTCGAGCCCGGCGGCCACCGCCGCCTCCACGCCGATCGCCCGCCGCGCGTCCACGAACGGCACGCCGGCCGCCGCCAGCAGATCGCGCGAGCCGAAGTAGCCGTCGTCCAGATCGCCTGGCGTCTGCGCAGGCAACGACGGTGCCCCGGTCGGCGACGGACGCTCGACGATCGCCACCGTCGCCATGGCGGCGGCCTCGATCGTCGCGTAGACGGGGATGCCGCCCTCGCGCTGGGCCTCGGCGGCCGGCGCGCTGTGATACATCGTCTGCGCGACCAGCGGCCGCCCGGTATCGACGACCGCCCTGGCGATGTCGCGGGCGACGGCCACCTCGGCCTCCTCGAACTCCTCCGAGTACTGGGCGTAGCCGCCGAAGTAGCCCGACATCAGCACGCCGTCGACCTCGCCCGACTCGAGCAGGATGCGGGCCGTGATGGCGAAGTTGTTGAAGTCCTGCTCGCCGCCGCCGGCCAGGTCGACGGGGTTGCCGGTGGCCGCGGTGGCCGGCAGCGACGCCGCCAGCCGGCCCTGCAGCTCATCGGACAGCAGCGGCAGCTCGAGGCCCGCGTCGGAGGCGACGTCGGACGCGATCGCGCCGTGTCCACCGCCGTCCGCCAGCACGGCGATCCGCCGGCCGGCCATCCGCGGCCCGGCGAGCAGCGCCTGTGAGACGTCGATCAGCTCCGCGGGGGTGCGGATGATGTGTGCACCGGCCGCCCGGCACGCCGCCTCGACCACCCGCGTGTTGCTGACCAGCGCGCCGGTGTGGGACGCCGCGGCCCGCGTGCTGGCCGCGCTGCGGCCGACCGTCAGCACCAGCACCGGCTTGCCGGCCGCGGCGCAGGCGTCGACGAACGCCCGGCCGTCGCGGAAGTCCTCGGCGTACACGGCGATCAGCTCAGTCCCCTCGTGCTGCGAGAACGACGTGACCAGCTCGGCCAGGTCGAGATCGGCCTGGTTGCCCATGGAGGCAAATCGCGAGAAGCCGAGGTGGTAGGGCCGGGCCAGGATGCCGAGCTCGAGCGCCAGGTTTCCGCTCTGGGAGATCAAGCCGATCGAGCCCGGCGGGAACTCGTTCGACGCGAGGCCGAGGTCGCTGGTCGCGTCGAACACGCCGAGGCAGTTGGGGCCGAGCAGCATCGCGCCGGCCTCGCGCACCCGCTCGACCAGCGCCCGTTCCCGCAGTCCCGCCTCGCCGCCGGCCTCGCCGAGCCCGGCGGTGATGCCGACGATCGCCCGCGCGCCGCGGGCCAGCGACGCGTCCACCGCCTCCTCGAACCCGGCGGCGGGGACGGCGATGACCACCAGCTCCGGCGCCTCCGGCAGATCGGCGACCGAGGCGAACGCCTCGCGGCCGAGCACCTCGCCGCCGTTGCGGTTGACCAGGAAGACGGGCCGCCGGTGCTCGCCGCGAAGCGCGCCGCGGGCCAGCCAGTTGCCCCACTTGGCGGGATCGTTGGACGCGCCGAGGATCGCCACGGAGCGCGGAGCGAACAGCGGTTGGAGATCACGGGCCATCGAGCCGGGGAGTGTGCCAGAGCGCAGGCAACGCGCGTCGCGGCTACCCGTGACGCCTACCCTTGAACATCCAATGATGCTTCGTTACAGTCTCGGCACAAGTTGACTGTCTGATCAGTCAGTCAGGACCGAAGGAGTACCAGCTTGCCGCATCCGAAGGAACGCCCCGGCCCCTGGTCGCGCAGCAGCCGACGCGACTTCCTGATGCGGTCGGGAGGCGCGGCCCTCGCACTGTCCGGCGCCGCCCCGCTGCTCGCGGCATGCAGCAACTCCACCACCTCGGGCGCGCCCGCCAGCTCCGGCGGCGAGCCGGTCGGCCCTGGCGGCCTGCCACTCGCGCGCCCGGACAAGCGGGTGACGCTGCCCCTGTGGACCGATCCGATCGAGTCCGGCATGGAGCCCGAGACCGGCGGCGAGTTCGTCCTGTACAACTATCCGGCCTACATCTACGGCAAGGTGATCAAGGACTTCGGCAAGAAGTACGGCGTCACGGTCAAGGTCGCGCCGTTCGACGACATCAACTCCGGGATCGCCAAGCTCGCCTCCGGCGCCATCTCGCCTGACGTCACCAACATGACGCCGGACAACCTCGACCGGGTGGTCGCCGGCAAGCTGATCCAGCCGATCAACCTTGACTACATCCCGAACCTGAAGAAGAACGTGTGGCCGTCGCTGCAGAGCCCGTTCTACGACGTCGGCTCGCACTATGGCGTGCCGTACACGACCTACTCGACGGGCATCGCCTGGCGCACCGACCGCGTCAAGGAGGACATCGAGGGGATGGCCAACCCCTGGGACATCCTCTGGGAGTCGCAGGCGTACAAGGGCAAGGTCGCCGTGCTCAGCGAGCCCCGCGAGACGATCGCGATGGCCCTCCTGCGCAAGGGCCACAAGGACGTCAACACCGAGGATCCCAAGCTGATCGACGCGGCCGTGGCCGACCTGCAGGAGCTGTACGGGGTCTGCAACGTGCTGGTCAACGACCTGCAGTACGAGAACGTCCCAGAGGACAAGACCTGGCTGAACCAGGCGTGGTCGGGCGACATGATGTCCGGCTACTTCTACTTCCTGCCCAAGCCCAGCGTCGGCCCGCTGCTGCGCTTCTGGAACCCCGGCTACGGCAAGGGCCCGATCCAGAACGACATGTGGTCGATCTGCGCGAACACCAAGAAGCCGGTGCTGGCGCACCTGTTCCTCAACTACATGCTGGACAATGGCGTCGCGTACTCGAACTTCGTGAACTTCAACGGCTACCAGCCGCCGCTGACCGAGATCGACCCGGAGGCGGAGGTCAAGAAGGGCGTGATCCCCGAGACGCTCGCCAACTGCATCCTCACGGCTGACGACCTTGGCCCGGACTCGCTCCAGGAGATGACCCTGACCAGCACCGGCCAGCAGCTCTGGCAGAACGGCTACTCCGAGTTCCTCGCGGGCGCGTAGGATCGCCTGATGTACCCCCGCTGGCTCTGGCCCACGTTCGCTGCCCCGGGCGTGATCTGGCTGATCCTGCTGTTCCTGGTGCCGTTCTACGCCGTGGTCGGGGTGGCCTTCGGCAGCGTCGACCCGATCCTCGGCTTCGCCGTCCCGGCGTGGAACCCGCTCAACTGGAACGTCGGCTGGCTGTCGCAGGTGCTGAGCGAGTTCGCACCGGGCGGGATCTACTTCGATGTCGCCGTCCGCACGATCAAGTACGTCGTCATCGCGCTGGCCGGCTGCGCGCTGATCGGCTACCCGGTCGCCTACTACATCGCCCGCCACGCCGGCCGGACGAAGACGCTGCTCCTGATCCTGCTGATCCTGCCGTTCTGGATCAGCTATCTGATGCGGATGCTGGCCTGGGTCAACCTGCTGGCGCCGGACGGCTACGTCAACCGGTTCCTGATCTGGGCGCACGTGCTGAGCACCCCCTACGGCTTCCTCGACGGCCAGTCGTCAACCGTCATCTGGGCGCTGGTCTACGGCTACATCCCGTACTTCATCCTGCCGCTGTACGCCTCGCTCGACCGGATCGACCGCAGCTACCTGGAGGCCGCGCGTGACCTCGGCGCCAGCCCGTTCCGCACTTTCCTGCACGTCACGCTGCCGCTGAGCAAGACCGGCGTGCTGGGCGGCGCCGTGCTGATCGCGCTGCCGATGTTCGGCGACTACTACACGCCGAACATCGTCTCCGGCGCGCCGACCACGTCGATGATCGGCAACCAGATCGACCTCTACTTCCACGGCGGCCCGCAGCCGACCATCGGCGCGGCGATCACGATCCTGCTGTCGCTGTTCCTTCTGATCCTGATGGGCTACTACCTGTGGACGATCCACAAGGCGACCAAGGAGCTGCGGTCGGTATGACCGAGTCCGCCGTCAGCGCCCCGCAGTCGAAGCCGTCGTTCAGCCTGTGGCAGCGGGTCGCCGGATGGGTCGTCAACCCGTGGGGCAAGCCGCGGTTCCTGGTGCTGATCACGTGGGCGCTACATGCTGTGGGCGATCGTCCCGGTGATCATCGCCATCCAGTTCTCGTTCAACGACAGCCGCTCGCGGACGGTCTGGCAGGGATTCTCGACGCAGTGGTACTGGAGCAGCCCGGACTCCGTGTGGAACGACCCGGAGCTCCGCGACGCCCTTGTGCACAGCCTCACGCTGGCGGCCTGGGACGTGATCATCGCCGTCCCGATCGGCGTCACCCTGGCGCTCGGCCTCGCCCGGTGGCGGTCGCGCGGCTCTGGCGGCGCGAACTTCCTGATGCTGTTCCCGCTGGTCACGCCCGAGATCGTGATGGGCGTGTCGCTGCTGCTGCTGTTCACCCAGCTGCCGCCGTTCACGCACATCCACACGGGCGGCCTGGCGCAGGTGCTGGGGCACGTCACCTTCTCGATCTCCTACGTGGTGGTGATCGTGCGCGGCCGCATGTTCAACATCGGGCGGGAGTACGAGGAGGCGGCCGCCGACCTCGGCGCCAGTCCCGGCGTCGCGTTGTGGAAGGTGCTGCTGCCGCTGCTGATGCCGGCCATCGTGGCCAGCGCCGCGATCGTGTTCGCGATCTCGATCGACGACTTCGTGATCAGCCAGTGGCTGTCCAACGGCCCGTCCACGACCACCGTGCCGATGGAGATCTACGCCGCGACCAGGGCGGCGCCGACGCCGGCGACGAACGCCATCGCGACGGTGATGGTGATCGTCACGCTGACGTCGGTGGTCGCGGGCTTCCTGGTGTGGCGCGCCTTCACGCGCGGCCAGCACGGTGCCAAGCAATCGACGATGCGGGACTTCGCGGCATTCGACGTGTGATCCCCGTACTGGTACCTTTGTGCCCCCGAAACCGACTCGAGGAGACGCTCTGTGTCCGGTGGTGAAGTCAAGCTGATCAGCCTCGTCAAGAAGTTCGGCGAGTTCACGGCCGTGGACGGCATCGACCTGGAGATGCCCGGGGGCGAGTTCTTCTCGATGCTGGGGCCGTCGGGCTGCGGCAAGACGACGACGCTGCGCATGATCGCCGGCTTCGAGCAGCCGACCGAGGGCGAGATCCTGCTGGACGGCGAGAACATGGCCTACACGCCGCCGCACCGCCGCAACGTCAATACCGTGTTCCAGAGCTACGCGCTGTTCCCGCACATGACGGTGTGGGACAACGTCGCGTTCGGCCTGCGCCGCCAGAAGACGCCGAAGCACGACGTCAGGTCGCGGGTCGACGAGGCGCTGGGCATGGTGCAGATGGACCGGTTCGCCAAGCGCAAGCCGTCGCAGCTGTCCGGCGGCCAGCAGCAGCGCGTCGCGCTGGCCCGGGCGCTCGTGCTGAAGCCCGCCGTGCTGCTGCTGGACGAGCCGCTGGGTGCCCTCGACGCGAAGCTGCGCAAGCAGCTCCAGCTCGAGCTGAAGGCGCTGCAGCAGCAGGTCGGCATCACGTTCATCTACGTGACGCACGACCAGGAGGAGGCGCTGACGATGAGCGACCGGATCGCCGTGATGAGCGACGGCCGGGTCGAGCAGGTGGCGGCGCCGCAGGAGGTCTACGAGGAGCCGTCGACCACGTTCGTCGCCGACTTCCTGGGCGTCTCCAACCTGATGACCGCGACCGCCGAGGGCGAGTCGGACGGCCGCTGCCTGGTCAAGGTCGGCGACTTCGAGCTGCATGCGGGCCGCGGCGACGTGGCGACCAAGGGCGAGACGCGGATCGTGATCCGGCCCGAACGGGTCAGGCTGGAGCCGTCGGACGCCACCGGCGAGAACTTCATCCCAGGCATGGTCGAGCGCGTCGTCTACCTCGGCAATGCGAATCAGGTGATCGCGCGCCTGGCTCACGGCGAGACGCTGCAGGCGCTCGTCCAGAACACCGGCGACGAGCTTCACTACAAGCAGGGCGATCCGGTCAAGGTGCATCTGCCGTCCGAGGCGCTGCGCGTGCTGACCGACACCGGCGTCGCGCCGGTCGACCAGACCGCCGCCGCGCCGGTCGGCTAGCGCGATGGAGCAGCGCCTCAGCCTGGTCACCCTGGGCGTGGCCGACCTCGAGCGCTCGCATGCCTTTTACCGCGCGCTCGGCTGGACCGACGATGCGGAGCCGGGCGCCGACGTCGTCTTCTACCAGACGGGCGGGATGGTGGTGGCGCTGTGGGACCGCGCCAAGCTGGCCGCGGACAGCGGCATCACCGACGACAACGGAGGCTGGGGCGGGGTCACGCTGGCGCACAACGTCCGCTCGCCCGAGGAGGTCGACGAGGTGATCGCGCAGGCGAAGGCGGCCGGGGCGACCATCCCCCGCGCAGGGGCAGAGACGTTCTGGGGCGGCTACTCGGGCGTGTTCATCGACCCGGACGGCCATCCCTGGGAGGTCGCGCACAACCCGCACTGGACGATCAACCCGGACGGCTCGATCACGCGTTGAGCGCGGATCTGATTGTCACGAACGCGCGGGTGGCCACGATGGACGGCGCCCGCAGCACGTACGAGGCCGTCGCCGTAACGGGCGGGCGGATCACGGCGGTCGGAGGCGCGCGCGAGATCGGCGAGCTGGGCGGACCGGACACGCGCGTGATCGACGCCGAGGGCGGGATGGTGCTGCCCGGCTTCCAGGACGCGCACTGCCACCTGGCGGACAGCGGCTACCAGCTGACGCTGTGCGACCTGTCGGACTGCGACTCGCCCGACGCCTACCCCGGCGTGATCGCGGCGTACGCGGCCGCGCACCCCGACCGGCCGGTGATCGCCGGCGGCGGCTGGGCGATGAGCGACTTTCCCGGCGGCGTCGGCGCACGCGAGGTGCTGGACGCCGTCGTCTCCGACCGGCCGGTGATCCTCTACAGCCGCGACTACCACAGTGCCTGGGTGAACACGCGGGCGCTGGAGGCGGCCGGTATCACCCGCGACACCGCCGATCCGCGGGGCGGCCGGATCGAGCGCGACGCCGACGGCGACCCGGCCGGCACGCTGCAGGAGAAGGCGATCGCGCTGGCCGCGGAGATGATCCCCGAGCCGGGCGGCGACGAGCGGGCCGCCGGCCTGCTGGCGGCGCAGCGCTACTACCACAGCCTGGGCATCACCGCCTGCCAGGACGCGCTGGTCGACGCGCAGTGGCAGAAGACCTACGAGCGGCTGGCCCGAAACGGCGAGCTGGTGCTGCGGGTTCGCGGCAACCTCGGCTGGGATCAGGAGCGTGACGAGTCGCAGCTTCCCGAGCTGCTCGCCCGGCGCACGTCCGGCCGGATCGGACGGCTGGACTGCGGCAACGTCAAGTTCTTCCTCGACGGCGTCGTCGAGAGCCAGACGGCGAACATGCTCGAGCCGTACCTGGACGGCGACGGCCACCCGACCGCCGAGGACGGCGTCGAGCAGTACCCCACCGCCGACATCAACCGGTTCGTCGGGTTGTGCGACGCCGAGGGATTCGATGTCCACATCCACACCATCGGCGACCGGGCGGTGCGGGAGGCGCTGGACGCGTTCACGTTCGCCGTCGCGGGCAACGGCCGCCGGGACGCCCGGCACCAGTTGGCCCACGTCGAGTTCCTGCACGACGACGACCTGCCCCGCCTGCGGGCGCTCGGCGTGATCTCGAACGTGACCCCGCTCTGGGCGCACCGCGACCCGTACATCACCGACATGACCGTGCCGTTCGTGTCCGAGCGAGCCGCGCGGACGATCTACCGGTTCGGCGACATCGTGCGCAGCGGCGCCCCGCTGGTGTTCGGCAGCGACTGGTCGGTGTCGACCCCCGACCCGCTCCAGCAGCTGGCCGTCGCCGTCAGCCGTACCCTGCCCGGCGGCCAGCCCGAGCCGCTCGACCCGGCCCAGTCGCTCGACCTGACAACGGCGATCGCCTGCCAGACCATCGCGGCCGCACATGCCGCCCGGATCGAGCGCGAGACGGGCTCGATCGAGCCGGGCAAGCTGGCCGACCTGGTCGTCCTCGACCGCGACCTGTACACGCTGGAGCCGGCCGCCTACCCGGATGCGCGCGTGCTGCTGACGCTGTCCCAGGGCGCGGTCGTGCACACCGTGCCCGGCTGGGAGTGAGTCCCTAGTCGCGCAGCAGGCCGCGGCTGATGATCAGCCGCTGGATGTCGGAGGTGCCTTCCTCGAGCTCCTCCAGGCGGGCGTCGCGCACCCACTTCTCGACCGGGTACTCGCGCGAGTAGCCCCAGCCGCCCAGCGTCTGCAGCGCCGCCCATGTCACCCACGTGGCCGTCTCGGACGCGAACAGCTTGGCCTGCGCCGCCTCCTTGGGGGCGTGCTTGCCCTCGTCCATCAGGCGCGCGGCATGGTGGGTGAGCAGGCGGGCGGCGTCGATCCTGGTCGCCATGTCGGCGAGCCGGAAGCCGACGGCCTGGTGCTGCCCGATCGGCTTGCCGAACGCGTTGCGGGAGCGGGCGTACTCCACCGCGTACTCGAACGCGGCGCGTGCGATGCCGACGGCGCTGGCGGCCAGGTGAACGCGCGACTCGTCGAACGTGTGCATCAGGCTGTAGAAGCCCTTGCCCTCCTCGCCCAGCCGCCGGTCCTCGGGAATCCGGCAGTCCTGGAGGAACACCTCGGTGTTGATGATCGCCCGCTGGCCCATCTTGCGCATCGGCTCGCCGAAGGTCACGCCGCCGTCGCCCTTCTCGACAACGAACGCGGTGACGCCCTTGGAGCCGGTGCCCGGAGCGACGGTCGCGAAGATCACGTAGTACTCGGCGATCCCGCCGTTGGAGATCCAGGTCTTCTGTCCGTTCAGTACGTAGCCCTCGCCGTCGCGGATCGCCGTCGTCGACATCGCGGCCGTGTCGGAGCCGACGCCGGGCTCGGTCGAGGCGAGCGCCGTCAGCGGCGGCTGCTCACCGCAGAGCGGTGCCAGCCAGCGCTGCCGCTGCTCCTCGGTGCCGACCTCGATCACCGGCCGGGCGAAGAACGCGCCGGAGGTGATCAGGTTGCCGATGCCTGCGCATCCCCAGTTCAGCTCCTCCTGGACGAGGCAGCCGGTGAGCACGTCCTCGATGCCGCCGCCGCCGACGTCCTCGGGAAGCATGTAGTGCGTCAGCCCGACCTCCGCCGCCTTGTAGACGACGTCGAGCGGCGTATGCACGTCCTTCTCGTCGACCTCGGCCGCGACCGGCCGGATCTCGCGCCGCGCGAACTCGCGCGCGACCTCCTGGATCTCGCGCTGCTCGTCGGTCAGGCCGGGCGTGTATGGCGCCAGCTCGGGCATGGACGAACGACGCTAGCAGACCCGAGATTTGGCGCGTCGCACGCTCAGCGATCCATCCGCGAAACAGCAGGTGACGGCCGGCGGCCGGCCGGCCGTCACCTCGCGGAGTTCGGTCACGGCGCCGTGGGAATGCGGCGAGAGGCCACCGCTGCGCCGAAGGCCGCGCCGAGCAGCGTCAGCGCGATGCCGCCGACGACGACGGCGGTCGTCGAGTCGACCGAGCTCGAGCCCCCGGCGACGATCGCGCCGCGCGGCACCTGGGACGCCCGAACCGAATCCGCCGGCAGGTCACGAGCCGGCGTCTCCGTCTGCGGTCCCTGGAACGGCGCGCCACCGGAGTACGGCCCGCGCTGGTCGGAGCTCTGCGAGCCGGCTGCCGCCACCGCTGCCGCGGCAGCACTGGGGTTCGCCCGGGTCGCCGGCGCACCCTCGGTGGATGCGGCGGACGCGCTGATCGAGTCGGCCGGCATGTCGCGGATCGACGTCACGGAGGCGCCGGTGCCGCCCTGCCCACCCATGGTGGGCATCGCCTGGGCGCCGCCCGCGGCGGCGCCGGTCGTGGCGACCACGACAGCCACCACGGCCATCTTCTCGCGCAGACCGTGAGCCTCGAGCTCGGGCGTGCGGATCGCGCGCTCCAACGCCTCCGCGTCGAAGCTGAGCCGGACGCTCTCGCCTGGGTCCTCCAGGATCCGCTCGAGATCGGCGGGCATGCAGCCGACCGCGAGCGTGTGGCGCCGGGTGGCGCCGCCGTCGACCTCGCGGGCCTCCAGCTCGAGCAGCAGCTCGATCGGTCCCTCATCCCCGGAGCCGAGCGCCGTCTCGATGTCAGCCCTGCGCAGGTCGATGTCAAGCCCGGGGGCGGCCGACCCGCCCGCGAGCGCCAAGCTAAGTGTCGCCTGCTGATCCACAGGGACTCCCTTCGTTCGGACCGCCGAATGCGGACCTTCACACATGCGACGGTTGCAACGTGGGCGATCTTCCCGGCACGGTCGGCGAGGCTCCAGACGGGAACCCGAGAGCTCGCTGGTAGACTCGAATCGCACCACCGGGAGGGGTGGCAGAGTGGTTGAATGCGGCGGTCTCGAAAACCGTTATGGGCGGTTTACGTCCATCGAGGGTTCGAATCCCTCCCCCTCCGCTGAATGACCTTGCCGTGGGAGATCCTCGAGCGGGATCACGACCTGCAGAACCCGACGAGTCCCGCGAAGATCCGGCTGCTCGGCGAGTACCTGCGCCTGACCCCGCAGACCAGCGTGCTGGACGTGGCCTGCGGCAAGGCCGGGCCGGCGCTGATCCTCGCAGCCGAGCACGGCTGCAGGATCCGCGGCATCGAGCTGCGCTCCGGCTTCGCCGACGCCGCCCGCGAACGGATCGCAGCCGCCGGCCTCGAGCGGCTGATCGAGGTCGAGACCGCGGACGCGTCGGCGGCCACGTTCGAGCCCGCCGCGCTACGACGTCGCGCTGTGCCTCGGGGCGAGCTTCGTGTGGGGCACCATCGCCGACGCGGCCGCCGTGCTCGCCCCGGCCGTCCCGGCGGGTTCGTCGCCATCGGCGAGCCGTTCTGGCTGCCGCTGGCCGCTGCCCGCCGGCTGTCGATCCGATGGACTACGTCGGCCTCGCGGCCACGGTCGAGCCGGTTCGCGGCCGCCGGCCTGGGCATGACCGGCGTCGATCGCCGCGTCACGCGACGACTGGGATCGCTACGAAAGCCTGCACTGGCGAGCGGCCGAGGAGTGGCTGGCCGAGCACCCGGACGACCCGCACGTCGCGGAGATCCGTGCAGGCCACGAGGCCGCGACGGCGGGCGTACCTGGAGATCCATCGCCCACTGCTCGGCTGGGCGATCTTCGTCGGGCGCGTCAGGCGCGCGTGACGGTGTAGCAGCCGCAGACGCGTGTGTACTTGAACGCGGGGATGGCCACCACGCCGGTGAACGTGGAGCCCGAGACCTGCACCGGCCCGTACACGGGCTGCCGCGGCCCGCCGCAGCGGGGGCATGGGTCGTACTTGGAATGCTTACCCACTGCCGCTGTCCGTCATCCAGGTCACTGGAACATGTATCGGCGGCGGAGGCCGCGTGGGTTAGCCGAACAACCAGCACGCAGCGTCCCGGCGTAGTTCAGATACCCACACGTAGGAGTATCTGGACATGCTTGGTGACATCGGAGACACCATCTTCACGGCCGCGGTCGTCGCGGTCGGCATCGCCCTCCTGGTCAACGCCGTCGTCCTCGCCGGCGCCCTCGTCGCGGCCATCCGCAGCGACCACCGCAACCCCGTGCCGTGGCGCGGCGAGGAGTGGTACCGGCGGCACTGGGATCGAGACCACCCCGCCGGCTACTAGCCAGCCGGACACCTCTCGCTGAGCTACGCGCCGCGCGTGCGCAGGTCGCCGAACCGCGACTCGATGGCGGTCAGCGTGTGCAGCGCGCGGATCGGATGTCCGCCGTCGTAGAGCGGCGACGACGCGCCCCGCGTCAGCACGTGCTCGAGCTCGGCCAGCGTCGCGTCGTCCACCGCGCGCCGCTCGTCGCGCAGCGCATCGGCGATGCCGCGCATCGTCTCGGCGCAGCGGGCGAGCACGGCGCCGGGAATCGGCACCGCGGCCAGCGTGCGCCCGCGCCACGTCCGCGGAGTCAGCGCCGCGTCGATGAACTTCGCGAGCTGATTTCGATGTGCGAGAGCTTCCATACCCGCAGCGTACGACCCGGCGATCCGGGCCGCAGTACGGAAAACCCACCATCCACCGGGTGTCAGCACCCGCGTCAGCGATCGTCGCGGCGCAGCCCCCGGGCGGCCAGCAGCGACCCGGCGACGCACAGCGCAACGGCGACGCCCATCCCCGCCCGGAACGCCGTGACGGTGGCGTCGCGCTGGTCGGCCGACGCGACGTGGGTCGCGAACGGATCGGCGTTCGGGTGGGGCGAGGCGGACGCGAAGACGAGCGTGATGACGACGCCGATCAGCGGCGTCGCCATCAGCCCGCCCAGCCGCGAGACCGTCGTGTTGACGCCGGCGGCCAGGCCGGCGTAGCGGTCGGGCGCGGCCTTCAGCGCGGTGGCGGTGATCGGCGCGACCAGCATCGCCAGGCCGAAGCGCGAACACCAGCACGCCGGGCAGCGGCAGCAGCGGGTTGGTGTCCGTGACGAGCGTCAGCAGGAGCAGCCCGACCGACATCACCAGCGGCGCCCAGATCAGCCAGCGCCGCGGCCCGTCGCGGTCGGCCAGCTTGCCGAACCGGGGCGCCAGGAAGAACATGACCAGGCTGATCGGCAGGAAGATCAGCGACGCCCGGGCCGGCTCGTAGCCGACCGCCGCCGACTGCAGGTAGAGGGCCAGGTAGAACGTCGACCCGCCGAGCGCCGCGTAGACCAGCCAGGTGTAGATGTTGGCAACCCGGAAGACGCGGCTTCGCAGCAGGTCGAGCGGCAGCAGCGGGTTGGCCGAGCGCCGCTCGGAGACGACCAGCAGGACGAGGCCGACGGCCGACAGCGCGAACGCCCAGAGCACCGTGCGCGAACCCGGCCTGCGCGCCCTCGATCAGGCCGTAGGTGAGCGTGCCGAAGGTGATCGCGATGGTCGCGGAGCCGAACACCTGCACCGGTCGCGGGTGCTCGGGCAGGCGCTCCGGCGACCGGCCGGCGAAGGCCAGCACCAGGGCGAGCACGGCGCCGGGCAGGTTGATGAAGAAGATCCACTCCCACGACGCGTACTGCACGAGCAGGCCGCCCAGCGGCGGGCCGAGCATCGTCCCGATCCCGCTCCACGCCGTCCACAGCCCGACCGCGCGGCCGCTGTCCTCGGCGTAGGTCGCCCGCAGCAGCGCCAGGCTGTTGGTGGTCAGCAGCGCGCCGGCGACGCCCTGCAGCACGCGGGCGGCCACCAGCATCTCGGTGTTCTGGGCGACGCCGGCCAGCGCCGAGGCGACCGCGAACCCGGCCACGCCGCCCACGAACAGCGGCCAGCGGCCGTAGCGGTCGCCGAGCGCGCCGGCCACGATGTACAGCGACGCGACGGCCAGCGAGTAGGACAGCATGATCCACTGCTGGGCGGCCAGGCCGGCGTCCAGGTCGCGGCCGATCGTGGGCAGCGCGATGTTGACGACGGTGCCGTCGATGAAGGTCATCGACGAGCCGATGATGGTCGCGATCAGGATCCAGCGGCGGCGGCCGTCGTCGGCCGCGACCGCCGGGGTTGCCACATCGGTCACGAGCGTGTCACCATATGCGTATGGGCGTGACGTACGAGCTGATCGACGCACCCTATCCGTACCTCTGCGCGGTGTACCGCTGCCCCTGCGGCGCGGCGGCCACGACGTACGGCCACGACGCGGCGACGGCGCCGCCGCACTGGTTGCGCGAGGAGGACCGGGGCGACGGCGAGGAGCACGTGATCTGCCCGGTCTGCGCCGAGCGGCGCGGCTTCGGCGTGACCGCGGAGGAGCGGTTCGACCGGATCGCCGTGCGCCACCTCGCCGATGCCGGCGTCAGCGAGGGCACAGGGTTCGGCGCGAACGCCGGCCTCCGCGTCGGCGGCAAGATCTTCGCGATGCTCGTCCGCGGCGAGCTGGTCGTGAAGCTGCCGGCGGATCGCGTCGACCGCGCTCGTCGAGGCCGGCCAGGGCACGCCGCTTCGACGCCGGCAAGGGCCGCCCGATGCGCGAGTGGGCGAGCGTCCCGCCGGACGCCGGCGCCGACTGGGACGCCCTGGCGGACGAGGCCTGCAGCTTCGTCCGGGGGTGAGCGTCAGCCGTGCAGCGGCTGCCCGGTCTCGAGCAGCGTCTTCAGGGCGCTCAGCACGCCCATCCAGCCCACGCCGCTGACCTCCTGCGCGGTGCGCGGCGCGCCCTCCAGCCGGTCGTGGGTGACGGTCAGCTTGCAGACGCCGCCGTCCCCAGGCTCGATCTCCCAGGCCACCCGGCTCTCCGGCTCCTGCGCCATCGCCGGGTCGTAGAGCGAGCGCCACCCGTGCACCAGCCGGCGCGGCGGGTCGAACACCACGACCGCCGTGTCGCCCCGGACGCTGCCGTCCGGGGCGAGCGACGCACGGCGCTCGGGCGTGATCGTGATCCGCGACCCATGGAAGTAGCGGGCCGTGAACTCCGGCCGGGTGATGGCATCCCAGATCTGCTCCGGCGTCGCCCGGATGAAGATCGTGAACACATGGGTCGTGGTCGTGCTCATGTGGGTCAGCCGTTCAGCGGCTGACCGGTCTCGAGCAGCGTCTTCAGAGCGCTCAGCACGCCCATCCAGCCCTCGCCGCTGACCGACTCGGCGGTGCGCGGCGCGCCCTCCAGCCTGTCGTGGGTGACGGTCAGCTTGCAGACGCCGTCATCGTCCGGCTCGATCTCCCAGGTGACCCGGCTCTCGCTCTCCTCGTTCAGCATCGGGTCGTACATCGAGCGCCAGCCGTGCGCGAGCTTGCGCGGCGGATCGAAGACCTCGACCGCGGCGTCGCCCCAGACGGCGTCGTCGGGGCCGAGCGACTCGTAGTGGTCGGGCGTCACCGTGATCCGTGCGCCGTGGAAGTAGCGGGCGGTGAACTCCGGCTTGGTGATGGCGTCCCACAGCTGCTCCGGGGTCGCCTTGATGAAGATCTGGTACACCTGGGTCGCCAGGTGCGTGGGCGTGGTGGTGCTCATGACGCGTTCTCCTCCAGCTCGGCCTTGAGGTCGGCGAGCGCCGAGACCTGGCGCTCCGTGTACTTGTCGATCCACCGGTCGTGGATCAGGCGGATGGGGACGGGGTTCAGGTAGTGCAGCTTCTCCCGCCCCGACCTGCGGCTGACGACGAGGCCGGCCCGCTCCAGCACGCGCAGGTGCTTCATCACGCCGAAGCGGGACATCTCCAGCTCCGATTCGAGCTCGGTCAGCGTCCGGCCGTCGCGCGCGAACAGCCGGTCGAGCAGGTGCCGCCGGGTGGGATCGGCCAGCGCCTTGAAGACCTCGTCGTCATCCATGCCTGACATCATACGTGACCTTTTGGTCACATGTCAAGCACGGCACTCGGGGCCGGCGAGCGCCGGTAGACTGCCCGGGACGCGCCCGTAGCTCAGGGGATAGAGCGCTGCCCTGCGGAGGCAGAGGTCGCACGTTCGAATCGTGCCGGGCGCATGGCTCAACCAAGCCGTTTTCGAAGGCCCGAAATGCCGAAAAGTGCACGATTCGTCCCTCGTACTTTGCCTCCGCCACCAGCGGAGAAGCCGACGAGCCGTGCCCAGAGGGAGCGCGAAGCGGTGGCCTACTGGGACTCGCTGACACCGGAGCAAGAGGTCTGGGCGCTTCGCAAGATGGGCTACTTCAAGCTCGGACAACCATCACAGGCTGTCGCCTCGCGCCACCCGTCTTGAAATCGGGCCCTCCCCCCGGAGGGCACCCGGACTTTTAACCCAAGGTCGCAGGTTCGAGACCTGCACGGCCCATGAATGCAGGAGCGGGCTGAGCCATGTCGTTGGCCTCCGCGCCAGGAGGGGTGGGAAGCAAACTGGGAACTCCGGGCTGCGTTCAAGCCCCGCTCAGAGGATCTTCGTCGAGGGTCGTGCCATCCACGTGGGCCGGGCGCACACAGAGCCGCCGGGTCTTGTACCTCCCCGAACTGGCCCGTTTCCAGAAGCTCCTCCTACTGAGAGAGGGGGGCAACCTCGGCAAGGCGATCAACGACGCGATGGCTGCGATCCGAGGAGCAGAATAAGCCGCTTCGAGGCGGACGCTTGCCTGATGCCCGTCGGGTGACCGCCGGACGGTTCATCGTCGCCGCATGCTGAGGTAGGTGGCGAGCGCACCAGTGCCAGCGAGCGCACCGGTGATGAGCGGCCGGTGGGTGGTTGCCCACAACTGGTAACTGCGCCGGTGGGATTGGTCATCGAATATGCCGTGTGTTGCGGCCAAGCCTGGTACCGGCTCGAAGAGGTTGTTGGGTCGATCGGGATCGACCGGCATGTCCGTGATCTGCTGAGATGCGTAGCCGGTGCGCGCCAGGTACCAGTCGGCGAAGCCCGCGCGGCGAGCTTGTTGCCGACGATGGCCTTGACGGCGCTGCCGCCGACGTCGACCTCGCGACGGCGGTGGTGCGCAGCCCAGTACACCGCCTCGGCGGGGACCTCGGGCTGGTAGATCGGCGGCACCGGCTGCGGGTGGTCGGGCAGCTTGCGTGCGACACCAGCTGAACTGTGGCGTGTTCACGGCGGGCAGCTGCACCATCGTGATCCACACCGGCTGCGGTCGTGCAGCAGCTCGGTGCGCATCGAGTCGGTGAAGCCGCGGATCGCGAACTTCGCCGCCGCAGTACGCCGACTGCAGCGGGATCGCTCGGTAGGAGAGCGCCGAGCCGACCTGGACGACCGCGCCGCGGTCGCGCGGCACCATCCGCGTCAGCGCCGCCATCGTGCCGTAGACGGTGCCGAGGTAGGTGACCTCGGTCGCGCGCGTGAACTCCTCCGGCTCCATCTCGAGGAACGGCGCGAAGACCGTCGCCATCGCGTCGTTGACCCAGACGTCGATCGGCCCGAACCGTCGCCTCGACCGCCGCGGCCGCGGCCTCGACCTGCTCGCGGTCGGCGACGTCGGTCGGGAGCACGAGTCGCCCTCCCGCCGAACGCCTCGACCTCGCGAGCGGCTCGCTTCCAGGCCCGTCGCTCGGCCGCGCGCCAGCAGGCCGATGTGCGCCCGACGCTTGGCGAACGCATGCGCGACGGCGCGGCCCACGCCGGCAGATGCACCGGTCACAACAACCACCTCGCGCCGGGCCGCAGCGCGTCTCAGAGTTCGGCGGTGAACGTATCGCACTGGGCTGGATCGCCGGTCTGGTAGCCAGTCTCAAACCACTGTTGGCGCTGTGCGGAGCTGCCGTGTGTCCAGGTCTCGCGGGTGACACGGCCCTGAAACTCCTTCTGAATCCGGTCATCACCGACGGCTGCGGCCGCGTCGAGGCCGTCTGCGACATCGGCGTTGGTGAGCTCGATGATGTAGCGGGTCTCAACCGCGTGGTTCGCCCACACCCCGGCGTAGCAATCAGCTTGCAGCTCTGACCGAACGGACTTGCTTGATGCGCCTGGCGGTCGCTACCAATCTGGTCGAGCACACCGTTGAGATCCTGGACGTGGTGTCCGTATTCGTGGGCGAGCACATACGCCTGTGCGAACGGGCCGCCCTTCGCGCCGAAGCGCGTGCGCAACTCCGTGAAGAATCCGAGGTCGATGTAGACGTACTTGTCGACGGGGCAGTAGAACGGGCCGACGTCCGCACTCGCCGGTCCACAGCCGGTCTGGATGGTTCCCGTGAAGAAGCGGGTCACTGCCGGCACGTATCGCTGGCCGGCATGTTGGAACTCCCCTGCCCAGTACCGCTGGATGCTGTTGATGTCCCCGACGATGCGACAGTCCAGCTTGGAGTTGGCGTCAGCGCCGGTCTGGCATTCGGTGGCCAGCTGCGAGTCCCCGGCGCCAACCTGCTGGTTGGCGAGCGAGCCCAGATCTCCCAAACCGCCGGCCGAGCCATCGAACCTGAGTGGATTTCCGCCGAGGAGCATCACCGCAATCAGCACGATGAGGCCCAGCCCGCCTCCTCCAGCCGCGAGTCCCCCCATGGGAACGCCACTGCCGCGGACGTCCTGCACTTGACGCGTGTCTAAGTGAGCGTTCCTCCGAAACTTCACGCTATGAGCGTCCGCGATTGGAGCATCCTGGACGCCACATGCCCGGCTATGGACGCTGGAAAACCCCCGCCTCGCTCTACCGTGAACGCGTCCAGCTTGCAGGAGACGGGTGCGCCATCGCATACCGCATGTGCTAATCGAGGTCGATCTCGAACCAGACCAGCCACCCGTCTTTGTGAGGTGCGGGCTGGGTGCCCCAGCGGTCAGCGAGCGCGTCGACGAGGTGGAGGCCGCGGCCGGCCGTGGCGGCTGGCCCGTTGAACGAGGGGCGTTGGGAACCGGGGCCGCGGTCGGTCACCTCGACGCGCAGCAGACCATCACGACGTCGGAATCCGAGCGTAATCGAGTCGGCGGAGCCGAGGCCGGCGTGGCGGACGCTATTTCCCACCAGCTCCGCGACCAGGAGTCGGACGTTGAATGCGGCCTCGTCGTGCTCGTCCAGTGGCAGACCATCCACAGCCTCCCGAGCCGCGCGGGCCGGATCGGCCCGCGGAAGCTGGATTGAAAGATCGGGCACGACGCTGACAATACCCAGCTAAGATGCGGCCCATGCATGACCGGGAAGAGCGGCTTGCAATGAACGAGGTGTTGTTCCGCAAGGCCAACGACCGGATCGAGGACAGTGCTGACCAGCAAGCGCCGCCCGTCCGCGAGCCTATCGCGTTCTACTGCGAGTGCTCCGACCCCGACTGCACCAAACGCATCCTCATCACCGCCGACGAGTTTGAGAACGTCCGCGAGCACGACGCTCAGTTCATCGTCTGCCTGGATCACGACGTCCCCAGCGTAGAGACCGTCGTTATCCGCACCCCGCTCTACCAAGTCGTCGAGAAGACCGGCGAGGCCGCCGAGTTCGTGGCCGAGCAACTCGACGACACCGGACGCTGACCCTTCGGCGGAGACAAATCTCCCAGCCAAGGGGCGGCCGCCGCAGGACGCCCTCCAAGTCTACGCTCACCGAGCGATGGGAGGCATCTTCGCATCCAGGACTCCGTGAAGCGCGGGACGCCTCGCGTGCCTTGACAGCGCGGCCCGGCTGCGGCGCCCCCACTCCGGCCTCCGGGCCGCGCAGTGCTCCTGCGCCGTCGGGCCCGGGTAGTACCGAGGCGGGTGGGAGCCTGGATTACGTACCCCGTCGGCGCAAGGGGTGAAACAGCCTTCGACTAGGTGCGTCGACGGCTTTGGGCTTGCACACGGCATACCCGTCCCGACGTCGTCACTCACAAGGTTCGCCCGGTGGTTTTTTCCTGACTCTCCGTTCAGTACACCACGGTTATGTCTTCCAGGCCAGACCGGAAACCTCGGTCGGAATTTTGGCCGGTAGGGCGGCCCGAGCCCGAACGTGCGTCCCACTAGAGGACTAGGGACTCGTTGCGGGCCTGCGGGCCGCGTTCGCGCCTACATTCGCCGATAGAGGATTCGCACGCCGGCTCGCCGACCGCATAGCTTGCGTTAGGCGCGGCCATGCTTGGAAGACGACCGAGGTCACGCTGGGCGAGCTGTCGTTGCTGCGCACGGATTGCGCCAGATGCGGCCAAACAGGCCCTGTCCATGGCACCGAGCACCGCAGCGTCGCGACGACCAGTCGAGCGGCGGGATGACGATGCCATGTGTAAGCATCGCGCGTGCGGGTATGAGAGCGCTTTCCAACGACAAAGAGAGGATGACATGAGCACGATGAACAATGAGGTCTGGGTTTGGAGCGACACGATTTCGCAGGACACGCCAGCAATCGACGGGTTCTCAGTTGAGGCGCGAGACGGGTCGATCGGGAAGGTCGATGAGGCGACTTACGAGGTAGGCTCGAGCTACATCGTTGTGGACACCGGCCCTTGGATCTTCGGTAAGAAGGTACTGCTACCGGCCAGTGTCGTTGACCGGATCGATCCCAACGAGGAGACCCTGTACGTCACGCTGACGAAGGATCAGATCAAGGACTCGCCGCAGTTCGACGAGACCACGTACCGCGACCAGTCATATCGCAACTCGGTCGCCGACTACTACACGCCGACGACGCGCCGCTAGGCGTCCGTCCATTGTCCGCCTGACTGAGTCGGGAGCGAGATGCCTCCAGGAGGCGCTTGCTCCCGAGTCGGGCATCCACCACCAACAGCGAGGAGATATCGCGCATGCTCACCGCCACAACACCCCTGCTCGCACTGGGAACTGGTCTGGGGATCGTCGGCTTGATCATCCTCGTCATCATCATCGTTCTAGTACTTCGGTTCGTTCTCTAACCTGCCTGAGGCGGTTTAGATACGGCTCCTGGCTGTGAATGCGGCGCAGCCGGCTTTACCGCGCACACTCCCAGCCGGTGCTCGTCTACGCCGGTCCACTTGGTCGGCTCGCGCGAGGACGATCACAGACCATCCTCCAGCGCCTGTCGATGAGCACAGCGGGAGCGGCCCAGCCGACGACCAGAGTGACAACCCCGACGACCAGGGCCAGTCCTCGTCACAGTCGGAGTCCACCGGCGCCGATCGGTCGGGGCTCAACGACCACGGCGATCAGAACGACAACAGGCACTACCGGTGACGATCAGAGCGACCAGGACGATCAGGGGCACAGGAGTCCGCGGGCGGCGGAAACCCTGTGCCTTCTCCCGTGTGGGTCGGTGCGCGGCCGCCGCCTCCGCCGGTCAGTGGGCCGGCGTCCCCGCACAGTCTGTGCGGCAAGAGGAGTGTCTGTTCGACCGAGGCGTGGCGGCGGCGATGTAACGCCGGAGTCGGTTCTCGCGATGTAGTTATTGGACGCCCTGCGCACCGGGCGATCGATCATGTCGCGCATCCGAGCCGGTGTCGCGGAGACGACACACCTCTCGGCGGGAGACGCGGCGGATCGCTCGCTCAGGGTGCTGGGTTCAGGATAGTGGTGGATCCCAATCCGCCGCGCGACGGCGACTGAACGAGATAGGTAATCGAGCGTCGTAGAGGTGGAGCGGGCCGAATCGTGGGAGCGACGGCCCGCTCCACAATCCACACAGTTCAGACCCGTCAACGCTCCAGAGAACGGCTCCGAAGATCTCCCAATCACTGACCCCACCCCACCACTGTCCGAAATGCGGGACGGCTCTTCACCGAGTGTCGGACTCGTCCGAGACGACGCCATGCACGAGTCACGGCCACGTCCTGCCCGCCGTCCGCTACGAGTGCATGCGGCCGTCCTGCGGGTATCGGTGAAACGAGATGCAATCCGGACTACCCGGCGCGGGCTGATCCGCAAGCGCCCCACTCAATCCAGCCGTCGCCACACTCGCAACAGCGGGAGATCGGTTACCTGGCTCGGGAGCGAGGCCGCGCCCTCGAGGCTTCTGAGCCACACATCGGATCATCCGAGATGGGCCAGAGCAATGCATGCCAACCACGAGAGAGGACTCGCACGCCGTCTCTCGGATCAGCTTCCGCGGGGGACCGGCCAGCTTTGAAGACCCACCCGGCCCCGGGTGGGGGGCGAGTCCCGCCCCGATAAGCTTCTGGGCATGGCTCATTCGCCTGTGACGGTGGTTCGGCGCGTGGTTCCGGTGGCCGGCCGGGATCGCCTTCAACGGCGTGCGCGACTGCTGGCTTGGGGTGGGATCGCGTGGCACTTCGTCGAGTTCGCCATCGCCGTGGGCGCGGGGCTAGCTGCGTCCAGCGTGGCGCTGGTCGGGTTCGGGGTGGATAGTCTGATCGAGGCGGTCGCCGGCTTCGTGGTGGTCTGGCTGTTCACCGGGTCGAGGCGGCACTCGGCTGTCGCTGAGCGGCGAGCACAGCGAGCAATCGCGGTGAGCTTCTACGTCTTGGCGGTCTACGTGGCGTTCAACGCGGTGCAGTCACTGGTCGGCGGTGATGAGCCCGAGGCGAGTTGGGTCGGCATCGGATTGGCATTGGTGACCGCGCCCACGATGCCGCTCTTGGCTCGCGCCAAGCGGCGGGTCGGTGAGCAGCTTGGGTCGAGTGCGACGGTCAGTGAGGGTGCGCAGAACATGGTGTGTGCGTACCTGTCGGTGGCGTTGCTGCTTGGGCTCGGCGCGAATGCGCTGTTCGGTTGGTGGTGGGCTGATCCGCTGACGGCGCTGCTGATCGCGTCGGTAGCGGTGCGTGAGGGTCGGGAGAGTTGGCGAGGAGAGGCGTGCTGCGCCGTTTGCTAGAGTCGGCTGCATGAACGCGATCCTCTCTCGGGTGTACAACCCGAAGGGTCGGTGGTGCGGTTGCGCGGCTGACTGCTGGTGCCAGCGGACGCGGCTTGGGCGCATGTTCCGCTGGTGGTTTCCTGGACGGTTCTTCGGCATGCCACACTCGTCCGTCTCGGCGGAGTGGAAACGCGCCCACGATCCGGCGGCTTAGCATCCTGGGTGGGTTCGACTGCGCACAGGATCCCTGATCGCGTTTCGCTGATATACGGCCGCCTGCGCAGTCGCGTCCGAAGCGTTCGCCACCCCTCCGATCCCGCGCTGAGCAGCGGCGACGCGGCCAACTCAGCCTAGTGCCCGACCGGGCGCCTCGCGGACGTCTCAGTCACGAGCGGGAATCGGGTGCCAGCCAAGGTCAGACAGGCTGCTGATCTGGTCGGTTGGCACGTGGACAGTGCCCGCGTCGGCGAACCCAGGCTCAGCGTGCTGCACCGTGAGCTGCCCGATCGGATCGGCGAACGCGATCAGGTCACCTCGATCCAGCGGGCGATCGACTTGGGTGGTGTAGAGCGTCGGCCGTTCGGTACCGTTTGGATCTTTCTGGACGCGCAGGTAGAGATGAGTCATCGCGAGCCGGCTGCGCGTGCGTCGAAGCGCGCTGCGGCGTGCAGCGCTGCGCGGATCTCTTCGACGATCTCAGTGCTGAGGTGACCTGCCCGAAGCGCGCGATCGATCAGCGTCAACGCCCATCGTGTCGTAGTGGTTGAACATCAGGCTTACACCTTGTGGTTGGAGCCAAGGGCATCTCTCACGCTGCCGGGTGCCTTTGTGGCGTGCCAGCCCCCATGCGAGGGATCAGACGACTTCAGTGACTTCCCGCTTTGATGACGGAGGACGAGGATGACCCGAGACTACGAAGTATGTGCCCCAACGAAGCGGCGGGTATGCGATTGCCGACGGTACAGGACGCGCCAGCTCCACCATGACACGTAGGAAGCAGGCGCACCAGACAGCCCGCCGCTTGGCGGAACGCCGACGGGGCGGAATTCGGATCCACGGCGAGGACGGACAGGTTCGCCAGTCCGACACGATCGCCGAGGAAGATCGCTTTGGACTCCGCGTTTCAGCGCACCGCTCAGCTGGGCAGTGAACTGAGGCATAGGCCGGGCAGCAGTGTGGCTCCTCCGAGGTGCGTGCGCCGACCGTTCATGCGGCTATGGCTGTGTCACGCGTGGGTGGGCTGGAGTTCCAAGAGGTGCTGGCAGTGTGGCTTTCGGGTCGCAAGTGATTTCGAATGGGGGTTGAGTCATGGGGACAAGAAGAGTCCTGTTGGTGCGCTTCGCATGGGTAACGATGTTGGCGTTGGTGATTGGGTGCGCGGTGGGAGTCGGCAGCGCGGATGCCGCGGATCCCGTGAGTGGCGATCCGATAATCGTCGCTGCTGGTGACATTGCGTGTAGCCCGCACGATCCGCATTTCAACGCTGGCGCGGGGACGGCCACGGCTTGCCGGCAGCGAGCGACCAGTGACATCTTCGTCGGCGACTCGACGGTTGATCGGGTGCTGGCGTTGGGTGATTTGCAGTACGACTGCGCCCGCTACGACGACTTCCTTGGCTCGTACGCGCCCTCGTGGGGCCGCGCCAAGACGATCACTCGGCCGGCACTAGGAAATCACGAGTACAACACCGGCACAGACCCGTTTGGGTTTGCGTGCCCGGGCGGGGGTAACGGCTACTTCCAGTACTTCGCCGATTCGCCGAGCGTCAACGTGGGTGCGCCGGGCGGTTACTACAGCTGGGACATCGGCAGCTGGCACATGGTGGTGTTGAACAGCAACTGCAAGTTCGTGTCGTGTAAGGCGACTGGTGCGCAGGTGACCTGGCTGACCAGCGACCTGGCGGCGTCCAACGCCCCCTGCACGCTCGCCTACTGGCATCATCCGCGCTTCACCGGGAAGGTGAACGGTCCGGTCGGCTCGATGGGGGCAATGTGGAAGCAGTTGGAGGCCGAGGGAGCAGAGGTCATCCTGAACGGGCACAAGCACGCCTACGCCCGGTTCGCGCCGATGACCACGGGCGGCACGATCGACCAGGCCCACGGCATCCGCCAGTTCATCGTCGGCACCGGCGGCGAGAACATCGGCGTCATCAGCAACCAATTTGCGATGGTCGAAAAGACCGATCCGGGCCGCCACTTCGGCGTGCTCCGACTGACGCTTCACCCACAGAGCTACGACTACAAGATGGTGGCCACCGACGGCACCATCGTCGACTCCGGCACCACAGCCTGCCACTAACCGACTGACCACACCGGAGACCCAGGCGGTTCGCACCACCCGGGTCTCCGGCCGAGGTTCGCCGGCTCTAGCTAATGCCCCCGACGACCATGAGGCCAGGTCGGCGTAACGGATGCCAGCCCCCATCTGATACTCGGCGGGGGCGGATGTCCGCAAACGTCCGCAGCCAAGTCGACTTCCGCAACTCGACCGGAGCGACGATCAAGGATCAGCTTCGAGCTACAACCGTAGATCGGGAGTACCCCGGCGCGCCGCGGGGCTAGTGCGCCTGACCGCCGTTGGCAGGCGTGATCCGCGGCGGCTCAGGCCGCGTTGGTGTGGCCGGCGAGTGCCGAGCCGATCGAGCGGGCACCGGTCGAGCAGCCTGCATTAGAGAGGCCGCTCAGCCCCCTGAGGTAGCGGGTGCCGAGCGTGACCGGGGAGCTACGGTCGCCAGCGTCCGTTGGTCGAGGAGAGGATGACGATCCGGACGTCCTGCGTGGCCAGCTTCGTCCGGCTGACGACGCAGGGGTCGGGCGAGGCGACGCCGGGAGATCCCGTGCAGTTCGCGACGAGCACGCCGTCGTGGTACATCGGGATCGTGTTCACCTTTGCTTGCTTCGGAATCTCGGACTTATCCAGCAGGAATCCGAAGCGAAGCGGGAGGCCTGGCGAGAACGTCTGCTCGATCGTGATCGTGGAGACCTGGCCGAAGCACGTCGCGGACGGGCCGCACCCATCGCTTGGTCCCGAGGCGTTCGACTCGGAGAGGGCCGCGGGCGTGCCGTCGGCCGTCGCCGGGATCGTCGCCGTCGTGACCTGCGGGTTCGATGCGGTCGCGCCGGTGCCCGGGTCGGTGGTCAGCGTGTCGCCGGCCGGGGGGACGAAGCCGGCCACGTGATCGGCCGACGGGGCGGCGACCGTCGTGGAAACGGTGACGGGGAAATCGTGGGTATCGCCGCGTCCGTTGACAGCCGTCCAAATCGCGGTCACCGAGACGGTGCCGGGGTTCGATGTTCTCGCAATCACGGTCACCTGCGCCGCGCTGCCCGCAGCGAGCGTACCGATCGTACAGTGAACTTGGTCGGACGCTGTCGTGCATGACCCCGTGCTCGCCTCCGCCGACTCGACCGTCAACCCGCTCGGCATCGGGAGACTGAGCGCCGCATGCGTGATCGTCGCCGGGCCGGTGTCCGACAGAGCCGTCACGTACCGCACCGGCTCGCCCGCCGTCACCGGCTCGGGCGCGCTGGACAGGGAGACGGTCGCCGCCGGCGGGCCTGCTCCCGCTCTTTCGGCCGTCGACGCTGACGCCACCGCAGCGATAATCAGCACCAGAAGTGCTATGAGGAGCCGCCCTAGACGCACGCAAGAAGATTACACTGCAAGGGGAAACCGTCAAACAGGGGCGGCCGGCGAAGTCGCCCTCGCCGACACGACGCATCGCTGTCGCGTCCCGGAAGTCTGTTCAAACGCTGGCGGCGCTAACGACGATCTCTGTGGCCTGCGTGAGCGTGAGCGCGCCCGTGTTCAGTACCAGATCGTATTGTGTCGGCTGCTCATCACCGACGCCGTAGAACCGCGATAGGTAGGCCGCCCGGGCGCGGTCGGACTCCGCTACTTGGCGGCGTGACGTGTCTGGATCGACCGCCGATTCGCGGGCCACGCGGTCGGCTCGGTCGGTGGGAGATCCGGTGACCAGCACCCGAAGCACACTCTCCCGGTCGGCGAGCGCATGTGAGGCGGCATGCGCGACGATGATCGCGTCGCCCTGATCGGCCGCCTCTTCGATCGCCTCGCGGATCAGTTGGCGAACGAGATCTTCGCGCGGGCCGACTGCGATCTCATGCTGTGGTATGTAGGCGTACGCCTCCGGTGCCACCGCCATGCTCTCTCCCATCGCGCCGAGCAGACGGCGGGCGAGCGAGCGGCGCTTCTCGGCGTCGGCCACGGTGGCTGGGTCGAGATCGCCCCTCTCCGCTGCGCGGGTCAGGATCTCGCCGTCAAGGTAGCGATAGCCGAGCCGCTCAGCGACGAGTCTGCCGACCTCCTCGCCGGCGGCGCCGAAATCGTGCGAAATGCAGATGACGTTTCGTGGCACCGAGCGACGATAGTTGCCGTTCGACTGCCACGTCAAGCGACCTAGGCCACCCTCCCAAGAACAGCATGATGCCGATGCCGCCGCCCGGGAGCTCTGAGCGGTAGAAGTAGAAATTCGAGCGCGGCCGTGGAGCGTGGGCGCGCCCGTTCTCCGGCGCAAGCAACAACAGGGGTGGTGGAGCCAGACGCCGGTGTCGCCTGGCGAGTTTTACGCTCACGGCGAACCTGCGGTCAAGCGCGCGCGGAGGCCCGACACTCCGGCAGTCGGCTCTCAACTGGCACTTGTGCCCCCGGACGGGGTTGACACTGGTGCGGTCGGCGCGTCACGGCGATCCACAGTGCGACCCCATCGGTTTCCGTGTTCCCACGGGCTAGCGTTCAAAACCCGCGTCGGAGCGGCGGCCCGGACAGACCCGATCACGGCAGACACCGGCGAGAACCGGAGAACTAGGAGCACTCGCGGCGCGGGCGAAATCCGGGCCGCCAACCAAGATCGCACCCACGTTCGCCGGCGGTGCAACGCACGCGGTGCCAAGCCCACATCGTTGGACACCGCGCTGTCTAGCCGAGTGCGGAGCGGAGCGCGTCGAGCCTTCGGCGAAGCTCTGCGTTTGCTTCTGACTCAGCCCTGACGGCATCTGCGAAAGCCTGATCGTTGCTTACGAGTTGAGCCACGATCTGCGCAACGTCGCCGGTGCCGCCATCCGGCCGAGATCGGCGAAGCTAGGGAGCGGGCCTAGCGGTCGCGCAGCCTCCGTGGGAGAATGCCGAGTTGATCACACCAAGCCAAGGAGGTCAACATGCATGCCCTCGTCGTCAGAGTCACCATCAAGGATCGCGAATCTGCTCAGCGGGGGCTGAATGAAAACGTCGTCCCCGGGGTCTCTCAGGCGCCGGGATTCCGGGCTGGCTACTGGACGTGGAAGGACAACGGCGGGCTTTCGATGATCGTGTTCGATTCGGAAGACGCCGCGAACCAGGCGGGCGATCGAATCCGCACGATGGTCCAGGGCATCGACGCGGTAGAGCTCGAGGGTGTGGAAGTGCGCGAAGTCGTCGCACATGCCTGATTCGACGGCATGTCGAGCGGCGCGGGCCGAGCACTGCGCAGGAGTTCGAAACGTCCGCGAGCTCGCTGCCCAGTTCCCGGTGCGGCCAGGCCACGCGGTCCCCAGCATGGAGATCGTCGTCACCAGCACTCGGCTCTACTTCGTGGTCGAGAAGACCAACGCGGGGTCGCGGCGGGACCCTACCCCTGGGTGGTGGCGGCCGAGTCGGGCAGTTCGTCATTGCGCAGCCGGCGGCGCGTTCGTCTCGCGCTGCTCGCGCCCGCATCGTCGGCGTTCCCCTCCAGCGGTCGGTGGGTGGCGGGAGGCGTGCGCCGGGTTCTGGCGTGGAAGCGCAGCCGAGCCTTGCCGGCAAGCACGCGCAGGCTTGCGATGCTTGGGGCGGGGTCGCGGAGGGATAGCAGCGGCAGGTGCTGACGGTGCAGCAGGCTGCCCACCCAAGCCGTCGGGGTCAACTCGCCTGCCCGGACGCTGGCCAGCGAAGCCAACGTGTCCTCGACGGGATTCCACAGCCGCACTCCTTCCCGGAACGATGTAGGTGGCTGGACCGGTGGCTGTGCCAGTCGGCGGTAGACGATCTGGGCCTGGTCGATGCCGGCGAGTCGCGAGAGCTCGGTGGCGGTCGTGAACCTGTGGTTGCACTCGATCAGCACTAGCTCGTCGTCGCGGGCGTCACGCTTGAACTCGACGCTGGCCAGGCCGCGAACACCGACGCCCTGGAGGAACCGGAGGCCGGCCTTGGCGAGCGACGGATCCCATCGGGTGATCTGGTAGCAGCCGATCCCGAAGTGCGGGGGATACTGGCGTATCTTGGCTCGGGTGAACATGAACAGCGGCGCGCCCGCGTCGTCGAGGTAGGTCGTGAACGCCGCCAAGCGGTCGTCCCCGCCCGGCACGATGTCCGACGCGAGCATCTCGATGCCGAGCGGTTCTAGACGAGCGAGCAACCCTCCAGTTCGTCGTGGGAGCGTGCGATCAGTGCTTTGGTGAGGAATGGGAAGACGCGAGTGAACACGTGGGATTGAGCGGGCTTAAGTGCGCACGGCAACCCGACCTGCTCGATGATCTGCTCAGCGGAGCTTTCGCTGTCCACCACCGTCGTGCGCGGCGTCCGCATGCCGAGGCGTCGCGCGAGGTCGTAGGTGCGGCGCTTGTCCAACATGGCCAAGAGGACCTCGTCATCCGCCTCGATCGCGGTGTGCCCGAGGTACCGCAACTCGTCGCGGTGCCGAGCCACCAACTCCAGTGCGTCGTCGCAACAGGGAAGCACCACGGCCGGCTGGTCGAACGACCGCAGCCACTGGAGCCAGCGGTCCTGGACGCCGCTCCCGGAACCGAGCTCGACGAATCGCGCACACGCGCGCGAATGCTGCACCGGATCGACCCGATGAACCGCCGCGTACACCGGCACACCCAGCCGATGCAGGCTCCGAGCGACCGACAATGCGATCGGGCCACCACCGAGCAGGACCGCGGGCAAAGGCCACCGACCCACGCAGACGACCGACGTTCCGTCATACGCACGCCCCCCCTTCGCTCGAAAGCGGGCCCATTTCGCAATGCGCCTTCTCGACGAGGCGGTACGGCCGCCGTCGATCCGCGCGACGGCTACGCTCCGCCTTCGATGAACTCCGATGTGCCCCGAAGGCGTGCCGAACAAACGGGCCGAACGTCACCACACCGCCGCGCCATCCACGGCGACTCCCGTGGCCGTCGGACACCGGCACGACTGCATCCGCGCCACCGAACACCTCGAAAGCCGGCAACGGTTTCGATCCCGGATCGACTGGGCGCGCGGCTTGCGACGGTGAGCTTCGCTTCGCGACCCACCGCTCCCCCGCCAGACGGTAGTGCCCGTGCCTTCCCGCTCCCGAGGGAGGTACGGATGATGGCTCAGTTGGTCTTGAGCACCTGGTTGGCGCTGAGGAACTGAGTGAACTCATTGGTACCGCCGATGGCGTAGATAGTGCTCCCGATTCTGGCGGTGCCGAGCGCGGCGCGCTGGGTTGGTATAGCTGCGCCGCTTGTCCACTTGTTCGTCGATGGCGTCTCCCTGAGCGGGATCAAGGTCGTTCCGGAAGTTGGCGGCATGGTTGGCCCGAAAACGAGGGGGGCAAAGTTGGCCGCAGCGACTGGTGGTGGGTCTGGGACAACATGGCCAACCTCGACGTACCGGCGGGTGTGGGGCTCCACCTCGGCGCGGGCGTAACCGCGTAGCCGATCACCGTCGTGGGCTCTCCGTTGAGCCGTCAGGGGTGGCTCGCCGAAATTCCAAAGAGCACGGCCGAGCCGGCTCTCTCCACCACGGGTGGGCACGGTCTTACCCTGCGAGTCACGCTCGACCCACCCAGCCCACAGCCCTGACGTTGGCTGGCACCTGGTTCGCGCCGCTGACGGAGGGGCCGCGGCGGGCCGGTCTGGCACTAAGCTGAGTTGGCCGCGTCGCCGCTGGTCAGCGCGGGATCGGAGGGGTGGCGAACGCTTCGAACGCGACCCACCTTGCCGCAGCGTTCGCACTCTGATCGCATCAGCACTACGTCGCCGAGCCGCAGTCGACTGGCCACCCAGTCGTGCCCTTTCCGGACGCAGCGGATCCGGTCGCGTAGTCGGCTGATAAATGGTCTGGCGATCCTGCTCGTGGTGCCCCCCACGCGCCTGTAGACAAACCTCGCTGCGGCCGGCAGGCCTGCGGGTATATCCCTATCCCGCACGGTGCTCGGCCCGTCGCTCGTTAGGAACGTGTAAAGCCCTTGCGCCCCGGCCGCGATGCTCTAGAACTACGCACCGATGACCCGCCGGGGTTCCGGCCGCGGCGAAGGGATGGTTTGGGCTGACACAGCCCATCGCTGATTGGGCCGTCCACCGGCCGGTGGTTTGAGTGTACGGCTCCTGGGTATGACCGCATGGCTCCATGCAACAGAAAGACCAGGAGGTCTGGTCATGATGTTAGTGCTTGCAATCACCGTATGCGTCATCCTGGTGCTATGGGCGGGCTTCACGTGGACGTTGCTCGCCGCCGCTTCGACCCGCGACAGGCTACAAGTCAGTCCAGGCCGGCGACTTGTGCGGCGGGGACGCGATTTGCGGCGGCGCGAACCTGTAGGTGCTCCGCATCGCTGACCAGCCTTTGCTGACGCCAAGATAGACGGGTGTAACGCCGTACCCCTTTCGAGGATATCCGAGTAGGCAGGTGCTGCCGCCTTGAGGCAGGGCACGACCCGGGGGCGCGGGGGTCGCCAGGCCCGTCATCGGCGGCCCGGTGGAAGCAAGCCTGTAACCGCGCGTTCTCCACACGGACACCACGGCTCGCGGTACGTCGTGGCCTCCTGGCTCCCCACGCACCCATGGTGACGCAGACGAGTTCGGGGCTCCTGAGCCGGCGGGATCCCCTGCCCCTCCCAAAGGGCCGAGCCTCTGACCTGGATGATCCCGCCGGCTGTCCGTTCCAAGCACTTGATGACCCGTCCAAGCAGGGACGTCCGGCTCGCGCCGAACCTTTCCCGCGCCATGGCGGCCTTAGGCTGGAGGCAGCTCCGTGCAGATCGCACTGCCGCCGCGGGTGGCCGGGACAGAGCGACAAGCGCCCAAACAAGGCCACCCGTGCCCCTGGTCGGGGCGCCCGCTAGCTCTGCTGACCGACCTGCTCGGTCATCGCGTGGCCGGGGCACACAACGCCGTGCCGGTCGGTACGGATCTAGTCACGATCGCGTGCAGCACAGTCGAGTCAATAAGCGTCATTCCGAGACGCTCACCATTTGCGAGCACCGCACTCGGGTACGTTGTGGATGCGGCTGGTTACGGCACTAGGACACGGTTCGTGGCAAACGACGGACGGTTAGCGCGCTGCGACGACGTCGACCGTGAGGCCGTGGATCACTACAACCCTGGGCCGAGCGAGCCGCCACGTCGAGCCGCTCGTGATCCGGGCGAAGGCGTAGACCAGGTCGGAGACGAGCTCGGCTGCTCGTGACCGGTGGTGCTGCGCCGTCGTCGCTTCGGTCGCGCAGGATGGTCGGGGGGGGATCAGTGGACGCCGTCGAGGACGTGGGGTCCCGGCCCCGGGCGCAACGCCGGTGTTGAGCTAGGCGCCGGGGCCGCACCTGGCCGCTGGAAGGCCAGCATTACACCAAAGCTGCTCTGCCGGAGCTCCACCGTTGGGGCGGGGGAGGAGAAGCAGCACGCGCCCCGCGCATCAAATTGTGGACATGTAGGATGCCCCGCTCAGCAGACGTTCACACTCTTGGTCGCTTGCCGCTCCAGACAACACTTCGGATTCCGCCGCATCTCCCCGAGCGTCCCGACCCCCCCGGGCTCTACTCGGAGCGGCGGATAGCCCACGGGCCGCTGGGGGGAGCCAGCGGCCCGTGGGCCCTGACTGTCAGCCTGCGTCGCTCGTCTCAGCGCGTCCGCTCATGCCGCGCCGATGGGCACAGGGGCACGCCCGCCCGAAACGCGCACACAGACGCTCAGGGGACGCGGTTGTTGTAATACCGCACCCCGCTCGCGCGATGTGGGGGTGGAGGCAGGTTGCCTGCCGCCTTGAGGTGGGCACGATCGGGGGGCGCGGGGGTTGCCGACCGCATCATCGGCGACCCTCGCCGCCCCTCACGTCGAACACTTCCTTACTCTCGACCGGTCAACGATGGTGCGGTCGGTGATAGCGGACGCCCGTCGGCCGCTTGAAGTAGGCGTACTCCGCGATGACCGACACCAGCTCCCAGCCCTGGTCGCCAAGTTCGTCGAACGCCTCAACGGCACCCAGTCGATCCAGGTAGATCGCTCGGTACTCCCAGCAGGGCGGCGTCGCACTAATCGTGCGCATCTCTAGCTCACCTCCGCCCGGCTGGTCGTCTCGACGTCGCGATGCTCGGCCTGACGGACGCGGCCAATCGCACCGCAGCGAGTGCACTCACCGCGAAGGAGCGAGAACTCCCCCAATGTCACTTCGGCTGTGCCCCACGCATGACCGCGCCGCGCACAGTCGATGCGATCAGCGAACCGACGCGCGAATCCCTTACCTCCGTTGGCATGCATGCTTGATCCTCCGATACTCGGTCGGCGACCAAGCGCACGCCTCTTGCGCCTGCCCACACCTTCATTGTGCCCTCATGGGAACGGAACCGTCGCTCCCGCTTCGCGGCAGGCAGTACCCGATTGCGCAACCAGTAAACCCGCGCCGCGAAACGGTCGCCTCGTAGATCGGGGGCGGCGGAGCCGCTACCTCGGCATCAGCTTCGCCGTCATCTTCTCGGCACCGCATTCCCCGCCGACCACCGGCGAGGCGAGGCTCTCCGAGAACCCCTGGTGGGGTCAGGCTCTACATGCTCCGGTAGCGACCCGAGTCTTCAACGAGTACGAGCGAACCGACCGGTCACCCGCCCGCGGCTCGGGGGCTCGCTCAGCTCCGGCGCAACCTCGACCAGGGCGGCCGGTCTCTAGGCAGAGGCCGGCTGCCCCACCTCTCGGCGCGCACCAGGGGGTCGGCG
>CAWEIS010000010.1:0-528994 GCA_963809205.1 uncultured Actinomycetes bacterium | reverse complement strand
CACCAGCTTAGCCGATCGAGCCGACGGCTACATGGGTGCGACGGTCGTGCGCTACCGGGACGAGGTGAGTCCGCCGTCGACCACCAATGCGTGGCCACTGACGTATGAGGCATCCGGTGACGCCAGGAAGCACACGGCCGCTGCAATCTCCTCTGGCGTGCCCTGACGTCCGGCGGGCACTGTCGCCTCGACCATCGCCTGCACCTCGTCGTCGGACAGCCCCTCCAGCACCGGGTCGTTGAACCCGGTGGGGATCCAGCCAGGGCAGACGCAGTTGACGCGGATGCCCTGGCGGGCGTACTCGGCGGCCAGCTGCCGGGTCAGCTGGATCACTGCGCCCTTCGACGAGTTGTACGCCGGAATGCCGACCTCGCCGACCAGCCCCGAGGTCGAGGCGGTGTTCACGATCGCACCGCCGCCGTTTCGCAGCATCACGGGGATCACCTCGCGGCACATCAGGAACATCGAGCGGACGTTGACGGCGTAGGTGCGGTCCCACTCGGCGACCTCAACCTCAGTTACCGATCCCGCCCGCAGCCGGCCCGCGTTGTTGTGCAGGATGTCGATCGTCCCGTGGTGTTCGACGATCGCGGCGACGGCCGATTCGACCTCGCCCTGCGTGGCGACGTCGGCGCGGGCGGAGTCGATGCCCTCGATTCTGGCGGCGGTCGCCAGGGCGTCCTCGTCCATGTCGATCACGACCACGCGTGCGCCCTCGCCGGCCAGCCGTTGCGCCGTGGCCAGCCCGATGCCGTGGGCGCCGCCGGTGACGACGGCGATCTTGCCCGCGAACCGGCCGGCGTCAGGCACCGGAAGCACCCCCGCCGAGCCGCGCGTGAACCGCCGCGAACGCGGCGACCGCCTGCTCCAGGTCGGCGTCCGAGTGGGCGGCCGAGATCTGGGTGCGGATCCGCGCCTGGCCCCGCGGCACGACCGGGTAGGTGAAGCCGATCGACGTAGACGCCCTCGCTCGCAGCAGCTCCTCGGCCAGCGCACCGCCAGCGTCGCGTCGCCGAGCATCACCGGCACGATCGGGTGCTCGCCGGGCAGCATCTCGAAGCCGACCTCGGCCAGCCGCTCGCGGAACCAGCGCCGTGTTGGCGGCGCAGCCGCTCGCGCAGCTCGCCGGACGACTCGAGCAGGTCGAGCGCCGCCAGCGCGGCGCCGACGATCGGCGGGGCGACGGTGTTCGAGAACAGGTAGGGCCGCGAGCGCTGGCGCAGCAGCTCGACGACCTCGCGGCGGCCGCCGATGTAGCCGCCGCTGGCGCCGCCGAGCGCCTTGCCGAGCGTGCCGGTGATGATGTCGACGCGGCCGCCGACGCCGGTGCTGCTCGGGCGTGCCGCGGCCGCTCGGCGCCGAGGAAGCCGACGGCGTGCGAGTCGTCGACCATGACCATCGCGTCGTACCGCTCGGCGAGGTCGCAGATCGCCGGCAGCGTGCGCGATGTAGCCGTCCATCGAGAACACGCCGTCGGTGGCGATCAGCCGGCGGCGCGCGCCGGACGCCTCCTGCGAGCTGCGCCTCCAGGTCGGCCATGTCGCTGTTGCTTGTAGCGGAGCCGCTGGGCCTTGCACAGGCGGATGCCGTCGATGATCGACGCGTGGTTGAGCTCGTCGGAGATCACCGCGTCCTCGGCTCGTCGAGCAGCGTCTCGAAGAGGCCGCCGTTGGCGTCGAAGCAGGAGCCGTAGAGGATCGTGTCCTCGGTGCCGAGGAACGCGGCGATCGCCGCCTCCAGCTCGCTTGTGGATCTCCTGGGTGCCGCAGATGAACCGCACCGACGCCAGGCCGAAGCCCCAGCTCGTCGAGCGCCGCCTGCGCCGCCTCGACCATCGCCGGGTGGTCGGCCAGGCCGAGGTAGTTGTTGGCGCACAAGTTGATCAGCTCCGAGCCGTCCTGCAGCGTGATCCGCGCCCCCTGGCGCGTCTCCAGGATCGCCTCGTGCTTCTCCATCCCCGCGTCGCGCACGGCAGCGAGTTCCGCCGCCAGCTGGTCTCTCACCGTGTCGAACATTCGCCTCACCCCATCACCGAGAAGCTGGAATCGGGATCGATCTCCCGCAGGCGAGAGTACATACCCATCTCGAGGTCGAACCCCGTGTGCACCGCCCGGACACGGATCGGGTCGGCGTCGTGGTCGTACCCGTTCTCGCACGCCTCGATCAGCTCGGCCATGCAGTGGCCGACCACCGGGGCGTTCTTGAACTGGTTGCCGGAGGTGCCGACGGCCATGTAAAAGCCGGGCAGCTCCGAGCGGTCGTAGATCGGAATCCAGTCGTCGGAGCAGTCGTAGAGGTCGGCGAACCCGCGCACCGAATTCGGGATGCTCAGGCTGGGCACCCGGCGAGCCAGGCGGTACACCTGCGCCTCCCACTGGTCGCGCGTCACGGTGCGGTCGAACACGTCGGGATCGTCCACCCACTGGTGGGGGTCGCAGGCCGGATCCTCGGAGCCGACCAGAAACGTGTTGCCCACGTCGGGGCGGAAGTAGATCCCCGTGTCGCCATCCGAGATGTGCAGACCACCGTTGGGTGCCCAGCCGACCGGCGCCGGCACGTGGTGCACCTCGTGGCGCAGCGGTCGGGTGCGCCGCTTCATTGACCCCTCGACGCCGGCCATCCGGTTGACCACCGCGCTGTGCGGGCCGGCGACGTTGATCACGATCGGGCTGGCGATCCGCTCGCCTGACGCCAGCTCGACGCCGGCCGTCCGGCCGCCGTCCCGCAGCACCGCCGTCACGCGCTCGCCGTAGCGGAAGCGCGCCCCGTACGCCGTCGCCGCGGCGGCGACATTGTGTCCCGCCAGCTGGGGATCGTTGACGTAGCCGGAGCCGGGCGTATACACGGCGCCCTCCAGCTCGTGGTCGGGCTCGTGCCAGAAGTCGGGATCCTCGGGTCGGCGGGGCGGCCAGAACTCACGCACATCCAGGCCGGGCGCGTGCCGTCGCAGCTCGGCGGCGTCCCATTCCTCGAACTCGACGCCCAGCTCTCGGTACAGCGGCAGGTACTTGAGGTGATGGCCGGAACGGTTCTTCATGGCCGCCGTGCCGCACTGCCGGTAGACCGCCATCCCCGCCTCGTCGCGGACGCCCAGGTAGTCCTCCCACCGCTCCCAGTAGGAGAAGCCCTCGTACGCCATCGCAACGCCGTTCAGGGTCGAGTAGTGGGAGCGGACGATCGCGCAGGAGTTGGACGTCGGTCCGGCGCTCGGCCCGGACAGCGCATCGATGCTGAGCGTCCGGTGGCCTCGCTTGGCCAGCTCGTACGCGATCGCCGCCCCGATCACGCCGGCGCCGATGATCGTGACATCGGCGGTCTCGCTCACACGCCGTCCTCGAGCAGCAGCTCCGCGATCCGCAGGCCGATCACCGCCGCCGGTAGGTTGGTGTTGGCCCGCGGGATGACCGGGCAGATCGCGCAGTCCGCGACGTACGCGTTCTCAAGGCCGTGCACGCGGCCGGCCGGATCGACCACGGCATCCGGGTCGGACTCCGGCGCCATCTTGCAGCTGCCGACCGGGTGGTAGTAGTGCTCGACCCGGCGGCGCACCAGCTCGTCCGGCGCCCAGGCGTCGAGCTCCTCGGCGAGGAAGGTACGCAACGGCTCGATCGCAGCCAGCTCGCGCAGGATCCGCACGCCGTCGGCCAGGATCATCGCGTCGTAGGCGTCGACGTCGGCCAGGAAGGCGTGATCGATCGTCGGGATCGCGTCGGGATCGGTCCCCGTCAGGTGGATCTCGCCGCGCGAGCGTGGCGTCATGCACGCGACCGGCACGTCCCAGCGCCACTCGTCGCCGTCGGGGCCTCCGACGGGGTACATGTGCAGGTCGAAGCCCTCGCCGCAGTGCTGCGACTTGAGCTTGGCGATCGTCTGCTCCTCGGGAAGCCACCTGTCGCGGGCGAACGCCTGCATCTCGGCGACGGCGTTGTCGCCGCCGGCGAAGCCCAGGCGCACCGCGGGGTGGTCATGCAGATTGCGGCCGACGCCGGACAGCGCCACCCGGACGTCGATGCCGAACCGCCCGAGCACCGCGGGGTCGACCGATGCCCGAGCGCTCGAGCACGACCGGCGAGCCGTAGGCGCCGGCGGTCAGCACCGCGCGGCCGCACTCCACCCGTTCCAGCCGCCCTTCGCGAACGACCTCGACCGCGGTCACCCGCCCGCCGTCCACCACCAGCCGGTTGACCATCGCATCGCCGGCGATCGTCAGGCCCGGTCGGCTCCGCACGGGGTCGAGGTACGCGAACGCCGCGTTCCATCGCACACCGTCAACCACGTTGACCGGCGACATCGCGATGCCGACTTCCTCCTCCCACTCGTTCAGATCCTGAACGCAGGGGACGCCGATCGCCGGGGCGGCCTCCAGGAACGACCGCTGAAAGGGCGTCGCCTCGTCGTTGCCCGGCCGGCGAACGCGCAGCCTGTCGATGGCCGAGGCGAACAGCGGCTTCAGGCGGTCCGTGCCCCAGCCCGTGCAGCCGGCGCACTCCCAGGCGTCGTAGTCGAGCGGCGAGCCGACGATCGCGGCACAGCCGTTGTGGCTGGAGCAGCCGCCGATCACCCGCGCCCGGTCGAAGGGCAGCACGCGGTCGGGGTAGGTCGAAGCACTGTCGTACCCCCACTGGTGGGAGGCCGGCAGCGCCCGGGAGTCGAGCAGGTCAGCCGGCCATGCGTCGCGGTCGAACGGGCCGTAGTCCGGCCCCGCCTCGAGCACCAGCACTGTCTGGTCGGAGCGCTCGGCGAGCCTGCCCGCCAGCGCTGCGCCGGCGGTGCCTGCCCCGATCACGACGGTGTCCGCGTATGCCGGGAGGTCGGCGCGCAACGCCATCAGCCGACACCTCTCTTCCGCCGCCGCACCCGCCGCTACTCCGGCGGGATCTCGTGGAACACGTAGTCGAGATCCTTCCCGCGACCGCGCTGGAATGCCCGGGCGCCGTAGTAGTAGACGAGGCAGAACACCACCGTCGCGGCGATCCAGATGAACAAGCCCTTCTTGTCCGTCAGCCCGAGCGCCGGGTACTGCCAGTAGATGATCCAGAGGATCACGGTCGAGATGATGGAGCCGAGTCCCGCGATCACAACCAGCGGCACGCCCAGAAACGTTCGTGTGGTCACCGACGCCTGGTACATCTCCGGCCGCCGCCACGGGAAGACCACGGCGGCCAGGCCGACCAGCGCCATCGAGATCAGCTGGACGAGGATCGCGTAGACCAGGATCCGGAAGAAGTTGTCGCCGGCGTTGTAGACGGACCACCACAGCGTCAGCAATGAGCCGATCGCCGACACCAGCACGGCGACGTACGGCACGTGCCCACGCGCCGACGTGTAGGCGACGCCGGAGGGCAGCAGGCCGTCGAACGCGTAGGCGAACAGCATTCGGGTCGGCTGCAGGAACACCATGTAGGTGATCAGCGGCCAGTACAGGCAGTAGCTGAGCGCCAGGATCGCTGCCAGCCAGCTCGAGTCGACGATCATCGGCGCGATGAAGAAGTAGTAGGGCGCCACCAGCTCGGCCGGCATCCCGCCGCCGAACCCCGCGGTGACGAACGCCGTGCCCATCGTGTGCAGGAAGACGATCACGCACACGACCACGCCGACGATGTTGAGGATGCCGGCAAAGGCCATCCGGTTCGCCGTTCCCAACGACCGCGCCGAACGCAGCTCACCGCCGATGAACGACGAGAAGTACGTGTAGATCGAGAACCCGGCGAGCACGCCGACCACCGGCCAGGTGTTGGAGAGCGAGAACCCGGGACTGGTGTCGACGCCCGCCTTCTGGGCCGTCGAGATGACGTCGTGGAACGAGTCGCTACTGCCGGTTGTCGGCTGCGCGAACGAGTTGAAGTCGGAGATGAAGCCCGACCGCGACGTGAAGAGCGCGATCAGCGTGGCGACGACGATACCGGCCAACGTGAACAGGAAGATCGCGTTCTGCATCCGCAGCGTCCAACGCCAACCGCCGAGAAACATCAGGCTGGCGATCACGATCACCAGGCTGCCCAGCGCGAACTGCCAGCCCTTCGAGGCGGCGATATCGTTGGCCCAGTCGATGTAGGTCTGATTCCCGCCGATCAACCCGACAGCCATCAGGCCGGGGATGATGCCCGTGGTCACACAGGCGATGCCGAAGAAGGCAACCGACAGGAACTGGGCGAGGAGCATGAACACCGAAGACACGATGCCGATCGTCGGATGGATCACACGACTGACGATCGTGTAGTCGCCGCCCGACCGCGGGATGGCGGCCGTCATCAGGCCGAAGGTGTACGAGTAGGCCAGCATCATCGGCGTGATGATCAGCAGGCCGAGGAAGAAGTTGCCGCCCGGGTAGAGGCTGAGGGCGAAGAACAGGCCGGCGCCCAGCACCTGCACCGGGCTGCCAACGATGTAGTTGATGACCAGCGAGGACAACGGCCGCACCTCGCGGACGAGCCCGGTCGCATTCCTGAGGAACAGATGCTCCGAGGCCGGTTGTGGATGTTCGCTGTCTGCTGCCATCACTGCCCTTTCGCGTCTGGGCGGCCGCTAGGCCGCCGTTGACCAGTCGAGGATGACCTTTCCGGCGGAGCCGGAGGCGGCGACGTCGAAGCCCTTCTCGAAGTCGCCGTAAGGAAGCCGGTGCGTGATCACCGGGCTGATGTCCAGCCCCGACTGCAGCATCACGGTCATCTTGTACCAGGTCTCGTACATCTCGCGGCCGTAGATGCCCTTGATCGTCAGCATGTTGAAGATCACCGTGTTCCAGTCGATGGCGATCTCGCCGGTCGGGATGCCGAGCATGGCGATCTTGCCGCCGTGGCCCATGTTCGCGAGCATGTCGCGGAAGCGCCGCAGGGTTGCCCGACATCTCCAGGCCGACGTCGAAGCCCTTCTGTCATGCCGAGCTCGCTTCTGGACGTCGGCTCAGCGTCGTCTCGCGCGGGTCGACCGCGAGGGTCGCGCCCATCTGCTCGGCCAGGTCCAGCCGGTACGGGTTGACGTCGGTGACGACGACGTAGCCGCGCGCCGGCGTGGCGGACGACCGCGGCGGCCATGATGCCGATCGGCCCGGCGCCGGTGATCAGCACGTCCTCGCCCAGCACGGGGAACGACAGCGCCGTGTGCACCGCGTTGCCGAACGGGTCGAAGATCGACGGCGACGTCGAGGTCGATGCCCGTCGTGGTGATGCCAGACGTTGGTCATCGGCAGGGCGATGTACTCGGCGAACGCGCCCGGCCGGTTGACGCCGACGCCCTTGGTGTCCGCGCACAGGTGCCGGCGGCCGGCCAGGCAGTTGCGGCAGCGGCCGCAGACGACGTGGCCCTCGCCGCTGACAGATCTCGCCGGGGTGGAAGTCGGGGACGTTGGAGCCGACCTCGACGACCTCGCCGACGAACTCGTGGCCGATCGACCATCGGCACCGGGATCGTCTTCTGCGCCCAGGCGTCCCAGTTGTAGATGTGGAGGTCGGTGCCGCAGATGCCGGTGCGCAGGACGCGGATCAGCACGTCGTTGATGCCGCACTCGGGCTCAGGCACATCTTCCAGCCACAGCCCCGGCTCGGCGTGGAGTTTTACCAGCGCGTTCATCGAACTCCGGTTTGGATGCCGCTCGAGCGAGCGGTACGATACACAGACCACCTGCGGTATGCAAGCGAGCCGCTGATGGCCCGTTTTCGGGCATAACACATGGCCACCGTCCACACCCAGCGAGCGCAGATCGACCTCTTCCGTGCGGTCAAGCCGGATCGCGCCGTGGACGCGGTCGTCGAGCAGATCGTCGACCTGATCCAGGCGGGCCGGCTGCGCGACCAGGAGGTGCTGCCCGGCGAGCGGCGGCTGGCGACGGCGATGGGCGTCAGCCGCCACACCATCCGCGAGGCGATCGAGACGCTGCAGGACGCCGGCGTGCTGGCGGTCGAGGCGGGAGGCAGCGGCGGGACACGCGTGGCATCGATCTGGATGCCCGAGTCGCTGGTCGGCGACCACGAGCCGCCCGACGCCGAGAAGGTGTTCGAGGCGCTCGGAGGCACGCCGCGTGATCGAGCCGCGGGTCGCCCAGCTGGCGGCGCTGCGCGGCACCACCCAGGACTTCGACGCGATCCGCGAGACGATCGGCCTGCAGCGCGCCAACCAGTCTAACTGGTGGCAGATCACGCAGGGCAACGTGCTGTTCCACCGCCTGTTGTGGCGCGCCGCCCGCAACCCTGAGCTGGAGTCGTCGATGCGCTCGATCTACCGCTCTTTGTCCGGCCCGCTGTACGCCGTGCTCAGCCACGACGAGGACTCGGCGGCCACCGAGGAGAGCATCCAGCTGCACGAGGAAACGCTGGAGGCGGTGATGCGCGGTGATCCGGACGTGGTCGAGGAGGTGATGGATCGCCATCTGCGCTACCTCGAGCAGCGCTGCGAGTCGATGTACGGGCGGGCCCGGATCCGCGGAGTGCCGAAGTTCCTGATCGGCGGGTGATGGTGCCGCCTGACGCGGACATCGTCGCAGAGGCGCACCCAGTGGTCGGCGGGCCGGCGGGGCGGTGATCATGGCCCAGGGCGCGTACACCCATCTGAACCTCGGCGAGGTCGAGGATGCGGCCGTCGCCAACGGGTTCGGGCACCGGTGGGAGGCGCGCGTCGCGCGGACGGCGCTGGGCGCCGAGCAGACCGGCGTCAGCCTGTTCCGCATCCACCCCGGCCGCCGGTCGCCGTTCGCCCACCGGCATACGGAGGCCGAGGAGGTGTACGTGATCCTGGCCGGCGACGGCCTGATCAAGCTGGATGACGAGGTGCTGCCGGTGAGGCGGCTGGACGCGATCCGCGTCGCGCCCGGCGTGGTGCGCGCGTTCGAGGCCGGCCCGGACGGCCTCGAGCTGCTCGCGTTCGGCCCACACCGATCCGGCGACGGTGAGCCGGTCGACGATTCCTGGGTGGAGTAGCGACGCGACCGACCCGTGTTTTCGGCACCGGGCACGGGTAAGGTGACCACGGGATGACCCGGTTCGTCGTCGACAGCGGTGTCGTGCTCCAGCTGGCGCGTGAGGGATTCGACGTGCCGGCCGGGCACGAGCTGCTCGCACCGACGCTGTTGCGCTCGCAGATGCTGTCCGACCTGCATCAGGCGGTGCACCGCGGCGAGCTCCCGGCCGACGAGGCGTTTGACCTGCTGACGCGCGCGTGGGCGATCAAGATCCGGCTGCTGGGCGACGCAGTCCTGCGCCGCAACGCCTGGGAGATCGCGGAGAGCGAGGGCTGGGCCGAGACCTACGACGCCGAGTACCTCGCACTGACCAGGCTGCAGGGCGACGCGTTCGTCACCCTCGACGCCGGCCTGGCACGGCGGGCGGACGGGATCGTTCCGACGGCGTCGATCGACGCGCTGCGAGCGCAAGGAGGAACACGATGACAAGTACGACAACGGAGCAGGAGCTCGTCGGACTCGAACGACGCTACTGGCAGGCGCTGAAGGACGGGGACGTCGATGCCGCGCTGGAGCTGACCGACGACCCCTGCCTGGTCACCGGCGCCCAGGGCCTCGGGCTGATCAGCCACGCCACGTACTCGGCGATGATGCAGCAGGCGACCTGGACGATCGAGCGGTTCGAGATCGGGGACGACGTGCAGGTGCGGATGCTGGGAGCCGACACGGCCGTGGTCGCCTACACCGTGCACGAGGAGCTGACGGTTGACGGCCAGTCGGTCGGCTTTGACGCAGCGGACACGTCGACCTGGGTGCGGCGCGACGACCGCTGGGTCTGCGCTGCCCACACCGAGTCACTGCGCGGCGACCCGTTCGGGCGTGACCGGACCTCGGCGTAGTACGTCGATCGACGGATTGATTCGCCGCCTGCCGAGTTCGTAGCATCCCCGCGTGAGCGAGCACCAGTCCAGCCGGATCGGAATCGACGTCGGCGGCACCTTCACCGACGCCGTGATCGTCGGCGGCGGACGGCGGGATGCGGATCGCCAAGGTGCGCTCGACGCCCGAGCGGATCGAGGCGCGGGTTCATGGACGGGCTGGCGCAGCTGCTGGAGCGCGGCCGGCGCCGCAGGCGCGGCGACGTCGGCTACCTCGCACACGGCTCGACCGTTGCGACCAACGCGATCGTGCAGCGCCGGCTGGCGCGGACGGCGCTGATCACCAACGCGCGGCTTCCGTGACGTGCTGGCCATCGGCACGCAGATGCGCGCGAACGTCTACGACCTGTGGTCGCCGGAGCCGGAGCCGATCGTGCCGCGCGAGCTGTGCCTCGAGGTGGCGCGGCCGGCTGGACGCGCAGGGCGGCGAGGTGCTCGAGCCGCTCGACGAGCAGTCGCGTGCGCGCAGCGGCGGCCGCCGAGCTCCGCGACGCGGACGTCGAGGCCGTCGCCGTGATGCTCCTGTTCTCGTTCCTCAACCCGGCCCACGAGCGGCGCGTCGGCGAGCTGCTTGCCGAGGAGCTGCCCGGCGTCGCCGTGTCGCTCTCCTGCCACGTGGTGCCGGAGTTCCGCGAGTACGTGCGGGCGTCGACGACGGCGCTGAACGCATCGCTGCTGCCGCTGATGGGCGCCTACATCGGCGGCGCTCGACGGCGAGGTCGCCGCGCGAGGGCGTGTCCGTGCCGCTGCACCTGATGCAGACCAACGGCGGCGTGGCGCCTGCCGAGCGTGCCCGCGAGCTGCCGATCGCGCTCTCCGCCTCCGGCCCGGCGGCCGGGGTCATCGGCGGCGGCGCGGCTGGCCGCGCTGGTCGGCGAGCGCGACGCGCTGACCTTCGACATGGGCGGCACCACCGCCGACATCGGCCTGGTGATCGGCGCCGACGCCGCAGGTGCGGTTCTCTGGCGAGGCCGCCGGCATGCCGATCAACCTGCCGCAGATCGACGTCCTCTGCATCGGCGCGGGCGGCGGCTCGATCGCCCGCGTCGACGAGTTCGGCTCGCTCACGGTCGGCCCGGCCAGCGCCGGCGCCGACCCCGGCCCGGCCGCCTACGGCCGCGGCGGCACGGAGGCGACCGTGACCGACGCCCACGTCGTGCTCGGAACGCTCTCGGCCAGCGAGCGCAGCCTCGCAGGCGGCGTGCCGCTCGACCGCGAGCTGGCGCGCGCGCCGCCGCGATGTCGCCGGTCGGAGAACCGCTCGGCCTGGCGTCCGAGGCCGCCGCCGAGGCGATCCTGCGCATCGCCAACGCCAACATGGCCAACGCCCTGCGGCGTGATGACGGTCGCCCGCGGACACGACCCGCGCCGCTTCGCGCTGGTGGCGATCGGCGGCGCCGGGCCGATGCATGCCTGCGCGCTGGCCGACGAGCTCGGCATCCCCCGCGTGGTCGTGCCCGCGCTACCCGGGCGTGGCCGCGGCGCTCGGCCTGCTGGCCACCGACATCCGCCACGACCTGCGCCGCAGCTGGCTGCGGCCGACGGCCGACATCACCCCGCGCGCAGCTCGGACGCCGAGCTCGAGCGGCTGGAGGCCGGAGGCCCGCGGAGCTGCTCAGCACCTCGGACGCGGTCAGCCACGGCGGTCGAGCTCGACCGATCGAGCTGGACATGCGCTACCGGGGCCAGGCCTACAACCTGACCGTGCCCTTCGCCGGGCGGCCGGTGTCCGCCGAGACGATCGCCGAGGCGGTGGCCCGCGTTCGAGGACGAGCACCGCCGGCTCTACGACTACACGCCCGAGGTGACCGACACGGAGATCGTCACCCTGCGCGTGCGCGCGCCCAGGGCCGCATCCAGTCGATCGACTGGAACGACGCCCGAGACCGCCAGCGGCGCCGAACGGCGCAGTCGCCGGGCGCGAGGTCTACGCCGGGGGCGGCGCCTGTCGCTGGGCGCTCGTCCATCGCGCGTCCCTGCGGCCGGACGCGGAGATCGCGCCGGAGACGATCGTCGAGCAGGAGGACGCCACCATCGTCGTCCCGGCGGGCTGGCACGGCCGGGTCGGCGCCGGCGCGACGCTCGTGCTGGAACGGGAGGAGGCGTAGTGGCAACAACGTCGATCGACCCGATCACGCAGGAGATCCTGGCCAGCGCGTTCCACCACATCGCCGAGGAGATGGCGGTGGTCGAGTACCGCTCGTCGTACTCGCCGATCATCCGCGAGATGCTCGACTTCAACTGCGGCCTGTTCACCGCCGACGGGCGGATGGTCGCGAACTCCGAGCAGATCCCTGCGCAGCTCGGGCTGATGCAGTTCGCGCTGGAGTCCGTGCTCGACGAAGTGGGGCGACGACGTCAATCCCGGCGACGCATTCCTCACAAACCACCCGTACATGGGCGGCACCCACACGCCCGACCTGCAGGTCTTCACGCCGCTCTTCCGTGACGGTGCGCTGATCGCCTGGGCCGGGTCGATCGCCCACCACATCGACATCGGCGGGCGGTTCCCGGGCACCGAGAGCGCCCAGTGCACGGAGCTCTTCCAGGAGGGGCTGATCTTCTCGGCGCTGCGGCTGGTCGAGGGCGGCACCCGCATCCGCGCGCTGTACGAGCTGATCGCCGCCAACGTCCGCGATCCGGCCTCGACGCTGGGCGACCTCGACGCGCAGCTGGCGGCCTGCCGCCGGGGCACGACGCGCGTCGACGAGCTCGTGGACGCCCACGGCACGGCCACGGTGGCGACGGCCATGGAGACGCTGCTGGAGACGACCGCCGCGGCGCGCGCGAGGCCGCGTTCCGGGGATGGCCCGACCGCGCGGTCGACGGTCGAGGGGTTCATGGACGACGGCGGCTTCGAGGACACGCCGCCGCTTCGTGTGCACGCCGTCGTCTCGGTGGACGACGGCACCCTGGTGGTCGACCTGACGGGCAGCTCGGCGCAGGTGCCGTCGGGCATGAACGTGCCGATCGCCAGCACGCACGCCGGCACCTACTTCGCCGTCCGCGCTTTCCTCGGCCCGACCGTCCCCCAGAACGCCGGGCTGACCAGCCGGGTGCGGGTGATCGCCCCCGAGGGCGGCATGTTCAACCCGACCTTCCCGACGGCGCTGAGCGCACGCCATTTGGCCGTCCAGCGGCTGACCGACGTGCTGATCGAGGGGCTCTGCGAGCTGCTGCCGGAGCGCTCGGTCGCCGCCAGCCAGGTGTCGTTCCCCGCGCTGGTCTTCCAGGCCGTCGACCCCCGCTCGGGCCGGCTGACGCTGCTCGCCGACATCCTGGGCGGCGGCGGAGGCGCCCGCCGCGACGCTCCCGGCGACGACGGCATCGACCCCTACTGCTCGAACTGCGCGATCCTGCCGGCCGAGATCGCCGAGCTGGAGTACCCGTGGCGGATCGAGCGCACCGAGCTGGTCGATGGCTCGGGCGGCCAGGGCCGGATGCGCGGCGGGCATGGGGATCCGCGCGCGACTACCGCCTGCTGGCCGACCGTCGGACGGCATGTACTACGTCGAGCAGACGATCCGGCGTTCGGCGCCCGCGGCCGCGAGGGCGGCGGCGCCGGTGCGCCCGGGCAGGCGACGGTGCGCCGGGCGGGCACCGATGACCACGTCCCCGTACCGGGCAAGGGCTACGTCTTTCTGCATCGCGGCGACGTGCTGTCACTGGTCGGCGCCGGTGGTGGAGGGTTCGGCACGCCGCCCGGTGCGGCGGGCCTCGAGGACACACGTCTCAGCAAGGAGGAGCCATGAGCGAGAGCGACACCCCCGGCAGCGCCGGACCCAGCGAGCCCCCCGGCAGCGCAGGCCCGAGCGAGACTCCGGGCAGCGCGGGCGGCGAGCCGCCCGCAGCCCCACCGCCCGCCGCACCGCCGGCCGCCACCGGCCCGCCGCCGTCCGACGGCGGCAGCGGAGGCAGCGTCAGCCGCAAGGGTTTCCTGCAGGGCGCGGTCGGCGCGGCCGCAGGCGGCCTGATCGTCGGCGGCGGCATCGGCTACGCCATCGGCCACTCGGGCTCGTCCTCGTCGGAGTCGAGCAGCGGCGGCAGCGGCAACTCAGGAGGCGGCGGCGCGGCACGATCAAGGTCGGCGCGGCGATCCCGATCACCGGCCCGTTCGCCGGCGACGGCGAGCAGATGCTGCGCGGCCAGGAGATGGCCGTGTCGCGAGATCAACGATGCCGGCGGTATCGGCGGCAGCAAGATCGAGCTGGTCAAGCTCGACACCAAGGACCAGTCGCCGGACGTGATGAAGACGGTCATGCAGAACCTGGTGTCGCAGAACGTCGCGGCCATCTTCATGCCGTTCTGCTCGTACACGTCCGTCGAGTTCCCGATCATCGCCAACCAGAAGGTGCCCGCCTTCCACGTGAACACGTGGCACGGCAACGTCGACTGGGTGGCCGAGCACAAGGCGACCAACATCTTCCAGGGCGATCCCAGCGAGCTGTCCTACGGGGCGGGCATCGTGGCGGTCGTCAACGCGCTGATCGCCTCCGGCGACTTCAAGCCCCGGGACAAGACCGCCTACGTCGTCACGTCGAACGACCCGTACAGCCTGAACATCGCCCAGAGCTTCCAGAAGTCGATCACGGACGAAGGCTGGGATGTCGTCGGCTTCGAGAAGTTCACCGTGCCGCAGGCGAACTGGGGCGGCACCCTGGTCAACATCCGCCAGGCCAATCCCGACGTGATCGTGTTCTCGGACTACGCGGCCGGCGACGAGGCGGCATTCATCAAGCAGTTCGCGCAGTCGCCGACCAAGTCGCTGGTCTACCAGCAGTACGCGCCGTCGATCCCCCAGTACCTGCAGCTGGCGGGCGACGCCGCCAACGGCGTGATCTGGTCGACGGTCGTCGGCATCCTGCAGAACGACCCCGTCGCGCAGCCGTTCATCGACAACTTCACGCAGCGCTACGGCGACGGCCCGGCTTCTCGAACGCCGGCGACCAGTACGACCTGATGCACATCTGGGCGCAGGCGGTCGGCGTGGCCGGCGACCCGTACGACTTCGACAAGGTCAACGCGTACATCAAGGCGACCCCGTACCGCGGTGTCTGCGGCGCATACACCTTCAACCGCACCGGGCTGACGTGCATCCCCTATCCGGACGACACGGCAGACCCGTCGATCGGCATGCCCCACCTCACCTTCCAGATCCAGGACGGTCAGCAGAAGATCATCTCCCCCGAGCCCTACACCACCGGCAAGTTCCAGGTCCCGTCCTGGCTGCAGTGATCCAGACCGACACCCACCCGCGGCGACCGTGCTCGAGGTGCGCGACGTCACCAAGCTGTACGGCGGGCTGCGCGCGGTCGACGGCCTGTCGTTCTCGGTGGCCGCGGGAGAGGTGCTCGGGATCGCCGGCCCGAACGGGGCGGGCAAGACGACGCTGTTCGACACGATCACCGGGCACACGATCGCCAGCTCCGGCGAGATCGAGCTCGAGGGCCGGCCGATCCGCGGCACCAAGATCCACCACCGCTGCCGGCTGGGGCTGGCCCGCACGTTCCAGCAGCCGGCGGCGGCGGACACGCTGACGGTGCTGGAGAATGCGTATCTGGCTGCCAGCTTCCGGCGCGGGCGGTCGACCGGCGGCCTGCGGTCGCGTCCGGCGACGTCGCCCGCGGCCATGGCGGCGCTGGAGTTGGTCGGGCTGCAGGACAGGGCGGCGCACATCGCTCGCGGCTGCCGGTCTTCGACAAGAAGCGGCTGATGATCGCTACCGCGCTCGCCACCGAGCCGCTCGTGCTGCTGCTCGACGAGCCGTTCGGCGGCCTGAACCCCGCCGAGATCGACGCCACCATCGCGCTGCTTCGCCGGATCGGCGGACCGGCGATCGCGATCGTCTGCATCGAGCACGTGATGCGGGCGCTCGTGGCGCTCGCCGACCGGGTGCTGGTCATGCATCACGGCGCCCAGCTGTTCGTCGGAACCCCGGCCGAGATGATGCGCGACGAGCGGGTGATCGAGGTCTACCTGGGCCGGCGCGGGACGAGAGGCCGGCGGGTGAGCGCGGCGCTCTCGCGTCCAGGACCTGACCGCCGGCTACGGCCGGACGATGGTGCTGCGCGAGCTGTCGCTGACGGTCGACGCGGGCGAGACCGCCGTGGTGATCGGCCCCAACGGCCACGGCAAGACGACGCTGCTGCGGGCGATCAGCGGGCCTGCTCAAGCCGTCCGGCGGCGACCGTCGAGTTCGACGGCCGAGCGGATCGACGGCACGGCCGCCGAGGCGTCTCGGCCAACCGCGGGATCGTCCACATCCCGCAGGGGGACGGCCTGTTCCCCGACATGACGGTCGAGGAGAACCTGCTGCTGGGCGCGTTCCGGCGCGGGTCCTGGCGGGAGCGGCGGACGACGCTCGCGCGCGTCTACGAGACCTGCCGGGGTCGAGGAGAAGCGCGCGCAGAAGGCGCGCACGCTGTCCGGCGGCGAGCGGCGGCTGGTCGGCCTCGGCCGCGGGATCATGCGGCCGGCCCGGATGCTGCTGATCGACGAGCCGTCCCTGGGCCTCGCGCCGGTGCGATCGACGCCGTCTACGCGGCGATCCGGCGAGCTGAAGCACGGAGTCGGCGCCACCATCGTGCTGGTCGAGGAGAACTTCACGCACATCGGCGGGATCGCCGACCGCGTGCACATCCTCGAGGCGGGCAAGATCGTGCGCAGCGGCAGCTTCGAGGACGTGTCGAGCGACCGCACGGTGGTCGAGACCTACCTGGGCGCGATCGTCGAGGGCGGCGGATGACCGACCTCGTTGCCATCATAGCCAACGGCATCGTCTACGGCTCGATCTACGGGCTGGTCGCCATCGGCATGACGCTGATCTACGGGACGCTGCGGATCCTCGACATGTCGCAGGGCTCGATGGTGATGATCGGCAGCTACGTCGGCTGGTGGGCGCTCGCCGTCCACGGGGTCAACCCGGTGCTGGCGCTTGCTGCTGGCGTTCGTGGTCGCGTTCATCTTCGGCACGGCCACCGAGCTGGTGTCGGTGCAGCCGCTGCTCGGCCGGCGCAACGACGTCGACTTCGAGATGGTCACCTTCATCACCACGTTCGCCGTGGCCATCCTGCTGACCAACGTCGCGCTGCAGCTCTACGGCCCGTTCCAGAAGAACGTCCCGCCGATCGTCACGGCAACCTCGAGCTCTACAACGGGGTGTCGATCACCTACCACGAGCTGACGATGGCCGTGCTGTCGGTCGCGCTGATGGGCGCCCTCGGCCTGTTCCTGGCGCGCACGCGGTGGGGGTTCGCGATCCGCGCCGTGGCGCAGGACCTCGACGCCGCACGCTCGCTGGGCGTGCCCGTGACCCGGCTCTACCCGCTGACGATGGGCCTCGCGTCGGCGCTCGCCGGGGTCGGCGGCGTGTTCCTCGGCGCCCTGTACTTCGCCTCGCCGACGGCCGGCGACCTGCCGCTGCTGCTGGCGCTGATCGTCGTCGTCCTCGGCGGCCTCGGCAGCCTGTCGGGCACCCTCTACGCCGCCTACCTGGTCGGCCTGATGCAGGCGTTCTGCGAGGTCAAGATCGGCACAACCTGGACGCTGCCGATCCTCTACGGCGCCATCCTGCTGATCCTCGTCGTCCGGCCCTACGGGCTGCGTGGCACGCCGAGCGAGACGCGGCTGTGACCGGGGCGCTGTCCTCGCTGTCGGCGATGCGCTGGGCCGCCATCGGCGTCGCCGTCGTGATCGCCGCGATCTTCCCGCTGGTCTACACCGACCCGTACTACATGACGATCATCGTCACCGCCGAGATCGTCCTCATCCTGAACATCTCCTGGAACTTCATCCTGGGCATGGCCGGCGTCTGGAACTTCGGCCAGCTGGCGATCTACGCGCTGGGCGCCTACGGGTCGGGCTGGCTGATGCTGCACCAGACATGGCTGCCGCTGTGGCTGGCGATCCTGGCCGGCGGCGTCTGCTCGGCCATCGTCTCCGTCCTGCTGGCCTTCCCCACGCTGCGCCTGTTCGGCATCTACACGTCGCTGCTGACCTTCTCGTTCGCGCAGGTCGTCCAGTACGTGGCGGTCAACGACCCGCGCGGGCTGACCGGCGGCTCGTTCGGCTACCCGACCGTGCCGCCGCTGTTCTCGACGCTCGACCAGGAGGCGTACCTGCGCAACTACTACTGGACGTGCGGCGCCGTGGCGCTGGCCGCGTGCTTCGCCGTCGCCTGGCTGCGCCAGTCGCATCTCGGCATCTCGCTGCGCTCGCTGCGCGACGCGCCGGCATACGCCGCCGCCCGCGGCGTCAACCCGCGGGTCACCCGGGTGGTGGCGTTCGGCCTGTCCGGGGTTCCTGGCCGGCATCGCAGGCGCGCTCTATCTGTCGTTCGAGCAGTCGTTCACCACCAGCCAGATGGGGCTGACCCCGATGTCGATCGACGTCACGATGCTCGTCATCGGCGGCCTCGGCACCGTCACCGGCCCGCTGGTCGGCACCGCCGTCGTCACGGCGATCCAGACGGTCCTGATCGACTACCCGGGCTGGCAGCTGACCATCCTCGGCGCCGTCCTGCTGGTGATCGTGGTGTTCATCCCGGGCGGCCTGATCGGGCTGCTCGCCCGCTGGAACAGCCGGATCTCGGCCTGGGTGGCCGAGGACACCGGCTGAGCGCGATCAGGCGGTGAGGCCGCCGTCGATCGGCAGCGCCGCGCCGGTCACGTAGGACGCGTCGTCGGAGAGCAGAAAGGCGATCACGCTCGCCACCTCCGCTGCCGTTCCCAGCCGGGCCAACGGCACCGCCTCGCGCACCCAGGCGCCCCCCGCCTCGGCGTCGTCCATCACCCGCAGCATCGGCGTGTCGATCACGCCCGGGCAGACGCAGTTGACGCGGATGCCGTGGGGCGCGAACTCGATCGCCATCTGCCTGGTCAGCGCCACGACGCCCGCCTTGCTGGCGTTGTAGTGCGCGCTGGGCTCGTCGCCGCCGCCCTGAAGCGCAGCGGTCGACGCGAGGTTGACGCGGCGCCCGGCAGCCCGGCCTCGATCAGCTCGCCTGGCGAACGCCCGCCCGGCCAGGAACACGCCGCGCAGGTTGATGTGCAGGACGTCGTCCCAGCCGTCGGCGTCGAGCTCGACCAACGGCTGCACGCGGTAGACGCCGGCCGCGGCCACCAGCACGTCGGCGGGGCCGCCCAGCCGCGCCGACGGCCAGTCGACCGCAGTCTCGATCACGGCTTCGGGTCACGCACGTCGGCCGTGATGTCGCCACCCTCGAGGTCGACCGTGACGCACGCTCGGCGCCCCGCAGGCGAAGCAGCGCCGCCGAGGCCGCTCCGATCCCCGAGCCGCCGCCGGTGACCAGCGCGCGGCGGCCCGTGAGTCCACACTACGTGCCACGCTCGACGGCGATCTCGGCGCAGGTGGCGACCCAGACGTCGCCGCGCGCCTTGACGTCGGCGATGAACTCGTCCAGGAACTTCAGCCGGTGCGGCCGCCCGATGATCTGCGGGTGCATCGTGACGATGCAGCCGCCGCCGAGCGCCACGATGCCGTCCAGCTCGCCCGTCCAGATCTCGCGCACGTGCGCGGGGCGGCGGATGGTGCGCGTCCAGTCCATGCCGCTCGAGAACCAGAAGTGCGGCGCGTCGTCGAGCATCCACTGGATCGGCAGCTCGACCAGGTCGCTGCCCGGCGTGCCGGTAGGGATGCAGGTCGTCCATGTAGTTGGACGAGTACGCGAACCCGTGCTGCTCGAGCAGCTCGATCGTGGCCGGCGAGAACTCCCACGACGGCGACCGGTACCCGACCGGCGTCGGCGCCGAGCCCGCGCAGCACTTCGAGCGCGCGCACGCAGCTCGGTCCTCCTCGGCCTCGGGTCGAGGTTGGCCGGCGATGTGTGCGTGTAGCCGTGGTGGCCGACCTCGTGCCCGGCGGCCAGGATCTCCCGCACCCGCTCCGGGTAGCGCTCGGCGACGCGGCCGGGGACGAAGAACGTCTGCCGCAGGTCGTGACGCTCGAGCATCTCGAGGATCAGCGGCACCGCCGACCTTTGCGCCGTACGTGCCCTGCGACAGCACGCCCGGCCGGTCGGCGTTCGCCGGATCGTCGCCGATCCACACCTCCTCGGCGTCGAAGTCGAACGTGAACGCCACCGCGCCCCGGGCGCCTCCCGGCCACCTGGTCATCTCGCTCCCTTCGTGGTTCCCGCCACCGGCGGTAGACCCCGCCGATGGCTAACATAGGCATCCTTCCCGGGATGGACGCAATACGTTGATTTACGGAGCAGCGATCGTGTATGCGACGGCGAGGTCGCCGAGCTCGATGGCGCCTCCTGCGCGCGTTGCTGGAGGCGCGAGCCCGAGCTCAAGCGCTTCGCGCGAGCGTTCGTGCGCAGCGGCGAGCAGCCGCGTCATCCGGGATCTGGCGCTCGCATGACCAGTGTTCTACGCGCTGGAGTGGAGGCGATCCGCGACGAGGGCGATCCGCGCGCACGGTTCGAGCTGACCCAGTCGTCCGCGGCCGTTCGGGCTGACGCCCGCGAGCTGGACGTCGTGACGCTGATGACCGGCGGCCTCTCGAACAACGACATCGGCGCCGCTGCTCGGCTGCGGCGGCCGCACCGTCGGCAAGCACGTCGAGCGGATTCTGGCCAAGACGGGCCAGTCGACCCGGGCGAGCATCAGCCGCGCTGGCCGTGGAGCGAGGGGCTGCTGGTGCTGCCGCTCCCGGGATCGGCCCGTGCGCTCCTGTCGCTCGCGGCCGGACGGGTTCAGGCAGTGCTGGTGGCCGCGGCGCCGGTCACGGCCCGCCGCCCGCCGACCGCAACGCGCCCGTACGTGATCGGCTCGGCGTACACCCAGACCGGGCCCGTTGCCGCCGATGGCGACGAGATGGTCTGCCGGCTCGGCGCTGGCGATCGCCGAGATCAACCGCGCGCGGCGGCATCGCCGGCCGGCGGGTCGAGCAGGTCGTCGTCGACGTCGATCCGCTGCCCCGGACAGCGTCGTCCGAGCGATCGAGTCGCTGCTCGACAGGAGGTCGACGCGATCACCGGGGGCTGGATGCTGCCCGAGCAAGAGGCAGTCGACACCGCGCGCCCGTGGCTGCCCGCTGCTCAACGCGTTTACGTCCGAGTATCTGGCCGAGCTGGTGCGCGAGCAGCAGACCGATACGGCTCGGTGTTCCAGGTGTGCGCGACCGAGGTTGTCTACGGCCTGGGGTTCGTCCGCTGGCTGGACATGCTGGAGGCGTGGGGGCTGGCGCCCGGTCAGCCGCCGGCTGCTATTCATCGAGCCGCGCGTGCAGTCGAGCCACATGGCGACGGCGAGACGGTCGCCGCGGCGGAACGTTCGGGATGGGAGGTCGAGGCGTCACTGATCCCCGCGCGGCCGGAGAGCTGGGACGGTGTGCTCGACCCGAATCCGCCGCCCCGACCCCGCAGCCGTGCTGCTGGCGCAGTGGCTGCCCGACGAGGCCGCCGCTTCCAGCGGCGTTCGCGGCAGATCCCACCGACGCGCTGGTGTACGTCGTCTACTCGCCGTCGATCCCGGCGTACGTCGAACGAGCGGGCGGCGCGGCCGAGGGCGTCGTCTGGTCGACCGTCACCGGCGCTACGGCGACGCGATCGGACGCGGGTTCACCGAGCGCTTCCGCGAGGCGTTCGGACGCGAGCCCGGCCGCTCACACGCCGGCATCGCCTACGACGAGGTCTACCTGCTGGCCGACGCCTGGGCGCGGGTCGGCAACCCACGCCGGTTCCGGGAGGTCGCCCGGGAGCTGTCGCGTGTGCCCTACCGCGGCGTGAACGGCGCCTATTACCTGAACGGCGACTCGCACTGCGCACTGTCGTATCCGGACACGACGCGCGACCCGTCGCTGGGCCAGGCCCACCTGGTGCTGCAGGTACAGGACGGCCGGAGCCGTGTGCTCGCCCCAGCGCTCTACGCCGAGACCACGTTCCGCACACCGTCGTGGGTCAGTCTGTGACCCGGCGATGAGTCCCGGCGTCACCGGAGGTCGTGTTCCCAAAGACCCTGAGGCGCGCCGACGGGGCGGAGACGACGATCGCGCGGCGTCGGCGCTGGGCGCCGGACTCGCACTGTTCAGCGACCTGCCTGCGCCGCTGCATCTCGACCCGCTAGTTCAGCGCTGTCCCGAGCTGTCGCACGAGCTCCGCCGGATCCCGATGGACGCTGTGTGCGCCGGCGCTTCGCAGCTCGCCTTCCGAGATCCCTCCGCACAGCAGCGCGAGCGTCCGCAGGTCGACCGCAGCCGCCGCACGGCAATCCCACACTGTGTCCCCGATCATGGCGACGGCCGGCACGCCGGCCTGGTCGATGGCGGTTTGGATCAGGTCGGGGTCGGGCTTCGTGCGATCGACGTCCGCGGCCGTCGTCACGTGGTCGACCAGCTCCGTCGCGTCCAGCAGACGCAGGTAGTGATCGACCTCCTCGGCGGCCGCCGAGCTGCCCAGGACGACGGTCAGGCCGCGCCGCTTGAGAGCCGAGAGGAGGTCGCGTGCTCCGGGGAGCGGCTCGACGTCGGCGATCACCCGCCGAAAACGCGTGTCATGCTCGGCGGTGACCGCCGCGCCGATCTCCTCGGCAGCCGCATCTCCGAGCAGGGCGGGCACCAGCTTGTCGGCGCCCATGCCCACGGCACGGTGGATCTCCCACGACGCGACGCGATGGCCGCGGTCTGCGAAGGCGCCCTGCCACGCGACGACGTGCAGGTAGTTGGAGTCGACCAGCGTGCCGTCGACGTCCAGCACAATGCAGCGATCCGACGGCACGGACTCAAGCTACCCGCCCCGTCCGGCCGCAAACGCTGGCCGGTGCTCTGGGACGAGTCACCTCGACCCGCCCCAGAGCACGCCGGGGTTTAGGCGGTGGCCGGCACCTTGCGGCTGAGCGTCTGGCCGATGGTGGTCAGCTTGTCGAGCGCTGCCGTCTCCTGCTCGAGGTTGGTTCGCAGGAGCTTGGCGGCGTCCTTCTCGCCCAGCGCGTCGGCCATGGTGACAAGGCCGGTGTAGGCGGCGATCTCATAGTGCTCGGTGCGCGCGCCGGCACCCGTCAGGAACATGTCCAAGACGTCAGGAGAGGGATCCTCGTCCTTGACGAACTCGTCATGCTCGGTCTTCAGACCCTCGATACCGGGACACTTCTCAGCTTTCGGCTTCTCACCGATCGCCTCGAACGCGGCCTCGACGTTAGCGACGTGCTGCTTCGTCTCGGTCAGGTGATCCTTGAATGCAGTCGCGAGGCTCTTGTCAGTTGCTTCCTCGGCGAGCTTCGGCAGCGTCTTCACCAGCGTCCGCTCAGCGTACAGAATGTCTCCAAGCTCATGCATGAACAGTTCACGAGGCTCTTTCATGTGATTCCTTCCTTCCGTTTAGGTCGGGAACGGTCCCGACCTCTGATGTTGGTACCGCCTCAAACGGCGCCTAACCGTGCCATGCCGCTGCGGATGGGGTCAGCGAGCGAAAGCTCGCCGTCGCGTCCGCGCGGGCCTGATTGTGCTTAGCGCTTGGGATCGTGGCCGCTCCCAAAGGGCGATCGTGTGCTAGCGGTCGTCGTTGTCGCCGTCGGCCCAGAAGGGCTCGCGGCTTCCGGCCTTGGCCAAGCCACGGCTGACCATGTAGCCGACAGTCAGGATGGTGATGTACAGCCATGCCCTCGACGCGTCGAAGGCATCACCATTGTTGTCGGCACCGGAGCCGCTGCCGTTGCCGCTGGTCACCAGCCACGCGGCGATCAAAACGCCCGCGACCGCGAGCACATAGACCAACAGCTCCGTCGTCTTCAAAGAGTGCTTGGTCTCCGTCGTCAACCGCTTCGCCGGACGCCCGGTAGCCTCCCGATTGCGCCCGCCCGTCCGGTCCTCGACATGTGTAGTCATACCCGCCCCTTCGTGGTCGTGGTCGCCCGAACGGATCGGCAGATACCCCGCCGCCCAACCCGGGCCATCACCGATCCAGTACACATCAACCACTCGAGCATAAACCTCGCCGCTAGACGATCCGGGATCGAAACCTCACCGGTTCTTCTCAAGCAACCTACTGGTGAATGCGGAGTCGAGCGGCCGGTCGGCCACCCAGACGCGACGCGAGTCGTCGGGGGTCAGGCAGCGGCCGGTGGGGTCGTGGAAGCCGTCGCGGAAGATGGCTTCCACGGCGTGTGTCCGGTGATAGATGAGCATGGGCTATTGACCTGACACTGTGCGGCCCGCCCATGTGGAGCCACGGCGGCCGCACTTGCCTCACCCGACGGGTTTACTCGTTCCCACGCGCTGGCATTCGAAACGGGCGTCGCCGGGGCGGCTCGGAGCCCGCATAGTGGCGGCAGAAGTTGATCCAGCGGCATAATCGGGCCGCGGCGACGCTACGTCAGCTTCGACGACGCCGAGTCGATCGAGGTGAATGGCTCGGCACTCCCAGCAGCGTGTGGCGTGACGGTCCGCCCTCCGCGCGGCTGGTTTATCTCGACAGAGCGGTGTGCGGTGCCGTGGATGGGGCCGGCCCGGCCGCATCTGACGCAATCGGTGCTCAGCAGCGATGACCCGCCCAGCGTGATCATGGTTGTCTCCCAAGCGTGGCCGCGCCTAAGGCAAACTATGCGGTCGACGAGCCGACGGGCCAGCGCTCTGTCGCTTGCGACATTCATGGAGCCTCGCTTGATCGTTGGTGCCTGACTCGGGAGCGATCGCCTCAGTGAGGGGGAGTCGCTCTCGCTCCCGAGTCGGGCATCACGTCTAACCAGAAAGAGGGGTACAGATCATCCTGGTAGCGCCGACGGCGCTCAGACCCGATCGCCGCTAGCGGGAGGTAGGTGCCCCTGCATCACGCTGAACGAAACTTCAAGCTCGCGATCGAGTGCTGCTTCAGGCCAAACCCCGAACCCGGCGACGCCGCCGGGCGGCGGGGGAAGGTGTGCCTCGTACGTTCGCGGCGCGCCCGCGGCGGTGTAACGCCGCTGCGGCCTCTCGCGATGTGGTTGTTGAACACCCGGCGCACCGGGTCGATCACGTCGCGCACGCCGGCCGGAGTCGTCATCGAGACGACGTCGCCTCCCCGGCCAGAGACGCGATGGATCGCTCCGCGTGCTGGGGTTCTGGAGGGTGGTGGATCCTCAATCCACCGCGGTACGGCGAATGGAAGAGGCAGGGGAAACGACCGTCGTAGTTGTGGAGCGGGCCGAATCGTGGAGCGACGGCACGCTCCACACTCCACACATTCAGACCAGCCAACGCGTCAGAGAGCACGCCTCCGACATGCTTTCTCACGACAGGGTCGTCGCGATGAGTGATCATGGCATCAGCACGCAGCGCCTAGATGACTACCTCTGGGTCGTCGCCCTGTCCGGCGAGCACGATCTGTCGGACGTGGCGGAGGTCGAGCGGGCAATCGCGTCCGTGTTCGATGAAGGGTCGGTGCCGGTCATCGATCTGACCCAGGCGACGCTGGTCGACTCGACCGTGATGGACGCGATCCTCTACGCGCACGAGCTGACGGCCACGAGCCGCGACCGCGACATGGCCGTGATCGCCACGCCGGAAACCCACACTCGCAGCTCGCTAGAGCTTGGACTGTGCGGCTACATCAACGTCTATGACACGCTGCCAGCGGCACTCGAGGCACTCACGCTCCGACCCCCTGCAGGTTAGGAAGTCGGAGCATCGCGGTAGGAAGTCTCCGAGCATCGCGGCCGCGACATGCTGCCAGTGTCTCTCACCAAGCGGATGATCCTCGCTGACGCAGACCCAACGATCCAGCTCTAGCACCGGGAAGCCCGGGCGCCTCCCAACGACGCAGATCGCGATCAGCGAGCTGATGGCCGACGGCGCGGCGCGGAAGCCGAGTGAGGTCGCAGAGATTCTCGGCCTGACGCGTGGTGCCGCCTCCGCGGCGATGGGGCGAATGGCTCGCGCGGGTGCGCTTCAGAAACTGGGGGCCGGCACGTACCGGCGTGAGAACGTCGAGCGACTGCGCCCGGAACCAGAGCCAACGCTGGACGACCAAGCGCCGGCGCTGCAGCAGGAGCCATCAGACCCGGCCCATCCGCTGCTCCTCGACTCGACGTTGACGCCGACCGAGCCGGAGTCGGCGCAGAAGCAAGAACCGCCAGACCCGTCGACAGCGCCGCCTACCGTCGATCTTTCGCCCCCAGTCGAAGGATCAAGCATGACGCAGCAGAGCGGCTCCCTTCGCGACGACGTGGCCCGCGCCGCATTCGCCGCGAAGCTGTGGCTGAAAGACGCCGCGCTGTTCCGGTTCGACGACTACCACTGGGAGAAACGCCGCCGCCGCATGCACGATCGCGACCGCAAGACCGGCCGAGCGACGGCTCGCTAGCCACCGAGCCAGGCATCCGAGATTGGTGCCACATTCAGATCCCAACCCTTCATATCGGATCTCTCGATCCGTAACGTGATCTGGGAACCGGATCATCCACAGTGCGCTCAATCCGGCCGCACTATGGATCTGAATCGCGTATCAAGTCCTCGAACGTGACGTTTTCTGCACTCGATGGGCGGGTACTTTCACCGCTCAATGGCGGCTGGCCGATCCGGGCGGTTGCCAGTCTCTTACCAGGATGAGTCGTATCCCTCTCCTGGTTCAGGAGCCAACCTGGCTCGGGAGCGAGAGCGACTCCCCCTTACTAAGGCGATCGCTTCCGAGTCAGGCATCAACAATCCCAGCGGGAATCACCAATGGACGCAACCGATAGAGGATTCGCACGCCGGCTCGCCGACCGCATAGCTTGCGTTTGGCGCGGCCATGCTTGGAAGACGACCGAGGTCACGCTGGGCGAGCCGTCGCTGCTGCGCACGGATTGCGCCAGATGCGGCCAAACAGGCCCTGTCCATGGCACCGAGCACCGCAGCGTCGCGACGACCAGTCGAGCGGCGGGATGACGATGCCATGTGTAAGCATCGCGCGTGCGGGTATGAGACCGCTTTCCAACGACAAGGAGAGGATGACATGAGCACGATGAACAATAAGGTCTGGGTTTGGAGCGACACGATTTCGCAGGACACGCCAGCAATCGACGGGTTCTCAGTCGAGGCGCGAGACGGGTCGATCGGGAAGGTCGATGAGGCGACTTACGAGGTAGGCTCGAGCTACATCGTTGTGGACACCGGCCCTTGGATCTTCGGTAAGAAGGTACTGCTACCGGCCAGTGTCGTTGACCGGATCGATCCCAACGAGGAGACCCTGTACGTCACGCTGACGAAGGATCAGATCAAGGACTCGCCGCAGTTCGACGAGACCACGTACCGCGACCAGTCATATCGCAACTCGGTCGCCGACTACTACACGCCGACGACGCGCCGCTAGCGTCTGTCCATTGTCCGCCTGACTGACTCGGGAGCGAGGTGCCTCCAGGAGGCGCTTGCTCCCGAGTCAGGCATCCACCACCAACAGCGAGGAGATATCGCGCATGCTTACCGCCACAACACCCCTGCTCGCACTGGGAACTGGTCTGGGGATCGTCGGCTTGATCATCCTCGTCATCATCATCGTTCTAGTACTCCGGTTCGTGCTCTGATCCACCTCACGCCGCCAGCGACATTCCGAGTCGCGAACACGACTAAGGCGCGCGCCGGCGCAGTGGCCCATCGCGGCCGCGCTCGGGGTGTCGCTTGGGCTGTTCCATGGTGGCGGTCTACGCGGCGGCCCATGACCTCACACCGCGGCGCCTCATCCCAACGTGTTTGCGAACGGGGCATGGGGGCGTGCCGGGTTCCACGCTGCTCAGCTTGAGGTATCGCGCTCGTTACGCAGTCGAGCATCGAACGCCCAGGTCAAGCTCGAGCCGGGACCCGAGTTCCATGGCGTGCAGCTGTCTGGCCGCGGCCTGGCATCGCCGGCGGTGCGGGTGTTCCGGCTGGCCGGCGTGCTCGTCGATGCGGTGAGCGTCGTCACCGCCCCGGCAGCGACGACGTGAGGCGGCTTACCGGCTAGCCGCCGACGCCCTTCAGCGCCTCCTGGCGCTCCCATGCCGCGATCACGATCCGCGCGATCTCTCCGACCTCCTCGCCCTGGCTGACGAAGTCGGGTAACTCGACGGTGGTCTCGAAACCGCTCTCATGCACGAGCGTGATGGTCCGCCGGTCGCCGGCGTCGTTCGTCCGGAACGGGCCGTAGCGCCAGCCGTCTGTCCCGGGAATGTCTGTGACGTGCTCGTCCACCCCTAGCAATCTGCCTCTCCAGGCCACGCCGCAAACACCGGAGCGTGGGCTGCGATCCAGCGGGGTAGTTTGGACATGGCGATGCAGGTGCCGACGATGGACTGCTCGCGTGCCCACGCGTGCTCACAGACGCCGAGTTCACAGCCCAGAAGGCGACGGTGCTCGCTGAGACATGATCCGGTGGTCGATCATGTCCCGGTCGCGAGTCTGACAGACCCGATGGCCGTTGGCTGATGATGCGGGCCCGATCGGGGCCGGAGCGCGTTCGCATCGCTTTGTGCGGCGGTGGTGCCCCTGGGAAGCTCCGCTGCCCTGAGCCCTTGGGAAGCATTTCGCACCGCCAGCGTCTAGTTTAGTACCGTCACAAGCAGCGGTGATTGGTGGTCGCGTCTTGACTAGGACTCTGGGGCGGAGATCGTCAGGGCGTGATGGAGGCGGTACATTCGAAGCTTGCCGTAGTCCTTAGGCGTCGGCATGTGGCCTACGTAGTCGCAAGCAAAGGTGTGGCGTTGGTCGAGTGCGAGGGCGGCGGCGAAGGGTTCTGTGACGTAGACCTCCGCTGGAGGCGTGACCGGTTCGATTCGTGCGGTGCGACTGACGTGGCTCCCCATGAAAGAGTGCCGACCCAGCACCGGATCATGCGTCGGGTAAACGGGGCCGACATGACCGCCTAATCGGAGCGCGAGGTGAGTGGGCAGTCCGACTGCTTCCAGATTGATTCCTGACACGGCGGCTTGCAAGTCGAGAGCGCACGCAGCGGCTTCGACGGGGTCCACGAGCACGGCGTAGAGCGCGTCTCCCCAGGTATTTCGGTGTTGTACCTGATCGCCGTAGCGGTCCAACACATCGGCGAATGCGCCGAGCACGTGCGTGGTGAAGCGTGGCAGCTGCTCGTCGGTCAGCTTGGAGAAGCCGCGGACGTCGGCGAACAACATCGTGCGCACGACCCTCCCTGTTTCAGTAGTTCTGGCGGGGGTTGTCGAAGGGGAGCGGGATGGCCTGTTCGGTGTGGGTTCGAGGATGCTCGTCCGGAGGTGGCTGCGCTGCCAGGTAGCGACGTCGATTGCGGTCCCAGCGCGTCCGCCTGCCGGGTCGCCATCCCAGATAGCGAGCTGATAGGCATCGGCATCGAGGTAGCGTGCTCGAAGCAGCGCCAGGCCCATTGCAAGCTCGCTGCCGTATCGATAGAGCACGTCGTCTCCTAGGAACGCATCGTCGGTTGCATAGCGCACGGTGGTGGCGGCTCCGAAACATTGGTGGAAGCGGCTGACCCACCCGTCGCCCGACGACGAGACGGAGCTTTGGATGAACTCATCGCGCGCGAACGGCAAGACGACGTGAAGCTCGGCGCCGTGTCGCAGAAGCGCCTCCGCCCAGAGTATGTCAGCGCCGCTCGCGAGAGCGCCGTAGGCATACCCGGGCGCAGTGCGAACAACCTCCGCCTCGATCCGAGTGGTGACATCCTGCTCCGCAGATGCCGGGAAGCGACCGTCGGGCGAGATCCTGTGTCCGCAGAAGTGCGCTACGCCCGGACCCGCGAGGACACCAATCAGGCCCGGATCGGCGGATGAAAGGTCGCAGATGAGGCGAAGCTGCCGGCGGGTAGTCGCGAGTGCGCCATGGTCGCCATGGTTGATCGCCGCCGCCTGCCGAAGCGCGATGCGCGCGGCGTCTTCATCCCCCAGCAGGAGGTGGGCTTCGCCCTCAGTTGCCGCGGCGTAGTACGACGATCCATTGTCGGATCGGAGCAGTTCGAGCGTTGCTCGTGCGAGCTCCTTCGCTCGCTCGGGTTCGCCGGCGAGGAGACTGAGCGTCGCCGCGTTGATTGCCGGATAATAACCATGGGTGTCTAAGTAGATCGCCTCATACAGGTCACGAGCGTGAGCGGCCGCATACTGTCGGGCCTCACCCAACTCTCCAAGGGCAGTGTCCTTGGCGATGCGCGCGCCAAGCGCCGCGATGTCCTCGTCTTTCGACTTTGCCAAGCCGTACCGTTCAAAGCGTCTGGCCGCCTCCTCGGTCGCGCCGGCACGCGCCAGTGCAAGCACCGCCCGGTGTTTTAGCGGAAGCTCCTCCGGATGCTCGGCCAGGCCTTGCTCGGCGACGTCAACGGCCGACAGCAACTCGCCCCGACGTTCGGCTTCTTTGGTCGCGTCGAGCCACGCCACCGCCGAGGCGCCCGGCGAGGTTACCTGCCGTCGGGGATGGGCCACTGGGGGCAGATTTTCCGATAGGGCGTGAAGGATACGAACTGTTGCCACTCGGCGCGCGTCAGATTCCGTCCAGCGACCCGACATAGTCGGTTGCGCAGCAGGGCGAAGTCCGATGACCACGACGTATTGTCTCGGACGTATGTGGCGTCGTTTCCGCCGGAAACGAGCGAGCGACCGTCAGGGCTGAAGGCTAGACTCCACACGGTTCCGTAGCCATGGAGTGGCTCGCCGATCTGCTGGCGCGATTTGATGTCCCACAACACTATTTTCCCGTCAGTGCTCCCCGACGCAAGCGTGCGTCCGTCCCGACTGAAGGCGAGGGCGGTAATGGAGTTCCTCTGCGCCTCGAGCGGTTGGCCGAGCCGTCTGCCGGTCCGAGGGTTCCACAGGGTGACTCGGCCATCTACGAACCCTGTGGCGAGCATGTTTCCAGTGGGGCTGACGGCAAGGGAGACATCGCCCGGATCCGAATACGCGATGGACGCGCCGGTCCGCTGGCGCGTGGTCGGGTTCCAGAGAATGACCTTGCCATCCTGCCCGGAGGACGCGAGTACCGAGCCGTCCGAGCTGAACGCAACCCCTTCGATCTTACCGCTGTGTCCGGTTAAGGGTTCGCCTATCAGATTCCCCGTCGCTTCGTCGGACAACAGTACGTCGTGCCGCTCGCTGCCCGTCGCGACCACCGCCCCGTTGGGACTCAGAGCCACCATCACCTCACCCTCGCGGCGGCCGTTGAGGGTGCGAATCCGCTTGCGGGTTCGTGCATCCCAGACGATCGCCGTTCCGTCTCCGTACCCTGCGACGATGGTGCGGCCGTCGGAGCTGAGATCGATGTTGTTGACGTAGGAGTCGGGGTATGCCATTGGGTTGCCGATGGGTGATCCCGTCGCCGTATCCCACAAGGCGATCGTTCCGTCGCCAGCACCGGTTGCCAAGACTGTGCCGTCACGGCTGAAGTCAACCCCGAAGACGCCGTACTGCCCTCGCGTGTGGAGCGCAGGGAGTCTCCAAAGAGCGACGTTGCCGGCAACGCTGCCTGATGCCAGTTCGGTGCCGCCCGGGCTGAACGCCACGCTCCTCGTGTACCCCTCCTGACCCTCGAGCCGCCCACCGACTGGAAGCCGGTCCTTCGCATCCCACAGTCTCACGCCGCTTCCCTCGCTTCCAGTGGCAAGAAGCGTCCCATCCGGGCTGAACTGCAAGCCGTATACGCCACCGGCCACACCCGTCCGAATCGGCCTACCGAGACGCCTGCCGGTGGCTGGATCGAAGAAGTCAACGGCTCCTTTCGAGCCCGCGGCCAGCACACGTCCGTCGGGGCTGAACGCCACACTGCCCGCGGGAATACCGCTCGTCCTGAGGGGCTGCCCCGACGGTTCGCCCGACGGAATGCCCCATAGCCTGAGCGTCCCATCGTCACCAGTCGTGGCCAAGGTACGACCGTCCGGAGAGAAGGCGATACCCCCGATCAGACCCTGATGAGGTCGGATGTCCGGGCGGATCTGCCGCCACGACGACACGTTGTAGAGACGAACGACGTCGCCCGCGCCCACAGCAAGCATCGCACCGTCCGGGCTGAACGCGAGCCCATATGTCGATTTCGCGAAGCGGAGCGGTGCTGCGACCTGTCGGCCGGTCAGCGGATCCCGGATGATCACCTTCCGATCGCCTCCCGAGACGAGCAGACTCCCGTCAGGACTGAACGCGAGACCCTGAACCACCGCATGGCCGTCAAGCGGTGCTCCGATCTCCTCTCCCGTCCGAGGATCCCAGCGCACGACCGTCCCGTCGAGACTTCCAGCAGCCACCATCTGGCGCTCGGGATCAAACGCGACCGAGAACACGGGCGACGACGATCTGCGCAAAACGCGTTCGAGCCAACTGGTCCTCTGAGCGGCCACGTGGATTGCCTGCGCGGCCGCGGGCGTTTCGGCGATCTCTTGCGCCTCTAGGCTGAGCAGCGCCGCGAGATCGATTTGATCGCCCATATTCGCCCGTGCGTCACCTGCGAGCACCTGCGAGCGTGCGATTCTGGTCTGCTCTTCCGCCCGATTCCGCTCCCGCAGGGCTGCTCCGCGTTGGCTCCAGGCAACGATTCCAAGGCTCACCGCAACCAGCGCCACCACGCTGACGGCTGCAACAATCCGGCTCTGACGTCGCGACGCCCCCTTCTTCGACGCGGTCACGAACTGCGCCTGAAGGTCCGTCGGTCGCAGAGCTCGATCGGGCGAGGTGATCCAGGATTCGGCCTCGGCCAGGTCTCCACCACGCAGCAGCTTCGAGGAGGGCCGCCCAGCATCGCTCCACTCGCGGGACCTCACCAACAACCGACTGTGCAGCTTGACGGCGTCGAGGTCTGAATCGAGCGCCTCGACAAGAGTGTCGACTCCCGCTTCAAACCCGTCACCCTCGTGCAGGAACAACCAGTTTCGCTTGGCCAGCTCCTCCGGCACGTGTTGAGAATCAACGTCACGCACCACGACCGGAACTATCCGCTTGTTCCTCGACACAGCATGATCGAGCTCCTGGACGCAGACGCTCGAGATAGCGGAATCTGGAGAAAGGATCGCCACGAAGGTATCCGCGGCATCGATCGCGTCCCGGATCTCCTCCATCCATTCCGCGGTCGGAGCGATGCCTTCCCAGTCGACCCATGCCGTTCGGCCGCGAGCGTTCAGGGCGCCGATGAGCCGTTGAACCGAGTCGCGGTCGGAGCGCGAGTACGAAACGAAGACATCCTGCTCGCCTGCGGTCATCCCGCCCCCCACCTCACTGCGACAAGTTACACCCTGCGCTGCATCAGTGACCGCACCCGAGCCGCGTCCGTCAGCCTCGCAATCCTACTGACTCTGCAACCCTGGCGCATTGCCCCGGCCGCCGCCTACCAAGCCGGATCGTGGAGGCGGCCGTCCGCCTCGCAAGACCGGCGCAACGCTGTACCAGCACCGTGCAGAAGCACTTCTCAAAGCAAGCGCGTGACTCACGTCGGCCGCTGGCAGGCGCGGGTGTGATGCCTTGCGCCTGAATTCGCCGCGACGTTGGGGGCGATCCCGTCCCGGTGCGCCCGGACTCCATACATCCGAGCGAGCGGCCACGCCGCCACGTGATCAGCTCCGGCAACTCCTCGACGTATCCCAAGAGCTCCTCGACCAGTCGGGTCTTGCCGATCCCAGGCTCGCACCAACTGTGTCGAGGGTTCCCGCCGCGACCGGTCAAGCGCATCGTGCAGCAGATCGGCCTCGGCGTCGCGGCCGATCAACGGCAAGCCACCCACCGGCACCTGCTCGGGCACGATCGAACGCGGCGCGACCGCCACCCACGCCTCGACCGGCTCAGACTTGCCCTTCGCCTCCACCGCCTCAGCCGCCTCGTAGCGAATTGCCCGCTCGGTCGCCCGATACGTCCGCCCATCCACCAAGACCCCCCCAGCGGCGCCGCTGACTCCAACCGCGCGGCCGTATTCACGACGTCGCCGACGGCGTCGACGCCGCCCGCCGGGTCATGGCTGACCAGCGCCTCCCCGCTGGTGACACCCACGCGGACCCGCAGATCGGCGTCCTCCGCTTCGGCGACTCGCTCAGAGATGCCGAGCGCCGCGCGGACTGCCCGCTCCGGATCATCCTCATGTGCAGCCACCGCACCGAAGATCGCCATCACGCCATCACCCGTGAACTTGACAACCTGGCCCCCGGTGCGCTCAACCTCCGCCCGCAAGACGGCCAGATACGGCGCGAGGAACCCTCATCCTCCACATCCTCCACATCCTCCACATCCAACGATTCCGAGCGGCTCGTGAAGCCGGCTAGGTCGGCGAACAGGATCGCTGACGACACGTCGCTCGCGACGCTCCGCCTAGGCAGCTTCGACCAGTGCGGTGCCGCAGCTTAGGCAGAAGCGGGCGCGGTCAGGGATTTCCTCGCCACAGTTGGAGCAGGCTGGCACGCCCGGGAGTATCCGCCTTCACCCCGATGCCGTCAAAGCCCTTTCCGCATCACACGAGGCGATCGATGGCGTCTACGGTCGGTTTGCGACCGACGAAGCTGATTGTCTGTTGGTAGAGTCGCGGGTGCTCCGGCGGCGAGGCTTGGGCGCGGACGGCTCTGACCTCACGCCATCTCTGTACGCGAAACGAGGGGGGACAAGATGCGTCGCAAACTGCTTCTCAGCTTTGGGTTGGCGATGATTGCCGTACTGGCTCTGGCTGGCATCGCGGTCGGTTCCAGCGACGAACTGACACAGCCCCAAACGATCCACGTCGTCCAGACGGGCGGCAAGATCACCTTCCTGAAGGTCAACCCGAACAAGGACACGTTCATCGGCGATCAGGTCGTCGTGAACGGTCCTGTGTGGTCAGCCGACGGCCAAACTCGGGTCGGCCACCAACACGCAATCTGCACGTTGATGGACAAGCCAGGGGTGCTGGCTGAGTGTTCCGTCACGACGTTCCTGCGCGGCGGCTCGATTGTCGCCAATGGGCCGGTCCATTTCGGCGTGAACGATCGCACCCAAGGGGCAATCCTGGGCGGCACGGGCACCTACCGTAACGCCCGTGGCCAAGTCGTCTTCGTTAACTCCACCGGCAACACCGAAGGGTTCATTTACCAACTCGAGCCATAGCCCTAGCAGCGGCGGGTCGCGCGTCCGGCGGCCCGCCAGTTCCCAGCTGGCGGTCGAAGCGGCAGGGTTGCGCGTTGCTACTGAGCTGGCGCGGCTTACGGCGTGTAGTGGGATCACCGCTAGCCGTCGGGGAGGATGGCGGCGAGGACGTAGTGACGGGGTCTGCTGGTCGGTGTAGTCGGCGAGGAGGGTGGTTCGATTGCCGGCGAGCCAGTTGACGGTGCCGGGGAGGGACTTCGTGGCGATGATTTGATCGGTGGCAGGGCTGACTTCGCTGAGATTGTTCGAGGGTTGCGTGTTTGAGGAGACCCACAACGCGCCTTGAGCAAAGGCGATGTCTCGGGCGGGCCGGCTTGTGGGGAACTGCACCGCGTCTGGGTCGACTGCGTTTGTCGCTGCGCGGATCCGGGCGATCTGCCCGGACGCCGTGACGACCCATACCGAGCGTGATCCATACGCGATGTGACCTGGCAGATCGCCGATGGGAACGCGGATCAGCCGCTTGGAGGTGAAGTCGGTCTGATCGATCCGCCACACGCCGCCGTAGGCCGGCAGCACACGCTGCCAGCCCCCTGTCCGGGTTCCTGCATTCCCCGCTCCGGCCTCCCCTGAGGGAGTACGCCGCTAGTCCTCGTCCTCCCAATATTCGAGCTCGGGCCCCGGGCGAGCGAAGATGATCCGCTCGCCGGCGACGCTCCGCGCGCCGATCTTGCCGGTGTCGAGGTACTCGACGATGTCCGGCGCGATCAGCGTGGAGAGCATGAGGACGCGGACGGGCGCGTCCGTGTCGTTGCGGATCTGGTGCGCGCCCTCCTTGCCGCGCGGGAACGCGACGACGTCGCCCTGGCGCAGCTGCTGCTCGCCCTCGTGCGTGCGCAGCGTCGGCTCGCCGCGGAGGACGATCGCCCATTCCTCGTTCGCGTGGTGGGTGTGAAATGGCCCCTGCTTGTTACCCGGCTCGACCTCGTACATGCTCGCGCCGATCAGCTCGGCGTCGGTGTGCGCGCCGACCCAGGCGTCCTTGAAGCGCCAGCCCTCGCGCTCTTCCGTGCGATCCCACTCGTCTGCGTTGAGATTGAAGATCTTCATGCCGCAAGCCTAGTAGCTTCGAAATCCGAGCTGATCCCGGGAGAGCTCGTCGATCTCGTCGCAACGATAGAAGGTGGCCGCGAGTTTCCAACCACCCCGAGCAACAGGCTGTGTCCGGGTTCCTGCGATCCCTATAACCCCCCGGAGCTTCCGCGGAAGAGGAAGGACGCCCGGTTGCCCTGGGATCGATCAGCTGCTTATGCCTTGTCCGCACAACAGGCCTGGGTGCAAGCGTGGTCCGCACAAACCTGCCCTGTAGTTAGCCAACTGTCCAGATTCGGCCCCTTACGCGACGCCAGGCCCAGAGCGGGGTGTGGGGGTGCGGGTCGCCGAGGACGTCCGCTCCTCGCGCGTACGCGCGCATGCATAACGCCGCTCACACGAGGCGAACTCGCGGGGACCCCGTCCCCGTCTCGGCTCCTGGAGCGGGGGGTGGGGGTGCGGAGCCTGGCACAGTCCACCCGATCCTCTACATGCGCGCATGCATAGGGCGGCTCGCACGAGGCGAAGCGGGTCGAAGGGGTCCCCGTCCCCCGTCTCGGCTCCTGTAGCCGGGGTCGGGGTGCGGCCGCCGGGATCGTGCTTGCCTTGCGCGCACACGCGCGCATGCATGGGGCCGCTCACACGAGACGAAGGGAAGCACTCGCGGCGTGCCGAGTGATTGCTCCTGCGGGCAGCAGCGCGAACACTCCGGGCTTGTGCTCATTGCAGGTCAAGCTCGAACCAGACGAGCCATCCGTCGTGCTGGGGTGTTGGTTCGGCGCCCCAGCGGTCAGCGAGCGCGTCGACGAGGTAGAGGCCGCGTCCGCCGGTGCCGCTGGGTGGGGCGTCGAACTCCGGTCGGGCGAAGCCCGGGCCACGGTCGGTCACCTGGGCTCGGATCTCGTCTGGTCGGATCTGGATTTCGAGGACGATCGTGTCGGCGGATGAAAGGCCGGCGTGGCGGACGCTGTTTCCGATGAGCTCGGTGATCAGCAACCGCAGGTTGAAGACTGCCTCTTGGTGCTGGTCGAAGCGCAGTTCATCGACGGCATGGCGGGCGGCACGCGCGGATTCGACGCTCGCGGGTAGCAGCAGGGAAACGTCGTGGGCGTCAGTCACTCAATCGGGTAGATACCCGAGTAGACTGGAGCGTATGCATGGTCGGGAGCAGCGGCTGGCGATGAACGAGGTGTTGTTCCGGAAGGCCAACGACCGGATCGACGAGAGCGCCGGGGAGCACGCCTCGCCCGCCGAGGAGGTCGCGTTCTACTGCGAGTGCTCAGACCGTGACTGCACCGAACGAATCCTGATCACCGCGCAGGAGTTCGAGAACGTTCGCGAGCACGACGCCCAGTTCCTGGTTCGACCCGGCCACGACGTCCCCAGCGTGGAGATCGTCGTCACCAGCACGCCGCTTTACTTGGTCGTCGAGAAGACCGGCGAGGCCGCCGAGATCGTCACCGAGCACCTCGAAGACCGCTAGCCAACGCGCGCCTAGCCACGGCCTCGGAGGCGCGGTCCAGGTGTTGAAATGCTCGTGATCACGATCTACGATTTGGTTGGCCTCAGGCGTTTGGGGCGCTGATTGTCTTGTGTCGATGTGGAGGCGTGGGATGAACAGTGACTCGGATATCAGAACGGATCGGGTCGGCGAGCACCTGTGGGTCGTGTCGGCGCCCGGCGAGCGGGACCTGGCGGACGTCGACGAACTCGAAGCGGTGTTCGACGGCGTCTTCGAGCATGGTTCGACGCTGGTCGTCGACCTCTCGGAAACCACCTTCATCGACTCCGCCGTGATCGGCCTGCTCGTCTCCACGCTAGGCCGCGTCGAGGACAGCCAAGCGCACGACTTCGCTGTGGTCGCACCACCCGGCACCCCTCCCCGGCGGATCCTCGACATGACCGCCAGCATGCTGCCGATCATCGACAACCTACCTCCAGCACTCAGTCACCACACCGGCTAGGCAGGCGCAGGCAACCGATTTACGCGCCACCCCCTTGACTGCCGCTGGCCACTGGGCTCGCATGGCGGTGGCCGGCTGGCTGACTTTCGCGGCACTCGAACCCGAGTAGCTGGCAGCCGCCCTGGGGGAGTTCTCCCAGCACTACGGCGACCGCGCCTTCACCGTGGAGCCGGTCGACGGTGGCCATGTCTTCGTGCGGGCCGACCACGTGGACGTCGACGCGTCGGGGTGCCTGTTGATCTACGGCCACACACCCGAGCGTGACGGAGGAATGCTGCTTGCGGCTCTGGGCCAGGGCCAATGGAACAGCATCTGGGTCTGCGACCCAGACAGCAACACGCCACTAGCCCTGGTCGGCAACCGCCCAGAAGAGGCCGCCGCTACTGCGTCTAGCTGACCGCCGACACCACTGCGACCGCGAGCGGGCAACCGCCGGCCAGCTTCCTCTACACCACGGGGGGAGGAGTAGCTGAGACGGTGTAGTCGCCGAGTTGGCGTGTCACTGCGACGCTGGCTGCCTGGTGGGCGTCGCCGGTCAGCTCGGCGAGCGCGGGGTCGAACACGAGCATCGTCGCCTCCGACGGGGAGTACAGCTCGAGGCTGGCAACTATCGCGCCGTGCATCCGCACCATATCGCCGCGTTTCGCGCCGTCGACGATGCGCCGGGCAAGCCAGTCGAAGTGATCGCTCGTGGTCATCCCAGGGATCGTCGTCCAGCACCACCGGACAGCGCCTCATGAGATCGTCGGATCGGCCACGGCTGATCTGCACCCGGTTCGCTTCCCAGAATCCGGCGAGGTGGATGCCACGACGACACTTCGCGTGGTGCGACCGGCCGATGGCGGCGTCTGCCTTCACCGGCCGCCGCCTCCAGACCTCGCACCAGCGCTGACCGACCAGATCTGACATCGACCCAATGCAGATCTCCGTCTTGGCGGGCGACCTCCCGCAAGATCAACTGTTTCAAGGCCACGCTCCAGCACTGCCCACGACTAGGCCGCAACAAACCCTGCTGAGCCGCGCGGATCGTCCCTGGTGCCCAGTCGGGGCGGGCGCACCGGCGCCCGGCCGCGCGTGAGCTGGGTTGGCTCGGACTCCATTCTGGCGGCGCGGGTCGCAACCTGCGCCGCGCGCATAACGCCCGGCCCGACCAACGCGATCGCGGGAGCTTGGGACGCCTCGCGCGCCCGGCCGGGCCGGACACCAGCGAGATACCCAACGCTACCCGAGGCGACACGTCGCCCGGCCCCCTGCGTTCGCGCTCTGCGCTCCTTCCGGCACGCGGGGGTTGACTGCGCGGCGTGCCTGGCGAGGCGCTTTACCACGCTGCGGGATGGTGCTCGTTCGCGCAACCTGAACTCTCATAGCTGCGTGCGCACGCCGGGCTCCCGCGCGACGTTGCTGAGCTGGCCGTCCAAGTCGGCTGTCAGCGCGGACGCGCCTGGTCCGCGCCGTCCGATAGGCAGCAGGGTGCGCCGCGCGGCGTCCTCGAGCTCGAGTGCAAGAGCCGTATACACCGCGAGCACGCCGAGGAACAGGCCGACGATTCCGGCCGCGTCAGCCCAGGCTCCGGACGCGGTGAGCTGAAAGAGTCCGGTCAGGAGGAACCGAAGCGCGGTGGTGCACAGTACCGCTGCGGGTGCCAGTTTGCCCTGCAGCGCGGCGGAGGCGGGTACTAGCATCGCGACGCTCGCAACTAGGAGCAGCAGGCCGAGCGCGTCGCTGGTGGCTCCCGGGCGGCCCGTCAGCGTCACGAGCGCGACCGACAGCCACGTTCCCGCCAAAATCCCCATGCCGGTGCCGGCCGCCCCGTCGCGAGCAAGAAAGCCGAGGACGCTGGCGACGAGCTGGAGCGGAACGACGAACGCGATCAGGATCAGCGCCACGGGTTCTCCCTGATCGACGCCCAGCCAGCCGAGCTGGAGGCCGGAGAGGAGGACGGTGGCTGCGGAGAGCGCTAGGAAGCCAAGCGGCAGCGGGGAGGCGATCGGCCGCAGGACGACCCGGGTGCGCGCGGCATCGTGCTCGGGCGGCTGGCTCATGCGACGACCAGGGCCTGCGGCGCAGCCTCCTTTAGCCGTGCCCGCAGCCATGTGACTTGGCCGGCCGTCTCACCCTCGCACGTCCGGACGACGGCCACTAGGTCGGTGTCGCGGATTCCCTGCGCGGCTTGCCCGACCAGCATCCACGCGACATCGCAGAGATTCGCCATCAGGTAGAGATCTTGAAGGTCGCGCAATAGGCCGAGCGGACCGCCGCGGCTTCCCGAGAAGAGCTCGGCGTGTAGCCGATCCGGCTCATCATCTGCGGCTTCGAGGTAGCGCTCGGCGAACGGCTCCAGCCGTGCCGCGTGCGCGTCGCACTCGCCGGCGAGGCGCTGGGCGGTGTGGAACACATCGACCTCGTCGGCATGTGCCTCCGCGACGTCTCGTAGGGCAGCGGCCAGGTTGACCTGGGTGCGGTGCAGCAGCCCGATCTGGTGGCCGAGCTGCATTTCAGCTCGCCTCCGCTCGTTCGATGCGAACCGCGGCCAGCTTGAACTGGGGCTGCTTGGACAGTGGGTCCCAGGCCGTGATCGTCAGCTCGTTGGCCGCGCGGCCCGCCGTACCGTCCGGCGAAGCCCCGTCGCCGGCATCCCAGTAGCCGTAGTGAAACGGCACGAAGACCACGCCCGGCCGGATGCCGTTGATGCGCGCCGGTGCCTCGAGCGAGCCGCGAGGCGAGACGATCCGCACCAAGTTGCCCTCCGCGATGCCGGCGTCGGCGGCGTCGCTGGGGTTGAGCTCCACCCAGACGTCGGGGGCCGCTGCTTGGAGCTCGGGAGCGCGAGCCGTCTTGGTGCGCGTGTGGAAGTGGTAGACGGCGCGTCCGGTGGTGAGCAGCAGCGGGTACTCGGCGGTGGGCTGCTCGACGGGGTCGGAGTAGCCGGCGCTGTGCAGGAACGCGCGACCGTGGGCCTCTTTGGCGCGGTACTCGGCTTCGGTGTGCGGGGCCCCGGTCTTCAGGTCCTGCCCAAACGTCTCCGCGTAGCTCGGCTCGGTGTTGAATACGCCGCCCGTGTAGAGCCGCTCGGTTCCCCCAGGCGCATCCGCGGTGCATGGCCATTGGATGCCGCTGGATCCGCGCAGGAGGTCGTATGTCATTCCGCTGTAGTCGCACGGCCGTCCCTTCGAGCAGGCCTTCCACGCCTCGAACGCGCCCTCGGCGTCGTCCCAGGCGATCAGAGGCTCGTCGTCGCGATCACGAAAATCCATCCGCCGCGCATAGTCGAGAAAGATCTCAAGATCGGCGCGAGCCTCGCCGGGTGGGTCGACAGCCTTCTCTGACAGGTGCACCGTGCGGTCGGCGTTGGTGAATGTCCCTGTCTTCTCACCCCACGTCGCCGCCGGCAGCACCACGTCGGCGAACCGGGCGGTTTCGCTCATGAAGACGTCCTGGACAACGACGAAGAGCTCCTCACGCTCGAGGATCCGCCGCACGCGGGCCAGGTCGGGCATCGAAACCGCGGGGTTGGTGGCCGAGATCCACAGTAGCTTGATCGAGCCCTGCTCGGCGTAGCGCCAAATCTGCATGGCATGCGTCGGCGGCGACCAGTGCGGAATCTGCATCTCATCCACGTTCCACAACCGGACAAGCTCAGCGACGTGCGCCTTGTTGTCCCAGTTGCGCATACCGGCAAGATCGCCGTCCGCTCCCGTCTCACGGGTGTTCTGCGCCGACGGCTGGCCGTTCATCTGGCAGAGCCCCGCCCCAGGCCGTCCGATCATGCCGCGCAGCAAGTGCACGTTGTTCACCTGACACGCGGCCGCCGTTGCCTGATGAGACTGATAGAAGCCCTGCAGCACCGTCGAGAACAGCCGCTCACACGTCCCCACCAGCTCGGCCGCCTCACGCACGACACCTGCTGGAATCCGGCAGATCTCCGCCGCACGCTCCGGCGTATACGGCTCGACACCCCGCCGCAGCGCATCGACACCGAGCGTGTGCGCAGCGACGTAGCCCTCGTCAATCCACCCATGCTCGAACATCTCGCGGATCACCGCGTTCATGAACGCCATGTTGGTTCCGACTCGCACCGCGGCGTGCACGTCCGACTCGCGCGCCACCGGCGTGTCACGCGGATCGACGCACAGCATCCGCGGCGGCGACGTGCCGCGCCGACGGTCGAGCATGCGCGACCAAAGCACGGTCTGAGTCGCCGCGACGTTGTGCCCCCAAAGCGCGATCGCGTCGCAGTGATCGACATCGGTGTAGGAGCCGGGCTGCCCATCGGTGCCAAAGCTCGCCTTCAGAGCGGCTGCCGACGTCGCGGTACACAGACGCGTGTTGCCGTCCATGTGCGGCGTTCCAATGCCGGCCTTCCCAAGCACCCCCAGCGTGTAGTACTCCTCCAAGAACAGCTGGCCGGACGTGTAAAAGCCAAAGTGGCCCCACCCACCCGGACCCAACAGCAGCTTCTTCGAACGCTCGACCAACCGTCCCATCGCCGTGTCCCAATCGCTCTCGACCAACCGGCCGCCCTCGCGCACCAGCGGCCGCGTCAAGCGATCGGGCGAGTTGTTCGCCTGCCAGCCAAACAGATCCTTAGGCCCAAGCCGCCCTCGATTAACGCGGTCGTGTTCGCGCCCCCTCACCCCCACGATCCGCTCATCGCATACCGCGATGTCCATCGCGTCACCGTTTGAATGCAGCACCGATGCCGACTGCGCCCACCGCTCGACGTCCCCCTCCTGTACACCGTCGGCCAGCTGCATATCGACCCGCGCCGGCCAACGACAATCACGGTCGTACGGCGTACGCTCACCCCACGGATTGACGATCCTGTCACGCACCGGCGCTCACCGTGTACCCGCGACACCCTGCCCAAAAACCCACTCGGCACCACCCTGAGCCGCGCAGGCCGCCCACAGCACTGGCGGACCAAGGGCACCGATTAGTCGAGCGAGTACCAGCGCCAGGTCGGCTCGGTTCTCCAGATGCCCGAGTGCCGTCCGGGCAGAGTTCCGGCCTTGTCTACCTGATCCACGATCACGGCGGAGTAGCGGGCATCGGTGACAGACACCCAGGCGCGGAACGCGTGGTGACGTCAGCCCAGCCAACAAGCCGGGTGATCCGGAAGGTGACGGCGGCGACCATGGCAAAGGCCGAGATTTCAGGCATCGGCCGCTCTAAACTCGTATGGAGATAGCATGGTGTATCGCGCCATGCCGAACGTGCCCAGCGAACGACGCCCGGAAAACACGGTCATCCCTCGAATGGGCGCGCGGAGCACCCAACGGGGGGTAACCCTGGGGTCTTCTCGGTGGTGTCCGGCAGCTCGTCCCCGCTCAGCTTTCGGATTGCCGTGTTGGGGCAGGGCCGTCGCGGTCTCGAGCGCGGGCGGTCGCCTTGAGTCACGTGCTGTTAGGAGGACGCCGAGGGGCGGGCCGGTGGCGAGCTCGGCACCAGTCGCGTACCGGCGTTAGCCCTGCGTCTGGTCGGTGGAGTCGGGGCAGCTCGTCGGCGCTTAGCCAGCGGCCCATTTGCTCGCCCTCGGGCTGGTCGTGCTTAGGCCGGGACGGCTCGTTTTACGCCAGGTGCGCGGGAGCCCGAGCTCGTCGGCCGTCTGGCCGATGTTCTGCCTCTCGCGCTGCCATGCTTCGTTATTCGGCGTCATGCCGGGCGGGCTGTCGCCCGGCCGCGCCGTGTTCTCCTCAGCCGCCTTGCGCGGGCCTGGTCGGCTGGATCGCCCGTCTCTTTTAGCGACGGAATGGGTGCGCAGCGTGACCTACGTCTCCGCGCTCTCCCAGGGGGCGCTCGTGTCGGGCCACCTGGGGGCTTTGGCAGGCGTCCCGAGTCGACGTCGAGCAGCAGCGCGAGATGGCAGCTCGTGACCGGCAGGATGTCCCGGGCGACGTCGTCCGCAGGCTGGTCGACGAGACCGCGATCGCGCCCGATCCGGCAGGCAGCCCGCCACCCACTCCTGAACCATCTGTCAAATCTCTCGAGTCCCTGTTTCGCCGACGTCGGGCGGGGGCAAGCTGACGAGTTACAACCACCGGCGATCTGGGCATCGCCGGGCCTCTTACCAGGACGAGCTGTACTCCTCTTCTGGATATGAGCGAATGGTTACCTGGCTCAGGAGCGAGAGCGACTCCCCTCGCCCGCTTCTGAGCCAGGCATCAAGATTAGCGGGGGCCAGAGCAAATGCACGGCGAAGCCAAGAGAGGACTGACGCGCCGTCTTGCAGACCGGATTGATTGTCTGCGGCACGGGCACGCATGGGAGACCACCGAGCTCGCGTTCGGGGAGGTATCGATGCTGCGCACCGATTGCGCCAGATGCGGCCGGATCGGCCCGCTCCACGGCACTGAGCACCGCAGCGTCAAGACGACCGGGCGAACGGCGGTCGGCTGAGCGATGTTGAATGCAACCGCGATCGAGCCTCGCTGCTGGGAGTACCGAGCCATCTACCTCGATCGACCCGGCGCGGTCGAAGACCTCGACAGTCTCGGCGACGAGGGATGGGAACTCGTGTCCGTCGCAGTGGCCTACGCGTATTTCAAGCGGTCGACCGTTGGTCGACCGTCGCGTTGAACTGAACGCATCCGCTAGGGGTCACTCCGACGCTCGCCGACGCGCCCAATACTCCCGCATATGCGTGCCGTTCGCATGCCGGCACGCCTCGCACCGACACCCGCGATACCCGTACCGTCCCCGCGTCCCATGAGCTAGCTCTTTGCGTGTCACTCCGCATGCTCCTCCAGGTTAGACAATTTTCGTTGCAGGTTTGAGAGAACACGTACCTTTCCGTTCGGGATCGACTGGGCCCGCGGCTTATCGCGCGCGTGTCGTTGCAATCCAACCCGTGCCCCGGCCTGCCTGCGGATCCGGTCTAGCGGCCGAGGGTCTGTGCGTCTGCGCGCACCCACAGCGTCACCAGTCGTGCGACCAGAGTGACTCGAAACACCTGACCGAACAGTGCCTCGAGCGCGGTCAGGGCCTGTGGCAGCCCTACCGACGGTGAGAGGTCGCCGAAACCCAGGGTGGTCAGCGCCACGAAGCTGAAATAGACGTACTCCGATTGCGAGTGATTGCCGGGCTGGGTGCAGAACGGCGCGTCCCGAAGCTCGTTGACCGCCAGGTATAGGAAGGCGAACAGCAGCCCGACCAGCACGTAGGCGCAGAGGGCGCCGAGTACCGTCTCGTGGTTCACTTTGCGGTGCTCGAGCACGCGTCCGATCGTCACCGGCAGCGTGGCCGTGACCAGTAGCGCGACCGGCAGCAAGTAGACCAGGCCGACCACCGAATCTGAGGTGACGAAAAGGACGATCGGCGCCAGTGCTACGCATGCGCCGATCGAGATCCAGTGGCGGAGCTTGATGCGGTGGCCCGCCTGCGGATCGGAGATGGCGACCATCAGGGCGGCGGCCGCCAGCAGCGTGCTGCCAAACGCGCCCCAGCGGCGGTCGTCTATCAGCTCGAGCAGGAAGAAGTTGGCCAGCAGCAGGGCGAGTAGGCTGGCGTAGCTGTCGAGAAAGCGAACGACGTCCGCGCCGGGCGTGCGAGCCGCTGATGTCGGATGCCGCTGATCTGTTTCAGACGCGAGCCGGCCCTGCCCGCCGTCCGATCGTGACTCGGTAGACCGCGAGCAGGACGATGGCGCCCAAGATCGCGGTGAGCCAGGTGCTGACGTCGAAGAAATCGTCGAGCGGATGCGCACCGAAGATTGCCGACGCCAAGAAGCCTCCGACGAGTGCCCCGGCGACGCCGATCAGCGCGGTCACGATGATGCCGCCTGGATCCTCGCCAGGCATGATGATTTTTGCGATCGCTCCGGCTAGCAGTCCGAGCACGATGAAGGCGATAATTCCCATGAGTCCTCTCCTAACGAGTTGGCATCTCAGTACCCAGTAGTGCTGGGTGTCAATCGCGCGGTCGTGCTTAGCCCAACGCGCTTTACCTGCGGCCCGTCGTGCCGCTGGTCAGTTTCTGCCGTCACCTATGGCGGGCGTCGGGCCGCCCGCCGATGCCCGTTTCGAATGTCATCCCGTGGGAACGAGTAAACCCGGGTGAGGCACAGTGCGGCCGCCGTGGCTCCACATGGGCGGTCGCACGGTGTCGTCCCGACCTTTCAACGCCAGATGCTCATTTATCACCGGACACACGCCGTGGAAGCCATCTTCCGCGACGGCTTCCACGACACCACCGGTCGCCGCCTGAGCACCGACGACTCGCGCGGCGTCTGGGTGGCCGACCGGCAGCTCGACACCAGCGACGGCGCGGCCGGCGGCGCCCTACTCGGCCTCGTCATCCCCGACGCCGTGTTCGCCGCGTACGAGCGGGTTGAGAATAGGAAGCCGTACCGGGAAGCGCTGATACCCGCGTGCGAGCTGAACAAGCACCGCGACACGCTCCGCATTCACCAGTAGGTTGCTTGAGAAGAGCCGGGTGAGGTTTCGATCCCGGATCGCCTGGCGCCGCGGCTTCTGCCGGAACGGCGGCAAGAGAGTACATAGCCCCCCGGCTATGGATTTGCCGTGGCTGGGCGGCGGGTGACGTCAGTCGGCTTCGGGTTGGTGTCTCTCGTTGATCGCCGAGGTTTATGTTCGAGCGGCTCGGGTGTACTTGATCGGTGATGGCCCGGGTGGGCGGCGGGGTACCTGCCGATCCGTTCGGGAGACCACCAACCACGAAGGGGCGGGTATGACTACACATGTCGAGGAACGGACGGGCGGGCGCAATCGCGCCGCGACCGAGCGTCCGGCGAAGCGGTTGACGACGGAGACCAAGCACTCTTTGAAGACCACGGAGCTGTTGGTCTATGTGCTCGCCGTCGCGGGCGTGCTGATCGCCGCGTGGCTCGTGACCAGCGGCAACGGCAGCGGCTCCGGTGCCGACAACAATGGTGACGCCTTCAACGCGTCGAGGGCATGGCTCTACATCACTATCCTGACTGTCGGCTACATGGTTAGCCGTGGCCTGGCCAAGGCCGGAAGCCGTGAGCCCTTCTGGGCCGACGGCGACAACGACGACCGCTAGACCACGATCGCCCTTGGGGAGCGGCACGAGCTGCTCTCTGGGCGTCGATGCTCCGACGCGGGCCGAGCCCTCCGGCCGGCGTTCGCACCGCTGACCTTCATCCGCAGCGGGCATGACACGGATAGGCGCCGTTTGAGGCGGCACCAACATCAGAGGTCGGGATCGGTTCCCGACCTAAACGGAAGGAAGGAACCACATGAAAGAGCCACGTGAACTGTTCATGCATGAGCTTGGAGACATCCTTTACGCTGAGCGGACGCTCGTGAAGACACTGCCGAAGCTCGCCGAGGAAGCAACTGACAAAAGCCTCGCGACTGCATTCCAGGATCACCTCACCGAGACCAAGCAGCACGTCGCCAACGTCGAGGCCGCGTTCGAGGCTATCGGTGAGAAGCCGAAAGCTGAGAAGTGTCCCGGTATCGAGGGTCTGAAGACCGAGCATGACGAGTTCGTCAAGGACGAGAGTCCCTCTCCTGACGTCATGGACATGTTCCTGACGGGTGCCGGCGCGCGCACCGAGCACTACGAGATCGCCGCCTACACCGGCCTTGTCACCATGGCCGACGCGCTGGGCGAGAAGGACGCCGCCAAGCTCCTGCGAACCAACCTGCGAGCAGGAGACGGCAGCGCTCGACAAGCTGACCACCATCGGCCAGACGCTCAGCCGCAAGGTGCCGGCCACCGCCTAACCCCGGCGTGCTCTGGGGCGGGTCAAGGATGACTCGTCCCAGAGCACCGGCCAGCGTTTACGGCCGGACGGGGCGGGTAGCTGCAGTCCGTGCCGCCGGATCGCTGCATTGTGCTGGACGTCGACGGCACGCTGGTCGACTCCAACTACCTGCACGTCGTCGCGTGGCAGGGCGCCTTCGCAGACCACGGCCATCGCGTCGCGTCGTGGGAGATCCACCGTGCCGTGGGCATGGGCGCCGACAAGCTGGTGCCCGCCCTGCTCGGAGATGCGGCTGCCGAGGAGATCGGCGCGGCGGTCACCGCCGAGCATGACACGCGTTTTCGGCGGGTGATCGCCGACGTCGAGCCGCTCCCCGGAGCACGCGACCTCCTTTCGGCTCTCAAGCGGCGCGGCCTGACCGTCCTCCTGGGCAGCTCGGCGGCCGCCGAGGAGGTCGATCACTACCTGCGTCTGCTGGACGCGAAGGAGCTGGTCGACCACGTGACGACGGCCGCCGACGTCGACCGCACCAAGCCCGACCCCGACCTGATCCAAACCGCCATCGACCAGGCCGGCGTGCCGGCCGTCGCCATGATCGGGGACACAGTGTGGGACTGTCGTGCCGCCGCTGCACTCGACCTGCGGACGCTCGGCCTGCTGTGCGGAGGGATCTCGCAAGGCGAGTTGCGGAGTGCTGGCGCACACAGTGTCCATCGGGATCCGGCAGAACTCGTGCCGCAACTCGATGTCGTGCTCAGCTGACGGGCTGCTCGATGGGCCCAGCGTCGCCGACGTGCGGTCGGGCGGCGCGTCCGAGTGCTGCCAGTCGCAGCGTGTCGGCGTCGGCGGAGTGATCGGCTGCGCGCTGCGCCCGGATCGCGGTGTCCACCGGGCCCAGGCCAAGATGGTCGAGACCGGCCCACAGCGCGCGAACGCTCTCGAGCAGCAGCTGGCAGCCCTCCAGTTCGACGACCGAGGTCATCGGCGACCGCGGAGCAGCGTGCCGTTCGACTTGAAGCGACCGATCCTCTCGCCCGTCCTGACCGCCGCCGTGCGGGCGGGGGACGGCGCCGATCCGAAGCTGCGCAACACGACCTCGAGTTCGCGCCGGTCGGCACGCGAAGAATCGACCCGCGCCGCGATCCTCGCCTACGTCGCCGAACACCCCGGCTGCACCACGAACCAGATCACAGCCGTCATCACCGGGCGCCGAGAAGATGTCCTTGCGGCCCGCGACGCGCTGATCGAGGAGATCGCTCTACTCACCGTCAAGGGAGCGAACCGGGCGCTTCTCCACTACACCAACTCAAGTGGTTCCCAGCACACGGGAACCACCGGGAACCACCGACCCGTGGATACCCCACCAAGTGGTTCCACTCCCACCGTCCTAGGTGGAAACCACTTGTGAAACCACCACCGAGTGGTTCCGAGTCTGGGGAACCACCGACCCGCTCTGTCGATGACATCGACGCGACGGCCGGGCCGTTTGCCGGACTCGGCAGACCTGTGCCAGGATCGGTCACCCGCACCCTGTGACGCCACGCGGGCCGACGGCCGATAGCTAAAGAGTTCCAGCCGAGCCTAGGAACTCAACGCCACGGCTTCGTACTCCTGGCGTGCGTCATCGCCGGCACTGCGCCGAGGCGCGTCACGCTCGCGGACGTCAAGCTCGTCACCCGGTTCGCGAGTCTGGCAAGGAGGGTGCGGAGCGGGTGACGTCGAAAGCGACGCGATGACAAGCGGCACGGGGAGTGGTGTACGCCGGCTGGGACACGAGGGGCTGGCGGTTTTGGTGTTTGACGGCGTGCTCGTGCCCGCGCTGATCGCGGCTGATGAAGGCGTTCGGATCGCGCGGCCTGCGTTGGGCAAGGTGGGTCCCAGTGTTCGCCGATCGCTCCGCTCGCCGAGGACGAGGGCCGCCGTGACGCTACCGCTGCTGGCACTGAGCCTCGAGCTGGGGCCTGAAGGCCGGCACGCTCAGCCGCGAGGTGAACGTCGCTCACCAGCGAGGAGGATAACGCAGTGGCCGTATGCCGCCGTGATCGAGAAGCAGGCGGACGCGTATCGGCTCGACCCGGCGCTCGTCGCCGCTGTCATCGAGCAGGAATCGCACTTCGATCGGCAGGCATACAACCGCCAGAGCGGCGCTCGGGGACTGATGCAGCTGACACCGTTGACGGCACGCGCCCTGGGCGTCACCGATCCGACAAGTCCGCGGGAATCGATCTCAGCGGGCTGCCGTTATCTCCGACAGCTACTCAGCCGCTTCCACGGCAGCATCCGACTCGCCCTCGCCGCCTACAACGCAGGCCCGACCGCAGTCGAACGCGCCCAAGCGGTACCCGCGATCCTCGAAACCCGCGCCTACGTGACAGCAGTCCTTCAACGCTACGCACACTTCCGGCACCCGGAGCAGCGACGGCCGCGATGATCTCCTGGCGGTGGCGCGCTGGCGGCGCAGATCACGGTCGACGACCAAGGCGTCGTCACCAGCCTGGCGGAGGTTCGTGATCGGGCGGGGCGGGATGGCCTCTGGTCGCGGACGCTGAGCGCGGAGGCGCGGCAGCTCGAGGATCGCTTCGGCATGTCGCCGCTCGCGAGGGTCAGGCTGGGTTGGCGGATCGTCGATCTGGAGGATGAGTGGTTGAGTCCGGCGGTCGTATGGCAGCAGCGGCGGCGCGCGTGGATCGAGAACGGGCGGAAGCCGGAGCCTCGATGGCGAAACAGTCGAGTCATGTGAGCACTGAAACGGCGGCCGATCTACGGCCGAATCGAGACTGTCAGCGGCGTACGGCGGCGCGGATCCGTCGCCGGTTCCGCCACACCTGCCGCAGGATGGCTAGCACAATGGTCGAACGCAGGAGTCGCAGGAACAGCCACCACACGGACAGATGATTCCCCGGAACGCCGCCCGGAAACGGCCTACGGCGGCCCATGCGTGGGTGACGGAGCACCCTGCGCGTTGGCCAGCGGTGATGAAGATGTTTGCGGTGTAGTCAATACGGGCACGTATCTTGACCAGTGTGAACCCCATCAAGACCATCTGGGCATCCGTTCAAGGCGACCCGGCCTTCATGCGTCGCGCCAACGGATGGCTGACCATTTTTTGGATCGTGATGATCCCAGTCTCGTTGGCCACAGGGTGGGTTAAGAGCGTTACCTACGTTTCTGCGCTCTCCCTCTGGGCGCTCGTGTCCGGCCATCTGGGAGCGTGGCAAGCGTCTCGTGTCGAGGTCGAGCAACAACGGGAACTGCAAGACCGAGACCAGCAGGACATCGCCGGCGACGTGGTTAGCCGACTCGTCGACGAAACAGACGTCGCGCCACATCCGAGCAGCGCCTCTTAGTCGCGCGCGAAGCTTTAAGTAACCCCGTCAGCCCACCAAGCAACGCGCGCGCGCCCAAGGGCCCGGTCTCACAAGGTGCAATGTGGTTCCCGTGGCCCACCCGCTTTCCGGTGCTGGCCGGATGAGTCATCAGTGTGCATGGTGAGTCCGACCGTGCTGCGGTTCCGCCGGGGGTTCCTACGACGTGCCGATCTTGCGAACCCATGCTGGGACCTTGGCTTGGACTCGGAGCGCGTAGGCGATGACCGCAATCCGCCAAGCACTCCGCTTGGCCGCGATCTGATCAGCGATTGGGGCATGTGAGGCGCGAAGCAAGCCATCGACATCGTGATCCCCCAACGATGACGCCAGTCCGTCGGCGTAGGTGCTCAGTGCCACGAGGCTCCCGACGAACTTGGAGTGCGAGGCGTTGAGGCGCTGTGGAGGCGTGATGTTCGTGGCCCTGGCTGCCAACTCGTCGTAGTTGCGCTGGGCGCGTCGATACACCCTGCTCGCCCTCGTCCACGACTCGTCTGGGCCGGCTTGGTTCATCTGGTCAAGCGCAGTGAGAACGGCTCGGCGTTGCTTGAGGAACGCCGCCTGGATTGGGTAGAGCTCGCCGAGGTAGGTGCCAAGTTGCTGCTTCGGCGTCGGCGACGCGGGCGCGTCCGTAGTGCTCGGCTGGGCCACGGTGTCGTGGCTCGAGGACGTGACCGAATCCCCACTGCATCCAAAGGAACCCAAGGCCAGTGCGCCGCACGCCAGCACCGCGATCCAAGGGCCGGTCATCTCTCGGCGGGACACAACTCTCCCGCCGAGTTCCAGATAAGGGTGGTGTGTTCTGAACCGGTACGCTGGGACGATGCAAACCATGGTCGGCATCATCGGCGCCACGGTGGCGGGCAAGGAGACCATCCACCTGGCGAAAGCGTTGGCTGGAAACGGCTGCCGCGGGCGGCGTGGCCATTGATGCTCTCCCCCGACAAGCCAATCGATGGCTCCGGGAAATGACTCCCCCAACCGCAGATCACAGCAACCGGGCTTTGCGACACGCAAGGAGCGCTTACTTGCGGGCGATGGCGGTCGCCGATTCGGGCCAGAAGTGGCTTGAGACACGCGATCCCGCAACCCACACCGGTGCGACGATCAGCTGGTATCGCCGCTACCAGGCCGCTGACGGCCAGCTTTATGCGGTGCTCCTGTCTGCCTACTTCTTCCTGACCATGTTTCCGGCCATGCTGGTCGAGACCAGCTACGTTACGGGCAAACCGGCCGCGTTTGCAGTCCACGCAGAGCATCGCCTGGGATTGCACAACCCAACCAGCACGCTTTTCGTGAGTGTCTTTGCCGGAGTCAACCAGCACGCGTTCGTCGCGGCACTACTGGCAGTTCTCAGCCTCGTGACCTTCGGCCTCGGCTTCGGGCGAGTATTACAGCTCGTCCATGCCCGCGCGTGGGAGATCGACCTTCGCAAGAACGCGATCATCGACCAAACCCGCTACCTGGCCGTTTTGGTTGCGATGCTCGTCATGAGCCTCGGCTACCTACTCCAGCAAAGATACCTCGGCCGCTCAGTTTGGATCGGGTGGATACTCGACCTCGGGTGGTTCGCGATCCTGCTTGGATTCTTCATCTGGGCGCCGCGCCTGCTCCTCCACCACCGGATCGAAACGCGCCAGCTCGTCCCCGGGGCGGTCTTCACCGTACTTGGGCTAATCGCCGTACGGATCGCCTCAAACTTCGTGCTCGCCCGATGGCTAGATAGCTACTCCAAGACCTACGGCGCGCTCGGAATCGTAATGGGTATCCTCTTTTGGATCATCGCCGCCGCCACAGTCCTCGTACTCGCAGCCGCCCTGTCACCCGCGCTCGCCCATCGCCGAGACCTACTCGATGCCCGCCACCAACCCGAAAGCCCCAGTTCGTAGACCACCGGGTCGAGCGGGATGACTACCCTAACTGCTTGACTCCTCGGACAACTCGCTTGGTGGGTCATCGACGTCTGGCTGGTGTGGGTGTGGTCGCCCCGACGCCTCCGGCACCAGCAAACCGAATAGATCCTGGAACGCCAAGGCGAGACCGCATGTCCATGACACTCACACCAGTTGACCGTCCGCGCCGACCAACCTGGGCGGTCGGCGCGTACTGTCAGATCCGCGGCGTGAAGGCGACACGCACCGTCCGCATCTCGGCTCGAGCAGCCAGGACGATGACGGCTGAAGTCGCAGACTTCTACGGTCGACGAGAGCTAACGGCATGAGTCGTGAGACCGGCGGTGCTTGTATGGGCCGACGACAACTGGCCGACCGGGACATCGAGATCACCGAGGCCGGGCTTCCCGGCAGCGACACCCGCACCGGCTCTGGCTGGCTCCGACTCGGCGGGGAATCCTGGCTTCGCATGCACCACGACCACGCACCACACGGCCTGGTCGAAAACGCGGCGTGGCACAACCATCCACCGGGGAGCCGCGGCGAACCCAGCCGGGCTGACCTAAAGGCGTGGCAGACCAACCTGGAAACCGCGCGCAAGCACTACGGCTACCAGGTCGATGAGTTCGCCGGAATCATCATCACTCCCAACAACCGCCGCGGCACCGACCCGACGATCCACGCCTGGATCATCAGCGACCACGGCGATCACTACGCGACCGCCGAGCCCACGCTCGTCAAGATCGGCGACCCAGCCGCCCACTACGCACCGTCGAGCGGACGCCAGCGGTTCACGCTCAAGCCGACCTACGGCGGCGTCTGCACCTCCCAGCGGATCAGCGACAACACCTACCAGCGCTCAAACGGCACGCAGATCATCCAGCAGCCGATGGTCGTCGCGACGCGCTCATTCACGACCACCTACGACGGCCAAGCCATCCGGATCATTGCCGGTCGGACTCACGTCACCGAGGATCATGAATTGGCCCGCGGCTATCCACAGGCATGGTCGACGCGTGAGAATCCGATCCCATCTCACCGTTGATGCGACGGCTCTGTGCTCCGTATCGTCCGCTTCGCGGGTTAGATCACCGAAGAGGACGCGCTACCGGTCGACTTTGGACGGGTTGCCGTCAACCTTCCGCTCCGGCTCCTCATGCATTACCGATCCCGAGGCGGTCATCTCCGGTTCTGGGTGGTCATCGGACACTTGTTCGGCACCTTCGCCGGTCATGCGCGGTTCCCGGTCGTCGTTCGGTTCTTCGACTGCTCCGCCGGCTTCCATCCTTGGCTCAGTGTGGGCGTCCGGGACGAGAACGGAGCCTTCGGCCGTCATCTCCCATTTTTCCTTGTCCTTGTGCTTGTCGGTGCTCTTGTCCTGGTGAGGTTCCATGTGCGGACCTACTCCTTGTTCGCTCGTATACCGAGGCAGCGACGCCGGGTCAGTTGCCATCGGCGAGGCCGATGAGGTCTTGGTCGGGTGTGAGCGGTGGTCTGTCTGTTGTGGTGAGGATGTGCAGGTGCTTTCCGGGTGTGTGGATGAACATTGGGATCCCGGTTGTTCCCAGGCGGGCTTCGATGTCTGTTGCGCCTGTCGCTGGCGCGGCTGCGACGGTGATCTGGGCTCCGGCCTCGATTCGGGCTGCGAGCAGGTCATGGTTGGCGTCGTCGTCGAACAGGAGTTTGGTTCTGGTGTAGAAGTGGGCGGCCGGGCCGGGCTTGACGGGAAGTTGGAAGACGCGGTCGCGGCCAAAGTACTCGGACAGGTCGACGGCGATCATCGCGTTGAGAGCCTCGTCGTCGCCGACTGCGAGCGCGTACTCGATCTGATCGAGGTCGGACGGGGCGTCGCTGGCAGCATCCTCGGTGGGATCGCCCCGATAGACGGTGAGTCCGTCGGCCGCGGCTGCATCGGCGCGTTCCTCATTGCCGGTCCACACGACTACGGTCAGTCCCCTGTCGTGCAGGGCGCCCCCGATCGTCCGCCCGACCGGGGTGGCGCCAACCAGCAACACCCCGCCCGGGCCCGATTGCGCGACTCCGAGCGCGCGTGCCACTGGCGCGCCGCTGAGCCCGTAGATGAGTGCTGTTGTGACGATCACGATGAAGGTGATCGGGATCAGCTTGTCAGCTCCGCCGGCGATTCCGGCCTGGCTGAGGCCGAGCGCGAAGGTTGTTGAGGTCGCGGCGGCGACGATTCCGCGGGGCGCCATCCAGGCGATGAACGCCCGCTCGCGAGGCGGCAGCGCCGAGGCGAGGGTGCAGAGCGCGACGGCGATCGGCCGGCCGATGAAGACCAGCACGGCAACGAACGCGAGGCTGACCCAGCCAATCTGGCGGATCTGATGCGGAGTGACTTGGGCGGACAGGATGATGAACAGCATCCCGATCAGGAAGGTCGTGAGCGTCGCGATCCTTGTCCGCCAGGCGCGCCTGAGCTTCGCCGACTCGATCGCTAGGCCGGGTGGCTCGATCCCGCGGGGAGGCCGGTTGACCAGGATCATGCCGATCACCAGGCCGGTGATCAGACCCGTATCGTCGCGAAGCAGGTCGGCGCCCACGACCGCAGCGACGACCAACATCAGCGTCCCTGTTAGAGCCTGCGACCCGTTTGGCCTAAACCAGCTCGCCCAGGCAAGGATGAGGACCGCGCCAAGCATGCCAAAGCCGACACCGATCCCGACGCTCAACAAGAACTGGGCGACCTCCTGGCCTGCCCGCGCGTGGCCGGCGATCACGGCGTTGAAGACGAGCACGCCGAGCGTTGCGCCGATCGGATCGGCGAGCGTGCCCTCCCACTTGAGCACGGAATCGACGGTCTTTGAGGGACGGATGAAGGCCAGCAACGGCCCGACCACCGTCGGACCGGACACGACAAGCACCGCCCCCAGCACCAAGGCGACCTGCCAGGAGAGATCGAACAGCACATGGCCGGCGACTGTCCCCACCGCCCAGGTAACGAGGATCCCGATACTCACCAATCGCAGCGCAACACCCCCGACGCTGCTCGTCAGCTTGCCGAGATTCAAATCCAGCCCGCTGTCGAAGAGGATGATCCCAACCGCGATCGAGACCGTGGCGGAGATCAGGTGCTGACCCAACAGGGCATTCGGGTCGAGCAGGCCAATCGCGCCGGCGCCGAACCCAAGCGCGAGCAGCAACAGGATCGACGGCAGCCGAAGCACCTGCGCGATCAGCGGCGCGGCGGCAGCCAAGACGGCCACGAGTCCGAGCTCGAACAGCGTCCGCGACTGGCTCAGCGCAAGCAGCGGCAGAGGCGCAAACGGGTCGGTCACGTCACTGCGGCCGCGTCCCGCGCTTCCTCAGGATATGGGCATCGATCATCACGACGACAGCGAGGATGACGAGCACGACTGTGACGATGATCTGGGTACTGCTAGCCAAGACGATCATGGCTGTCCTCCACAGTTATGAGCCTCACACCAGTCTTCGGGCAAACTCCTCCAGGAATCGCGTGGGCGGGGCTTCAGAGTTGCAGGATCGCTCAACGGCCGTCGCGTCCTTACAGGCCAGTCTCAGCCGTCAGTCGGCCGCTCGCTACCGCGTCGGTGAGCGCGGCGTAGTCGCGTTCGTTCTGGTCGGCGTAGTCCTCGGCGAACTCGGAGAGTGCGCGATCGAACGCGTCGCTGCCGCCGAGGTAGGCGGCGATGGCGATCCGGTCACCCGAGCGGGCGTGGGCGCGTGCGAGCGTCCATCCGCACATGCGGCCGTAGATCGCCATCCCTTCCGGAGTCATCGCCTCGACGTTCGCCGATTCCTTCCAGTCCTTCAGCTGGCGGACGTAGAAGTCGCGCTCGACCCCATCGTCGCCCGTCCAGCGGCGCCAGCCGAGGAAGATGTCGCTGGCGGCCTGCATCAGGTGCTGGCCGGCCACGACCCGCTCGCCGTGATCCGCATAGCCGCTCTTGCCGGTGAACTCCTCCAGCACCGAGGCCTGCGCCTCCTTGATCTGCATGAACAGCGGATCCTGCCCGTCGCGGCCGAGGAACAGCGCGATCCAGCAGCGCGTGCCGACGCTCCCGACGCCGACGACCTTGCGCGCGAGGTCCACGAACCGGTACTGCTCGAGCAGCACGCGGCGGTCGCTCTGCAATGAACGTCGATACCCGCGCACGAACTCGCCGGCCGACGCGGTCACGTCAGCGGCGGACTCGGGCGCCAACTCCTCGACCGGCACGATCAGCGGCGGATCGCTGATGATCCGCGGCTCGCCGTCCACCAGGTGGGTGAGCTTGGCGAATGCCTGCAGGCTGTCGTGGGTGCGAGCCTTGGCCACGTCAAGCTCCACCTCCTTTGTCCGCTTGTGGTCGAGTTCTCCACGACTCTGGTGGAGCAACCGCTCGACGTCCATCCGTGCGTACCAAACCTCGAGGTTCGGCATCTTGGCGAAGCTGCGCATCGCCTCGCGGTAGCTGGCGACCGTCTGGCGGACGACCTTGTCACGCTGCTTTCTGGAGAAGCCATTACCACGCCCGGCCACCACCAGGCTCGCGGCCAACCGCTTGACGTCCCACTCCCATGGCCCCGGCAGCGTCTCGTCGAAATCGTTGACGTCGAAGATCAGCCGCCGCCCCGGCGAGGCGAACGCGCCGAAGTTAGACAGGTGGGCGTCGCCGCACGCCTGCACCACGAGCCCCGACCGGGGCGTCGTCGCCAGGTCAGAGGCCATCACCAGCGCAGCCCCGCGATAGAACGTGAACGGCGAGACCAGCATCCGCCCATACCGGATCGGCACCAACTCCGCCACTCTCGTCTCCGCCTGGCCCGCCAACAGGGCAACCGGATCGGCGCGGTCGGGGGCGGGCTCGAAGACGCCGCATGGCTGCTTCGCGGCACCTCCGCCCGCGCCGCCCGGCCTCGCTTCACCCGCTCCCCAACACTCATACTCTGCGGCTTACGTGACCGTTTGGATGTTACGGTGGCCATCGTTGATCCTCCTCTTGACGCCACAGCCGGCAGGTGTGAAGAGACTTACATCCGCGATCCGCCGACGAGCCCTTTCTCGGTGTCGGCTCAGGCTGGTGGGCGGAGGGCCGGCCCGTGTGCTGACCCTCCGCCCCGCGATCTACGAGGTGATCGCGCCCGACACCTCGTCGGAAGACTTCGAGATCGCCTTCTGCAGCTCGTCGTAGTCGCCCGAGTCGATCGCCTTGTCGATCCGCTTGTCCGACTTGACCAGTGCGTTCTCGACCTTATCGGCCCACTTGTCGTCGACCACCGCCACCACCGCCGAGGATCCCGCCGGCAGGTATTCGTCGACCTCGACGCCCATCTGCTTCTCTTCGTGGCGCTTCTTCAGCTTGCCGATCCCGGCGCCGACCCCGGCGCCGACCGCGGTCGCTGCCAGCAGCGGCGGCGCGAACAGACCGACGACGAGCCCGGCGCCTCCGCCAACCTTGGCGCCACTGCTGACGTTCTTGTCGCCGTGCTCCTCGACCTTGACCTTCCCGCTCATGTCGCGATTCATCACCACTGCTCCGACGACCTGGTACTCACCGGCAGTCTCGCCGGACTTGAGTGTCGCGAAGTCGTCGGCTGCTGCACCGGCGTCGGCGTACGTGCCGACCACGAGCGTGAGATTGTCATTGTCCATGGTTCCTCCTCGTGTTGTTGGCCGTGACGAGTGTCCGGCCAGTCGTTCGGTCATCGGATCCAGCTTCGGTTGACCCATCAGAACGCCCGTCGTCGCATGCGTCGGAACGAGCTTCGGTCAAGCACCTCGATCGACTGTCTACTGAACCGCGTGGGCCTGTGTGGCACCGCCCCTGACGTCGTTGAAGCTGCCAGCGTCGACCCAGTGCCTCGAGATGTTGTCCGCCTGACCAAGCGCGTTCTCAACCTCGGTCACCCACCGCTCCCGGAACAGCGTGACGATGTCCGTGCACTCTGGGGGCAACTCCTCTTCCACATCGACCTTGAGCTCGCACTTCAGGTGATAATCCAGCAGTCCACCGGCGCCCGCACTGAGCCCAGCCCCAACCGCCGAGGCGACCAGTGCCGGCGGAAAGATTTGGGCGATCACGGCACCGCCGACTGCGCCAATCTCAGCGCCGACGCCAACGTCGCAGACGATATCTTTGACGTGAATCATCCCGCCCATATCCCGTCCGACCAGCACAAGGCCTTCAACTGTGATGTGACCGTCCGTGGCGAGCTGCTTCAGCGCATCCCAGGCCGCCTGGGCCGCGCATCGATCAGCGTAGGTCCCGATGTACATATCGATCGGGGCGTGATCCGACACCGTGGGCTCGTGGTCAACTCTTGATGCTTCGGCCCGCTGTAACTTTGGGTTCACCGACCTTACGGCTAGACCGCCGCGGTGTCCCGCGGCGTCATGAAAGCCCCGATCAGCCAGAGCAGCGGGAAGAAGATGCCGAAGAAAAACATCCAGCCGTGTCCGTTTCTGAGCGTGGCAAGGCCCAGAGTTACCATGACCACGAAGTACACGACCACACCGACGAATCCGATCCCCCACCACATGATGCCCTCCGTTCCGTTGTAGGCCCACTTGAGCTCGTGCTACAGCGGACCGACCTTGGCCGCCCGGGGCACGTCCTCGATCGAGCGGAGGTGGCCAGGGGACCTCCGCTCACTTGCGCCCGGGAAACCTTCTGACATGCCCATGGCACACCATCCAACCGTGCGCCCACCAAAGGCGTCCGCGAGCGGACGGTTTCCCATCGGACACCATAGCACCCGCTGCCACCGAATTGAAGGGTCTACGCAGGAGTAACCAGAAGTTCACTTTCCCATATACGTGTCAATACATAAGACACCAGTCGCCGGCAGCACGAAGACAACAGACCTCGACGTATGAAAACACCGCTGCGGCGTAGGCATTGGATCTAATCAAACGCTCCGCACGCGTGACGCGTGGGGGTAGTGAAGCACCACAGACAAGTGATAGATCCAACTCTCTTCAAGGCCGGCGCAGTTGGGCGCCTTGCGCCATGCTACGACCCGCCGAGCAGCTCAAGGCGGCAACGACGCGAACACCCGGGCGGATCAAATGGTTCGGAAACGCACCGGCTCCGGTGCGGGTGGAATGAGTCCCGCGAGCGCGCGGCGATGGGTAGGGCGGCTGCGTGACCGTCGACCGGATCTCGCAACGCGCCGCCCCAGTACCGGCGAGGTCGCCCTCTGTCACTTCTCCCGGACGGTCAACCAGACCTCGTTTGCATTCGCGGTGACGCCCGTCGGCAGGTATGGCATGCTGACGCGGGTCACGGCGTCTGTGCTTGGGTTGATCCGCCATAGCGCGCCGTCGCGTGGTGTGGTGGCCCAGATGAAGCCCCCACCTGCGGCGACGTTCCAGACCCCTGCGTGTGCCTTGTTCACGGGTAGGGGGATGCTGCGCGGTCTGGGCGATCCGACCGCGTGGAGGCGCTCGACCTGCGGACTCGACCAGTCTCCCGCCCATACCGTGTCGCCGGCGACGGCCGGGAACGAGGGATTGGTCGCGACGTTGTCGACTATTGCAACGGCTCCGGTCTGAGCGTGCAGTCGCGTGAGGCTACCCGCGTCGAAGTTGTTGATCCAAAGATCGCCGTACCCCTCGGACCATGCAAGCGCTCCCGTGGGACGGTCGAGTGGAATCGCCTTCTCCGCACCGGTCCGCGGGTCGACCTGCGTCACGGTATTGCGCTTCGGAGGCCTTTCGGAGCCGTCCGACACCCATAATGAGCCGCCCCCGTAGGCGAGGCCTCGGTAGAAGCCGTGGCCGCCCGGGACGGGCCAGGTTGCCTTGAAGGCGAGCGTGCTCGCGTCGACGCGCACGACGGTCGCGCTCTGACCCGATCCCGGCTCGAAGCAGTTCGCCACCCACACGTCGCCCGACGGATCGGCCGCGAGCCCGCAGGGCGCCAAGCCGCCGCCGACGACGGTGGTGTCGCCGGTCGACGGATCGACCCGAGTGAGGGTCCGATCACCGGCGTTGTGGATGCCGGCCGGGCCGACGTCTCGCAGGACATAGTGCGTGACCCAGACGAAGCCCCCAGCGACGATGACGAGGTCGGGCGCGGGTCCGACAGGCACGACCTGGATCGGCTTGCGGGTGCTTGGGTCGATTCGAACGACACTGTTCGGCAGCACTCTGGGGGGTGCTGCGGGCGCTTCCTCGTGTCGGACGATGAACACTGCGATCGCGGCTGCCGCAGCGACGAGCAGCGCGGTAGCGACGAGAGCCGCGCGCTTGCGAGGGTCCGGGCCGGCCGGATGGCTGATCGCGAGCTCAGGAAACGCTGTCGGCAATCCGGCGACGTCGAGCTGGTAGAGCCGAACCGGACGGGAGATGTCCTTCAGCCGGTACTCCCCGAGATCCTTCAGGGAGATGCCCGGAAGATCCTCTTCGTCCTCGAGAAGGCTCGCTGTCGTTTGTGAGACGAGAACCTGTCCTCCGTGCCCGACTGCCGAGATCCGCGCGGCCCGGTGGATAGCCATGCCGACATAGCGATCGGCGGCGCGTTCCGCCTCGCCCGTGTGAATGCCCATTCGCACCCGAACGTTCGCTCCCGCCCGCCATGGGTGCCGCGCGAGCGCTCGCTGACATTCCGCCGCGGCGAGAACGGCGTCTCTCGCGCGTGTGAAGGCGACAAAGAAGGAGTCGCCCTGATTGCCGATCTCCTGCCCGCCGTATGCCGCGAACTGCTCTCGGAGGAGACGGTGGTGGTCGGCGAGCATCCCGGCGTACTCGGCCCGATGAGACCTGAGGAGCTGCGTCGAACCCTCGATATCCGTGAACAGGAAGGTCGCGGTAGCAGAACTCACCCCATGCATGGTGGGATCATCCCGGACCGTTCGACCAGTTGCCACGCCGATGGGCCAGGTCGACGCTCGCCCCAAGCCCTTCCAGTCGAATGGGACGCGACGGCTCACGCCGCGCCTGCGGTCAGGCACGACTCCTTGAGCGTAGCCGGGCCTCGCACTTTGGAGGGTCGCCACAATACGGTCATCGCCCTCCCCGGATTGCGGTACTCCCGGCTGTCTCAGTTCGAGAGGACTGTCGGCACCCATCCCCGCCCGCTCGTGCCTTGAGTCATCAGCGCCAGCCGACCATGGCTGCCTGCTGGTACCGGACGCGGGTGGGGCACCACCCGCGTTTCGTCTCTTAGCTGCTGACCACCGCCAGGTAGCCGACGATCCGGTCGTGGCCGTTATCACCGTCGCCACCTTGAGGTTTACAGGGCAGCGTCCTGGACCGCTGCCGCTGCACGGCGCTCGCGCACCAGCTGCACCAGCGGCTGGCCCAGCAGGGCCAGGCACGCCACGGTCTGCAGCATGAGGCCCCAGCCTGGCATGGGCTTGCCGAACAGGGTGTCGTCCACCGTGGCAATGCTGTACCACAGGTACGTGTCCACACCTGCGATCACCAGGGCCAGCACCAGCGGCAGCGCCTTGACCGCCCGGTGTGTAAACGGCAGCCAGGTGGCGCCCAGGGCGCCGGCAGCCAGCACAGCTGCCGCCTGGCCCCAGCCCGTGTCCAGCATGCCGATGCTGAAGGGCCCCCAGGTGAGCACGGCGCCCAGGCTGGCAACGAGGGCGATGCCGGCCAGGATGCGCCGAATGTTGAGGGTGGTCAAGGTCATGGTGTCCTCCTCGGACGGTGGGCTTGGCTCCTCAGCGCCGGCATGCCCAGGCCGGCGGACGCCCCGCTTGGGGGCGTTTCGCCAGATGTCATCCAGCTGCCACCACCACGTCCGTGCTGGCCGTCCGGTGGATGGTGCTGGTGCTGTACACCCGCTTGGTGTGGGTGTAGGCCAGGCCCACGTGTTCCACCACACACTGCGAGAAGCCCGAGCGCGATCCGTGGAAGAACGCCAGGCGCCAGGTGCGGGTGCCCTTGGCGTGGCGCACGGTCCAGCTGGGGTTGCGGCATGCCGCGATGCCAGCGGTTGCCTTGTGCGTGACGCCCTGGAACGTTGCCCCCTTGGGCAAGGTCAGCGTGTAGCTCAGGCTGGCGTGTGCGAACAGGCAGGTGGTCAGCTGCCCGTAAGACAACACGCTCCAGTTGCAGTTGCCTCCCGAGGAGTAGGCGCCGCTGGTGCGGCTTGTCCACCGGGCGCCGCCCTTGGTGACGCGGCCGGCCTGCTTGACAAGGCGGCTGATGGTGAGCTTGCGCTGCACGGGGCAGGACACCTGCATGGACTCGCCGGCCTGGGCCGGCGCCTGGTACAGCGACGTGCGGGCGTCCATGTCGTCGTCCCACAGCAGCTGGTGGGTGGTGCTGCTGCAGCTGGCCCAGGGGTCCAGGCGCCAGGGGCTGGCCACCTGCACCGTGACCTCGGCCTGGGTGTGGGTGCTGTCCGTAACGGCCTGCACGTGCAGGGGCGGCGCCTGGATGGCGGCCTGGGCCGGCGTGGCGTGCACCACGCCCACCAGGGCGCCTGCGGCCACCAGCGCGGCCAGGGTGGTTCGGGTCTTGCGGATCATGTTGCCCTCCTGGGGACGTCTGGGTCGTTGACCAACTCCTCAACGCCGGCTGGTCAGCTCCGGCGGAGTCCGTTGGGCCCCGGACGTTTTTCGTCGCCTAGAGGCTGGTCTTGGTCACCCCATACACACAGCCCGTAGGACGCACGGTATATCTTGCACGCTATTATCGGCTGCAATCCTTATCGCCCTATTGGAGGCGGCTATTTCCTCGGTCGAGCTTGGAATGCTTCGCCCACCTTCCGACGACGGACCCTGCACCAACGCTCCAGCGAGAGGCCGAGGTCGGAGCGGCGCGCCAGGCGACTGGCCTTGTGGGGAAACCAGCACCCACCGTTGACTGGGGCGGCCAACGATCAGTTCGCCAAGAACCTGCTGGCGGCCAGGTGTGAGGGCAGGTTCTCCATGACCGTGCCCCAGCCCGCGTCCATGGCCATCGCCGACCTGGCCGCGTATGAGCCAGGCCAGCAAACACCAGGACGCCCAGCGGCTCGAGCGGGCCCAGCAGGGCCTGCCCGTGGACGTGGGCCGATCCCGAGCCGGGCGCAGACGGTCCGCGATCGCCATGGTTGAAGCAAATCCATGCTGTCTTGAAAACCGGCAGGGGCGGCAACGTCCCTCGGGGGTTCGAATCCTCCCCGCCGCTCTGTTGAGCCGCAAGTGGCGTGGTTGAGCCGTACAGCATGCCCCTGTCGCAGGCCGCCTCGCCGCGCTCTACGAAGCCCATGCCAACCGTCAGCCATAGCTTCGCCTGGTCGATGGGGTTGGTTGGGGTGCACCCACGGAGCGACGCGGAAGGCACGCACGATCCCTCTGGTCAGCCAACGTGTCGAGGCGCGCGAGGCGTCGGGCATGGTTCTAGTCGGCGCGCCGTCGGAGCGCGAATGAGCTACCGCGAGACCGAGCATCTGCGTGTGCTGATCGCCAATGAGCGGAAGGATCGCTTGGGCGTGGTGGCACAGATCGTGGCTACGCTCGGGCATGAGGTGATCGCCCGCGAGATCGAGGTCGAAGATGTCGGGGCGGTTACGGCCAGGGAGCGGCCCGACGTCGCCCTTGTCGGGCTGGGAGAGAGCTCCGAGCACGCTCTGGGTCTGATCGAGAGGATCGTGACAGAGGCGTCCTGCCCGGTCATCGTGCTGATCCATGAGCCCGAGCCCGAGTTCGTCAGGGAGGCGGCCAGGCGGGGTGTCTTCGCCTACATCACCGACGCCGATGCCGAAGACTGGCAGAGCTCGATCGACATCGTGCTGTGCCGCTTCGCCGAGTACCACGAGCTCGAGGGCGCGTTTGGGCGACGCGCCATTACTGAGCGGGCCAAGGGCATCCTGATGGAACGCCATCTGATCGACGAGGCGAGCGCCTTCGACATGCTGTGCGATCAGTCCCGCACCGCCAATCGCAAGGTCGTCGACATCGCTGCCGCCGTCGCTGATGGTCACCGTCTTCTCCCCAAACAGCCGCAACTGCCCTCGTAAGATGGCCAGCGGGCGCGCTGTCGCCACTTTGCAGCCTCAGCCTTCGAGTGTCCCAGCCCGCTGATCGCCGAGCGAGGCGTTGAACTGCTTAGGAGCGCGCCGGAGACCAGCTCCGTACCGCTGCCTCGAGCTCCTCGGAGTGCCGCCAGTCGTCGCGGTTTTCGACCTTCGCGTGCCGGTGGGCCGCGAAGATCGACAGTGGCCGACCGCGTTCGTCCGTTAGGCGAGTGGCGGTCGGTAGGGCCTCGCGTCCGCTCCCCTGATCCACCGGCGGCAGTTCTCGGGCAAGCACGAAATCGGGTAGATCCCTTAACCGCGGTGAACGAGATTCCGCTAAGGGTGTCGCTGTAGGCATGGAATCCTCCTTATCGGACGACGAGATGATCGTCGTCAGCGGAGGGTCAGCGAGCTACCTGGAGGCGGGGGTCTGTTGCGCAGCCAAATGGCGGGCATTCCCTGAGCCTTCAGTGTAGCAGCGCCCAACCCGCGGACCGGGTGTGCAAGGGGCAGAACGGCCCCCGCAAATGCCAAAGCGGCCACAGCGTGGCTGCGGTGCGGCGTCCGTCTCCTCGGCATCTCCTCGTGCAGCGGGACGTGGTCGCCGCTGGTGGCGTCGGGTGGAGGTTCTACGGTTTCCCTGTGGGTGTCTTGCCCATGAGTTTGAGCCAGCGTGACGCGCAAGAAACGCGCAGAACTTGACGCCGGTCTCGATCCAGCCAGGGTGCCCCAACGGGTCACGTGCCAGCCGGAGGTCACGTGCGCGAGGTTCACTGTAGTTCCGTCGACACCCGGGCGGCGGCGGTGACGGGATCGATGTCGAGGAGTGTGGCGCCGAGCTCGTCGGCGAGTCGTCGCGTTGCGCCTCTGCCTGCGATGGCGATCGGCGAGCTTGCGGTTCGAGCCTCGCCGGCAAGCGCTCGTAGACGCGACGGTCCCGTCGCCGCCAGCACGATGAGGTTGGGTGTGAGCTTGGGCGACCGTTATAGGGGAGGCCGGTGTACCTAACTGACCGATACTCGCGTTCCGGGATTTTGGAAGAACTTGCGCGTCAATTGTCGCCGACCCCCAACCCGTAAACCCCGTGCCGGTCGCTACCCGATCATTCACCATCGTCCATGACGGCCAGTGTGGTTGATGTCACGTGGGCGTCACCGGGATCGGCACCTCGCCGGGCACAAGCCCAGACACTGAGCGTCGAAGTTAACGCTTTCTAGGCGGCGTTGTAGGCCGCCGGCGTGCTGGTCGCTTAGGATTTGGCATAACTCGCAGCGAGCCGTCGGTGGCTGAGATGATGCTCCATCTGCCGGTATCCCAGCGTACTTGGTAGCGGGACGGGGATTCCGATAGTACCGCCTCGACCGTGCCGAATCGTGGCGGAGCTTGGATGCTTGGTGGTTGCACTCTGACCCGGTCTCCTACGGTTGCGCTCATCACTTCCTCCTCGGAGTCTGGTGCCACTGCCGGCGTTTGTCGATCGATGCTGTGGCTCGCGTAGCCGAGCCCGTTGCGGGCGCCTGATAGGCGAAGACCCCCGGCGGTTGTCCGCGCCGGGAGCCTCCCAAAGCCGTCTGACGGGCGCGTAGCACCCTGCCAAGGCCTTCCCAAAGTCGTAGTGGGCGGGCCGAGACTTGAAACCCGTAGTGGGCGACTTCATCGCCTGGGGACATTGTATCACCAATCACGAAGTCGCAGGCGAACCGACTCTGGGTTCTCGAAGGACGACGTGTCGGGAGCCGCACCGGGGGGCGAAGCTCCGATCTGGATCCACAGTTGGCGTTGATCCCGGCCGGCGGCCTGCTCGACATCGGCGTGGGGGGCGCCGCAGAGGGCGCAGACACTCCGTCGTCCGTATGGTTGAGCCGAATCGTTGCGGTCTTGAAAACCGGCAGTGGCCGTCAAGGTCACTCGTGGGTTCGAATCCCACCCCCGCCGCTGTAGTGGCCAAACCCGGCGTGGTTGAGCAAATTGCGGCATCACGATGCGGCTGACGGGAAGCCTTGTTTGAGTCCGCCAGAGTCCGCCCTAATCCGCTGGCTTTGCACATGGGGGCGCAAAATCCGGCCGCCGCGGCCGTCGTCGGTCGCGACGGGCGGCCGTATCAGCAACGACCTGGTGCCTGTACGAGCACCGGCGTGTGCCGCTCTCGATGGTCCGGGGTGGGCGCGCCATAACAATGCCCCGCGGGCGGACGGCTCAGGCTCCCTTGAGCCGCTCCTCGAGACGGTTGAGGAACGGCACCTGTGCCGCCTTCAACCGTCGCCGGGCCTCGTCCATCCCGAACCACTCGACCCGGTCGATCTCGGGGAACGACTGGATCCGGCCCGATCCCGGCGGCCACTCCATCTCGTAGCTGTTGCTGTAAGCGGCTGCCGGGTCGAGGTCTCCCTCGGCCGCCCAGCCGAGCACACGCTTCCCCGACTTCTGACGGATCTCACCGACCTCGAAGAACGGGCCGTCCGGCGGCGCGTGACCCGTCTCCTCCGCGAACTCCCGCAGCGCCACCGCCTGGGCCTCCTCCCCGGGCTCGATCTCTCCCTTTGGGATCGTCCAGTGGCCGCGATCCTTCGTCACCCAGAACGGTCCCCCCATGTGCGCCAGCAGCACCTCGAGCTCGCCGTGGTCGCGGCGCCAGAGCAGGATGCCCGCGCTAACACGGCCGGACTTGTCGGTCGTCATCCCACGACCATAGCCCGGGAGCGGGCGGGGCATCGAAAAACCGCTCGGTTGAGCGATGCACCGGGCACGATTCGAACGTGCGCCGCGGACGGGTCGGAAATCACGCACTCGTCACAGGCCGGACTGAGCGACGATCCTGCCGTCTGCGACCGCCTTTTTCAGAGCCTTGTAGTCCCGCTCGTTCTGGTCTGCGTATACCACCGAGTAATCGGCGATGGCGCGGTCGAAGGCGTCGCCTCCGCCGAGGTAGGAGGCGATCGCGATCCGATCTCCGGAGCGGGCGTGGGCGCGGGCAAGCGTCCACCCGCAGGTTCGGCCGTAGATCGCCATGCCCTGGGGCAGCGCCCCCTCGCGTCTCGAATGAGCCCTTCCAGTCCTTCAACTGGCGACCGTAGAAGTCTCGCGACACGCCGTCGATGCCGGCCTCGACGTGCAGCCAGCCGAGGAAGATGTCGCTGGAGGCCTGCATCAGGTGCTGGCCGGCGACCACCCGCTCGCCGTGGTTGGCATACCCGCTCTTGGCGGTGAACTCCTCGAGCACCGAGGACTGCGCCTCCTTGAACTGCAAGAACAGCGGATCGCTCTCGTCGCGGCCGATCATCAGGGCAATCCAGGCGCGGGTTCCGACACTCCCGACCCCCACCACCTTGCGGGCCAGGTCGACCAGCCGAAACTCCTCCAAGAGGATCCGCCGATCGGTCTGAAGCGACTGGCGGTAAAGGCGGATGAGCTCGTGCAGGCCCGCCGCCACCGCCTCCGGATCCATGTCGCCTGCGATGTCTTCGACGCGTTCGATCAGCGGAGGATCGGCCACGATCTGCGGCTCGCCGTCCACCATCCGGGTCAGTTTCGAGAAGGCGGTCATGCTGTCTTTCGTGCGCGCTTTGGCCACGGTCTTCTCGACCCGCTTGAGCTGGGCCTTCTTGGTCTGGCTTCGGAGCTGGGCGAACAGCTCGTCCACCTCCAGGCGCGAATACCACACGTCCAGCGCGCCCATGCCCGCGAACTCGCGCATCGCATTGCGGTAGCCAGCGACCGTCTCCAACAGGATCGCGCGGCGCTCCTTGTCGGAATAGCCGTTGTCGCGGCCCGCCACCTCCATGCTCACCGCCAACCGCTTCACGTCCCACTCCCACGGCCCCGGGAGCGTCTCGTCAAAGTCGTTGAGGTCAAACACCAACCGCCGATCGGGCGAGGCGAACACCCCGAAGTTGGAAAGATGCGCGTCACCGCAGAGCTGCACATGCAACCGCGAGTTCGGACTCGACGCCAGATCGGACCGCCATCATCAACGCCGCCCCGCGATAGAACGTAAACGGCGAGACCAGCATCCGCCCATACCGGATCGGCACCAACTCCGGAACCCGCGACACCGCCTGCGACTCCAACAACTCGACCGGATCGGGGCGATGCGGGGCTGGGCTGAAGTCTGCGTGGCTCGACCGCGGTACCTCACGCCGCGCCGCGTGTCCCCGCGTCGCACGCTCGGCCACGCTCAGATGCGGCACCACCTTCGCAGCCTGCGACACCCGCGGGCGGCCGACCTTCGCGGGGGCCTTCACAACACCCGCCGACCCTGGATCAGAACCCTCCGAACTCATCACCGCCCCCTTTACCTGTCCTGCGAACCAGATGCGCCATCAGTATGACCCAACCCTCGATTCAGAGCCGTGATCAGCCCCGAACCCTGCTGGCAACGGCACGACCAGGCTGGTCACTCTCAGCACGCGGGCAACGAGCTGCGCGCCGGCCTACGACGCCTGCTTCGGCTCGAGCTTCTAGTCGCTAAGTGGCAATCCACTCGCTGCGGCCGACTCGGTATGCGGCGTCGACTGGGATGGGAGCCGGGCCGATTCGGAGCCGATGATGTGGATGTGGCGCGGCGGGTCGCCATGCGTGGAAATCTGCTGGCGACCCGCCGCGTGGTTCGCTAGCGGGACGCCAGATCCTGCTTGCTCTCGCTCCAGCGCGCTGTCAGTGCGTAGATAACGACGACGTTCAGCGTCAGTACGGTGAACGCCCAGATCGGATCCTGGCTGTTCCCCAGAAATCCGAGAATGCCGAAGATGTTCACTGTGACGAGCACGAGCGTAACCCACCGTGCCCATGTCCGGCCGCCGAGCAGCGCGAGCCCAGTCAGGATGAGCAGCGCTCCCCAGATCAACAGCGCCCATCCCCACGCCGTGAGATCCACCGCGAGGTATCCAGACCTGGAAACCACATAGTAGTTGTCTTCCAAGAGTGCTATGAGGCCCTGGAATACGTCAAGTCCGCCGATGATCACGATGATGATGCCGGCAAAGCCGATCCATCCAGCCATGGATTTCTCAGCATCCATGCTCTCCTCCTTCACTTTAGTGAGCGCTCTAGCCAACACGAGATAGCTCCGCGTGGCCCGGGTCGTCGAGTATACTCCGGTGGATATGTGGCTTCGGTGGAGCGCGCACTAACTTTCAGGAGCCACCTGCCCCGCGTCTAGTGCCATGCGACGGGTCGGCCGGCGGCATAGCACTGCCAGCACGGGCGAAGGCTAACGTTGGCGCTCAGAGGGTCGACGTATTGGCTTCGCGTTGGATTGCATCAGCTTTGGGCGATGCCTCGGGACGGCGTGCGCTATCGTGAGCAACTCATTCACCGAGGGAGACAAATGGCAGTGGTTCAGCATGAACAGCAGCAGGAGGCGGTTCGGGTTGGTGCGGCGGCGTGGGCGGAAATGGTCGTTGCTTTTATGGTCGTGGCGGCTGTGGCGAGCGTGGGCGTCGGGATCGGCGTGGCGAATGCGCCGGAGCATGGCTGGCCGTGGGTCGCGGCGGGCTTGTTCGCGGCGATTGGGTGGTTGGCAGGTGCGACGGCCTTGAACCTCTTGGCCCGGATGGCGACGAGGGTTGGCTAGACCACTCGCTTGCAATGATCGCAACTAAGGAGTAGAAGGTGCTCTCACCGGTCCTCCTGTGACACCGTCCGGGTTGTAGGATTGTCAGTGAGGGTTGCCATCCTCGATAGGTTGAGAGTTCCGGGCGAGGTACGCGCTCAACGCTACAGGGTTCGGCTGCGTCATCTCTGCGCGGATCTCGCTGCATCACACTGGTAGCACGAGGTTGCGTCGACGGAAAGCAAGTAATCCAGCGGCGAGGAGCGCTGTTGCGATGGCCGCCAAGCCGACGACCGCCGGCGCGCTGAACGCTTAACCTGGGAGTTTCGGGACCAGGGTGAACGGCGAGACATCTTGCAGCCAGTGGGGCAGCTGCAGCGTGGCCGCGCCGAAGATGGGGCCGGCGATGATCGATACCCCGACGTACGTCCAGGAAATCAGGCTTGTCCAGCGTGGCAAGAGTGCAGTGGCGGCGACCACGGGGAAGACTCACCCGCTCTTCGTGTACTCGAGTACGATGATCATCGGCCGCGCATTTCGTGCCGAGTTCGTGCTGCGCGCAGACAAGGAAAACCTCGCAAGCCTCAGCCGTTGGCTGAACTTCACCATAACCCGCTGAGGATGGCGTTTTCGGCCTTCGTTCGCGTTGGCGTTTGGCCACCCGTTCGCGAGACGCGGCTCGCACAGCGAACCGGACAAACAACGCGGCCGCTCAGGGCTATGTGGTCGGGGCGCTATCGCGGATGTCCTAGCGGCCCGTCGGCCGTAGCTCGATCACGTCGGCCACCCGGCCGTCGTCCAGTGCGCGCGCTATCCAGTTGCCGGCCTCGACGCTCTCGGCCGCGGCGGCGGCGTGAGCCTGCCGGAGCATCCGCGAGAGACGTTGTCGGGCTTCCAGCATCTGTAGCTCGTCTTGTTCGGCGGCTTGCGCTGCTTCCAAGCGCGTGATCTGCTGGTCGGCGTCGGAGCGCGTTCGGTCACGCCACGCGTTCAGCTTGCGGACGGTCTGCGCCAAGAGCGCCGCCCGCCGCCACTCGATGCTGCGCTGTAGAGCTTCGATCCGCTCTGCCAGCTCGTCGCCCTCAATGGGCAACGGTTGGGGGGTCGTACTCATCTGGTCCTCCTTCGTGACCGTGACTCGTCAGCGCCGGGTGGTCAGCTCGGCGGACGTCCGTTGGGCCCCGGGCGTTTCGTCGCCTAGAGGCTGGTCATGGTCACCCCGTACACAGCCTCTAGAACGCACGGTATATCTTGCATGCTATTATCGGCTGCGATCCTTGCTGCCTCATTAGAGGCGGCATTTCCTCGGTCGAACTTCGGCTTCGCCCACCATTCGACGGATCCGGGGCCAGCGGCGCTGGCGCTGCGCCGGGCGGGGCAGCGCGCTGGTGCGGAGACAACGTTTCTAGACGCGCCAGACGTAGCCGCTGCACGGCGCTTGCGCGGCTTCACAACACCTTCGGCTCGGGCGACCCGGTAGTAGTTCGCGCGGACACAGTTCCCGGCTGGGTCCTGGTCTGCTTGCCATACACCGCAAATGCCCATACCCGCTTTCGGCTCCTGTAGCGGGGGTCGGGGTGCGGCTCTTCGCCAACCCGATGTCCTCGCGCGCACGCACGCGCGCAAAGGCCGCTCAGACGAGCTTCAGACGAGGCGAAGGGCGGACGCACCGGGACGCAGCACGCTGCCCTTCCCGCCAGCGGCCCGACGAGACGACGGCGGACGGTCCCGGGGGCGGCTCGTGGCACCAATCACTCGATGGAGCCGGGTGCCAGAGTCGCCCCCAACCCCCCGCCGGCGCAGGTGTGGGCTAGCAGCGCGCTAAGCGACGCGTGGTGAGTCGTGGCCGTGCTCGACGAGCGACACGGTTTGAGCCCCAGTGGCGACCCACTCGAGCACGCGCTCGGGCTGCGAAAGAAGGGGAGTGAACGCGGCGGGGGAGCTTGTGAACGGGCCATGGACCTTCACGAGCGTCGAGCCTTCGACGGCGCGGTACTCGTAGACCATGACCTCAGCGTCCCCGTCCCAGGAAACCATCACTACGTCACGGTTCATGCCTAGATTCTAGCGAGCCGGCCGATGCATGAGCGGACGAGGCCCGCCTGCATTGTGAATCTCGACGGCACCCTCGACCCCATACGTCCAGTCTGCCCGGTTCTTGTCACCCACACGCTTCGGGTCAGCGTGGCCAGTCGGCCTCGCGTGGCTGCATCCGCCGGATGAACGGGGTCTTTGCCTGGGCGTACTGCTCGACGTCGTCGAACATGGCCGCCAGCCGGCGCTTCTCGACCTCGTAGGCTTGGCGGGTGGCGGGATCACGCCGGAGCAGATCGCGGAAGGCGATGTGCCGACGCGACCAGGCCCCGCCCGCCTGGCAGACGTGAACGTGGTACGGCCGCCGGTCAAAGAACTCGTGGTCGGCATCGTCGGGATGGTGCTGATAGCCGAGCGCGAAGAGCGCCGGGCTGTAAGCGCCGAACTGCTCCAGTCGCGGTACCTCCAGTTGGATGTCGATCCAGGGCTTGGCAGCGAGCCCCGGCACGGCCGTCGAGCCGACATGCTCGATGCCGACGGCGGTCGCGCCCAGCGCCCCAACCAATCGGGCGCGCTCGGCCGCGAACTGCCGCGGCCAAGTTGGATCGTATGGAACAACCCGGATCAAGCCGCAAGAGTATCGGACAGATCCGAAAGCTCAGGCCTGGGCACTAGTTGAGACCGTGTATGGCCGCGATACCGGCATCAGCGGCCCTGCACCTCGCCTCCCCGGAGGCGCCTCCCGCCTGTCCCACGGAGTGCCGTCCGAAACCGGCATCGAGCGGCGGCTCGGAGAGACCCGATCACGGCAACACTAGCGAGAACCGGAGAAATAGCAGCGCTCGCGGCGCGGTGCAATCCGGGCCGCCGACTTGAGATCGTAGCGGCCGGCGGCGCGTGGAGGTAGACGCGGACGGCGGGGAGTCGGAGGATCGTGGGCCCGGAGGAATCCCCGCCGTCCTAGCGTCAGGGCCTCAAGGGGACTAGCCCCGACGTGACGAATGGTACATGCTCATGCATGGCCGGGAGGGGGACGTGTTATCCTCGCCGCGGAGGGCCAAGGTGGCGACAGCCGTGGGAGCATCCCCGTCCCTTGGGGCCGCCCCCGCGTCCCTCAGGTCGTCGGTCGCTCGGGTAGCAGTCGAACGGGCGTGGTTCGCTGGCTGCCGCATCGCCGGCACTGCGTGCCGACCAGGAGCACGCCGCCGGCCGGGTCGGCGAAACCGGTGCAACAGATGCCCGTGGCGGAGGCAGCGGACGCGGTGCCGGAGATGATCGCGTACGGTCAAGCCGCCGCGGGCATGTCGTGGACGAGCAGCACTGGCCGCCCACCGGTCGCGCTCGACCGCGAGCGGCAAGTGCGGAAGTCGACCGGCACCTCGTCGTCGCCGCGCTCGGGGACGATCAGCGGCGCGACCCGCCGCGCCTGGTCGAGGTAGGCGACGTCGCCCGTCGGTTGCGCGAGCTGCGCCCGGGCGACGGTGGCGACGCCCTGCAGCAGGGGCGAGCACGACCAGGCCGATGCCGGCGTACTCGACCGTTGCCTGTCAGCGCTCGCGCATCGGGCGACGCTGCGCAGGGGGACCGTCACACGGGGGTCACGGGGTGTGCCAAGGGGTCAGAACTTCGCTCCGCTCTGGACGGCCACCACCCCGCAGGGGATACGACGAGCGATGTCGCGACACCGGACAGATTGGGTTGTCCGTTTTCATCGTTCATTCAGCCTGGGGGCATAGAGTCGCCGGTGACCGAGCCCAAGGAGGGAATCCCATGATCAAGCTCGCGCTTGCTGTGTTCACAACGGCGGCCATCGCGGGAGCCTTGGCCATCGCCGCTGGTGCCTCGGGCGCCGGCCCATCCAAACCATCGGCGATCTCGACGCCGGGCGCATCCAGCCTCGGGATATCGGCCGCATCGGCGTACGAGCCCCAACTGAACCCTGCCGACTTCTCGCTCGTCATCGACAATCCCTACTTCCCGCTGCCGGTCGGACGAACCTGGGTCTACCAGGGGATGAGAGACGGCCAATCGCAGATCGACCGAGTCACCGTGACGTCGAACACGAAGCTGGTGGCGGAGGGCATCACCGCCAGAGTCGTCCGCGACGTGGCGACCCACAACGGCAAGCTGCTCGAAAAGACGTCCGACTGGTACGCCCAGGACACGCACGGAAACGTGTGGTACGTGGGCGAGGACACCACCGCCTACCTGCCCAACGGACAGACGGACAAGTCGGGGTCGTGGGAGGCCGGCGTCAACGACGCCGAGCCCGGCATCATCATGCTGGCCAACCCCCAGATCCCCGACGCATACCGCCAGGAACTCCTGATCGGTGAGGCCGAAGACACCGCCTGGATCATCAACCGCGGCGGGAAGGTCACCGCCCCGATCGGAACCTTCCACCACGCGCTCAGAACGCTCGAGTTCGCCCGCATCGAACCCGGCGTTGTCGACCAGAAGGTCTACGCGCCCGGGATCGGCATCGTCACCGAGACGGCGCTGACCGGCCCCCAGGAGGTATCCAACCTCATACGCGTGACCGGCTAGGCACCAGCCCAGTGCAAGCGGGCGACCGCGGTACCGGCCCGGCGAGCTCCCCATACCCGACTACGACTCCCACCGCCTACCAAGCCGGCGAGCTGGGCGCGTGCCACTTCGAGGTCGCTCACCGCGAGCTGCAGGCGCTCACCGAACCGGGCTCGGCGTTCGTGACGCCGGTTCCGATCGCGGTCGAGCACGCTCGCCACGCGGTGTCAGCAGCAAGCAACCTACGACCTATGGCAACGGGAGCGTCCGTCGAACGAGGCACCAGATCGTCAGTGGGAGCGCCGCACAAAGGCGCCCAGTCCGTTCTGACTTGGACGGGATCATGAGATGCGCTGCCCCGAATCCCCCTGGCCCGGCTGGCAACGTCAGCCAGAGCTTGATGCCGGGCGGCGGTGCCGGTCGGCAATCCTGGCCAGCTTGTGTGGGTGACTGCTCGACGAGCCGCCGTGGCTCGTGAGACGGTCGCCGAAACGTTGGTGGGACTCGCCGACCGGCTCGACCCAGGCTACCACGGACCCGGGCCGGCAACTCAGCGCTATTGAATGATCGCCCCATGGTACGAGACCGGCCGAATCCGTCGGCAGTGGCACCGCCGCCGACATCGCCTCGGCGGTCCCGCGCCGCATCCACGAAGGCTTCGCGCGGCCGTTCCGGATCGCCCTCGAGCAGTTCCAGACCAGCGTCAGTGTGGGTACGGCACCGTACCCGGACGCCGCCGACGACGGCTCAGCGCCGATCACTGCCGACACCGACATGTGTGCCAGCAAGCGCGCCGGCCGCGGCCGCACCTCGTTCGCACGGGGCAGTGCCACGCAGCCTGAGCCGCTGCGATGCAGCGGGCTTGCTGAGCCCGTAGGCTTTGTGTGGTGGCCGGCGCGAATCAGGCAGACGGGCTGCAGATCGAGGCGTTGCGGGAGCAGCAGCGCGCCATCTCCGACGTCCTGCATGCCGTCGCGAGTGCCTCGGGCCTGCAGCCGGTGTTGGACGAGATCATCGAGTCGTGCCGTCGGCTGTGCGAGGCAGACAACGGCGCCCTGTGGCTGCTCGAGGACGATGGGCTACTGCACTCGGTCGCGCACCAGGGCGAGCTCGAGGCCGTGCAGTACGACCGCGAGCACCCACACGCGCTCGACCGCACGACAGCGGCCGGCCGCGTCGCGCTCACCCGCGAGGTCGTCCATATTCCGGACACGGAAATCGACCCCGAGTACGTGTATCCGGGGCCCCGCTCTTACCGCTCGATGCTGGGCGTGCCGATCATGGCCGAGGGCGAGCTAGTTGGGGTCGTGGTCGCCGTCCGCCGCGACCAAGCCGCCTACTCCGACGAGCACATCGCGCTGGCGCGCACGTTTGCCGACCAGGCTGCAGTGGCGCTGATGAACGCGCGACTGCTGGAAGCGGTAGAGCGGCAGCGCACGGAGCTGGCCCGGTTCGTGTCGCCCCAGGTGGCCGACCTGATCACCGGCAAAGACGGCGAGCAGCTGCTGGCCGGCCACCGCGCCTACATCTCCTGCATGTTCTTCGACCTGCGAGGATTCACCGCCTTCGCGGAGACGGCGGCACCGGAGGAGCTGTTCGAGGTGCTGGGCGCCTATCACTCGCTGATCGGCGAGCTTCTGGCACGACACCAAGGCACGCTCGAGCACTTCGCCGGAGACGGCGTGATGGTGTTCTTCAACGACCCAGTCGAGGTAGACGGGCACGAGTTGGCGGCGGCGGCGATGGCGCTCGCAGCGCAGGAGCAGTTCGGCGCGCTAGCGGCGGCCTGGAGCAAGCGCGGCACCGCGCTCGGCCTCGGCATCGGCATCGAGGCCGGCTACGCCACGCTGGGCCGGATCGGCTTCCCCGGCCGCTACGACTACGGCATCATCGGCCCAGTGGCGAACCTGGCCTCGCGGCTGTCGACCAACGCCGCGGCGGGCGCGATCCTGGTCGGGCCGCGGCTGTACGCGGCCATCGACGAGGGAGCGGTGACCGAGCCGATGGGTGAGCTCGAGCTGAAGGGGTTCGGCCGACCGGTGCCGACCTACCGCGTGCGTGGCCTGCTCTGACGACGGCGGGAACTAGCAGACTGCGCCGACGACGACCGCCAGAGCAACGCAGACTTCGGAGGGAATCGCCGCACCTTGGCAACTTCGCTGTGAGGGGGGGAGCTGGTGCCGCTTCAGCCGAGCAGGATGCCGCGAGTCTCTCTGCCAGGGCTCTGGCGGGCGGTCCCTGGGTGCCTCGGGTGGCGCGGTGGCGCGGATCGGGTGAGGGTTGGCGGGTGCTCAGCCGGTGAGCGGTGAGCACGCGTCGCCGGCCATCGTCTGCCGGTCGAGCCGGATGGTTGGTGATCGAGCCGACACTTGGGGAAACCGCTGGTGCTGGGCGTCGCGTATCACGGCGTATCGGCGTCCGTCTTGAAGGAGGGGTCATGGGACTCACGGCAGCATCGAGCAATCGGCGATCGTTCTTGCTGAAGGGAGCGGCGGTCGGCGCGGGAGTCGTCGGCGCGGGGCTGTTGGCCGACGCCTCGGCGGCAGATGCCGGTGGCGGCCTGACCAGCGGTGACGCCGCGATTCTCCGCTTCCTGGCTGCGGCCGAGATCCTCGAGACGGATCTCTGGCAGCAGTACAACGAGCTGGCCGGCATCCAGGACAGCGAGGTTCCCGGCGGCAGCGGGAACCCCGCCTACACCGCGGCGGTGGCGGTGCTGGACGAGGACATGAACCAGTACATCCACGACAACACCGACGACGAGATCAGCCACTTCACCTTCATCAACGCCTACCTGCAGGCGCACGGCGCGCAGACCGTCAACCTGGACAAGTTCCGCACCCTGCCCAGCAGCACGGCGACCGGAGCCCAGCAGATCGGACGGCTGACCAACCTGATGCAGCTGACCGTCAACACCAGCTTCTGGACGCGCTACCGCAGCGACTCGCAGAACACCGACCTCGGCGACACGCTGCCACAAGCCGTTCCCGACCTCGCCACCGGCCAGCACCCGGCCATCCCCCGGTCGGATGCCGACCTATCGCCGAAGAAGCATCTCCAGGCGATCGCCAACACCGCCGGCTTCCACTTCGCCTGGGTCGAGCAAGGCGGCACCAGCCTCTACGCCGCGCTCGCCCAACGGGTCACCGACCGCGAGGTGCTGCGCATCCTGCTCAGCATCGGCGGCTCCGAGATCATGCACTTCCAGACCTGGCAGGACAAGGCCGGCAACGCGCCGCCCCTGACCGACCCCACCACCGGACTCACCTTCCCCGACCTCAACGCCGACGGCGAGCAAACCCAGACCAACCTGATCATGCCCGAACCGACGAACTTCCTCGACCGCAAGTTCCCAGTCGTCTCAATCATCCGCCCCACCGAGACCCACAACGCCGCCACCGGCGCCGTCAACGCCCTCACCGCCGACGGCCTGTTCATCGGACAATCACCAGAGTTCTTCACCCACCTCACACGCCTCGCCAAGGCAGCAGACACAGCCCAACACGAATCGTAACCACATCCCGCGCGCGCCACACGCGCACGCATTGGGCCGCTCAGACGAGGCGAAGAATCCTCATCCCCACACCTCGGCTCCTGTCCCGCGGGTCGGGTGCCGAGCCTGGCACAGTTGACTCCGATCTCTACACGCACGCACGCATATGGTCCGATTGAACCAGGCGAAGGACAGTCACGCCGCCATCGGGAATGAGCGCTGCCACCCAACTCGACCGGAGAGCCTGCGGGTTATCCGAGCACTCCGCTGCACTCGGCATCAGCAGACAGAGCGCCGAGCTGAGAGAAGATCCTCTTCGCAGCGACGAGGTGCACACGCGCCGGGTCCGCCTGTCCTGATGCTTGCAGGCAGCGGCCGAGGCCAAGCAGCGCTTGGCCGTGTTCGTAGACGTGGCCGAACGCCTCCCAGCGCGCGGCGGCGTCGGTGTAGAGCGGCACCGCGGCGGTCGGGCCGGCGGTCGCCTCGGCCAGCGCCGCGCGGCCGTGTGCGACACCGTTGCCGATCCTCGTCGCCTCCGGCCACTCGCGTTCGAGCGCCTCGGCGAGCCGCTCGAGCGCACCGCAGAGCACCAGCGTCCGGCAGACCTCGGCGATCGGCGCCCAAGCGTGGAACGCGATGTCGCCCATCTCGGCGATCAGCGCGACGGCTTCGTCTGGGCGTCCCCGCGTCCGCTCGATCAGAGCTGCGACGGACAGGGCGGGCGCAAGGCTCTGCGTGTCGGGGATCTCGCGGGCACGGCCGATGTAGCCGTCGCGGATCGCCTCGGCGTGGTCGAGGTTTCCGCGCAGCGCATGGACGTACGCCGCGTGCGCGGCCGTGATGACGCCGATCTGGCTGGTTCCGTGCCTCTCCTCCCAGCGCTCGGCCGCCGCCGCGGCATCCAGCACGTCGTCCCACGCTCCCGAGTCGAAGTCGGGCCAGACCATCTCCCCTTCGAGCCAGGCGAGGTGCCCGCGGAGGCCACGCCGCCGCGCGACATCGATGCTTCGCTGCTTCGCCTGACGGCCGGACTCGGCACCGTCCCAGCGCCAGGTGTGGTCGGCGAGGTTGCCGAGCACCATCGCTAGGCCGAAACCCAGGCCAGCCGTCTCGGCGACCTCGGCCGCACGGTCGTAGCCCGCCGGCCGCGGGTCGCCGAGGTGTTCAGAACGAGACGATGCCCGGGCGACCAGAGCGGTGACGCTCGCGGCCGGAAGTCCGAGTTCCGTCGCCAGTGCGATCGCTCGATCGGCCAGCGCGACGGACTCCGCGGGATGCTCCTCCGCCATCTGGTTCCAGGCGGCCTGACCGAGGGCCGCGACCAGATCCTCCCCTGGTGGCTCCGTCTCCAGTACCGCGACTGCACGAAGGCCAAGGACGCTGCCCCGGTCGATCTCGCCGCGCCGGAAGCAAACGACGGATCGCATCGAGAGAGCACGACCGAGGGCAACGCGGTCATCGGTCGCTTCCGCATCGGCGATCGCCTGATCGAGTAGCTCCTCGACCTCGTCGAAGGGAGCCCCGCCCGTGTGCAGAGCCCACGCTAGGCCGGCCTCCGCCCGCGCCCGTCCGGGCACCCCAGGCGGATACAGGTCGATGGCACGTCGGAACAGCGCGACGGCCGCCCCCGGATCCAGCCTCTCCGCCCTGCTCGCCGCCATCTCGGCAAACCGCCGGGCCTGTGTCAGCAGATCTCCGCGTGGCTCGCCCGACGCAGCCGACAGCTCGAGGGCGAGGGTGTAGTGATGAGCGAGCACATCGGCGTGATCGGCGAGGCGGTTCCCGGCCACCGATTCGATCCAGCGCGCGACCGCGCGGTGCTTTGCGATCCGATCCGGCCGGGTGATCTGCCCGTAGGCGACGTCGCGCACGACGGAGTGCCAGAACGTCCACTCGGGCTGCCCCTCCACCGACGTATGGCGTCGGGGCCGGACCAGCTCACGCCGCCCAAGCTCCTGCAGCGCGTCGCCGACCGTCGCCTCGTCCTGGTCACCACAAGCGGCCACCGCCCCGGTCCAGAACACCGTTCCGACCACCGCCGCGCAATGCACGACGGCCTTCCGGCTCGCGGAGAGCGCGTCAACACGAGCGGCGATCAGCGTCTGGAGCGTCGCCGGTAGCTCCCCGACAGCCTCGCCGTCGCTCTCGCGAAGCATCCGCACGAGCTCCTCGGCATACAGCGGATTCCCCTCCGCTCGGCGAACGACCAGCGGCCACACGTCGGGCTCAAGCTCCGCAGCGGCGGCGAGGGCGTCGATCAGGCGCTCCGCCTGGGAATCGGCGAGCGGCGAAAGGCCGATCGTGGAGGCGTTGCGCTTGCCTCCTCCCCAACCGGACGCCACCTCGTAGAGCTCCGGCCGCGCCGTGCACACGACGAGCATCGGCACCTGCCCGCCCTCGTCCGCCAGGTGGTTTGTGAACTCGAGCATCGCGGCGTCCGCCCAGTGCAGATCCTCGATCGCCACCACGAGCGGGCTACGGGCGGCGAGCTCCTCGAGGTAGCGGCGCCAGGCCGCGAACGATTCGCCGCGCTCAGACTGACCGGCCGTCTGGAGTCCGACGAGCGGCGCCAGCCTCGCCTGCAGCCATTGACGCTCGGGCATGTCGCCCATCGATGCAGCGAGCTTGTCCTTGGCGGCGTCCACGGAGTCGGTCTCAAGGATCCCGCAGTGGCTCTTCACAACCTCGCCGAGCGCCCAGAAGGCGATCCCCTCGCCATAGGGCGGACAGCGCCCCTGGAGCCAGGAGGCAGTCGGCTCGACCGCGTCGCGGAACTCCCGAAGCAGGCGGCTCTTGCCGACGCCCGGCTCACCCATGATCGTGACCAACTGGACGTTCTTGTCGTTCCGCGCCCGCTCGAACGTCCCGCCCAGCAGTGCCAGCTCGGACTCCCTGCCGACAAACGGCGTCGCAGCAACGCCACCCCAATGCGCGTTATGTCGCACACCAACGGCACGCCAGACCGCCACCTGCGCGCGCTTCCCCCGTAGCGCCATCGGGGTCATCGGCACGTATTCGATCGTGTCTCGGGTTGCCTGGAATGTCGTCTGACCGACAATCAGCCTGCGCGAGGGCGCCACACCCTGTAACCGGGATGCGGTGTTGACAACATCGCCGGCGACCATCGCCTCACCACGCTCGGCCGACGCATCGAGGCGCACGAGCACCTCGCCAGTGTGCACCGCGATCCGCAGCTCGAGGTCACAGGCGGACAGGATCCGCAGTCCGGACCGTACGGCGCGCTCGGCGTCGTCCTCGTGCGCCACGGGCGCGCCGAAGACCGCCACGACCGCATCACCAATGAACTTCTCGACGGTGCCTCCGAACCGCTCGATCTCCCCGCGCACCGTCCGGTGATAGTCCGCCAGCGCGACATCCACGTCCTCCGGATCGGCGGTCTCCGACGCCGCCGTGAATCCCACCAGGTCGCAGAACAGCACCGACACGACCTTGCGCTCGCGGCGCACCGGAGGAGCCCTCGATGTCGTGTCCTCGCTCACGACGAGCCGATTCTACGGGGGACGGGGTTACCACGCTCGCTCCTCCGCCCCGGTCCGCCGGCTGACCTTCCGAGCGGAACGCCAATCAGGCGGGGTCCGAGGCAATCGAAGGAGAGCCATTCGGAGACTCCGAAAATCGCACCAAGGTTATGCAGCTTTCACCTGACGGCCCGAGGCGCAGGGAGCGAACCGGTCGCTCCAGCTAGATGGTCAGTTCTTCTTCGGCGGCGCGGTGGTTCGGCGACGGCGTGGAGTTCGTTTGTTGCGTGACACGACGCGCAGGGAGCCGTCGGTCGCTGAGATGATGCTCCATCTGCCGTCGTCCCAGCGCACTTGGTAGCGGGACGGTGACTCCGACAGGACCTCCTCGACGGTCCCGGATCGCCCCTGAGCGTGGACGCTCTTTGGTTGCAATTCGACGCGATCTCCTACGGTTGCGCCCATCAGTTCCTCCTCCGGCCCTGGTACCACCTGTCGCTGTTGTCCATCGATTCTGCGCCTGATGCAGCCGACTCGCCTGTGCTGGCACCCGACGAGAGAAGAGACCCCCGGCGGATGTCCGCGCCGAGAGCCTCCCCAAAGCCGGTATGACGAGCGCGTAGCGCCCCGTCAAGGGCCTTCCAAAAGTCGTAGTGGGCGGGCGAACTCGATCCCGTAGTGGGCGACTTCATCGCCTGGGGACATTGTATCACCAATCACGAAGTCGCGGCATGGCTCCCGTGGGCTCGTCGCTGCCGATGCTCGCCGGAGTCCATGATCCCCGACCCGGGTCGACTCACGGGCGCGAGTGCATCCTGTTCCTGGCAGTTGTCGACAAACGCAGGGGCGGGGACAAGCTCGCTCTCATCGGGACGGATGGAGGCGTCGGGGTCAGCCTCGCGGGTCGCGGCTGGCGTGGACTCGACGTCGACAGGCCGGGTTCCTCGAGGCGCTGGAATCGGCGCTCGAACAGAGGCCGAGCGAGGAACCGCGCTCCGACCAGAGTTGGAGAGCCGATGAGAGGTAATCAGAAGGTTTTCAGCTGCCGAGGAGTAGAGTGGTGAGCGTCGCCTTGGTTGCGCGCTTCTCCTGAAGCCTGTTCTTTCGCAGCAGGGCACCCGCCCCGGAAGGGGGCCTTCCATGATGAGCACGATTGCTCTCGTTCGCCACCGCGTTGCCGATTTCGACGCTTGGAAGAAGGTGTACGACGCTTTCACGCCTTTCCAAGCCGAGCACGGCGTGCACGCCCACCAGGTGTTGCGCTCGATCGAGAATCCCAACGACGTCACCGTCACCCATACCTTCGACTCGCGCGACGCCGCGAACGCCTTCTTCGCGATGCCCGAGTTGAAGACGCGAATGAGCGAGGCGGGCGTTGATGCCACCTCTGTCGAGGTCTCCTACTTTGACGAGGTCGAAGCCGGCACGCTGGTTGGCGTGTAGGCAAGACGAGAGCCGGGCCGCGTTGCTTGCAGGCGTGGTCCGGCTCATCCGTAAGCGGAAGAGAGAGCAGCTCGGAGGCTCCAGCGTCTTGTTGAAGCGCTTCGACCGTGTCTAACCCAGTCCCCGGTTGAAAGGTTCGCACATGTCTGCCACATCAAGATGGAATCGGGCCGCCGCCCTCGCGGGCCTCGCGATCGTGGCGCTGGCGGCGGGTTGCGGATCGTCCGGAGGGACGTCCTCATCCGCAACCACAGCCGTATCCGCGGCCGTGTCATCGGCGGTATCGTCGGCTGTGTCATCGGCCACGTCCAGTACGGCAGGCGGCCACGTCGTCGAGATCGATGTCGCCGCCAGTGGCCTGAAGTTCGTCAAGTCGACAGCGACGGCATCAGCCGGCCCAATCGTCATCCGCTCGAAGAACCCCCAGTCGCTTGGGCACGACATCTCTATCCGAGGCAACGGCGTCGACCAGTCCGGCGAGATCGTATCCAACGGCGGCGTGTCCACGATCACGATCGCCAACCTCAAACCAGGCACCTACACCTTCTTCTGCTCGGTCCCCGGACACGAAGCGGCCGGCATGAAAGGCACGCTGACCGTCAGCTGAACACGGTCTCAAGGCACCGCTCAACATGCTCTAGCCACACCACTCGTGGTCGACCTGTCCCGCCCTGGCCTCGGGATCATTGACGCGAACAGGGACTCTCCTTCGATCCCGCCTCGGGGAGGCGATGCCCGACGATCCTCGGTTGGTTCTGGGACGAGTCTGTGGGACACCGGGCGGCTGACCATGGCGGGTCGTTCGGGACGAGCATCCGTCGCTAGACGTCGATCAGCACGGTGTGTCGGTCGATCCAGATGGCAGCGTTCGCTCTGGCGACAGGCGTCGCACTCCCCGTCGCGAGGTCGACAACGCTGATCTCGCGGTTATCGCCATTCCCACAGACGATCCGGTTCCCGTCGGGAGACCAGGTTCCGGCTGGGTCTGACTCGAAACATCCGTTGATCACCCGCCGGTGTCGACCGTCGACCGTCGCCACCCATCGACACGGCCCGCAATGGCCGAAGCTGAACGTGCCACTGCCGAGGAAGGTCACGAGCGAGCCATCGGGTGACAGTGACCCGTTCCCGGAATCCTCCAGACCCCCACCCAGCGGAACCACGACCCTGGTTTCCCCTCCCCCTACGGGCACCGATCGAAGCTGGGGAAGCTGACTGCTGTTGTCCGTGTAGACGAGCGACGTCCCGTCCGGTGTGTACTGCGGAGTGGTGCCGATAACAGCGTTCATCGGATCCTTCACCTCGGTCGCGTAACCCGTGTCCAACTCGATCACATACAGATTCGGTTGCCCGCCGCCATACCCCTCGTAGGCGATACTCAGCCCGTTAGGCGACCACGTGGGGGCTCGGGCGCCGATGCGATCATGTGTCACCTGGCGGAGACCAGAACCGTCGACGATGCCGGCGATGAAGATCTGAGGGCGACCACCCTTTTCACCGCTCCCGACGAACGCGAGCCGCGATCGATCCGGCGAGACCGCGTACCGCGCCGACGATCCATAGTGGCGCTGACGAGAGTCGCCAAGCGAGCGGAGGATCGGCGTAGCCAGGGGGGTCGTCGCGCCGGTGTTCAAATCGAGTAGGTAGTCGACGGGTGGTGGGTTCTGCGCACCGTTCGCCGGCAGGAGTTCCGCTACGCCGGATCCGTTGGCCGTGGATCCAGTGGCCGTCGGCCCACCCTGGCGCGGATCCGACATTGAGCCAACCACCAAGGCAACAGTCGCCACGGCCACCACAGCGAACGCTCCGACCGCACGCTCGTGATCGTGCATCCACCTCGCGCACCTCTTCATCCAGACATCGTAGGCAGGATCTACCCGGACATGGCGCTCACGCGGATCCGCATACGGAGGCGGCGTCGTCCTCATGCGGGGGAGTCCCAACGTCGGCGTGCACGATTTCCGCGGTTCGCGGCACTGGCGGTGCGCGACCTGCTCAGCCCGTGAAAGCGCAGCGGCGGGCGACACCTCCCGCGTCCCAAGCATTCAGGCCGCTCGGTGCGTAACGGGCGCACCAACTCTGGATCGGCGCATGGGACCGATGTCCTCCGCGCCTCCGCGAGATCATGTCCGGTCTTGCGAGCTGGAGTTCGATTGTGCCTAAATACCCCGATAGGGGGATTTCGGGAGGCCAGCAACTGGGCCTTGATGGGAGAGCGTGCTCCCGTCCCCGTCGAGGTGCTCCATGGATTCCACCGGCTCCGAGAAGCCAATGTCGCCGCCCGTTGATGAACACTGGCTGCAACAGTGGGTGGCGTTTGGGATGCTTGACATCGCGGTGTACCTGACCAGGTACGCAGCATTTCTCGAGTACTGCGAACGTCGCGAGAAGACCGGCCGACTCTAGCTGCGGTAGTGGGGCTGACCGTTGTGGATCAGCCATGCTAGGCCGCGCTCGGCTTGGCCAACCCACCCCAAGTGTCGGCGACATGGCGGACGGCTTCGGTGCCGTACCCAACCGACGAGCACGTGGTCTAGGGATTGCGAATCCCCGAGCCTTCCTTCTGTGGTTGCCGCGCGCACAATCCCACGGCTCGCGCTTGCGAGAGCACTGAACGAGATGTCGCACCCCGATTGCGTCGGGGGCGCGGCAGGGCGCGCAGACAGCCCGCGGGCGGCTTGGTTGAGCAATATCAATACGGTCTGAATACCGGCAGCTACTACACCTCCGCGACGCACTCACGCGGCTTACTGGTCAGGTGGGCATCGCCGCGGAGAGCGAAGGCGGGGACCGGGCCCCCGCGTGTCTTCGCGGGTGATGCTCGCGGCTACATCATGCCGCCCATGTCGCCCATGCCGCCGCCCATGGGGGAGGGCTGGTGCTTTTCGGGTGCGTCGGCCACGATCGCCTCGGTGGTGAGGATGTTCTTGGCGATTGAGGCGGCGTTTTGGAGCGCCGAGCGGGTCACCATGGCGGGGTCGATGATCCCGGACTTGACCATGTCGACGATCTCGCCCGTGTCGACGTTGAGGCCGAACCCCGCCTTGGCCGAGCCGACCTGGTTGACGACGACCGAGCCTTCCATGCCGGCGTTCTCGGCCAGCTGGCGAAGCGGTTCCTGGAGCGCACGCACGATGATGCGGGCTCCGGTCTTCTCGTCGCCCTCCATACCGTCGAGCTTGATCGCCTTGACTGCGTGCAAGAGCGCGACGCCGCCGCCTGGGACGATGCCCTCCTCGAGGGCGGCCCGGGTTGCCTGCAGCGCGTCCTCGACGCGGTGCTTCTTCTCCTTCATCTCGGTCTCGGTGGCAGCGCCAACCTTGACCACCGCGACGCCGCCGGCCAGTTTCGCCAGCCGCTCCTGCAGCTTCTCGCGGTCGAAGTCGGAGTCGGTGGACTCGATCTCGGACTTGATCTGCTTGATCCGGCCCTTGATCTTCTCGGCGTCACCGGCACCGTCGATCAGGGTGGTCGAGTCCTTGTCGACGACGACCTTGCGGGCCCGGCCCAGCTGCGAGAGGGTCGTGTTCTCGAGCTTGAGGCCCAGCTCCTCGGTGATCACCTCGCCACCACTGAGGATGGCGATGTCCTCGAGCATCCGCTTGCGACGATCACCAAAGCCCGGCGCCTTGACGGCGACGGCGGTGAAGGTGCCGCGCAGTTTGTTGACGACGACAGTCGCGAGCGACTCGCCCTCGACGTCCTCGGCCACGATCAGCAGCGGACGACCGGCCTGAATCACCTGCTCGAGCACCGGCAGGACGTCCTTGACCGCACCGATCTTCTGGTTCGCGATCAGAATGTAGGGATCGTCCAGCACGGCCTCCATCCGCTCCGCGTCAGTCACCATATAGGGCGACAGATAGCCCTTGTCGAACTGCATGCCCTCGGTGAACTCGAGCTCGAGACCGAACGTCTGGCCCTCCTCGACGTTGACCACGCCGTCCTTGCCGACCTTCTCGATCGCGTCGGCGATGACGTCGCCGATCTCACGATCACGCGCCGAGATGGTCGCCACCCGGGCGATGTCCTCCTTACCCGAGATCTCCTTGCTCTGCGACTTGATGTCCTCGACGACAGCCGCGACGGCCGTCTCGATGCCGCGCTTGAGGCCCATCGGGTTGGCGCCTGCCGAGACGTTCTTGAGTCCCTCGCGGACGATCGCCTGGGCCAGCACGGTGGCCGTCGTCGTGCCGTCGCCGGCAACGTCGTTGGTCGCCGTGGCGACCTCGCGGACGAGCTGCGCGCCCTGGTTCTCGAAGACGTCCTCGACCTCGATCTCACGAGCGATCGTGACGCCGTCATTGGTGATCGTCGGCGCGCCGTACCTCTTGTCCAGCACCACATAGCGGCCCTTGGGACCCAGCGTCACCTTGACCGTGTCGGCCAGGGTATCTACGCCGCGCTGAAGCGAATGACGGGCATCCTCGCCGAACTTCAGTTCCTTGTGTGCCATCAATCCCCCTACGCCTTCGCGGCGACTTTGGTGGTAACGACCTTGGCCAGAATGTCGGACTCGCGCAGGATCAGATACTCCCCATCGGAGACCTTCACCTCAGTGCCCCCGTACTTGGAAAAGACGACTTCATCGCCCTTCTTGACGTCCAGCGGAACCAGCTTGCCGTCCTCATACCGACCGGGGCCCACAGCCATCACCTTGCCGCGCTGAGGCTTCTCCTTGGCCGTATCAGGCAGCACGATCCCGCTCACCGTCGACTCCTCCTCCTCGAGGACCTCGACGATGACGCGATCGCCCAAAGGCTTCAAATCCATGGGACACTCCCTCAAATAACGATACAGAACCGTTGGCACTCTCATAGGATGAGTGCCAACAGGTCATCATAGCACCACACGGCTCCCATGACGCCGGGAATGCTCGCAAGCTCCAGATGGACGCCGGGCTGCCCTGCCTACCGCCACTCGCCTAACGGACGAACTCGGACGGCCGTTGTCGATCTTCGCGGCTCACCGGCACGAGCAGGTCGAAAAGCGCCCTCAAGCAGCCGGGGTCTGCTTCCGATCGACGCGAGGAGTCGAGCATGACCTTCATCGACTCGTCCGTGATCGACCTCATCGCGAAAGCCCCAACTCCGAGCGATCAACAGCGGCGGCACACATCGACTTGTCCTCGTCGTCGAGCCGCACTCCCGCACCGAACGCGTGCTTCGCATTGGCGAGTCACTACCTCGACCTGTTCGACGACCTGGACGCCGCGCTCACAGCCATGAGCGAGCTCTCACATGCCGGCCCAGCACGGCGCTAGTTGCGGCGGCCCTCCCATAGGTCTGCCTTATCGCGCTCTGGCTGGGCGGCCGCATTCCTTGAGCTTGACGTCGCGGCGCTCAAGCTCGGCGACCCTCCTGGTCGCCTTTCACCGCCGGATAGTCGCCCATCGGGAACGGATGGGCTAGCTGGCAGCGCGTGCGTCGAGCTCTCGGATGTAGGCGTCTGACTCACCTGGCGTGGTGGACATTCGGTGGCTCGCGAACTGCCTGACGGAGTCGTGGCGGTAGAACGGGTTCACGTGCCGTTCATGATTTGCGGCCTAGTGTTCGACCGATGCCCTTCCCCTTCGGGATCGCGTCCGCGGTGGCGATCCTCGCCCTGCTAAGCCTGCCTCCGGCGCCCGCGTCCTCCGCCGGGCCGTGCGGCAGCCGCACCGCGGCGCCTTCGAAGATCACCCACGTGCTAGTGATCGTCGAGGAGAACACGTCCTACTCGACGGCGCTTAAGCTCCCGTACATCCACACCCTCTCCAGCAGCTGTGGACTGGCGACGAACTACCACGGCGTCACGCATCCCAGCCTCGGCAACTACCTCGCGATGACCAGCGGCTCGATCCCTCGCAAGGTGCGCGGCACGGACTGTTCGCCCTCGCCCGGTTGCCGGAGCAATGGGCGCAGCATATTCGGCCAGACCCACGGCCGCTGGCGCGTGTGGGCCGAGAGCATGCCGGGGCCGTGCTCGCATACGACGAGCGGGCTCTATGCGGTGCGCCACACTGCGGCTCCGTACTACTACCGGCTCCGCCGATCCTGCCGGCTCCACCAGGTCGGGCTGACGGCGCCCCGCCACGGCCTGGCGCGTGCGCTGTCCGCAGGCAGGCTGCCCCGGTTCGGGCTGATCGTGCCCAACCTGGTGAACGACATGCACAACGGGTGCCACAGCTGCGGCGACAACTGGCTCCGCACTTGGGTTCCCCGGATCGTGGCGTCGCCGGCGTATCAGAACGGCTCGACCGCGCTGCTGATCACTTGGGACGAGGCATACGGGACCGGCAATCACGTGGCCCTGATGGCGGTTTCGCCCTACACCAAGCCGGGATCGCGGGCGAACGGGCCATACGCACATTACGCGCTGCTGCGCGCCATGGAGGACATACTCCACCTCCGCCATCTCGGGTCTGCGGCGCATGCCAAGCGCGGCCTCGCGCACGCCTTCGGCCTCAGCTGAGCCCGCGATCGACGCTCCCCCGCTCGGGGCGCCCGCACGGAACTCTTGGCAGAGAGCCGCACTAACCAGGACGCATTCCCGATCGAGAAGTGCAGCCGAGGCGACACTAGCAGTCGAGGCGGCACCCGCGACACTCGGCGTCAACCATGCCGATACGCGCCAAGCAGCGCGGCACCACGGATGGCCTACGTGCAGGCGTTTCTCGCGTGATGGCACCAATGCGGCACGACCGAGCTCCAGGCGCTGCTGTGCTCCCTCGGCGAGCTAGCTGACAGCTTGGTAAAGGCGCCAGCGATCGGGGACACCTTTCAGCTGGTGTTCACCGCGGTCGGTGAAGACGATGCCGGATCCGGTGGTCAGATCCTTAATGGTGTGCGAGACGAGCACCTCGGACGGCCGGGCGAGCGCTCCGACACGGGCTCCGATGGCGATAGCGATTCCGGTTACGTCGTCACCGTCCAGCTGGATCTCGCCCGTATGCAGCCCGGCGCGGACCTCGATACCGAGCGCTTCGGTGCCGCGCACGATCGACTGCGCACAGCGCACCGCGCGCGGCGGGCCGTCGAAGGTGGCCAGAAACCCATCGCCCATCGTCTTCACCTCGCGTCCCCGAAAGTGGGCGAGTTGACTGCGCACGAGCGAGTCGTGTCGCTCACGGATCGCCCGCCACTCCCTATCGCCGATCGCTGCGGCCTGCGCAGTGGAGTCGACGATGTCGGTGAACAACACCGTCGCAAGAAGGCGGTCAAAGGTCGCCTGATGCTCCCGGATGCCCGAGAGGAAGCCGCTCACCTGCGCCACGATCTGATCAGCACCCTCGTACCAGGGGAGCTGGGCGTTGCCCCGCGACAGCTCGACCAGCTCGGCACCCGGGACGTTGTGCGCGACGTATCGGGCATCGTCAGGAACCAGCAAGCCACCACCGTCGGCGTCTCCCAACACCAGCGTTGGCACGTGAATCGACGGAAGGACTCCGTAGAAGTCGATGACGGCGACACTCGGCGATCAGCGAGCCCGGCGCTATGGAGGCAGGCTGCCAAGATACCCCCGATGTCGGGCGCACCCTGGACTGACACGCAAAGCCGCCTGCGACAGAAGCTCGGCGAGACTCGCCCGGTGCCTGGATCGTCAACATCTGGGGTCGGCTATCGGCTGGATCGGCCCGAGCGATCACGTCTGCGCCGGAGTTCGTCCCGCGGCTTCGCCGGCGTCGTCACCGTCGTCGGCGTCTCACACGCCCAGACGAGGCAAACGTCATTGATAGCTGGTTGTGCAGTTTGTGAAGGTGTCTGTTCCTGGTCCGCCGATGCAGATGTCTGCGCCGCCGCCGCCGTTAATGGTGTCGTCGCCAGCGCCGCCGATGATGCAGTCGGCGCCGTTCTTGCCGTCGAGGTTGTCTGCGGCGGAGGTGCCGAGTTGGAGGTCAGCCGCGTTTGTGCCGGTCGCTCCGATGACCAGGGTGGTGAGAGTGAGCGTGGCGCATTGTGAGGGTTTCAGGTCGTTGGCGCCGATCGGTCGGACACTGACGGTGATCTTGGAGGCGGGTGTGACGTTGGCCGCGCCGATCGCGGTGGCGGCTGATGCGAGCAGCAGTGTGACCGAGACGAGAACTGCGGCCAGCCCGATGCGCCGGCCGGGTGGGAGGCAGCGGGTGGGCGAGTGGGGGTTCACGGCTGGTCGGTTGTGTCGTGGCGTTCGCCGAGGCCGATGAGAAGGACGAGCAGCCCGGCGAGTGCGGCCAGTATCGATGGGGAGTGGAACATGCCGACGAGCCGGCCGATGGCGGGGAGTTGGAACCAGCGTTTGCCGACCAGTTGCGCCTGGGTTGGGTGCTCGGGGTCGAGAAAGCCGTTGTTGTCGCCTTTGAAGGTGTAGTGGCCGTTGTCGATGGCCACGATCCGATGTAAGACGACGCGGTGTAGGAGGTGGCTTCGGTAGCCGACCACGTCGCCGACCTGGTAGCCGGTGGCGGATCGCAGGGCGACGATGTCCGAAGGGTGGATGCTGGGCAGCATGCTGGTGCCGTCCACGGTTACAAACGAGGTGGCGCCGCCCAGTTGTGGCGGTGCCAGATACCACCAGCCAGCCCCCATCACAAACAGAATTAGGATGATCCGAGCAAGCGCGCCACGCCGCAGCCGCGCCGCGCGCCCGCTCGAAGCCGGTTGCGCGGATGCGATCCGCGCAACCGGGCAGTTGAGCGTGGCGGGCTTACTCGCCGTTGACTTCATTACTGCACAGCGACAACCGTCAGCTGGGTCGCTGCAAGCGCCGTCGCCTGCGGCGCGGTGGTGTTGCAGGTGACGCTACCGGCGGCGTTGGCGCACGTGTACCAGGAACCAGCCGGTGCCAACTGCACCTTAACCGTCGAGGCGGCGGTCGGCGCAATCGTGAACGCCACCTGATCAAGATTAGTCGGCGTAACCGCGTTCAGCGTATAGGCGATATTGCTGACGGTATAGCCACTAATCGCACCCGAGCCAGAACCAGCGGTGCTTGCCGGCACGGTGTTCGCCGCGGCGTAGGCATACACACCGCATGCCACCCCGATCGCAAGCACCAACGCGACCAACACCCTCAAGCGAGGTTTCCGACGAGCCATAGCGGGAGAGTCTCCTTTTTCGATTCCCGGCCGACTGAACCGGTTACACCGATTTCGACCCAACACAGCCATCAGCCGTCCCTCGAATGGGGGATCTCCGCCCACTCCCCTCCCGGCAGACCCGGATCGACCCGCGGCTCCAGGCATGACTCGCATCACGGACGCCACGCGCATGGCTGCGACCGGATCGCTCTCCCACCGGATCGAGTTGGACGGCCGTCAGGACGAGTTCCGCGAGCTCGCCGACGCCTTCGACACGGCGCTCGCGCGGCTCAAGGCACACGTGGCCGAACAGCAGAGGTTCGCAGCCAACGCCTCCCACGAACTGCGCACCCCACTCGCGATCACGCAGTCCCTCCTCGACGTGGCCCGCAAGGATCCCAACCGCGACGCTGGCGAACTCGTCGACCGCCTCTACGCTGTCAACGCCCGAGCGATCGACCTCAGCGAGGCATTGCTCGTGCTCAGCCGCGCCGACCAGCGGTCATTCACCCGAGACCCGGTCGATCTGTCCCTCGTGGCAGAGGAAGCCGCCGAAACGCTCCTCCCGTTCGCAGAACAACGCGACGTGACCATCGAGACGTCCGGCGACGTGGCCCCCACCAAGGGCTCGCGTGCGCTCTTGCTGCAGTTGACGACGAATCTCGTGCACAACGCGATCGTCCACAACCTGCCGGAATAGGGCGTCGTGTGGGTCACGACCGCCGTTGATGCAAAGCGTGTGGAGCTCACCGTCGAGAACACCGGTGAGGTGCTCACCCCGTTGTCGGTCTCCACGCTTGCCGCGCCGTTTCAGCGGGGCACCGAGCGGATACGCACCGATCACGCCGGCGTCGGCCCCGGCCTGGCGATCGTCAAGAGCATCGCCCAAGCACACGACGGAACGCTCGCCCTCAACCCCCGAGCCGCCGGCGGGCTGTGCGTCACGGTGCAGGTGCCCGCCGCGTCGCCGCGCAATGGCAGATGAGGGATCAGCCGACGCGGCAGAAGCAGGATGCGGTGATCGGGACGCTGGCCTCCGCCAGCGCCGCGTCCAGCTGTGGCCGAAGCAGATCCGCCTCGTCGCACCGGCCGAGGCGGTGCAGGCACTCGTGGTAGCCGTGGAGGCTCCAGACGTTGCCCGGGTGCCGGCACGGCCGCCGCAGCGTGTTGTCCAGGCCGAGATCGGCGCGGTAGATCGCCGCAGCGTCCTCGACCTGGCCCTGCTCGAGCAGCAGCGCGCCGAGGGCGTGGCGAGCTGGCTGCATCCAGTTCCACGGCTCGTCGTAGAGCAGATCGTCGTCACGCTGGACGGCGCGTCGCAGGTGCTCGAACGCGAGGTCGACGTTGCCCGCGCGGTACTCGATCTCCCCGTCCAGCATCGACTCGGCGACCCCCATGATCTCCCGGCTCGTGTTGTTGAATAGGTATCGGCTCTCGGGCAGGCGCTCGTACGCGTGTGCAAAGCCCTCCCGTTCCCGCTTTGCGGCCTCGACGTCGCCGGTGGCGGCGTGGGCGACGCCCTTGGCGTAGTGCAGGAGCGTCGTCGTGGTGGCGTAGAGCGTGGCGTCGTCCGGTAGCGGCTCCTCGATCAGCTGCCGCCAGAGCCCGAATCGCACCAGCACGTGCAGCCGGGTCGGTACGAATGCCTCGGCCCAGTCCGCCATCGGCGGCACTTCGACCCGAAGGACGTCGCCGCTGAGCGTCGCCGCCAGCTCGTCTGCAGCCTCAAGGGCCGGTTCGAGGCGCCCCTGGAACATCGCCCCGTAGACCTTGAAGTGATAGTTGTGGCAGCGGTAGAGCGTGTAGAAGTTGAGCGGGCCCTCCCGCTCCAGAAACTTGCGGTCGGCCTCGATCGCCGCCTCGTTGAACGAGACCACGTCGCCGTAGCGCCCGCAGAGAACGTCGATGTGCGTCGGCATGTGGCGTAGGTGACCGGCGTCCGGCACCAGGTCGCGAAGCAGATCCGCCGCCGCCAGGGCCCGCTCGGGCTGGGGTGACATCTCGATCGTGTGCACGTACAGGTGCAGCAGGCCGGGATGCGGCCGCTGGGTGGCCGCCATCGCCCGCTCGAGCACCTCGACCGCCTCCGCCGTGTCCGCGCCCTCGGCCGGCTCGCCGGTGTCCAGGTTCCAGAGCAGCCACGGCGAGCGGTTCATCAGCGCCTCGGCGAAGAGCGCTGCGACGTCGGGCTCGCTGCCGTGCCGCCGGTAGGCGTCACGCATCACCGCCGCGTAGGCGTCGCTCCACGGGGCGCAGTCCTCTGGCGGCACCGGTTCGGGGTACCTCGCGGCGAGCGCGTCGATCAGCGACTGTTCGACCGGCGAGGCCGAGCCCGCCAGTTCCCGGGCGCGGCCGATGGCGGCATGCGCGACGCCGACCGCGTCGACCAGCTCCTGCTCTTGGAATGCGTCCCAATCCTTGTTGTAGTTCGGCCCGATCGCGTACGCCTGCCCCCAGTACGCCATCGCGCATGCGGGGTCGGCGGCCGCGGCCCGCCGGAAGCACGCCAGGCCCTCCTCGTGGTTGAACCCGTAGCACCAGACGAGCCCGCGGTCGAACCAGGCCTGGGCCTCGCGAGATGCGGTCGTCACCGGCCAGGAATGGGAGCCCAAGTCGTAGTCGTACTCCACCACGACACCGATCCTCCCATACCCCGTGGAGCATGATCCTGCGATCGAGCCGATCGCCACAATCCTTGGTAGCATCGGTCACGAGGTCAGCAGGATGAGAAAGGCGGTTTCCAGACTCGCACTCGGAGCTCCGCCGCTGGTGGTGGCGTTGATGCCGGGATCCATCGTCGCCGCGGATGCGCAGACACCGACCGATGTCCGCGTGCACAGGACGTTGGCGCCGGGCGCCACGCTGACGAGACACACGCTCGACGTGCCGGGCTATGTCGAGCCGCAGACGCTGCTTGCGATCACGTGGCCGCTGGGTGACGCCCACTACCGGATCCGGACGATCTTCCCGGGCCGGCTGACCGAGGGCGGGCCGATCGGCGCCGGGCCGGACGGCTGGATCGCGATGGAGCTGATCTCACGCTGGGCGCGCGCCTGGCACGACCCGCGCCTGGTCGGCGTGATCTCCGATGAGCCGGGGAGCGTGTCGGGCGATGCCGGGTTCCCCAGCGGCCTGCTGATCAAGAGCCGGCGGATCCAGCACGTGTTCGCGAACCCGACGCTCACCGCGCCCAGCATCGGCTACACCGACCACGGAACCGGCATGGTTCTCGGATACGTGCGCCCGGTGCCGCTGACGTTCCTGTGGTCCGGCGGGCGGGCGACCGTCGCGGCGGGCGGCGCCACGCCGGCGAACGACGAGCAGGTCAGCCTCACCACCCGCTCTGGGTACCGCGTGCCGGCGGGGGCGCAGGCGTACGCGCTCGACCTCACCCCGCTCACCGGCATCTACACCGGCTCACAGCCGGTGACGCTGCCGAGCGGCGCAGAGGCGACGGCCGTGCGCTTCGTGCTGCGCGACATGCAGGCGACCTCGACGCCGCTGACCTCCGGGATCAGCCTGGCGGGCCATGCCGGGGATCGCATCTCGCCGCCGGCCGGCGGCGCCCTGCTGATCGCCCGCGCGGGCGGGTACGCCGACCTCGGGCTGGCCACCGCGGTCGCCGCCGGGTCGATCAGTTTCAACCACACCGCCGCGAGATGGGCCTCTGCGAACGACGTGATGGGCGGCAAGCCCCTGCTGGTTGTCAACGGCGCGCCGATCGACAAGCGCTACTGGGCGCTGGACGACGAGCAGTGGGAGGGACAGGTGACGCGGCTGGCGATCGGGCGGACGGAGGATGGTCGCGGCGTCATGGCGATCATGGGAACCTCGTCCGGGTCCGGCCAGGGCGTCACGGCGGCCGAGTTCGCTCAGTCACTGGTGCAGATAGGTGTAAGCGACGCGCTCGGCCTGAACGTCGCGCACCCGCCGGAACTGTTCACGCCGCGAATCGCGTCGACCAGCTGCAGTCCGTATCCGGGCTGGTGCTGGCGGGCCCAGCCGGCGGAATTCCCCGTCCCCACGGCCAGCGCACTGACCTACACGCCCTGACGCCGCATCTGGCAACGCTTCACGGTCGAGGCTGCGTCACGCTAGCCGGCGACGTGGCTGCGAGCCGCCTCGCATGGCGCGCACTGCGTTTCTCCGACGCCCCGGTAGATCGACAGATGCGTGCCACAGCGTGTGCAGCGCCCCGGCATCGCGGGTTCGATGCGGCGCGACTTTGCGCCCCAGGCACCCGAGTAGCCGCCCATTGTCCAACTGCGGTTGCCTGATCGTGTCTTCACAACTGCCCCCCACTCTACACTGTCGATCTCAGGGGGACGGCAGCCACGCTAGTATTCAACCAAGCGCGACCCAGAAGCCTTCCGCGCCCCGCCTGACCAACGACATCGGTCGTTACACCGTCCCGGCTGGAGGCCCTGCATGCTCTGGATCATTCTTATCGTCGTCGTCGCCATCGTTCTCTACACCCAGCGAGAGCGCCTGTCCAACATCCGACGCTAACGCCAAGGCACGACCGGTGCCGACCTCGGGACCGTGAGCGTTCCGTCTGCGTTCAGCAATCGAAGCGCGCGGCGTCGATCGCGAACCATTCGGGTGATCGACGACAGTTCGGCGAGTATCAGCCTCGGCGAGGGGATCGGCAAGGCGACGTAGCGGTAGCCGACGGAGTAGCCATGTCGCTTGTAGAGCCGGTCGAAGAAGAAGCGGACGCGGGGGTAGTGGTAGATCGAACAGACTGCGATCACCTCCGATCCACCCTCGATCGTGGCGAGGAGTTGCAACGACCGGACGGCGTTCTCGGCGGTGTTCGCCGCCCTCGGCTCGCAGATCAGGTCGACGTCCCGGCGGCCGTTCCATTCCGCGGCCATCTGATCGGCCTCGGTTGGGCCGCCGTTCGATGACCAGCCGGTAAAGATCACCGCGCGGGGTGTCGTTTCACCGGCAAGCGACTCGCCTCGTCGAACGCCGGCCCGGCAGATCGCGCTGATGCCGTGGCTGCCGTCGTCACCGATCTGGCGGTAGCCGAGAACGACGATCACCCGGTCTGACGCGCGGTCAACCGGTTGGCCGATGCCGAGTCGTCTCCTCAAGTGCACGACGAGTGTCCCTTCCGCGGGATGCTGCATGCGGCGGTCGAGAGCACGGTAGGCGGGCTCGGCGGTCCGAAGGGGGGATGGTCTGGTGAGGATCCGGTGACGACGTTGCGGATACGCTGACCTCTTGGCACACGACGCAGATCCGGTGGGGATGGGCCTGTTTTTCTACCCGCGTGGCGGCTCAGCGCGGGTGGCTGGGTATCTGTCGCGTGCACTTCAGGCCCTCGGCCGGCCGGTCACGCTGGCGTGTGGATCGCTCGGTCCGGTCGGGGCGCTGGGCAACGCCGAGTCGATGTTTGCCGGCGTCAGGACCGTGCCCGCACGATATGACGACGCGGTGGCGCGGTGGGCGCGGGGTGAGGATCCGATGGAGGCGCCGTTTCCGATGCATCCGTCGTTCGAGGCCCGGCCCGGCGTGCCCGATCGCGCGTTCCCGTGGGTGTCTCCCCAACAGGGTGAGCGGATCGCCGTGGCATGGGCACACCTGGTCGCCGGGTCCGAGAGGATGGCAGGTGCGCGACTGCTACATCTGCACCATCTGACACCGGTCCACGACGCCGTCGCACGGGCCCTGCCCGATCTGCCGGTGGTGACGCACCTGCACGGCACCGAGCTGAAGATGTTGGATGCGATCGCACGCGCCGAGCCGACGATCAGCGGTCCGCATGCCGAGTGGTGGGCGTCGCGAATGCGCGATTCGGCACACCGGGCGGTCGCCACGATCACGATCTCACCGCACGATCAGGACGAGGCCGTGCGGCTGCTCGGGATCAACCCCGAGACGGTTCATTCGATCCCAAACGGCGTGGACATCGACCACTTCCACCCGCATCGGCTGAACCCCGACGAGCGGCGATCGCACTTGCTGCGGTGGCTCGTCAGCGAGCCGCAAGGCTGGGACGAGGCGACCTCCACGCCCGGGAGCATCGGCTACACCGAATCAGAGGTGATCGACGCGTTCTTCGATGCCGAGACCGGCGAGCCGCGACCGGTGCTGATCTATGTCGGCCGCTTCCTCGCCTTCAAACGCGTCCCGCTACTCGTTCGTGCCTACGCACGGGCGCGCGAGCGGATGTCGGTGCCTGCGCCGCTGGTGATCTGGGGCGGCTGGCCCGGCGAGTGGGAGGGAGAGCACCCTCACACCATCGTCATGCGCGAGCAGATCGAGGGCGTGTTCTTCGATGGGTGGCGCGATCACGACCAGCTCCCGCTCGGGCTGAGCTGCGCCGACTGTTTCGTCGCGCCCTCGACCGACGAGCCGTTCGGCCTGGTCTACCTCGAAGCGATGGCCTGCCAGCTGCCCGTCATCGGCACGCTCAGCGGCGGCCCGCCCAGCTTCATCAACGTCATCCCCGGCGAGCCCGACGGATGGCTCGTGCCACCCGACGACGAGATCGCCCTCGCCGACGCACTGGTCGCCGCCGTCAACGATCCGGCCGGACGCGCCAGGCGCGCCCGAAACGCCAACCGCCATGCTCGCCAGAACCACTCGTGGAGACACGTCGCAGACCGGGTCACCCAGCTCTACCAAAGCCACACACCTCACACCAGCCACCAAGCCGGCTGACGGAGCGCCACCAAGCCGCGGCGCCGTGCCGTCAGGCGTGTCTGACTCCGTGGGGGGTGATCAGCAGGTTGATCGGCTGGGCGCTGATCGGAACACGTACCTCCCGCCCGTTGACGCGGAGCCGCGCGTTGCCGGGGTCGCCGAGGCGCACCCAGACGCGGCGCCCGTGCAGATGGACGGTCCGCCCCGGATTCAGCGTCAGCTCGGTGAGCACCCGCCCGGTGCCCGAGCCGGCCCGCGCCTGAAGCCAGCAAGGCGCGTGTGGAGCGGTGAGCGCGATCCGCACTGAGTGTGGCCTCGCGACGGCCTGAGTCGGCGGCCCGGTGGACGCGCTGCCCGGCCCAGCCGTGGCCGGTCGAACCGTCGACTGCGCGGGTCGCGGGCCCGGGCCCGAACTCGCCAGCCTGCCAATCGCGAAGATTACGAACGACGCCGCCAGCGCGAACAACGCGAATATCACGATGCGGCGTCCGGCGCGGCCCGCCGATGCGTCGGTGGAAGCGATCGGAGCCGGCACGACCGCGCCCTCATCTGATCCTGCGCCGTGCGCCGCCGCCCACTGGTCGTTGAACGTTTGAACCATCTGGTCGCCGTCAAGCCCGAGGAGTTCGGCATAGGTGCGGACGAACCCGCGCGCGTAGGCCTCGGCCGGAAGCGCATCGAGCCGGTCGTCCTCGATCGCGCGAAGCTGTGTCACACGGATGTGGGTTTCCGCCTGGATCTGATCCAGGCCGATCCCCTGACGTTCCCGCTCGCCGCGAAGCAGTCGGCCGACCGTCGCGACGTCGACCACGCCCGGCAAGGTTGCGTTGGGGTCATCGATCACGGGGCGTCGCGCCCCTCGCTCACCCATGAACTCCGCCTCCCACATCCGCCGGTGGCAGATGAACCGCGAGATGGCATGATGCCACGGATCGGCGCCAGGGAATCGATGGCGACCAAAGCCGAGCGGCAGCATCGGCCCGGCTCGCTCGTTCGCGCGTGCGCGCACTGCCGCTCGGTCGGTGCCGCTGATACAGTGGCTCCCGGTGGCGGGGAGTGTTGTCATGGTGTTTCTGACGGTTCCGGCCGAGGCACGCGAGGAGGCGCTGCGACTTCTTGCGTCCGCGGAGACCGGGTATCAGGATGTGACCGCGACGACCGCGGCGGCGTTCGTTGAGTCAGAGAGCACCGAGCTTCGGGACACGGAGCTGTTGCTGGTATCAGCGCACACCGACATGCCACCCACGCCGGCGCTGGCGGAGAACTTCTGGCGGTCCATCGAGGCGACGCTCTTTCGTGACGGTGTCTCAGCGGTCGAACACATGGTCGCGTACGCCGTCCCGGCCGGCTGATTGAGCTCGATCACGGGCCGAGAACTGAGTATTGAGTAAAGATTCATCACTCGAACGGGTGACGGACAGGCCACCCTCCCGGTAGGCGGGGCGCTCGCTCGGGCGCCGATGGTTGGCTATGCGGTTTTTCCGACACCGTGAGCAGCGGCCGACCCGTGCCCGGGATACCGGGATGAGGGCGATGCGATGTGGCCGCGGCGCTGCGGGTGCCGAGAGCGGGCAGACGCTGGGCCTGTTCGTGCTGTTCATGTTCGCGGTGCTCGGCATGGCCGGGCTGGCGATCGATGTGGGGCACTGGTACCAGGACAAGCAGGCTGTGCAGGCCGAGGCCGACGCCGCGGCGCTCGCCGGCGCGTCGGCACTGCCCAGCGGATGGTCGAACGCGGTCACCGTGGCCACTGCGAACCTCGCCAAGAACGAGAACGCCGGCGACGTGCCGACCTACACGAACACGACCGACCAGACCAACCACGACTCCGTCACGGTGACCGTCACCCGCCAGTCGAGGTCGTTCTTCACGTCGGTGTTCGGGATCCAATCGGTGGCCGTGACGGCGTCGGCGAGGGCCACGGTCAAGTCGTACACCACTGTCACGAGCAACCACGACATCATGCCGTGGGGCGTGATGAGGAACAGCTTCACGCCGGGCCAGCCGTACCAGATCTACACGGACAACAGCTCGTCGAACAACGGCGCCCTGTCACTGCCCTACGTCAACAACGTGAACTGCCCGGTGCCCAACGGCGCCAGCCCGTATCGCGACGAGATCAGCGGCGCCCTGAACGCCTGCCCGATCAGCCTCCAGGAGATGCTCGACGTCAAGCCCGGCCAGAACGCCGGCCCGACCCGCCAGGGCATCGACACGCGGATCACGACCTGGAAGCCGCTCAACCAGATCGTCGACTACAGCGATCCGGCGCACGCCAGGGTGCTCGACTCCTCGAGCAAGCAGCTGGTGCTGATCCCGATCGTCGAGGATCCCAACGGCGGCACCAACTGGCTGAACGGTTCCGGTCAGGTCCGCGTGATCGGCTTCGCCTGGTTTGTGATCACCGGGCCGCCGGGCTACACGGCCAACGGCAAGACGGTGACCGGCGTGTTCGTCGGGCTCGAGGATCCGGCCACGGCCGGCGACCAGACCGGCGCCTGGAACCCGAACGGGAACCAGAACCTGGCCACCACAATCGTCCTTACGCAATAGAGCCGGTGACCGCAGCTCCGGCTACGACGTCCACCACGGACGGAGCCGGACAATCGGGGACCGGCCGCTCGAGCTCGTCGCCCGAGCGGCCGTGGTCGACTCCTTGGCCTGGGAGTTGAAGGGCCGTACTCCGATGGTGCGGTCACGTCCGCAGCGGATGCAGCGCTGCTTGGTGACGATCAGATCACCCTCTCTGCGCGCGTACTGGTACCACCCGTGTCCCTTACGGATACAGCGTACGCGTCGCTTGCCGCGACGTCGGATGGAGCCAGACCCCCCGGTCACTCGAGCAACATACTCCTAGACTTGCCGATTCGTCAACTCACGACGGGCAAACGGTACCTAGGCTCGGCCCTGGCGCTCCCCCATTGACGGCGGTTGGCGAACCCCGGGCGCGCTGATCGCGGCATACTCCGGGGGCCGATGCGAACGCCGTTTGTGGCGGCCAGGCTGATCGAAAACCATCAAGGGAGTGGAACCATGACCACCAGCACCGTTGAACTCTTTGTCGCATCGTTCGGGTCGGAGCCAGAGGCGGGTGCGGCGCTGAAGGACTTCCAGGCAGCGCAGCGCGCCGGGTCGATCGATCTGATCGACGCGGCCGTGATCGTTCACACCGCTGACGGCAAGGTGAAGTTCGAGGAAACAGCCGACCCCAGCGGCAAGAAGTGGGCCAAGCGCGGCGCCATCGCCGGCGGCGTCGTGGGGCTCATCTTCCCGCCCAGCATCATCGCCGGCGCCGTGGTCGGCGGCGGCGCCGGTGGCATCTGGGGGAAGGTCCGCGACAAGGGGTTCAAGGACGCCGATCTCAAGGAGATCGGCGAGAGCCTCCCGCCAGGATCCTCGGCGATAATCGCGATCGCCGAGGATCGGATGATCCAGCAGTTGCAGAACGGCATCGCCGGCTACCAGAAGATCGCACGACACGCGGTCTCCGCGGACGCCGCCGCCGCCATCGTCGCCGAGGTCGAAGACACAGACGCCTGAGCGACATGCCGCGAAAAAACGGTGTCGCGACCGGGCCCGCGGGTCCGGTCGGCGCGGCCGCGCGCGTCCATGGGGGCGTAGCGCAACGGCACTAGGAGGCAGCGCCTCGGAACTCAGTGATCCGGTGGGGTGAGTTTCGCTGCGAGCAGGTTGCGTTGTCGTTCGGTAAGCCGCCCGATGGTCGTCTTCGGGAGGATTCCGAGGTCGCGAAAGAGGGCGTGGGTCTTGACCTTCCCGAGACCTGGCGTGGCGAGTGCCCAGGCCTCGACGCGAGCCGTGCGGAGATAGTCGGGCGGGTTGAGAAACAGTGCGGCGAGGGATGCGTCCCCCGATTTGAGCCGGCGCTTGAGCGATGCTCGTTGCTCGCGGACGTGGTTAGCTTGGATGAGCGCAGCTGAGCGCTGGTTGCCGACCCTCTCGGCATCGATTCGCATGGTGTTCGAGTCCAGAGCAGGGGTCGCCGGTCTCTTTCTGGGGGGTCGTTCTCGGCGCGCTTTGGCGGGCGCGCTCGGTGTCGGGTCGGCCTCCTCGGTCGAGGGATGCGTGGATGCTTCGCTGAGAGCCATGAGAGCCTCTGGTTTGGTTGCGAAACAGGGCAGCCGGGCGGTCGAACCGAGGATGATGTTGAAGCCGCGGCCGGCGACCGATGGGGCTTTGCCAACGACCACGGCCAGAGCCTCGTGATCGCTGATCTGGGCGCGGTTCGCCCAGCGCAGGATGGCTGCCACCAGATGCCCGTCGATGAACGTGACGTCGGTCAGATCAAGCACGATCGTGGTGCCCGTCGCCACCACCTGTTCGATCTCGTCGTCAAGCCGATCGACCGTCGCTCGGTGGTGCTGCCCGTGCAGCGACACCACCCATACCCGACCCTCCAACTCGACCTGGATATCGCAGTCCGAGCTCACCCGTAGGCCTGACTTCGGAGATCGGCGTGGGCTCGGCCGACGTCGGCTGGTGAAAGGGCGCTCTCGGCGATCACCCGCACCATCGATGGCGCCGCGCCCTCCGGAATCACGGCATGCGCGAGTATGTCGTTGGCGCGCTCGTCTACCGCCTCCGCGCTGCCCAAGCCAATCGTCACCCACCGGCCCCGGTCGAACGCTGCGTCGCTCACCTGCACGAAGCTGATCACCCCGCCGCAGCGGTGGCGCGCCACGCCTTCCCGCCAACAGCCATAGCGGGTTTGCCTGCACGAGACGGAACCATCGGCATACCAACACCTGTGCTTCCTCACGCCGGCGCTCAATTGCGCCGATCCCGGAACGGCGGACCTCCTGGAGGCGTCAACTCGGCGGCGCTAGCACGCGGCGGGCCGTTCCGTATCACCACCCTACCACCCGCGGTGGCCGCGAACCGAAACCCGGGGGCGCGCGGGATCCCCTAGGGACAGATGGCCCTCGCCACTTCGCTCAGGTCGTTGTTCAGCTGATGATCGCGTCCGGGCAGCCGGTGCACCTGCGCGTGCGGGATCGCACGGGCATAGAGGTCGGCATGCGACGGCGGGACGGTCTCGTCATCGAGTCCGTGAAAGACGTGCACCTGCGGGCCTGCCGGCAGCCTCGCGCCAAGGTCGCTGGGTAGCTCGAACCCGTCGCCGGGCCAACCACCCTCACCGACGAACGGAGCGGCGATCAGCACGATCGCAGCCAGCCCCTGCTCCGGCGGCTGCTCGGCGATGGTTCGGATCATGATCGTCCCGCCCACCGAATGGCCGACGACAACCGCGCCGGCGTTCAGATCCGCCATCTCCCGCCGGATCGCTGCGCCCCACGTTGCGTCACTCGGATCCTCCTCGACGGGCATGCGCGGGTAGCGAACCTCGTGGCCGTCCCCGACTCCCCGTCGTAGGTCGGCGACCAGCTTGTCGTCCCATTCGTCATGCACGCCTGCGCCGCCGCCCTGGACAAACAGGATCTGCGGAGTCTCGCTGATTGGTGGTGTGCTCATCGCATCTCCTCCCTGCCCGGCCTGCCCGGCGCTGGACTGGCGGCAAACATGGGACGGCGCCGTGACCTGTCCCCTCCCGTGGATCCGTTCGTCGTACAGGCGAACCGCGCAGAACGCGCAACCACCGAATCATGGAGGATCCATCATGCAGGCACGGATCGACAGCCCCGCACTCACCGTTCCCGGCGCTCTGGAGGCTCTGCAAGGGCTGAGCAACGCGATCAAGCAGGCCGGGCTCCCGGACACGACGCTGTATCTCGTCGAACTGCGCGCGAGCCAGATCAACGGCTGCAGTATCTGCGTCGACATCCACTCCCGCGAGCTGAAGATGGCCGGCGAGAGCGACGCGCGGATCTTCTCGGTCGCGGCATGGCGCGAGGCGCCGTACTACAGCGACGAGGAGCGGGCGGCGCTTGCGCTGACCGAGGCCGCCACCCGTCTGGCGGATCGCCCGGACGCCGTCTCCGACGAGCTCTGGGCCGAGGTCGCCGAGCACTACGACGAACGACAGCTGGCCGCGCTCGTCCTGGCCATCGCCTCGATCAACACGTGGAACCGGATCAACGCACTCACCCGGCAGATCTCGGGCGAGTGGATCGGGACGTGGCTCACGAGCACCGCGGCGGCGAACACGGCTGCCTGAGGATAGATGTCGCCCCACGTCGGGTAGGTTCGTCGTTGGGGCAGAACACGCTACGAAGGAGGACGACATGAAGTACCTGCTCCAGAACTATCCGGGCAGCTCGCCCGACGTGTTCGAGCACCTCTCGGAGGACGAGCGGCAGGCGATCGTGGACGAATACCTCGCCGTCCGGCAGCTGCCCGGGGTGGTCGGCGGCGAGCGGCTGCAGCCGGTCGAGACCGCGACGACGGTGCGCGTGCGAAACGGCGAGGCGCTGCTCACGGACGGCCCCTTCGTCGACGCCAAGGAGCACGTCGGCGGCTTCATCCTGGTCGAGGTGGACGATCTCGACGCGGCGCTCGAGATCGCCGCACGGATCCCGGCCGCGCGGATGGGCGGTGCGGTCGAAGTGCGGCCGTTGGTGGAGCAGTAGGCCCTGCTCGAACAGGTCTTCCGCGACGAGTGGGGCCGCGTCCTGGCCAACCTGGTCGGTTTCCTCGGCGACTTCGATCTCGCCGAGGAGGCCGCCCAGGAGGCGTTCGCGATCGCCGCCGAGCGCTGGCCCCGCGACGGCACGCCGCCCAATCCCGGCGCTTGGCTGACGATCACGGCGCGAAACCGGGCGGTGGATCGCCTGCGCCGCGACCGCACGCTGGCCGCGAAGACTCGCCTGCTCGACATGCCCAAGGCCGCGGAGGACGAGATGGACGAGACGCCGTTTCCTGACGAGCGGCTGGAGCTGATCTTCACCTGCTGCCATCCGGCCCTCGCGATGGAGGCGCAGGTCGCGCTGACGCTGCGCGCGCTCGGCGGGCTGCGCACCGAGGAGATCGCACGCGCGTTCCTCGTCCCCGAGGAGACGATGAAGCGCCGGCTCTCGCGGGCAAGGCGGAAGATCACGGACGCGGGCATCCCGTTCCGCGTCCCCGCCGGCGATCTGCTGCCGGAGCGGCTGGGTGCGGTGCTGGCGGTCGTCTACCTGATCTTCAACGAGGGCTACGGCGGCCGCGTCGACCTGGCGGCGGAAGCGCTCCGGCTCGGCGCAGCGCTCGCCGAGCTGATGCCGGACGAGCCCGAGGTGCACGGCCTTCTGGCGCTCATGCTGCTCAACGACTCGCGCCGCGCCGCACGGTTCGACGACGGCGAGCTCGTGCTGCTCCCCGACCAGGACCGGTCGCGCTGGAACGGCGCACAGATCGACCGCGGACATGAGGCGCTTGCGCGGGCGGCCGCGCTGCGAGGCCGCGGCACGTACGTCGTCCAGGCTGCGATCGCGTCGCTGCACATGGAGGAGCCCGCCGACTGGCCGCAGATCGCCGCGCTCTATGGCGAGCTCGTCGTGCTGACCGGCTCACCGGTGGCCGAGCTGAACCGCGCGATCGCCGTCGCCGAGGCGGCCGGCACCGGTGCGGGGCTCGCCCTCGTCGACCGGCTCGACCTCGATGGCTATCAGTACTTCCACTCGACACGTGCCGACATGCTCCGCCGCCTCGGCCGGGCCGACGAGGCGCGGATCGAGTACGAACGCGCCCTCGAGCTCGCACACACCGAGCCCGAGCGCCGCTTCCTGCGGCGGCGCGTCGCAGAAGTCACCGCGTAGCTCCGCTCGTTGCTCTTGCTGTCCCCGCGCGCACGGCTCGTTCGTGGTCTCACGAATGCACAACGTAAGCGAAGGAGCACAGTGATGGGAACACAGGGAAAGGCCACAGTTCAGCGAGGAGACGTGAGATCGCGCCTCTTCACCGACGACAACCGCAGATGGTGGACGCTGGCTGCGGTGTCGTTCGGGCTGTTCATGATCATGCTCGACAACACCGTCGTCAACGTCGCGCTGCCCTCGATCCGCGACGACCTCGGCATCTCCATCTCCGAGCTGGAGTGGGTCGTCAATGCGTACGCACTGACCTTCGGCGTGCTGCTCCTGAGCGGCGGCAAGCTGGCCGACATGCTCGGGCGCCGCGCGGTCTTCATCGCCGGGCTGGTGATCTTCACCGGCGCGTCGGTCTGGTGCGGGCTCGCTGACGGGGCGGCGTCGCTGATCGCCGCACGCACCGTCCAGGGCGTCGGCGCAGCGTTGATGAATCCCGCCACGCTGTCGATCATCACCGCGACCTTCCCGTCCCGCCAGCGGGGTACGGCGATCGGGATCTGGGCGGGTGTGTCCGCGCTCGCGCTGGCGGTCGGGCCACTGGTCGGCGGGCTGCTGACCGAGCACGCCGGCTGGAACTGGATCTTCTTCATCAACCTCCCGGTCGGGGTGATCGGCGTGCTGGCGGCGCGTGCTTTCATCGACGAGACCAGGGACACCTCGCACGAACAACACCTCGACCTGCCCGGGCTCGTCGCCTCCGGCGTCGGCCTGTTCGCGCTCACATACGCCCTGATCGAAACGAACTCGCATGCCTGGGGCTCGACGCGGATCGTCACGCTGCTGGCGATCGCGGCGGTCGCGCTGGGGAGCTTCGTCGTGATCGAGCTGCGGCAGCGGCTGCCGATCCTCGACCTCTCGCTGTTCCGCAACCCGAGCTTCAGCGGAGCCAACGCGACCATGGCGCTGGTCGGGTTCGCCATGTTCGGGGTGTTCTTCTACAACTCGCTCTTCCTGCAGAACATCCTCGGCTACAGCGCTGTCGAGACCGGCGCGGCATTCCTGCCGATGACGGTGCTGGTGATGGTGGTCGCCCCGATCGCAGGCAAGGCCGCCGACCACCTCGGACCGCGCTGGCTGATGGGAGCCGGGATGGCGTTGCTCGCCGCGTCGCTGCTGTCCTTCGCGACGCTCGACGTCCGGTCGTCGATCGGGAACCTGCTGCCCGGCCTGCTCGTCGCCGGTCTCGGGATGGCGATCACGATGGCGCCCACCACGGCCGCCGCGATGAGCTCGGTCCCGGTCGACCAGGCCGGCGTCGGCTCGGCGGTGATCAACAGCATGCGCCAGGTCGGCGGATCGCTCGGCGTCGCGGTCATGGGCACCCTGATGGCGACCCAGCTACACGTCGGCCCTGGCGATCCGCGCTATGCGACCGAGTTCGTGGACGGCTACCATCGCGCGCTCCTCGTGGGAGCCGCGGTGCTGTTCGCCGGCGCCCTTCTCGCCGTCGCCACGGTTGGCCGGGAGCGGGCCGAGCGGCATCCGGCGGTCGAGCGCGAGCTCGCTCACTCGGCGACGCTCGAGGAGGCGGCATAACGATCATGACGCACGACGGTCTGAGGCGGCTGACGCGGCAGTCGCCTCAGACCGTCGCCCGGTCAGATCTGCTGCACCGCCCAGCCGTTGCCGTCCGGGTCGGAGAAGAACACGAAGGCGCCCCACGGGAAGCGCGCGATCTCCGACACGTCGACGCCGCGGCCGGCGAGCTCGGCGCGTGCCGCTTCGATGTCGCTGACCACGAGCTGCAGGCCCCTCGCCGACCCGGGCTCGGCCTCCGTGACGCCGGTGCCGATCGCGATCGAGCACGCGGAGCCAGGCGGTGTCAGCTGGACGAACCGCAGGTTCTCGTTGATCACGTGGTCGTGATCGGCGTTGAAGCCGGCCCGGTCGACATAGAACGCCTTGGCTCGGTCGACGTCGGAGACGGGCACCGCGATCAGCTCGAGCCTGAAGTCCATGGGCAGAACCTACGGTACCCGATCGCGGGAACGATTCCGGGATTCCCTGTGCGACACTGCCGATCGTGAATCCGGGGAGCCCACCGATCGGCGGCGAGTCGCTGTGGCCGCGTCTCGGCGACCTGCCGCTGGTCGTCGAGTCCTGTGAGTACGAGCCGCTGCGGGCGCTGATGGCGTACGACTTCGACCGGATCACGACCCAGATCCGGCTGATCGGAGGCGGCGCCGACGGGCTGGGCGAGGACGTCGGCGTGTTCAGCGAGGACGGCACCACGCTGCACGAACGACAGCCGGCGCTGCCGCTCGCCGGCGAATGGACGCTGGAGAGCTTCTGCGAGCATCTGGCAACGCTCCCGCTGTGGCCGGAGCCGCCGGAGTGGGACGTCGCACTGCGCTTCCGCAGCTGGGCATTCGAGTCCGCGGCGCTCGACCTCGCGTTGCGCCAGGCCGGCCGGCCGCTGCACGACGTGCTCGGCCTGGAGCCACGGCCGGTGCGATTCGTCAACTCGCTGGGCCTCGGCAAGCCACCGTCGATCGAGCCATTGCGCCGGCGGCTCGACCGTTCCCCCGACGTCCACTTCAAGCTCGACGCCGAGGCGAGCTGGTCGCCGGCGCTGGTCGACGAGGTTGCCGCGACGGGCGCGGTCGACACGATCGACTTCAAGGGGCAGTACGGCTCCGAGGTCGAGGATCCGGCGGCCCTGCTCGCGCTGTACGACCACGCGCTGGCGGCCTTCCCGGACGCGTATCTGGAGGATCCGCACGACCTGCCCGGCGTCGCCGAGCGCCTCGCCGGTCACCTCGACCGGACGTCGTACGACGCGCCGATTCGCGCTGCCGACGACATCGGCTCGACGCCGCTCGCCGCACGGGTCGTCAACGTCAAGCCGTCCCGCATCGGCAGCCTGCAGCCGCTGTTCGACGTGTACGCCCGCTGCGCGCGAGAGGGGCGGCCGATGTACGGCGGCGGCATGGGCGAACTGGGTGTCGGCCGCGGGCAGATCGAGCTGCTGGCGTCGCTGTTCCACGCCGACGCACCGAACGACGTCGCGCCGAGCGCGTACAACGAGGACGATCCGGACGGCAGCCTGCCCGGCAGCCCGCTGGCACCCGGCGCGGCCTCGACAGGCTTTCGATGGACCGAGGGATCGTGACGGCGTCGGCCGAACGCGTCGAGGCGCTCGTGGTCGGCGGCGGCCAGGCCGGGCTGGCCATGAGCGAGCATCTGAGCGGCGCCGGCGTCCCCCACCTCGTGCTCGAGCGGCACCGGATCGCCGAGCGCTGGCGGTCCGAGCGGTGGGACTCGCTGGTCGCCAACGGCCCCGCCTGGCATGACCGGTTCCCCGGCCTCGAGTTCTCCGACGTCGGCCCGGACGACTTCCCTTCGAAGGACCGGGTCGCCGAGTACTTCGCCGAGTACGCGGAGCAGATCGCGGCGCCGATCCGCTGCGGCGTGGACGTGCTGTCCGTCCGCAGGGCGACCGGCCGGCCCGGCTTCCGCGCCGAGACGTCGGCCGGCACGATCGACGCCACGTTCGTGGTCGCCGCGACCGGGCCGTTCCAGCGCCCGGTGATCCCGGCGATCGTTCCCGAGGATGCCGGGCTGGTGCAGCTCCACTCGACCGGGTACCGCAACCCCGGCCAGCTGCCGGACGGCGCGGTGCTGGTGGTCGGCGCCGGGTCGTCCGGAACGCAGATCGCCGACGAGCTGCTGCGCGCGGGACGCAAGGTGTTCCTCTCGATCGGCCCCCACGACCGGCCGCCTCGGCGCTATCGCGGCCGCGACTTCGTCTGGTGGCTCGGCGTGCTCGGCAAGTGGGATGCCGAAACGCCGCCGGCGGGCGCCGACCACGTCACCATCGCTGTCAGTGGAGCCAACGGCGGCAACACGGTCGACTTCCGCGAGCTTGCCGGCCGCGGAATGATGCTGGTCGGACGGACGGCCTCCTGCGCCGACGGCGTGATGCGGTTCGCGCCAGACCTGGCCGACAACATCGCCAAGGGGGACGCCAACTACCTGTCCCTGCTGGACGAGGCCGACGCCTTCGTCGCCCGGAACGGGCTCGACCTCCCGGACGAGCCGGAGGCGCGACGGATCGGCCCATCTCCGGCCTGCGTCACCGATCCGCTGCTCGAGCTCGACCTGGCCGAGGCCGGCGTGACGTCCATCATCTGGGCGACCGGCTTCGCCGTCGACTACGGCTGGCTGCAGGTGGACGCCGTTCGACGAGCGAGGCCGGCCGCGGCACCGGCGCGGCGTGTCGCACCGAGCCCGGCGTCTACTTCCTGGGCCTGCCGTGGCTGTCGCGGCGAGGGTCGAGCTTCATCTGGGGCGTCTGGCACGACGCCAGGTACCTGGCCGACCACATCGCGACGCAGCGCCATTACCTGGCGTACGGTTGAGCGAGGGGATCTCGGCATGCCGATCGCGCTGATGCTGGCCACGCTGACCGACCGCCGCGACTTCGGCGACGACTGGCTGCTGGAGCGCAAGTTCGACGGCGAGCGCTGCGTTGCCCACAGGGACGGCGACGCGGTGCGGCTCGAGTCGAGGACGGGCAAGGATCTGACGAGCACCTATCCCGATGTGCGGTCGGCGCTGGAGGCACAGCGGCTCGACCGGTTCATGCTGGACGGCGAGGTCGTCGTCTTCGATGGCGACCAGACCTCGTTCAGCCGCCTCCAGCAGCGGCTGGGAGCAACCCGGCCTTCGCCCGCGCTGGTCGCGGCGTTCCCCGTCGTCTACTGCGTCTTCGACCTCCTGGAGGCAGGCGGGACGATCTCACCGCACACCCGCTGGTCGAGCGGCGAGCCCGGCTCGAACAGGACATCGCGCCGACGGCGAATCTCCAGATCAGCGAGGCCTGGCGCGCCGATTCCGAGCGCCGATTCGCCACGGCATGCGGCTGCGGATGGGAGGGGCTGATCGCCAAGCGCGCGGACGCGCCCTACTCGCCCGGCCGCTCCCGCGACTGGCTGAAGCTCAAGTGCGTCCTCGAGCAGGAGTTCGTGATCGGCGGCTACACGGAACCGACGGGCAGCCGAACCGACTTCGGCGCCCTGCTCGTCGGCTACTACGACGGAGGCCGGCTCACGTACGCAGGAAAGGTCGGCACCGGCTACAGCGCCGCGCGACTGGTCGAGCTCGGAGCCACGTTGCGTGAGCTGGAGACGGACGACTCGCCGTTCGCCGACGACCGGTCGATCCCGCGCCGCGCTCACTGGGTGCGTCCGAAGCTGGTGGCGCAGATCGGGTTCGCCGAGTGGACGACGGAGGGACGGCTGCGGCACGCTCGCTTCCTTGGCATCCGCGACGACAAGCCCCCGGCGAAGGTCGTCCGCGAGCAAGCTACGTCGAGCTGAGGTGCTAGGCGGTCGGTCGGTACGCCATCCATTCGCGGTCGATCTCGAGCCCCAGCCGCTGGTACAGCCGAAGGGCGTGCGGGTTTGCCGCCGAGACGCCGAGGCCGACCTGGGTGGCCCCGGCGCCCAGCCGCCGTTGGAACGCCTCGGTCAGAAGCGCGCTGCCGATTCCTCTCCCCTGCTGGTCGCGCACCACCGCGAGCTGCGACACCCATCCGGTGCCGTCGGAAAACGTCGTGCCGAGCGCCACGCCGACGAGCCGACCAGCCCGCCAGGCGAGCACCTGCTGCTCCGACTCCGTCCCGGCCACGAACAGCCGGTGCCACTCATCGAACTCCCGCCGGCCCTGCCCTGGAACCTCGGTCCAGCCCGACTCGTCGTAGATCACGCGATACACGGCGTCCGCGTGATCGCCCACCGGGGTCGTGGTGACGCCCTCTGGCCAGTGCGCGCGAGGCAGCGGAGCAGCGCCGCGGATGAGTTCGAACTGCGAGCGAACGTACTCCCACCCGTGGCGTCCGAGCGCGGCACGCAGCGCCTCATCACGATCCAGCGCCTCCAGGTGCACCGCACCGCCGCGGACGAGCCAGGGCAACAGGTCGTCGTGCACCGGCGCCGCGTCGCTGTCAGGGTGAACCAGCAGGGTCGCGTCATCCGGCCGCCACCATGCTGCAGCGGCCAGCCGGTCGCCATCCAGCAGCACGCGCCCCCGAACCACGCCGGCCAGCGACTCACGAACCTCCGGCTCGTCGTGCTCGACCGCCCCGAACCAGCGCCTGTCCCAGGCCTGCCACAACCGGGTGATGTCGGCCACGTCGGACTCAGCTATCGACCGCGCCCGAAACGCCATGCGGCCAGGATATCGATGCGACTCATCGGCCGCCTCGAACAAATCCGGGAATAGCGGAGCGGCCCCCCGCCCGGCTGGACGGAGGGCCGCTCGGAAAACGCCGATCAGCTACATCGAGGAGGAGACGCTCGCAAGGACGCTTGAGATCGTGCCGGAGAGCAGGGTCAGCGCGGCGACGACCGCGACGACGATCACGCCGAGCACAACGGCGTACTCGGCCATCGTCTGGCCGCTTTCGTCGTGGCTCTGGGCGAACGTATCGGTCGGGGACTCGATCAAGGGGATTCACCTCCTCTGGAGGCGTTGTAGGGAGCCTCGCTACTCAGCATCGACCACACATGCCCGCTTCGCCATACCCCGGTGGGGGGCTCCTGGCCAATCGGTTTGCGCGCCTCAAGCTGTGCGATAATGCGAAATATGTCTTTCGCATCGCCACCCAGCGATGAGCGTCGGCGGCAGCTCGCCGACCCGCGTGAGCTGCGCGCGCTGGCGCATCCGCTGCGCCTCGCACTGCTCGACCACCTGATGTCGTTCGGGGAGCAGACCGCCGCCCGCTGCGCCGAGGCAGTCGGGTCGACCACCTCGAACTGCAGCTATCACCTGCGGGCGCTCGGCCGGGCCGGATTCGTCGAGCGGGCGGATTCCGCCGACGGGCGCGAGCGGCCGTGGCGGGCGACGGCGACCGGGTTGGCCTACGGGCAGGACGACCTGGAGCTCCCGCCGGCCGCCGCGGAGGCCGCGCTCCGGCTCGACGAGCTGTCGCTGGCACGGGCGGAGCAGCTCACCCGCCAGGCCCGCCGGCGCAACGACCAGCAGCCGGCGGACTGGCGCGCCGCGGAGGCCTATCACGACTACGGCCTGTACATCACGGCGGCAGAGCTGGCCGACCTGACGGCCCAGATCGACCACCTGGTGCGCCCCTACATCGCCATGGCCCGCCGAAACGCACCCGAGGACGCCGAGGTTGCGATTCTGCGACTGCTCGCGTTCCGGCACCCCCAAACGCCGTGAGCTCCCGGCAGTTGAGCACCAGCGCGCCCGAGTCAGATGGCCGACGGGATCCGAACGACGAAGTCGCCGGTCGATCCCGGAACAACCTCGATGGTGCCGTTGACGGACTCCACGAGCCGGCGAGCCAGTGCGAGTCCGAGCCCTGCGCCGGTCGTGGCGGCCGCCCTGCTGCCCCGAACGCCGGGCAGAAAGATGCGATCCAGCTCGCCCGCCTCGACTCCGCTGCCATCGTCCTCAATCATGAAGACGACATCGCGGCCGTCGCAATCGATGGTGATCGTGGCGCGCGTCACGCCGTAGCGACACGCATTGTCGACCAACGGATGGAGAATCCGCGTCGCCAGTTCGACGTCCGTGGCCACCACCGCATCGCGGCGCACTGCATCGACGACGAGCTCGACATCGTTCGCCTGCGCCACATCCGCCGCGGCATCGGCGGCTCTTGTGGCCGCCTCGGTCGCGCTTGCCGACTCGGGTTGCGAACCGGCGGCGGCACGGGAGGCCGCAAGCAGCGTGTCGATGATCCCCGTCATCGAGGCGGCGTTCCGCCCGATGGCCCCCAGAGCGGTGCGGTACTCCTCGGCCGGCCGTTCCCGCCGGAGCGCCAGCTCTGACTGTGTGGTGATCCTGGCGAGGGGCGTCCGCAGCTCGTGCGAGATCTCGGCCGTCAGCCGCTGCTCGCGGCGCAGCGCGGTGGCGTTGCGATCGAGTAGCTGGTCGAGCGTCGCGGCCAGCTCGGTGAGCTCGTCGTGCGCAGCTCCGAGCTGAAACCGCCGGTCGAGGTCGTGCTCGCTCCAGTCGCGTGCCGACACCGTCATGCTGGACACCGGCCGCAGCACCGCTACCAGGATCCATCGCGTCACGAACGCGACGACCATCAGCACGATCACGGAGAGTGCAATCGACGCAATCACGGCGGTGTGCTGGGCCTCCTCGTACGGGGCCAGCGAGACGGCCGCGACGACTGTCCCGATCCGGCGATCGCTGTGGGTCACCGGGAGCGCGACGAGCCGATACTCGCCGGCGTCCACCGCCGTCTCGTTGCCTGACGAGATCCGCGTGGCCGCGCTGTCGAGAGTTGAGATCCGTGGTTCCTCGAGGACCCGACTGCCGTCGAACACCCAGATCGGGCTGTCGCCGGTCGCGCCGTCGAGCGCCTCCCGCACGTCGATCGCGCCACCGGAGGCATCGATCACCGACAGCTCCGCCGCCGCGCGCGCTCGCGCCTGGTCGGTTGCGTTCGCACTCAGCCGCCGCTCGAACAACACGTTGAACGCCACCAGGAGCACGATCAGCGCGACGCCGACTGAGGCGACGGTCGCTAGGAGGAGGCGGCTGCGGATCGACCGCGGGCGGTGCAAACGGATCATCCCAGTCGGTAACCGACGCCGGGCCTCGTGGCGATCCCCGGCGCGCCGGGAAGCCTGCGCAGCTTGCGCCGGAGGCGCGCGAGGTAGGTGTCGAGCGTGTTGTCGTGGACGATCGCTCCGTGCGGCCAGCCCGCATGCGTCAGCTCCTGTCGCCGTACCACCTCGCCTGAACGGGCAACAAGCAATGAGAGCAGACGGTACTCGGTCGGTGTGAGGTCCACGGTCTCCCCGCCGAACCGCGCGGCGTGGGTCAGCGGGTCGACGACGAACGCCGAGGGGTCGGGCGGCTCACGCGGATAACGCCGGACCAGCGCGCGGAGCCGCACCACGAGCTCCGCGAACGCGAACGGCTTCGTCAGATAGTCGTCGCCGCCGGCGGCGAACCCTGAGAGTCGGTCGGGTAGCGCGTCACGCGCGGTCAGGAACACGACCGGCGCGGTCACTCCGCCGGCCCGTACCGCCTGGCAGAGGTCGCGCCCATCGGCATCGGGGAGACCGATGTCGATGATCAAGCCGTCCGCCGGATGCCACTCGACGAGCTCCAGAAACCGCGCCGCGGTGGCCGCCGCGTGGCACTCGAAGCCCTCCTCGCACAGCCCGCGCACCACGGCCTCGCGGAGCTCCGAGTCGTCTTCGGCGATCAAGATCTGCTGATCCGACACTCCCGCAAGGTACCGCACCACCGAGTGGCGATCCTGGCGTGTTCAGGCGGCGTTCAGCCGGTGACCGACATGCTCCTGTCTCGATGATCGAGGCACACGGCCTCACCAAACGCTACGGCGAGCGGATCGCGGTGGACGATCTGACCTTCGCCGTCGAGCCCGGTGTCGTCACCGGGTTCCTGGGCCCGAACGGCGCCGGCAAGTCGACGACGATGCGACTGATCCTCGGGTTGGACCGGCCGACGAGCGGCACGGTGATCGTCAACGGACGACCGTACCGGGAGCATCCGGCTCCGCTGACGGAGGTCGGTGCGCTGCTCGAGGCGCGGGCGATCCACACGGGCAGGACGGCGTACGACCACCTGCTGGCGCTGGCGCAGACGCACGGGATCCCGAGGTCGCGGATCGATGAGTTGATTGAGCTCGTCGGATTGAGCGGCGTCGCGCACAAGCGGGTCAAGAGCTTCTCGCTGGGCATGGGCCAGCGCCTGGGCATCGCGTCCGCACTGATCGGCGATCCGCACACGCTGATCCTCGACGAGCCGGTCAACGGCCTCGATCCGGAGGGCATCCACTGGATCCGGACGCTGCTCAAGCGGCTGGCGGCCGAGGGCCGGACGATCTTCGTGTCCTCCCACCTGATGAGCGAGATGGCGCAGACTGCGGAGCGGGTGATCGTGATCGGGCGCGGCCGGATCATCGCGGACACCACGATGGCGGCCTTCATCCGCAGTGCATCCAGCGGCCGGGTGCGGGTGCGCACGCCGGAGCCTGAGCGCCTCGCCGAGCTGTTGCGCGAGGACGAGATGGACGTCGCGGCGGCCGGCGGCGTGATGGAGGTGCGCGGGACGAGCTCGGAGCACGTCGGCGCGATCGCGGCCGCCGCAGGCATCGTGTTGCACGAGCTGACGCCGGTCGAGGCGTCGTTGGAGGAGGCCTTCATGACGATGACCCGGGAGTCGGTCGAGTTCCACTCGGGCGACCGCGAGGTTGCGCCCCTGTGAGCGTTCTCACGCCGGTCGCGCGCGATTTCCGCGTCACCCAGCTGCGGGTGATCGTCTCCGAGTGGACGAAGCTCCGCACGCTGCGGTCGTCGGTCTGGTCGCTGCTCGGGGCGGTGGTGTTCATGGCCGGGCTGGGCATCCTGGTCGGAGCACTGCAGGTCACGCACTGGAGCCAGCTCGACCCGCACGACCGCGCCACCTACGACCCGGTGGGCACGGCGCTAATCGGCGCGCTCGTCGCCCAGCTCGCGATCGGCGTGCTGGGAGTCCTCGTTGTCACTGGTGAGTACGCCACCGGGATGATCCGCGCGACCTTCGCGGCTGTGCCCCGCAGGCTTCCCGTGCTGTGGGCGAAGTCGCTCGTCTACCTCGCGGTCACCGCCGTGCTGATGACGACCTGTGCGCTGATCGCGTTCTTCGGCACCCAGCCGATCATCGCGGCCAAGCACGTCGACACGAGCTTCGGCAGTCCGGGCGTGGCGCGAGCCGTGTTCGGCGCGGGGCTCTACCTGACCGTGGTCGGGCTGCTCGGCGTCTCGCTGGGAGCGCTCGTCCGCAACACGGCCGGCGGGATCGGCGCACTGGCCGGCATCATGTTCGTGCTTCCCGGCGTCGCGGCGATCCTGCCGCACAGCTGGGGTGACACCATCGATCCGTACCTGCCCTCCAGCGCCGGCGGGCAGATCATGGCGTGGCATCCGGATCCGGCAGGCCTGGCTCCGTGGACCGGGTTCGCGCTCTTCCTGGGCTACACACTGGCGACACTGGCGGTCGCCGCCATCCTGCTCGTTCGCCGCGACACGTAGCGCCCCTCGGCCGAACCGCCGACAGTGTGCCCAGGCCCCACGCCGCCCGATCCACCGTCACCTCGCCGGCCGTCCAGGGCGACCCGGGCCGGTTGCTCACTCCTCGCGCAGGATCGAGCCGAGCGGCATGCGGCTGATCGTGCGGATCGACCAGGCGACGGCAACCACGGCAGCGACGACCGCCGCGGCCAACAGCGCGCCGAGGTACATCCAGGGGACCGCGAGGTGGTCTGGCGGCGGGTCGAACACATGCTGCAGCATCGCGACCAGCATCAGCGAGAGCAGCCAGCCGAGACCCACGGCAAGCACCACGGCGGCGGTCAGTACGACGGCGACCTCGGTCCACAAGAACCACCCGATCTCGCGGAGCGACGCTCCGAGCGCGGCCATGGTGGCGAACTCATGACGGCGCTCGGCGATCGTGATAGTCACGAACAGACCGAGCGCTGCAGCCGCCAGCGCGATTGCGAACACCTCCTCGATCCGGCTGATGCCCGACAGGTCGACCGTGGTGATGGAGCTGGTGGTCTGCTGCGCTTGGTCGCGAATGTTCTTGACGGTCGCGCCGGACGAGCGCACGCTGTCGGCGACGTGTGAGGCGACCGAGGCGGCGTCGCCTGACGTGCGGGCGATCAGCACATTCGGCCCGGACCCATGGGTGACCTGCTCGAGGTATCCGAGGTTGGTCACCATGAACGAGTCCTTCGGCGCCGATGGGAACTCCTGGACGATGCCGACGACGTGGAACGGCGCCACCCGGAACTTGCCGGTCGCGTGGTCGAGGACCCGCAGCTTCAGCAGGTCGCCGACTCGCAGCTGGTAGTCGGTGATCGTCTCGCGGGACACCAGGATGCCGTCCGGTGTGGTGCGCAGCCGGCGGAGCGCCTCGTCAGCGCTCACGCCGAGGAAGTAGGAGTTTCGCAGTGTGGTGGCGTTTCCGATCGTGGCCGGGTCGATGCCGTAGGTGTCCTGCAGGTCGGGGCCGACGTACGCGTAGGCGTGGTCGATCTGGGTGGTCGACCGGATGCCGGGCTCGCGCCTTACGGATGCGGCGAGATCGGAGTGCGCAAGCGTGCCCGGCGGCGCTGTGACGACGACGTCGCCGCCCAGTGTGAGCTGGGCATCGACCATCGCCTGCTGGTCGTAGGTTGCGGTGAACACGCTGAGGTTGACGCCGAACGCCAGTAGCAGCCCGGCGATGATCAGCCCCCGGTTGATGGCCGGGCCACGGCGGCCGATGCTGCTCAGCAGGAGGCCGGCCAGCCGGGTGGGGCGTTGCCCGCCGGCGCGTCCGGCGGCCCACGCGACACCTCGGCCGCGCAGCCGTACCAGGAGCAACGCCATCCCGATCCACAGCAGCGCCGGCGCGAAGAACATGTACACGGACAACGAGAGCGTCGGGTTCGAATCCGGGTTGACGATCGCCGAGAAGCCGGTGCGGGCGGTCAACCAGTAGATCAGCCCGCTGACGGCGAGCGCCACGATGTCGAGGTAGGTGCGTTCCCACAGCGGCTTCCTCGCCCGCGGCGTGCTCCGCCGGGCGTCGGCGATCGTCGCAGCCAGCGTGCCGTATGTCACGGCGAGTCGCGCGGCGAGTGCCCCGGCGATCGACAGCAGCACGCAGGCCAAGGCGATGGCGGCAATGACCGCCGCCGACAGCCTCGAATCGTGGACGAGCCACCGGTTCGCAGCCAGCGCGATCACCGTGCCCAGCACGCCGCCGACGACTCCGACGATCGTGCTCTCGACCGCGGCCAACACGAGCAGGTCGCGGCGCCGCGCACCGCGGGAACGCAGCAGCGCCAGCTCGCGGCGGTCCCGTTCGGCGGTGCCCAGGGCGGCGAGGTACGCGAGACCGAGGGCGACGACGGCGCCGGGCACGGCCAGCATGATGTACAGCGTCTCGGCGTAGAGCGCGTCGCCGGTGGCGGACGTGAGCGTGTCGGCCAGGTTATCGACGAACTGCACGCGGCCGGGAACGCTGCGCTCGACGCGATTGCGGATCTGCGTTGCCTGGGAGAGGGCGTGGCTGGGCGACCCGGTGAGCGCGCGTGGATCGACCTGAGCCTGCACCTGCCATTGCACGCCGGTCTGTGCACCGGGAACGGCGTTCGACGTCGGGGTGGCCGCGGTCGACCCGTACAGCGGGGCGAGGCGTGTCTCGAAGGTGTTCAGCGGCATCACCGCGATCTCCGCGGGCGGCTGCGCCGGGGCCGGGCCGAGCAGCGGGTTGAGCGGCTGGAACACGACGTCCGGGGCGGTGACGAGGGCGACGCCGCTCACCGTGAACTGCTGAGGACGGGACCCGCGCACCGGCACGATCGAGACCGTGTCCCCGATCTGGGCCTGCAGCGTCGCTGCGAGCTGCTGGTCGAGTACGACCGCGCCGGGTGCCAGCGTCCCCTGCAGCAGTCGCATTGTGTTCAGACCGCCGGTGCTCTGTGGCGGTACGGCGAGGATCGATCCTCCGGCCGAGCTGATGTGCCCCGCCGCCGCGGCATGGCGTGTCTCAGCGAACGGCGCGGTCGCGACCGGTGCGGCAGCGAGCACGCCGGGCTGTGCGGCGACGCGCGCGGCCGTATGACGCGCCGCCCGAGCCGACCCCTGCGGCCCCTGCCAGTCGAGGGGCACGCTGCGGACGGCCGTGGCGGTCATCGTCGTCAGCGAGTGCTGGACGAAGATCAACATCGCGCCGAGCAGTGACACGGCGGCGGCCAGCACGAGGATTCGGATGGCCGTGCGTGCCGGCGATCGCCGGAGCCCGGCCAGGGCGATTGCGAGCGGTGTCATAGCAGCACGTGGCTACCGACGACACGGCCGTCGAGCAGCTCGATCTCGCGGTCTGCACGTCCGGCGATCGTCTCGTCGTGGGTGGCGACGACCACGCTGAAACCGAGTTCCTGGCGCAACGCCTCGATCAGATCGAGCACGCGCTCACCGGTGTCGGAATCGAGATGCCCGGTCGGCTCGTCGCACAGCAATGCTTGTGGCTGCTGAGCGATCGCTCGTGCGATGGCTACCCGCTGCGCCTCACCACCGGACAGGTCGCCGGGCAGGCCGTCCGCCTTGTGCTCGAGACCGACGAGCTGCAACAGCTCGAGCGGCGAGAAGGTCGCCGAGCGACCGGACAGCAGCCCCGCGAATACGACATTCTCGAAGGATGTCAATGTCGGCAACAAGTTGGCACCTTGGAATACGTAACCGACGCCCTGCGCCCGAATCCCCGCCCGAGCCCGGGCGTCGAGCGTGCCGAACGCCTGACCCGCCCACTCGACGGTCCCCGACGACGGCGCCACCAGCCCGCCCATTACGTGGAGGATGGTGGTCTTTCCCGAGCCGGATCGGCCGCGCAGGGCCACGAACTCGCCGGTCGCGATGGCGAGGTCGACGTCGCGCACCGCATGCACGCGCGAACTGCCGTCGCCGTAGGACACGGTCACCTCCCGCAGCTCCACCAGGCACTCGGCGGCAGGCGTCATACCGTCCTGCCGTCTCGCAGTTCGACCACGTCGTCCACGAGATCTGCCGCCCGAGCGCTGTGGGTGACGATCACCACGGTGCAGCCGATCTCCCGGCGCAGCCCTACCAGCGCCTCGAACACGACACGTTCGTTTTCGGTATCGAGCTCCCCCGTCGGTTCGTCGGCGAGGATCAGCTGCGGGCGACGGGCCGCCGCCGCGGCGATCGCCACGCGCTGCTGCTCTCCGCCCGACAGCTGTCCGGGACGGTGGCTGCTGCGGTGCTCCAGCCCGACCCGCGCCAGCGCGTCGACCGCCGCTGCCCGGATATCGGGTGCGCCGGCAAACCTCAGCGCCAGCTCGACGTTCCCGAGCGCCGTGAGTGAGGAGAACAGGTTGTCCCTCTGAAAGACCAGCCCGATGCTCGCGCGATACTCCGACAGCTCGTCATCGCCCAGCCGGTCGAGCGGACGTCCGAACACGCGCACCTCGCCGGCGGATGGTGTGTCCAGGCCGGCAACGAGATGCAGGAACGTGCTCTTCCCCGAGCCCGAGGGTCCGTGGACGGCCACCACGCGACCGGGCTCGACCCTCATCGACAGCCCGCGCAACGCGACCGTCTCGGCGCCGCCCGCGGAGAAGATCCGAAACACGTCCAGCAACTCGACCGCCGGCGCGGACTTCTCCGCCTCGCGCTCGGACTCGACGTACAGGCTGCGGACACTCATCGCCAGGCGAAGCTCTTGATCATCTGGCAATAGGCATCGACGTTGTCGACGCCCTGCGGGGTGCCAAGGTCGACAACCGCGCGATTGGCGCCGTGGCCCAGGTAGTAGCGATCGACCTGGAGCGTGACCGATTTGCCGGTGACCGGGTTGGGTGGACTCTTGGTCGTGTACACCACCCGCGCGGATACCAGGGGAAGCTGTTCCGTCGTCCCCTGATTTGAGCAGGTCGGATGCCGTGTGACCGACACGAGCTTGAGCGACGGCGTCTTGCCCGCCAGCCCGAGCACGGCCGCTCGCGCTGCCTGGGCCGATGCAGCACCTGGCTCGACCACGATCCGGACGAGGTTGTTCTTGTCGCGGAACAGCACCGTCTTGGCGGAGCCCCTGCGGGCCCACCCCTCGGGATAGCGGATCGAATACCCGCCCGAGCCGTTGTGATAGAGGAGGAAGACCTGGTTGTCGGGAATGTCTCCGGCCGCGGCCGACTGCGCCTCCGCCACCAGCGCGCCGGCTCCTGACGAGCTCGGCTGCGAGCCGCCAGAACCGCTGCTGGCCGGAGCTGACGTACCGACACTCGGCGAACCCGTCGCCTGCGAACTCGGCGTGGACGACGATCCGCCGCACCCGGAGGCGATGGCCAGAATCAGCGCGGCGAGGGTCGTGGCTGTCGTCTTTCGTTGAACCTGCATGCCGGCGATCATCGGCGGCTCGCCCTGAACCCCGCCTGAACATTCGTTCGTTGCCCCTCGGTCGGGAACCGTTCGATCGATCGTCGACGCGAACGGCGCCGCGCACATGATCAGCTACCCGAAGCACCGGGGCTGTGCACACGACTCGCCTAGGGCTCGGCCACCACGATCACTGAGGTGATCGCGGCGCGGGTTCCACGCGCGGGGGGAGCATTGCTCTCCCTGCGGGCCCTGGACGACTCGAGGCTTCGCCGATCAGGCCTGTACGGCTCTCCGGAGCTTGTCGGGTCGTCACCAACAGATAGGCATTGACGAGCATGCGCTCCTCGATGTGAGTGACGGGCGCAACGCTCGCGGGAGGCTTACGGCACTGCCCTAAGATCGGGCGATGAGCGCCGCTCAAAATCCAGTCGGATCCGCGGCGCCGCTCCAACTGAGGGCGGCTGTGGTCGTGGCCGCCCCGCTCGCGCTGCTCGCCCTGCTGCTGCTGGCACCGTCTGCGGACGCCGGCTGGGAGAACCACCCGGCCCACTTCTGGCTCGTCCTGCTGACCGCGGCCGTCTGTGTCGGCCTCGGCGCGATGGTCGGCGCCGCCGCGCAGCGCCGCCGCGACTCGCGCACCGTTTTGATCGCGATCGCCTGCACCACCGCCGCGGGTTTCCTGGGCCTCCATGCGCTTGCAACGCCCGGCGTTCTCCTTGGACCCAACGCCGGCTTCGAGCTCGCCACTCCCGTGGGCCTGGCGACGGCCGGTCTGATCGCGGCGGTCTCGGTGGTCGAGTTTGATCCTCAGGTTGCCCACCGGATCGCCGCCCGCGCCGGGTGGCTGCTGACCGCCGTCCTGGCGGCCATGGCGGGCTGGGCACTCGTCTCGCTGGCCGAGCTTCCACCGCTCGACGGCCCCATCGGCCCGGATCAGCTCGACGGCTGGCAGGTGTCGCTGGCCGTGATCGGCGTGGTCGGCTACTCGGCCGCCGCGGTTGGATACGCCCGGCTGTATCGCCGCCGCCGTGCGGCGTTCCCGCTGTTCGTGGCGCTGGCCTTCGCGTTGCTCGCTGAGGCAATGGTCGTGATCGCGTTCGCTCGCAGCTGGAAGGTCTCGTGGTGGGAGTGGCACATCCTGATGGGGATCGCGTTCACGGTGATCGCCGTCGCCGCGCGCCGCGAGTGGCATCAGGAGCGGTTCAGCTCCCTCTACCTCGACGACACGGTGGGCGGATCGCAGGACGTCAGCGTCCTGCTCGGTGATCTGGCCGGCTTCACGAGCTACTCGGAGCGGCACGACCCGACCGATGTGGCGCTGATGCTGAACACGTACTTCGGACGGCTGATCCCGCTGATCCGCGATTCGGGAGGCGAGGTCGACAAGCTGATCGGCGACGCGATCATGTCCGTGTACAACCTGCACGGCGACCAGCCGGATCACGCGGCGCGCGCCTCTCGGGCCGGGCTCCGGCTCCAGTCCGCAGCGGCGGAGCTGTTGGCCGAGCACCCCGACTGGCCGCAGCTTCGCGTCGGTGTGAACACGGGGCACGTCTACGTCGGGCTGCTCGGCGCCGACAGCGGCCATCGGACGCACGGCGTGATCGGCGACGCGGTCAACCTCGCCGCCCGGCTGGAGTCGGTCGCCCGCCCCGGCCAGGTGGTGATCGGCGAGGAGACCGCCCGGAGGCTGCCGCCGGGGAGCGTGCTCGACCGGCTGCCCGATCAGGAGCTCAAGGGCAAGACCGGGCCGATCGAGGCGCACCGGCTGACGGATCTGCCGCCTAGCTCGTGATCCGCTAAGCTATAGCTCAGATGCTATTGGTTGTCGAGCCGCCCGTCTGGGCGGCGCGTTGGAACGCCCGGGGGAACTGGTCAGGTTCTGCGGCGACCTCACCTAGGGTTCCACCCAGGACGGCAGCGCCGGGCTTCGCAGCGCACCTGAGCTGACATATCCGACCGGCCTGCTCCAGCCGTCCTGATCTCGCCGTCGCCGTACGCGCAGACCCTGCGCGGCGCCGAAGCGCGGTCGTCCGACCTTCGCAGTGCGCGGGGGGAAGCTCCTCAAGGAGAGATACCAGTTCGACGTACCATCGCGATTACCGCAATCCTGACGCTCTCGCTGTGGGCGGGTACCACCGCCAGTGCGAGCGCCGATGACCAGCAGACAACCACTCCATCAACGACCACCTACCACGGCCCGATCGTGGACAAGGTGCACGTCCTGTTCCGACGGACGAACCATTATCTGGCGCTGATGCTCCGGCCCAGGCTGCAGTACGGCTTTGCGGTCGAGCATGCCTCGAAGTACTCGACCCGGCTCGCCATCCTGCACGACTGGCAGCGCAAGGCCCGGGCCACCTACCGGACATACCATCGCCTCTACGGCTATGGCGTCTGGGACCGGCTCGCGCAGTGCGAGACCCAGGGCAACTGGAGCTGGGGGGCGCAGTACGGCAGCCCCACCTTTGAGGGGGGCATCGGCTTCTACCACGGCACCTGGGCGACCTACCGGCCCAGCGGCTATCCCGAGCACGCCTACCAGGCGAGCCGCGTTCAGCAGATCAACGTCGGCCGCCGGGTGCTGGCGGCCGTTGGCCCGAGCGCATGGGGATGCGCCGACGTGGCCGGACTGACCGCGGGAGCGTAGGTCCCGTAGCGGAGCGATCGCCGAGCGGTGCGCGCGCGAGATGCCGTGCACCGCTCAATCGCTCGGACGGCGTCAGAGGAGCGTCAGGTAGCCGACGTTCCGTGGCGCGAACAGGTTGTAGGGGATGGAGGCCCGCGGGCCGACACAGCGGTGCACCGTGTACTCGGCGTAGTACGCACAGTCGATGTCGGACGCGTTCGGCGTCGGGTAGTAGTCGGCCCGGCCGATCACCCCGCCGGTGTGGCGGCTCGTCCACGCGATCCGGATGGCGACCGTCCAGTGATAGCCCGCCGGGATGTCGTAGAACGCGGGATCACAGCCGGTGTATACACCCGGATACGACCGGCAGATGCCGATGATCGACGAGCTGGGCTGCCGAACTGGCAGGACGCCGCCCCGGCGCCGGCCAGGTTGCCGCAAGAGCCGTAGCTCCACGCGGCGGACTGATGCCACCCGTTCGTGAAGACCCGGAAGCGCGTGATGAAGACCTGATCCTGCGCGTTGGGGCAGTTCAGCACCGGATACTGGTTGGGATCTCCGCAGACGCCGCCCTGGATGCTCGGCGAGTCGATCGGCGCAATCCGGCCGGGCACACCGGAGACGACGTGGGACGAGAAGCTCCGCGTAGGCGGGCACCGCCACCACGAGCATCGTGACGAGGACGCCCGCCCGAGCATGAGTGATCCGCGCATCTTCTCCCCCTGTGCGCTAGTAACTGGAGCCGCAAACGACCTACAGCATGGAGCGGCCGCGGGGCCGCCGGGGATCGACGCGTCAGCGGGAGCAGGTCGGAGTGGGCCGGCGGCACCGCCGCACGGGCGCGCGAACGCACCCGTGCGGCCGGTCATGCCGAGCTACGCGACGGCGACGACGTTGGTCGCCTCGGGGCCCTTCTGTCCCTCTCGGGACTCGAACTCCACCTTGGAGCCCTCGACGAGCGACTTGAAGCCGTCGCCGGAGATCGAGGAGTGGTGAACGAACAGATCCTTCGATCCGTCGTCAGGGGCGATGAAGCCGTAGCCCTTCGCGTCGTTGAACCACTTAACGGTTCCAGTTGCCATGTTGCACCTCCTTACAGACTTTCACGAACGGGTAGGGAAGTGCGGATGCGCAACCGAACGAGCGTTCTAATGACTCGTCGAGTGTAGCGGAGATCGGCCGGCCCCGCGATTTGCACTCCGCAAGGTTCTGGAGGACGCTTGCCCGGTGACCGCCGAGATCCGGGTTCTGGAGCCAGATGAGGTCGATCGGGTCGCCGCCGTGTTGGGGCTGGCCCGGCTGCACCAGGGCGACGGGTTCTACATGGTGGCATGGCGCGGCGCGCACCCGATCGGCCACGCGCACCTCGCGCTGACGGATCCGCCCGAGCTCCAGGATGTGTCGGTGCGGCCGGAGCATCGCCGGCGCGGGGTCGCCTCGGCGCTCACGGCCGCGGCCGAGCGGGCCGCCGGGGAGCGCGGGTTCGACCTGCTCAGGCTCGAGGTCAGCGCCGGTGACGAGGCCGCCCAGGCGCTGTACCGCGGGCTCGGCTACGCCGACGCCGGCTTCCCGCCGAGGCGGGTGCAGGGCACCGTGATGCTGCGCACCGGCCCGCTCGAGGTGGACGACACGCTGCTGACGTGGGAGAAGCGGCTCGCCCCGACGCCGGTCAGGACACGGAGATGACGCGCGCCGTCCAGGTCGCCGCGGGGGCGTTGACCCTCACCTGATCGCCCTGGGAGGCTCCATACAGCGCGCGGCCCAGCGGCGACTCCGGCGAGACGGCGCCCTCGCCGCCGGCGTTCGAGATGGTCACCTCGGAGCGATCGCCGGAGTCGCTCTCGACGACCACCCGGGAGCCGATGCCGATCTTGTCGTCACCGCCAGCAACGTCGACGATCGTCGCGCTCTCGATCTTGTCGCGCAGGATCGTGATCTGCCGCTCCAGCAGCCCCTGCTCGTTCTTGGCGGCGTGGTACTCGAAGTTCTCCGACAGGTCGCCGTGGCCGCGTGCGACGGCGATCGCCTCGACGATCTCCCGGCGCTTCGGGCCTTCGAGCTCGGCGAGCTCCGCCTGGAGGCGCTCCATCTCGGTGCCGGTCAGCTGAATGTGTTCCATGTGGTCAGCGAGGGTAGCGGTTGCCGGCCGCCGGCGGCTCCGGGTGCGCCGGCGCCGGCGTCAGGAAGCGACTCGGCGCTGTGGCTCCGCCATCCGCTTCAGCTGCGTCCGGTCGACCTTGCCACTGGCCGTGCGCGGCATCTTGTCGAGCACCACAATCTCCTCAGGCGCCTTGTAGCCGACCCGTTCGCGGGCGAAGCGGATCAGCTCCTGATCCGCCGGGCGCTCGGCGCCCTCGCGCAGGGTGACGTAGGCGCGGACGTTCTCGCCGTGCACCAGGTCGTGGATCCCGACCACCCCCGCGCTGCCGATACTGGGGTGCTCGAGGAGGGCGCCCTCGACCACCTGCGGCGTGATGTTCGAGCCGTCGTGGACGATGATCTGCTTCGACCGGCCGCAGAAGTACAGGTACTCGTCCTCGTCGGCGCGCATCACGTCCCCGGAGTCGAGCCAGCCGTCGCGGAACACCTCCGCGGTCGCCTCGTCGTTGTCCCAGTAGCCGACCGTGGCCGACGGGGTGCGGATCCACAGCCGGCCCTCCTCGCCGGGCGCGACCGCACGGCCGTGATCGCCGCGGATCTCCACCGTCACGCCGGGCACCGGCTTGCCCAGCGAGCCCGCACGGATCTCCGCGGACGGCGGGCTGACCGACGCCAGTCCGACCTCGGTCAGCCCGTACGCCTCGTCGATCACCAGGCCGGTCAGCTCCGTGAACTCCCGCTCGAGCTCGGCCGACACGCAGTCGCCGGCGGCCCGGCAGAGCCGCAGCGAGGCGAAGTCCTGCCCATCGGCGCCGTGGTCGCGCGTGAGTGCGAACAGCGCTGATGGCAGCATCGACAACACCGTCGGCCTGCCCTCGCGGAGCAACGGCAGCAGCTCATCGCCGTCGAAGCTGCGGGCGATCACGGTGCAGGCGCCGACGCTGAGCGCAGCGAACGAGACGTAGAACGCGCCCACGTGCGACAGCGAGGAGCCGGCCAGCAGTCGGTCGCCGGCGTCCAGCTCGAGGCCGGCGGCGGCGATCGCGAGCATCCAGCCGACCGTCTGGTGGGTGTGCGTCACGCCCTTCGGCGGCCCGGTGCTGCCCGAGGTGAAGAAGATCACCGCCGGCTGGGACACGTCCGGCCGGGGCAGCTCATCGGCGGTCGGCTCGCCCTCCATCAGCTCGTCCAGCGAAACCCCGTCGCGGCTGGGGCCGGGATATCCGATCAGCCCGAGCGGCAGCCGTCCGGCCGCTTCGCTTCCGGCCAGATCGGGCTCCCGCTCGGCGTGAACGAGCATCGCCCGGGCGCCGCTCACCTCGAGCGCGTGGTCGATCTCGGCGATCGTGTAGCGGTAGTTGAGCGGCGTCGCCACCAGCCCGGCCCGGAAGCAGGCGATGTAGTGGGCGATCAGCCGCGGCCGGTTCGGCATCAGCGACGCGAACCGGTCGCCGGGGCGCAGGCCAATCTCGAAGTAGCTCTGCGCAAGCCGTCGGGTGACCTGGTCGAGCGTCCGCCACGACCATGTGAACTCGGCGCAGATCAGCGCATCGGCGTCGGGATCCGCCGACAGTCCCGCCTCCAGCAGATCGCACAGCACGGCCGGTCGATCGAGTGCCGGTCCGGAGTAACGCGCCACTGCACCTCCGTCGTTCGAGCGCCCATCCTGTCATCTCCAGAAACCGCGGACAAGCCGCGGGGCGATGCCTGGCTTGACAGCTATGTCGCCCGGTGGTGATGTTGTCCTCCGAACTCACCACGGAGGGAAGCAATGAGCGGATTGCGATGGGTGGTGCTGGTGTCTGTGCTCGTGCTGGCGGCTGCGGCGGGTGCCGTGGCGATGACGTCCCGAGGCGGCGAGGAGCACGAGAGTGCCGGCGATCCCGACAGGGATGCCGAGGCGCATGTGGCGTCGCGCCCCGGGTACGAGCAGCGAAACGCGGTGAAGGTGTTCGCGACGGCGGCCGCGGTCGGCTGGGCCGGCGAGGCGAAGCTGGCCGTCGAGGACACGTGGGAGCCGCATGTGGCGGCGGATCCGAGCGCGCCGTATGTCTACGCGGTCTACAACCGCTACGGCGTCGCCTGTCCGAAGAGCTCGTGTCCGAACCCGCAGATGCTGATCCGCGTCTCGGGCGACGGCGGGGCGACCTGGGGCGGTGAGCACCCGCTGTGTGCATGCACCAAGGTCAGCGGCCAGTGGGATCCGGTGGTCGCCACGACGTCGGCGGGGACGGTGCTGGCGACCTGGATGAACTACAACCAGATCGTGTTCGCGAAGAGCACCGACCACGGCGCGACGTTCACGCCGCCGGTCACGCTGTCGACCAACAGCTGGTCGGACAAGCCCTGGATGGGCGCGAGTGCGAGCGGCAACGACATCTACGTGGCCTGGGAGAGCCGGAGCGTGCTGCTGATAGCGTCGTCGCACAACGGCGGGCAGACGTGGTCTCAGCCGGCGACGCTGAACTCCGACTCGAGCGTGTACCGGTACCCGAACGGCCTCGCCGTGCTGCCCAACGGCACCGCGCTCCTGGCCGACTCGAAGTACCCCGGCGGCTCGGCGCAGAGCTCGGGGCCGGTCGACATCGAGGTCTGGCGAAGCACGAACAACGGCGGCAGCTGGACGCGGAACATCGTCGATCACGTGTTCACGGGGAGCGACTTCCGCACGTCGTCGACGACGACGATCGCGGCAGACCGGGGCGGCACCGCGGTGCTCGAGTACTCCGGCGCCACCGCGGTCGGCGGCAACGGCCACGTGTGGGTGCGCCGCTCGACCGACAGCGGTGCGACCTGGGGAGCGACCACGCAGCTGGCCAACGGCGCGGTCAACGCGAGCTTCCCGGCGGTGGCCGGCGGCGCGGCAGGCGACTTCCGCCTGACCTGGATGGACGCGCGGGGAGGCGCGTGGAACGTGTACTACCGGGCGAGCACCGACGGCGGCCAGACGTGGGGCGCCGAGGCGGACATCTCGGACGCGACGACCGGTGCCAGCTACAAGTCGGCCGCCGGCTTCACGTCGGGCTACGGCGACTACGACGGCATCGCGATCACCAACACGGGCAAGTCGGTGACGGTGGCCGGCGAAGGCGTCAACTTCAGCGGCGGGCCGGGTGCGATCTGGATGAACCGGCAGCCATGACCGGCATGGGCGGCGGCGGCCACGCGCCGTCGCCGCCCGGCCGTCGGCCTGAATCTCGAGTGGGGGGTCTTCTATGCGTTACGTGGTGTTCATCGCTCTGGTGGTGCTCTGCGCGTCGTCGGTTCCCGCCTCTGCAAGCGGGGTGCCGGACCTGCACCAGACACCGCACGTCTACCTGATCATCGGTGAGAACACCGAGATCACGCAGGTCAACAAGAGCAATGCGCCGTACCTGTTGAACAGCCTGAAGCCGGGAGGCGCCTGGCTGACCAACTACTTCGCGCTGACGCACTTCTCGGAGGCCAACTATGTCGGGATGATGGCCGGCCAGTTCACCGGCTGCCACCAGGACGACGGGTCACCGGCGGACTGTCACGAGGACTGGGACAACCTGTTCCACCAGCTCGACGGCGCGGGCGTGACCTGGCGGAGCTGGATGGAGTCGATGCCATCGCCCTGCGCGCTGGCGAACGCGGGCGGCCGGAAGACCCTCGACCACTACGCCGCCAAGCACAATCCGGCGCTGTTCTTCGACAACATCGAGGGTGTCGCGGGCGAGTGGTCGCCGACTCCCGGTCCGGAGTGCATCCAGCGCGTCATCTCCACCGGGCCGACCAACCCCGTCCGCCCCAACGACATGAGCACGTTCAACCGGGCGGTGCTGGACGGGACGACTTCCCAGTTCAACCTCGTCGTGCCGAACGAGTGCGAGGACGGCCACGACAACTGCCAGCCGCAGCGGAACCGGATCGCGCAGTTCGATGCATTCCTGCGTCAGGAGGTGCCGCTGATCCAGAACGCGGATCCGGACGCCCTGATCCTGGTCACGTTCGACGAGGGAACCTCGAACAAGGGGCCGAGCTACTCCAAGCAGTTCGCGGGCGGCGGCAACGTCGTGTTTCTCGCCCTCGGGCCCACCGTCCAGGCCGGCACCTACGACGCTCCGTCAAACCACTACGGCCTGCTGCGGACGCTGGAGACAGGCTACGGCGTGCCGCCGCTTGCAGGAGCGCAGACGGCATCGACGATCGACGAGATCTGGAGCCCGTAGGGCATATCGGAACCGCGCTCAGTTGTGGACGTGCGACACCCAGGGCTGGTACCACCCGGCCGGAGCGGGCACCGTGGGGAAATCGGCGGGCGGGAACCGCCGCGGCTCGGCCGCCAGCGCGGAGGTCATGAACAGGCGCCAGATGGTCGCCGGGTAGCCCCCGCCGAACGACTCGGCGCTGCCGACCGCCGGAATCATCGATTCCTCGCCCTGCGGGAAGCCCATCCAGACGCAGGCCGCCAGCGACGGCGTGTAGCCGCAGAACCAGGCGTCGAGGTGCGACTCGACCGTTCCGGTCTTGCCGGCCTCGGGCCTGGCCGGCGACAGCTGCGCACCGCCGCCCGTGCAGAGGCCGAGCCGGCAGGTGATGTTGTCCTGCAGGATCGACGTCACCTCCGACGCCGCCCACGCCGGGATGGCCCGCCGCCCGGGGTTGGTGGACGGCGGCGAGACGTCGTGCACCTTGCCTGAGGCGCTGCGGATCTGCGTGACGGCGAGCGGGCGGTGGTAGACGCCACCGTCGGCGATCGTCGCGTACGCCGAGGTCATGTCCAGCGGCGTGACCAGCCCGGTGCCGAGCACGATCGACGGCACCCGGGGCAGGCGGTCGGAGCGCGGGATGCCCAGCCGGTAGGCCATGTCGACGGTCGGGTCGGCGCCGATGTCCATGCTCAGCCGCGCGTAGACGGCGTTGACCGATCCGTCGAGTGCCTGGTGCAGGTTGAGCATGCCCGAGCCGCCGGGCTCGGCGTTGTTCACCGTCCAGGTGCAGGACGGGAAGATCGGGTCGCAGTTCGGCAACGTCGTCGTGAACGGCGCCGCGGCAGAGTACTCGGTGGTCTCCGGATCGATGTGGTCGTCCAGCATCGCCGCCAGCAGCGCGAACGGTTTGAAAGCCGAGCCGGCCTGCCGGTGCGCCTGGGACGGCAGATCGAAGTGCACGTCCCGTGGGTTGGTCGAGGCGTCAAACGCGAGTAGCGCGCCGGTGCGCGGATCCATCGCCACCAGCGCGGCGGCCGGGTCGTCGGGCGAGGTCAGCACACTGTCGAAGGCGCTCTCCGCGGCGGCCTGCAGGCGCTGGTCGAGCGTCGTCGAGACGACCAACCCGCCTCGCTGCAGGCGGCGCTCGCCGAACCGCTTGCGGAGCCGGTGCTCGACGTACTGGACGAAATAGGCCTGGTGCACGACCTGCTGCCCCGGCTCGTGGAGCCCGAGCGGCCTGCGGCTGAGCCGGGCCGCGAACCGCGGCGTCAGGTCGCCGTTCGACGCCATGGCCGACAACACCTCGTCGCGGCGATCGATCGCCGCGCGCGGATGCACCAGCGGGTCGTAGTCCGTCGGCGATCGCGGCAGCCCGGCCAAAGTGGCCGCCTGAAGCGGCGTCAGGTCGGCGCAATGCCGGCCGAAGTAGAGCCGCGCCGCCGCCTCGCAGCCGTAGGTGACTCCGCCGTACGGCACGACGTTCAGGTAGGTGGTGAGGATCCTCAAGCGAGACCAGCGGTCGGCGATCTGGTTCGCGATCACCGCCTCCTGCACCTTGCGCGTCAGCGTCTGCGAGTCGTTCAGGTAGAGCAGCTTGGCCAGCTGCTGCTCGATGGTCGAGCCGCCCTGCACGATCTGGCCGGCGGTCATGTCGGCCCACAGCGCGCGCAACGTCGCCAGGTAGTCGACGCCGCCGTGCTGGTAGAAGCGGCGGTCCTCGATCGCGATCGTCGCGCGCACCAGCCACGGCGAGATCCTCGACGCCGGCTCGGGGATCCTGTTCTCCGTGGAGGCGACGCGCGCGAGCTGGTTGCCGTGAGCGTCGAGGATGGTGCTGTTCACCCCCGGCAGGTGCTCGGGCATGGTTGAGATGTCGATCCCGGCGCTCACCTCGTCGACCCACAGAGCCATCGCGACGAGCCCGATCCCGGTCAGCGTGAGCCCGCCGATCAGGACCGACGCGACGACGGTACGCAGCCCGTGTCGCCTGCGCTGCGCCTGCCGGTGGCGCCCGCGCCGGGCGGTGTCCGGGCCCGGATCCTGATCGAGGCGTCGATCCACAGGTTCACCTCCAGCATGCGTCGATTACCCGAGTCGACGAAGACAGCCGGAGTGCGACCTCGCACGCTCACACGGTACTCCACGTATGCCGACACGCGCGTGGATCACCAGCGCAGTGACGGCTGGGTCAGACCCCGGTGGTCTCGCGGCTGCGGTCGCCCGGCCGCGGCAGCGACGGGCGCGGCGCCTGGCCCTCGGCCCACATCACCGCCAGCGCGCAGCGGGGCAGCGCCGTCGGATGCTGGAAGATCAGGTAGCGGGGCCGCCACGACGGCCCGAACTTCTCGCTGAACCGGCGCAGCCGATCGATCTGGAACCAGCGATCGGCGACCCGCAGCACCCCGCCCAGCGACCGGTCGAGAACACCCGCCGGGTCGCGCAGCTGACGCCCGAACGCCACGAAGTTGAGCGACAGCTCGTCGACCCCGTCGGCGCCCAGCATCCCGATCGACCGGACGATGGTGAACTCCATCAGGCCGTTCGGCGTGCCCGGCAGCCGGCGCATCGCCGCCAGCGACATCGCCGCTCCCTGCCGGTGCGGGACGAACTGGATGAACGCCGCGACCCGGTCGTCCGGCCCCCGCGACACGACCACCACGGTGTCGTCCTGGTTCGGGCCGCCGACGCCGTCGAGGGCCATCGAGAACCCGCGCTCCTCCGCGCCGCAGCGCCACACGCGCGACACGTGCTCCAGCTCCTCCAGCAGCTCGTCGGACGCCTCGCGCATCTCGACCAGCTCGGCCCGGTACCCCGCCCGCTCGAGGCGCGTCACCGACTGCCGCACCTTGCGCATCGCCCGTCCCTCCAGCGAGAAGTCGCTCGTCGAGACAACCGCCTCGTCGCCGATGTACAGCGAGCGCAGCCCCTCCGCCACGGCCCAGTCGCGCAGCCCCTGGCTGGCGCCGACGACGGCAAACCGCAGGTCGTGCCGGTCGGCGAGCCGCACCGCGTCCCGCATCAGGCCGCGCACCGCATCCGGCGGCCCGACCGGGTCGCCCGACACCAGCAGCACCCGGTTCTCGATGCGGTAGCCGATCAGCGCCTCGCCCTCCTCGCCCCACAGGTAGCGCTTGTCCGAGCGCAGCTTGAAGTAGCTCAGCGCGTCGTCGCCATGTGCAGCAACAAGCCGTCGGGCCTGCTCGCGCTCGTCAGGGTCGGGAAGCGCCCGAGCAGCGGCCAGCGGGCGGAACACCGCCCACGCCACGACCACCAGCGCGAACAGCGAGAGCACGCCGACGGCGTGTGGCACGAACCGGAACTCGTCCCGAAACGGCAGGGCGGGTCGCGCCAGACCAGCATGTCCCAGCTCGCCCACAGGATCGCGCCCGCCGGCGGCCGGCCCGGCGCCGCCGACCACGCGGCCAGCGTGCTGAACACGAGCGTGGCCATGGCCGCGGCGCCGGCCGCCCACAGCGAGAGGCGCAGGCGGATCGTGCCAGGTTCGGCAACAAAGCTCTCGCGGCCGTACCAGAGCATCCCCGCAGCCGCCCAGGACAGGGCCGCCTCCTCGAGCTCCGGGCCATCCAGCAGGTTGAACACGCCGAGCACCACCAGCAGCACCACGGCGACGTCGCACGCGCGCCGCCGGCGGCGCCAGAGCGAATACGCGGCGATCAGCAGCGCCCAGGACACGGGGATCACCGCGGCGTGGAACACCGCCGCCGTCCGCACCGGAGTCAGGCTCGCGACCACGTGCCCCCGCCAGCCGAGGCCCGGCGAGAGCGTCGTCGCCAGCGAGCAGAGCGCGGTCGACGCCGCCGCCGCGGCCGCCGCCGGCGGAATCCAGTCGGCGCGCCGGGCTGCTCTCAGGCGCCCGGGCGGCCGGTGCAGCCCCACCCGCCACGCCGCAGTGTCGCGCAGGTGCGGCGTCAGGTCGCGCCAGTCCTTGGCGATCGCCCAGATCCCCGCGAAGGCGAGCGCATACGCGGCCGGGCCGCCGTTCAGCAGGTCGAGCAGATCGAGCACGCCCAGGGCGCACAGCAGCGCCGCCCCGAGGTGCCACTCGTGGATCCGGACGCCCAGCACGCGAACGCGAGGGCCGAACGGATGGCGCTCCACCTGGACGGGCCGGCGGCCGGTCACGGCCGATCCTCGATCTCGGCGGCGGCTGCGTCGCGGGCGGCCCGGTCTGCACGCAGAGCGATCCAGCCGCAGATCAGGGCCAGCGGCAGCTCCGACGTGAAGGTCAGCAGCAGGGCCTCCATCCGGTCGCTGCCCGGCGACGCGGTGAGCACGTCGAACCAGGCGTCGGTCAGGAGCAGCGCGGCCGTCGCACTGGCGGCGCCCTGCACCCAGCTGCGCGAGCGCATCGTGCCGTAGGCGACCAGGAACATCATCGCCACCAGCAACGCGTCGAACCCGGCCCATGCAACGTCCCAGTTGCGGGCGAGATGCTTGGGCGGCAGGTCGTAGGCGAGGTACGCGGTCCACACGGCAAGGCAGACGCCGACCGCGGCGAACAGGGGAGCCACGAGCCGTGCCGCGACCGGGCGGGTCGCAGGAGGGGCGGTCGCACCGCGTTGGGTCAGGCCGGGGCTCGCATCGGGAACAGCCCCCCAGTATGCACACCGAGACCTGAACGCCACCTGACCGCCTAGCGCAGGATCCCCGTATGCCCGAGCGAGTAGCGGCCGGGCTGCGGCCAGACGCAGACCCCATGCGGACCGCTGCCCACGCTCACCTCCGCGAGCAGGCGGCCGGTGCGGGTGCTGATCGCGTAGACGACGCCGTCGTAGCGGCCCGACAGCCACAGCGTTCTCCCGTCGGACGACACCCCGCCCATGTCAGGGCTGCCGCCGCCGGGGATCCTCCACGTCGCCACGACCCGCCGCGTGCGGAAGCTGATCACCGAGACCGAGCCCGCGCCGCGGTTGGTCGCATACAGGAACCGGCCGTCCCGGCTCGGATACAGGCCGTGCACCCCGGCACCGGTGGGCACGAACCCGGTCACCTTCATCCGCGCGCCGTCGACAGTCCACAGGCCGTTGGCCATCATGTCGGCGACGTAGAAGATCCGGCCGTCCGGCGAGAGCTTGATGTCCTGCGGCATCCCGCCGGGCCCGTCGGGCAGCGTCAGCACATCCAGTAACCGCCGGCGGCGGACGTCGACCTTGAGCACCTGCCCCGAGAACTCACAGGTCGCGAGCAGATATCCGCCGCCGGCGGAGAAATCGATGTGGTCGACGCCGGCACAGGGCACATGCACCGACCGCTGCAGCCGGAACGTCACCGGATTGCGGAAGTCGAGGCGGCGCAGCCGCTCGGCGACCACGATCGCGGAGCGCCCGTCCGGCGTGAAGTACAGGTTGTAGGGATCCGGCACCGGGATCGGCGCCCGCGGCCGCCCGGTGCGCGGGTCGATCGGGGTGAGCACGTTGCCCTGATCGCTGGTCACGTAGAGCGTCCGCAGGTCGTACGACGGGACGACATGCTGCGGCTCGGCGCCGACCGCGAACTGCCGCACCACACGACGCGTCCGCGGATCGATCTCATCGACGGTGTTGCTCGCCGAGTTGGGGACGTAGATCAGCGCCCGGGCGCGCACCGCCGCTCCCGTCAGCATGTTGGCGCCGTCGGCGGCGTAGACGTCGACCGCCGGCGGGTGCCGCGGAACCGGCGGCAGACCGACCGGCGGCACCGGCGCAATCGAGAGCGGGCGCGTCGCCGAGGCGTCGCTGGAGGGGCGGATCCCGCGGTCGGGGAAGCTCAGCGCCAGGATGCCGCACCCCAGGACGATGGCAACCGCCAGCAGCCATCCGCTGGATCGTGCGTGCACGCCCGGCAGCATCGCCCCCGGCCGCTGAACATCGCCTGAACGCGGCCGCCCGGGCCGCCTTCCGGCGACCCCGGTCTGCTACCGTCGGCGGCGTGCCGGGGGCCGGTCACATCGGGCTGGTCGTGTCGACGTTTCTGGCGTCCGCCGTCGAGTTCGTCGAGGCGCTGACGATCGTGCTGGCGATGGGACTGACCCGCGGCTGGCGTTCGGCGCTGTGGGGCGTCGGCCTCGCCGTGGCGACCCTGGCGGCGATCACGGCGGTCGCCGGTTACGCGCTCGTGCAGTGGTTCCCCAAGACGTCGCTGCAGCTGGTGGTCGGCGTGCTGCTGCTGATCTTCGGCCTGCAGTGGCTGCAGAAGGCGATCCTCCGCTCGGCCGGGCTGAAGTCGCTGCACGATGAGGAGCAGGTGTTCGCGACGGAGCAGGCGGCCGCCCGGACGGCCGCGCCCAAAGATCGGTACGGGCTCGACTGGTACGCGTTCGTCGTGTCATTCAAGGGCGTCTTCCTGGAGGGCCTGGAGGTGATCTTCATCGCGATCACGTTCGGGCTGAGCGCCGGGTCGATCCCGCTGGCGGCGGCCGCCGCCGCCGGGGCCGCGGCGGTCGTGCTCGTCGCCGGCGTCGCCGCACACCGCCCGCTGGCCAAGGTTCCGGAGAACACGCTGAAGTTCTCGGTCGGCCTGCTGCTCGCGACCTACGGGACGTTCTGGGTCGTCGAGGGCCTCGGCGTGTTCGCGCCCGATGGCCAGTCTCTGGAGTGGCCGGGCGGGGGTTGGGCGCTTCCGGTGCTGCTCCTGCTCTGGCTGGCCACCTCGTGGGCGACGGTGCGCGTGCTGCGCCGGGCTGCAACGCGATCGCTGGCGGTTTCCTGATGCGTCACGTGAGCGCCTTCGGCCGCTTCTGGTACGACTTCGTCGTCGGCGATGACTGGCGGATTGCCGCGGGCGTGGCGGTGTTGGTGGCGGTGGCCGCTGCCGCGGTCGCCGCCGGAGCCTCCGCAACGCCGGTCGCCATCGCCGTCGCCGTGGGCACGGCGCTGCTCGCCGCGACCGGGACGATCCGCTCCGGCATGCGCATCACCAGATCCGCTGCGGCCCCCGCCAGCCGGGATCCTCGTTGAGCCCGAACAGCACCCGGCTGCGGGCGTCCATGCTGGCGGCCATCGCCTCCCCCAGGTCGAGCGCCCGGATCGCCTCGCCATGGCTGAAGCGAGTGAGCACGTCGGCGGTCAGCTCGGGGCGCCCCGCCTCGAGCAGGATCCGCGCCGAGTCCGCGACGCCAGGCACGGCGGCCGCGGTCTCGCGCTCCAGGGCCTCCCAGACCGGCGTCACCTCGGGCAGGAACAGCTCGTGGTGTTCGGCCAGCAGGTAGAGCAGCCGCCTGAACACGGCGACGGCCGACCGGGTCGCCTCGATCCGCGGCGCCACCGACGAGCGCGTGTCGTCGCCGTCGAGCGGATCGGCGAAGGCCGCGGCCTCCCCGGCCGTCAGGTAGCGATGCCGGCGCAGCTCGGGCGGCACCGACTCGACACCCAGGAAGAACGGCGTCAGCGGCGCGGCCACCGCGCCGACCGGCGCATGCCACAACACGCGGAGCTCTGACGGAACCCCGGTCGGCAATGGCACGACCTGCCCGTAGCCCGCCGAATCGCCGGTCAGACGCTCGGTGCGCACTGCCCAGATCACGTCGGCGAGCGAGATCCCGCCGGCCCGCGAGGCGCGCGCCCCCAGCTCCTGCTCAATCCAGCGCACGCCCTCCCACCGGCCCAGCCCGTCGCCGTAGACGGCGTTGGCGTCGAACGGCCCGTCCGCCGGGTCGTACCACCCGCGCTCCACGGCGAAGGAGATCAGGTGCGGCGGGCCGAGGAAGTCCGGATGGTCGGCGAAGGCAGCCGGCACCTCGCCGATCACCCCGGGCCGGCTGACGCGGATGCCCTCCGGTCCCACCCGCTCGGCGACCCACAGCCCCTGGCCGCCGGCGAACTCGACCACCACCCAGCCCTCGCCGGCGTCGGCGATCAGGTGCGAGTTGCCCCCGTAGGTGGCCTCGCCGTGGCGCTCGATCAGCTCGCCGATCAGCTCGACGCCCTCGCGCGCCGTGCGCGCCCGCTCCAGCACGACGCGCGCCAGGTCGCTGTAGTTCAGCCCGCGCTGGTCGGCCGGGGTCATCGCCCGCAGCCGCTCAGCACTGGGCGACCAGACGTCGCGCACGGCGACGCCGTGTTCGTTGAGGCCACCATTGGTCAGCGGGGCGGGGACGCCGCGGTAGTACGAGTAGTCGACCCGCAGATGCCGGGCGGTGACCGGCGCCTGTGGGATGGCGGTGCGCACGCCGGGCATCAACGACGCCTCGGTGACGCCGACCTCGATGGTCGCGCCCGCCGGATGCTCGGCCCGCGGCGCCAGCTCCAGCCAGTGGCTGGACGGCTCGTCGCCGTACCCGGCCACGTACGCGCACCCCTCCGCTGTCAGGCTCGCGCCCACGTAGATCGCGTAGCTCACGCCGACACCCTACGGCAGCGGTTTTCCATCCGCAGGTGCGGGGTACGTCCCCGGCATGGCCTCCTCCGCGCTCTCCACGTACCTGAACGATCACCTCGCCGGATCGGCCGGAGCGCTCGACCTGCTGGACTCGCTGGGCGGGCACGCGAACACCGACGAGCTGGCCGCGACGCTGGAGTCGGTTGCCGCCCAGATCGAGAGCGACCGCGAGACCCTCCTGGGGGTGATGGAGCGGCTCGGCATCGGCAGCAGCACGATCAAGCAGGCGGTCGCCCGGGTCGGCGAGAAGGCGCTGCGGGTCAAGGCCAGCACCGTCGTCACTGGAGACGACGACCTCAGCCGGCTGCTCGGCCTTGAGGCGCTGCACCTGGGTATCACCGGCAAGGAGGCGGGCTGGACCGCGCTGCGCGCCGGCGAGCACGAGGCGCTGGCGGACGTCGACTTCGATGCGCTGATCGCGCGAGCGCAGGACCAGCGGATGCAGCTCGAGCCGTTTCGCCGGATGGCGGCGGCGGCCGCGTTCCGCGAGCCTCAGCGGGCTTCGTAGCCGCTGGTCAGCCGCGGGCCGCGACGTCGCCACTCCGGCTCGACGTCGAAGATCCGCTTCATCCGCCGGTTGCGCATGTACCGCACGAACGGGCCGTGGCCGAACCTGGCGGTGCGCGCGTACAGCCTGGCGCCGGCGTCCGGCTCCATGAAGGGCATGAACCGGTCGGGGAACCCCGGCATGGTGCACGCCGTGCAGATGCCGCCGACGTTCGGGCACCCGCCGACGCCGTTCACCCACCCGCGCATTGGGACGTTGCACCGTGCGACCGGCCCGGCGCATCCGAGCTTGACCAGGCACCGGCCGTCGCCGAGCTGCTCGGAGAACTGGGCCTGGTCGGCGAAGCCTGCGCGGTCGCAGCGCTCGTGGACGGTGCGGTCGAAGAACTCGACCGGCCGCCCCTGGTCGTCGAGGTCGATCGGGGGCGCCAGGCCGGCCAGCTGGAGCGCCAGCCGCAGCAGCGTCTGGGTGATGTTGTCCGGTTGGACAGGACACCCCGGGAGGTTGACGACCGGGATGCCGAGCTGGGACTGCCACTTCCATCCCAGGTAGTCGCGCAGGCCCATGGCGCCGGTCGGGTTGTTGCGCATCGCCGGCACCCCGCCGTAGGCGGCGCACGTGCCGAGCGCCAGCACGGCGGCCGCCCGCGGCGTCAGCCTGTCGATCCATTCGTTGGTCAGGATCGGCTGGCCGGTCGCGGCGTCGACACCCATGCCCGCCCAGTGCCCGTCGCCGTTGACGTCCTCGTTCGGGACCGAGCCCTCCAGCACCAGCACGAACGGGTCGAGCCGCCCGGCGGCCGCCTCCTCCCAGGTCCGCATGAACTCCTCGCCCGACTCGAACGCCAGCACCGGGTTGCAGAGGACGATCGGGGGGATGCCTGGCAGTGAGCCGCGCAGCAGATCCTCGAGCGAGGGGTTGGTGGCGGCGGTCATCGCGATCGAGTCGCCGTCGCAGCCCAGCCCGCTCGTCAGCCAGAGGACATGCAGCGGGCGCGCCTCCGGCGAGGGCGTCATGCGCCGGTCGCGATCTGGTCGGCGTCCGGGCCGGTATGGGGTTCGAGCCGCGTCGTCCGCTCGATCAGCGACTCCAGGTGCTCGTCCAGCCGGCCGTGCAGGTGCCAGTCGCCGGGTGCGCCGGTGACGAGGCCCGCGCGCGACAGCCGCGACAGCGCGTGCGAGATCGACGGGCGCTCGGCGGCCACCATCTGGCCGAGTAGCCGGTGCGTCAACGGCAGGCAGACGCGGATGCCCGACGCCTCGACGCGTCCCCAGCGCGCTGCCAGGTGCCAGAGCAGGAGCACCAGCCGCACCTCGAGCCGGGGCTGGCAGGAGATCGCACGGATCGCGTCGAGGTCGTCGGCCCGGTTCTCGGCACGGCGCAGCAGGGCGTGGGCGATCTGCGGCCAGGGCAGCACCCGCTGCGCGAACTCCTCGTCGAGCAACGCGAACCGCGTCGGCTGGAGCGCCCGCCAACCCACCTCGCGCTCGATCATGTCGTCGACGCGGACGCCCACGGGCTGCAGCAGGTCGCCGGTGCCGAGCAGTTCGGTGACGGTGCGGTTGACGATCCGGGTCTGCACGGCCACCAGTCCGTCGAGCAGCAGCAGTCCCGGCCCCTCGCCGGCCGCGGCGAACCACGGCCCGAGGTCGCAGTCGCCGGCGTGTGCGTCGAGCACCCGCGCGGTCGCGACCTGCCGCGCCGCCACCCGTGTGCGGACGTCCAGCTCCTCCGCCAGGTCGTCGTCGGCGTCCAGGACATACGCGAAGAGCGGCGGTGACTCGGGCCGCTTGGCGCGGGAGGAGCCAGACCACCGTGCGGCATCTCCGGGCCGCAGATCACGACCATCGACGGGTATCGCTCAAGCCTCTCGACGTGAGAAACGAGTGTAGTCCCGGGGGGACTGCACCACCGGACGGAACCCGGTAATCAGGGTTACCGGAACCGCCGGTAATCGCAGTTACCCCGTCTGCGGAGTGCGGAAACCGGGGTGGTAGAACAGGCCCTGTCCCCGCGCCGACCGGAGGGTCTCCGCCGCATGTGCCTCGCCATCCCGGGCCAGATCGTGGAGGTCGTCGATGACGACCGGCGGCTCGCGCGGGTTGACGTGGCGGGCGTCCGCAGGAACGTCAACATCGGCCTGCTGGACGCCGACGACGGTGGGGTCGGGCCCGGGGACTGGGTGCTGATCCACGTCGGGTTCGCGATCTCCCAGGTCGACGAGGACGAGGCGCGGGCGACCCGCCGCATGCTCGAGCGGATGGGTGAGGACTACGAGCGCGAGCTCGAGGAGCTGAAGGCCAGCGTGATCGAGTGACCGATCCGGCCCCGGCTCCAGCCTGCACCGCCGATCACTGCATCACCTGCGGCGACGACGGCATCCCGATGACAATCGTCGGGCATGACAACGAGCCCGGCATCAGCCTGTGCAGCGATGACGCCGGCGAGCTGTGGCCGGTCGAGACGACGCTGGTCGACCACGTGCTGCCCGGCGACCGGGTGCTGGTGCATGCCGGCGTCGCGATCGCTGCGCTGGCCGGCGGGGACCGCGGATGAGATACGTCGACGAGTTCCGCGACGCCGCGCTGGGTCGCGCCGTGGCCGGCGAGATCCTGTCGCTGGTCGAGCCCGGCCGCCACTACAAGTTCATGGAGGTCTGCGGCGGCCACACGCACTCGATCTACAAGTACGGGGTCGACGACCTGCTGCCGTCGAACGTGGAGCTGGTTCACGGCCCCGGCTGCCCGGTGTGCGTGATTCCGATGGGACGCGTCGACGACGGCATCGCCGTAGCCCATGAAGACAACGTGATCTTCACATGCTTCGGCGACATGATGCGCGTCCCCGGGTCGCGCGGCACGCTGCTGGACGCGAAGGCCAAAGGCGCCGACATCCGCATGGTCTACTCACCGCTCGACGCGCTCCGGATCGCCCGCGAGAACCCGGATCGCGAGGTCGTGTTCTTCGCCATCGGCTTCGAGACGACAGCCCCGTCCACGGCGCTCACCCTGAAGCGCGCGCGGGCCGAGAGGCTGACCAACTTCTCGTGCATGTGCAGCCACGTGACGATCGTGCCTCCGCTGCGCGCGCTGCTCGAGTCCCCCGACCTCCGGCTCGACGGGTTCATCGGGCCCGGGCACGTCTCGACGGTGGTCGGCGCACGCCCATTCGAGTTCATCCCGGCGGACTACGCCAAGCCGGTCGTGATCGCCGGGTTCGAGCCGCTCGACATCCTGCAGGCGATCCAGATGATCCTCCGCCAGCTGGCCGAAGGCCGGTGCGAGGTCGAGAACCAGTACCGCCGGGTGGTTCCCTACGAGGGCAACCTGAAGGCGCTCGAGGTGATGGCCGAGGTGTTCGAGCTGCGGCCGCACTTCGAGTGGCGCGGCCTCGGATTCATCTCGCACAGCGGCCTCAGGCTGACGGATGCGTACGCCGACCTCGACGCGGAGCGCCGCTTCAGCGTCCCCGGCGTGCGGGTCGCCGACCCCAAGGCGTGCCAGTGCGGCGAGGTGCTGAAGGGCGTCATCAAGCCCTGGGAGTGCAAGGTGTTCGGTACGGCGTGCACGCCCGAGCGGCCGATCGGAACCTGCATGGTCTCGTCCGAGGGCGCGTGCGCGGCCTACTACAACTACGGCCGCTTCGCCCGTGAGCGGGAGGTCGTGTGATGGCCGAGCCGTCGACCATCTCCGATCGCGAGCAGCACGTGCTCGGCCTGATCGAGCATGTGCGCAGCCGTCCGGCGAAGTTCCGCGACTCCCAGATCACGATGGCCCACGGCGCCGGCGGCAAGGCGACACAGACGCTGATTGAGGGCCTCTTCGTGCCGGCGCTCGGCGGGGACGAGCTGGGGCGGCTGGCCGACGCGGCCGAGCTCACGGTGGACGGCGTCGGGCTGGCGCTGACGACGGACTCCTACGTCGTCAGGCCGCTGCGATTCCCCGGCGGGTCGATCGGCGAGCTGGCTGTCAACGGCACCGTCAACGACCTGGCCGTCTCCGGCGCGCGGCCGCTCGTCCTGACGCTGTCGCTGGTGCTCGAGGAGGGCCTTCCCGCCGACGTGCTCCGCGCAGAGGTCGAGGCGATCGCCCGCAGCGCGCAGGAGGCGGGAGTCCAGGTGGTCGCCGGCGACACCAAGGTGGTGGAGCGTGGCCACGCCGACGGCATGTACGTGACCACCGCCGGCGTCGGCCGCCGCGATCCTCGGGCGCAGCTCTCACCTGCCGGTCTGCGCCCGGGTGACCGCATCCTGCTATCCGGGAGCATCGGCGAGCACGGCACGGCGATCATGCTGGCGCGCGGCGAGTTCGACCTGGACGCCGAGATCGAGTCGGACACGCGCTCGCTGTGGCCCGCCGTCGATGGGCTGTTGGACGCGGCCGGACCGCACGTGCGCTGCATGCGCGACGCGACCCGCGGCGGCGTGGCGTCGGTGCTGAACGAGCTGGCCCGCGCATCGGCCGTCGCGATGGTCGTGCGCGAGGCCGCCGTCCCCGTCCGCCCGGCGGTGGCCGGCGCGGCCGAGCTGCTCGGCATCGACCCGATGTACGTCGCCAACGAGGGCGCGTTCGTCGCGTTCGTCGCCGCCGACGGCGCGGACGCGGCGCTGGCCGCGCTGCAGGCGGTGCCCGGCTGCCAGGACGCGGCCGAGATCGGCGAGGTGCGAACCGAGCCCGGAGGGATGGTGCTGGTGGAGACGAGCTTCGGCGGACGGCGGGTCATGGACCAGCTGGTTGGCGACCCGCTGCCGCGGATCTGTTGAGGTCGAGAGGAGAGACGATGGCGCACCCGGCATTCGCAGAGCACAGGAAGACCGAGGCGGTGACCGCCCACGTCCTGTGGATGACGACAGGGCTCTCCTGCGAAGGCGACTCCGTCGCCATGACGTCGGCCACCAACCCGAGCCTCGAGGACATCATCCTGCAGGCGATCCCCGGCATGCCCAAGGTGGTCATCCATAACCAGGTGGTGGACTATCAGAACGGCCAGGACTACGCCCAGGCGTGGTTCGACGCCGAGCAGGGCAAGCTCGACCCGTTCGTGCTCGTCATCGAGGGGTCGCTGGGCAACGAGGAGATCAACGGCGAGGGGTTCTGGACCGGGTTCGCCGTCAACCCGGAGACCGGCCAGCCCATCACCATGAACGAGTGGATCGACCGGCTGGCGCCGAAGTGCGCTGCGCTGGTCGCGGTCGGCACCTGCGCCACCTACGGCGGCATCCCGGCGATGAAGAACAACCCGACCGGCGCGATGGGCGTCCCCGACTACGTGGGCTGGAACTGGAAGTCGACGGCCGGGCTGCCGGTGGTCTGCATCCCCGGGTGCCCCGCCCAGCCGGACAACATGACCGAGACGCTGCTCTACCTGGCGCTGCACCTGGCCGGCCGCGCACCGGCGCCGGACCTCGACGAGGCCCTGCGCCCACGGTGGCTGTTCGGCCGCACGGTGCGCGAGGGCTGCAACAGGGCGGGCTTCGCCGAGCAGGGCGAGTTCGCCACCGAGTACGGCTCCGACCACCGCTGCCTGGTCAAGCTGGGCTGCAAGGGGCCGGTCGTCAAGTGCAACGTGCCGGTCCGCGGGTGGGTCAACGGCATCGGCGGCTGCCCCAACGTGGGCGGCATCTGCATGGCCTGCACGATGCCCGGCTTCCCCGACAAGTTCATGCCGTTCATGGATGCCGACCGGTGGGGCGCGGCGGCGTCGAGTTTCCAGAAGGGCGCCTACGGCCCGATCGTGCGCTACATGCGCAAGCGCAACATCGAGACCAAGTTCGACAAGGAACCCGAGTGGCGGCGCAAGGGCCGCACCCTCACGACCGGATATCAGAAGAGGTGGTGAACGATGGCAACGGTTGAGTCTCCCCGCGAGCAGAAGGTCGTCGTCAAGGAGATGTCGTGGGACCCGATCACGCGCATCGTCGGCAGCCTCGGGATCCACACGGAGATCGACTTCACGAACCAGCGCGTCAACAAGTGCTACAGCACGTCGATGATCTTCCGCGGCTTCGACATCTTCATGAAGGGGATCGATCCGCGGGACGCGCACTTCATCACCAGCCGCATCTGTGGTATCTGCGGTGACAACCACGCGACGTGCTCGTGCCTGAACCAGAACATGGCATACGGCGTCAAGCCGCCGGCATTGGGTGACCTCGCGTTCAACCTCGCCGAGTCCGCCGACTACATCTTCGACCACGCGATCTTCAACGACTGCATGGCCAACGTGGACTTCTGCGAGCAGATGGTCAAGGAGACGAACCCATCGCTGCTGGCCAAGGCCGAGACCACCTCGGCGCCGCACAAGGACATCCACGGGTACGGCACGATCGCCGACATCATGCGGGCGCTGAACCCGTTCACCGGCGAGTTCTACCTGGAGACGCTGCACGTCGCCCGCTACACGCGCGAGATGTACTGCCTGTTCGGCGGACGGCACACGCACCCGTCGACGATCATGCCGGGCGGCTGCAGCGCGGACATCACGCATCAGACCTGCACCGACTACTACGTGCGGCTGATGCGCTACTTCGACTACGTCAAGCGCAGCGTGCCGATGCACGACGACCTGTACGACTTCTTCCTCCAGGAGCTGCCCGGGTACGACATGGTCGGCTACCGCGACACCAACCTGGTCAACTGGGGGTGCTTCGACGATCCGGACTACGTCGACTACGACTACCGGACGATGACCGAGTGGGGCCGCAAGCGGTACATCACGCCGGGCATCGCGATCAACGGCGAGCTGATCACCACCGACCTCGTCGAGATCAACCTGATGATCCGCATCCTGCTCGGCTCGTCGTACTTCGACTCGTGGGAGAACGAGCCGACCTTCGTCGACAAGGATCCGCTGGGCAACCCGGTCGACAAGAACCATCCGTGGAACAAGGTCACGCTGCCGAAGCCGCAGAAGCGCGACTTCGCCGACAAGTACACGTGGGTGGTCTCGCCGCGCGTCTACGACAAGCGCACCGATACCACCGTCTGCTGCGACACCGGCGGCGGCCCGTTCGCCCGCCAGTGGTGCACCGCCAAGGCGGGGATCGTCGACTTCGGGTACGTCAAGGCGACGGGTCACTCGCTGCAGATGGTGCTGCCGCGCTCGCCCAACATGCCGGAGATGGAGCTCGAGTGGACGGTGCCCGAGAAGTCGAACGCGATCGAGCGCGACCGGGCCCGCAGCTACCACCAGGCGTACGCCGCGCTGATCGCGCTGCACTGCCTGGAGCGGGCGATGAAAGAGGTGCAGGCCGGCCGCACCAAGAGCTGGAACTCGTTCAAGGTGCCCGAGAACGCCGTCAGCTGCGGCTTCCATGAGGCCGCCCGCGGCGTGCTCTCCCACCACATGGTGATCCGCGAGGGCAAGATCGCGAACTACCAGCCCTACCCGCCGACGCCATGGAACGCCAGCCCGCGCGACGTCAACGGCACCCCCGGCCCGTACGAGGACGCCGTGCAGAACACCCCGATCTTCGAGGAGAACGGCCCCGAGAACTTCAAGGGCATCGACATCATGCGGGCGGTGCGCTCGTTCGACCCCTGCCTGCCGTGCGGCGTACACATGTACACCGGAGGCGGCAAGGTGCGGAAGGTCGTGCACACGCCCACGGCACTGGCATAGGGAGGTGACCCCGAGGTGATCTCGCCGACCGAGGCGCCCGACGACCTGGTCGGCCGGGTGCAGGACCTGCAGGAGCGGCTCGAGGCGGCCGGCGACCCGGCGATCCGGGCGGTGGCGGACGAGCTGGTCTCGGCCGTCGTCCAGATGTACGGCGCCGGGCTCGAGCAGATCATGGCGGCGCTCGCCGCCGACCAGGACGGCGAGCGGATCGCCCTCGCGCTGGCCGACGAACCGCTGGTCGCGACCCTGCTGATGATCCACGACCTGCACCCGGTACCGCTCGACCGCCGGGTGCACGTGGCGCTGGAGCAGGTGCGGCCGTACATGGAGTCGCACGGCGGCAACGTCGAGCTGATCTCGCTGATCGACGGCGTCGCCCGGCTGCGTCTCGAGGGCAGCTGCTCGGACTGCTCCGCCTCCAGCGTCACGCTGGAGCTGGCGATCAAGCAGGCGCTGGAGCAGGCGGCGCCCGACCTGAACGGCCTCGAGGTGGAGGGCATCGACGCGCCTCCGCCGGCGGGTGCGGCGCCCGAGCCGGCCCTTGCTCCGGCATGGGTGGAGATCGACCGACTCGATCTCCTGCCGGTCGGGTCGCTGGCCGCGGCCGACGTGGCGGGCTCACCGCTGGTTGTCGCCAACGTCGGCGGCACGCTGCTGGCGTACGCCGATCGCTGCGCCGGCTGCGACGGGCCGCTGCACGACGGCCGGCTGGCCGACGGCGCCCTGCAGTGCCCGAGCTGCGAGCGGATGTTCTTCCTGCCCCGGGCCGGCCGCTCGATGGACGGCGACCGGCTGCAGCTCGATCCCGTGCCGCTGCTGCGCGACAACGGCTCCGTCAGGGTGGCGCTGCCGGCGTGAGCGAGAACGGCGGCGGCAACGGCGCGCGGCGGTCCTCCGGAGGGCGGACGATCGAGCAGGCCGTGGCCGCCCGCCGGCGCGCGCAGCTGGTCTCGGGCCTGCGCGGGATGGCCCGGGGCGGCTCCGCCTCCCAGGCCGACGCCGGGCCGGCGGAGCGCTGCGACATCTGCGGCACCGGGATTCCCGACGACCACCGCCACCTGCTGCAGCTGGTCGAGCGGCGGATCGACTGCGTCTGCGAGAGCTGCTGGGCGCTGCGGTCGGGTGACGCCGAGTACCGGCCGGTCGGCAGCCGCACGGCGTGGCTGCCCGACATCGAGCTGCCGGACGACGTCTGGGCGAGCTTCCAGATCCCGATCGGCCTGGCCTTCTTCATGGAGTCGACCACCGCCGGATGCGTGGTCGCCCTCTATCCCAGCCCCGGCGGCGCGACCGAGAGCGAGCTGCACTTCGCGTCGTGGACCCGGATGGTCGAGCTGAACCCGGTGCTGGAGGGGTTGGAGCCCGACATCGAGGGCCTGATCGTCAACCGCCTGTCGGACCCTCCGGCCTTCGCCATCGCGCCGATCGACCGCTGCTACGCGCTGACCGGCACCATCAAGGCGACCTGGGAGGGGCTCTCCGGCGGCTCGCGCGTCCAGGAAGCGGTCGCCGCGTTCTTCGATGACCTGCACGCGCAGGCGGTGACGGCATGAGCGGGCGGCCCGCGCCGGCCGAGGCCGAGCGCAGCGTCGCTCCCGAGCCGGAGTTCGCCGTCCTCGGCGCGCGCACCGTGCGCCACGCGGCCACGCCGACCCTGCTGCTGGACGTGCAGATCGCAGAGCCGGACGGCCACGAGGTCTACATGATGGCGCTGACCATCCAGGTGATGATCGAGCCTGCGCGCCGGACGTACGACGATGTCGCCCGCCGCCGCCTGGAGGGGCTGTTCGGGCCGCCGGAGCGATGGGCGATGACCACCCGGTCGCTGGTCTGGTGCCAGCTCGACGTCGTCGTCCCCGCCTTCACCGGGTCGACCACGGTGGCCGTGCCGATCGCCTGCAGCTACGACCACGAGGTGGCTGCGGCCAAGTACCTAGATGCCCTGGAGGATGGCGAGGTGCCGCTGGCGCTGCACTTCAACGGTGTCGTCTACTACCCGAACGAGGCGGGCGGCCTGCAGATGGTGCTGATCCCCTGGTCGAGCTCCGTCGGGTTCCGGATGCCCGTCGACGTCTGGCGGCAGACGGTCGAGCACTACTACCCGAACACCGGCTGGGTCGGCCTGCGCAGCGAGACGCTCGAGGAGCTCGAGCGCCGCCGGGTGCAGGGTGCGCACGCCACCCTCGATGCGACCGTGCGCTCGCTGCTGGAGGATCGGACCGGCGATGCCTGACGCCGCCGGCCAGCTGGTCGAGGCGCTGCTGTGGGAGGGCTACGCCCTCTATCCGTACACGCCGACGGCGACCAAGAACGCGACGCCGACGCCGTTCGGGATCGTCTATCCGCCCGCCTACGCCGCCGGCCTGGCCAGCACGTACGACCACGTGGAGCTGCGCTGCGTCCTGCGCTGCGAGGCGGCGGCGACCGTGGCCGCCGAGGTGTGGTTCCTGGCGCCGGCGGGCGAGGGTCACCGCGCGTCGGAGCAGCGCCTGGCCCTACCGCCCGCGACCGTCGTGGATCTCCGCTCGCGGCTGGAGCGCGAGGCCACGGTGGCGGGCGCGCTGTCCGTCGCGATCGCGATGTGGGCCGAGCCGGTCGCGGACGCCGAGCTCGAGATCGTGCTGCGGATCGAGAACCGAACGCCCTGCGAGGACGGGTTGTCGCGGGCCGGCGCTCTGGCCCGCTCGCTGCTCTCCACGCATCCGGTGCTGCGCGTCGACGGCGGGCGCTTCGCCTCACCGCTCGAGCGGCCGTGCGGGGGCGCCAACACGTTCCCGGTGCTGGCCGCCGACGACGACTCGGCGGTGGTCGGCGCCGCGATCGTGTTGCCCGACCATCCGCAGATCGCGCCCGAGAGCCAGGGTGGGCTGTTCGACTCGACCGAGATCGAGGAGGCGCTGCTGCTGCATGTCCAAGTGCTGAGCGACGGCGAGCGGGAGGAGATCGCCCGAGCCGACCCGGCGGTGCGGGAGATGGTCGAGCGGGCGGCGGCGGTCGCGCCCCGCGAGCTCGCCGGCCTCCACGGCCGGGTGACGCTGCGCGATCCCGAGACGACCTCCCCGCCCGAGGCGCCGCCCGGGCTGACCGACCCTAGCGCGGGTGAGGAGGCGGCGTCGGTCGACGGCATCACCTACCGCCGCGGCGACCACGTGCGGATCCGCCCGGCTCCCGACGCCGACCTGCACGCCCGGATGCTGGACGGCCGCGTCGCGACCATCGAGCGGATCTTCACCGACTACGACGGCAAGACGCACTTCGGCGTCACGATCGACGGCGACCCCGGCCAGCAGCTGCTGCGCGAGACCAGCCGGTTCCTGTTCTTCTTCGCACCCGAGCTGGAGGTGGTCGAATGACCCGCGAGCTACGGTTCCTCGTCGCCGGTGTGGGCAACGCCTGGCTGCGCGACGACGGGTTCGGCGGCGAGGTGGCGCGCCGCCTGCGCGACCGCCCGCTGCAGGGCGACGTCGCCGTGATGGACGCCGGCACCGGCGGGCTCGACCTGGCCTACGAGGTGATGCGCGGTTACGACGCGCTGATCATCCTCGACGTCAGCCGCCAGGGCGGCGACCCGGGGACGCTGTACGTCATGGAGCCCGACGAGCAGTCCGTGGACGGGGCGATCGAGGACGGCTCGACGATCAACCCCCACGGCATGGATCCGCAGACGGTGCTGCGGTTCATCAAGTCGATCGGGGCGTGGCCCGGCCGGGTGATCGTGATCGCCTGCGAGCCGGTGGACGTCGAGGAGCTCGGCTTCGGCCTGTCGAACGAGGTCGCAGAGGCCGTCGACCGAGCCGCCGAGCTCGTCCACACCACGCTCGCCGAGCTGCGCGCGACGCCCTCCCAGGCGGATGCCGGGCCGGTCGGTGCATGAGCTCTCGCTGAGCGGGGCGATCGTCAACACGGTCGTCAAGCATGCCGGCGACCGCCGGGTGACCGTGGTCAGCCTGCGAGTCGGCCGGCTCCGCCAGGTCGTCCCCGACACGCTCGAGTTCTACTTCGGGTTCGTCGCCCAGGGCACCGTCTGCGAGGGCGCGCGGCTGGAGCAGGAGCTGATCGACGCCCGGCTGCGCTGCGACCGCTGCGCGCACGAATGGGCGATCGAGATCCCTGCGTTCTGGTGCCCGGCCTGCGGGACCAGCGATGTGTCCGTCGCCGGCGGCGACGAGTTCGAGGTCGAGTCGATCGAGGTCGAGGAGGCAGCATGCACCGCACCAAGGTGAAGATCGTCGAGGAGGCGCTCGACGCCAACAACACCATCGCCCGCGCCAACCGCGAGGACTTCGACCGCCACGGCGTGCGCGTCGTCAACTTCATGAGCGCCCCCGGCGCCGGCAAGACGACGCTGCTCGAGCGCGTCGCCGGCGAGCTGCCCGGCGTCCGCGTCGGCGTGCTGGAGGGCGACGTGCAGGGGTCGATGGACGCCGACCGCCTGGCGAGCCTGCACGTGCCGGTGACCCAGCTGAACACCGACCCGGGGTTCGGCGGCGAGTGCCATCTGGACGCCAACATGGTGCGCTCGGCGATGCACGAGCTGCCGCTGGACGAGATCGACCTGCTGGTCATCGAGAACGTCGGCAACCTGGTCTGCCCGGCGGAGTTCCGGGTCGGCGAGGACGTGCGGGTGATGGTCTCATCGGTCACCGAGGGCGAGGACAAGCCGCTCAAGTACCCGCTGATGTTCCGCACCTGCGACCTCGTCCTGGTCAACAAGATCGACCTGCTGCCGCACCTCGACTACGACCTCGACACGTTCCTGTACCACCTCGACCACGTGCATCCCAAGGTGCAACGACTGCTGGTCTCGGCGCGCACCGGCGAGGGGATCGACGCCTGGCGCGAGTGGCTGGTCGCCGCGGCACGCCCGGAGCGGGCGCTGGCATGAGAGCCGCCGCGCCGGATGCGCTCGACGCGCTGCTCGACCGGCGCACCGAGGCGAACCGCGCGTTCTTCGCCGAGCATGCGGAGCGGCTGGCTCGCCTCTGCCACCGGATGGCCGAGCGCTTCGCGCGCGGCGGCCGACTGATCGCGCTGGGCGGCACGCCGGCCGCGCGCTCCGACGCGCGCCACGTCGCCGTCGAGTTCGTCCACCCCGTGATCGTCGGCAAGCGGGCGCTGCCGGCCATCGGGCTGGCCGCGGAGGGAGGCGATCTGACCGGCCAGCTGGCGCTGACGGCCCGGCCGGACGACATCGTGATCGGCTTCGGAACCGGCGAGGACGGCGGCCAGACGGCACGGGCGCTGGCCGACGCCAGCGAACGCGGATGCCTGACGATCGCGTTCGCGCCGGCCGGCGCCGAGTGGGAGTTCGAGCCGCCGTCTGCCGATCCCCAGATCCGTCAGGAGCTGGTCGAGACGCTCTACCACGTGCTGTGGGAGCTGGTGCATGTCTTCTTCGACCACCGCGGCCTGCTCGAGGGCCGCGACCGCCGGCCGACCCACGGCGCCGGCGCCTCCAGCTTTCTCTATCCGTTCCTGGCCGAGCAGGAGGACGACCTCGAGCGCGTCGTCGACGACGTCCGGCGATCGGTGTTGATGAAGGCCGACGAGGTGGCCGACCTGCGCCGCCAGACGCTGACCGAGAACCGGGACGCGCTGGTGGCCGCGGCGGGCGACCTGCTGGAGCGGTTCGGCCGCGGAGGCCGGCTGCTCGCATTCGGCAACGGCGGGTCGGCGACCGACGCGATGGACGTCGTCGCCGACTTCCGCAACCCCCAGAGCGGGGCGCGGCGCTGGCCCGCGATCGATCTGACCGAAGACCCGGCCATCCTCACCGCGATCGCGAACGACATCGGTGCCGAGGCGATGTTCTCGCGGCAGGTGATCGCACACGGGCAGGCCGACGACATGCTGCTTGCGATCTCGACGTCCGGCGGGTCGGCCAACGTGATCCAGGCGCTGGCCGAGGCGCGCCGGCGCGGCCTGGGGACGATCGCGCTGGTCGGGTACGACGGCGGGCGGGTCGCCGCCGAAGGCCTGGCCGACCACGTCGTGATCAGCCGCTCCGAGCACATCCCGCGGATCCAGGAAGCCCAGGCCTCCGCGTACCACGCGTTGCGCAACCTCGTCGACGACCCACCCGCGGCCCGATGAGCGTGACCGTCGAGCGCCGCACCCGGCTGCGCGTCGAGGGAACGGTGCAGGGCGTGGGGTTCCGCCCCTACGTCTACCGGCTGGCGGGCGAGCTCGGCCTGGCCGGCTTCGTGCTGAACGACTCGCGCGGCGTGTTGATCGAGATCGAGGGAGACGACACTGTGGTCGACAGGTTCGTGGTGCGCCTGCGAGACGAGGCGCCGCCGCTGGCCGTGATCGACCGCGTGTTGGGCGAGGAACGGGAGCCGATCGGCCATACCGGGTTCCAGATCGTCGAGAGCCCGTCGGGCGGTGTCGCCGGGGCGGCGGTCACGCCGGACACGGCGACCTGCGGCGACTGCCTGCAGGAGCTGCTCGATCCGCACGACCGCCGCCACCGCTACCCGTTCATCAACTGCACCAACTGCGGCCCGCGGTTCACGATCGTCCGCCGGGTGCCCTATGACCGGCCGTCGACGACCATGGCCGGGTTCCGGATGTGCGCCCGCTGCCAGGCGGAGTACGACGACCCCGGCAACCGCCGGTTCCACGCCCAGCCCAACGCCTGCCCCGACTGCGGGCCGTCGCTGAAGCTGCTGCGGGCAGACGGCTCGCCCGAGCAACCGGGCGGGGGCCCGCTGGCCGCCGCGCTCGAGGCGCTGCTGGCCGGCCGAATCGTCGCCGTCAAGGGCGTCGGCGGGTACCACCTTGCCTGCCTCGCGGGCGATCCCGGCGCTGTGGCCGAGCTGCGGTCGCGCAAGCATCGGGAGGACAAGCCGTTCGCGCTGCTGGTGGCCTCCGCCGAGGCCGCGGCCGACCTGGTGCTGCTCGGCGCGCGCGAGCGCGCGATGCTCGAGCGGCCCGAGCGGCCGATCGTGCTCGCGCCGCGGCTGCCCTCGGCGGCGGTTGCCCCCGCCGTCGCGCCGGGCGCCCCCGAGCTGGGCGTCATGCTCCCCTACTCGCCGCTGCACCACCTGCTGGCCGCCGATGCCGGGGCACCGCTGGTGATGACCAGCGGCAACGTCTCGGACGAGCCGATCTGCTACCGGGACGAGGACGCGCTGCGCAGGCTCGCGGGCATCGCAGACCTGCTGCTGGTGCACGACCGGCCGATCCACACGCGCACGGACGACTCGGTCGTGCGCATCGTCGACGCCGACCGCGACCGGCCGCTGATGCTACGCCGCTCCCGCGGGTTCGTGCCCGCGGCCGTCCGGCTGCCCGACGTCGCGCCCCGGCCGATCCTGGCCTGCGGCGCCGAGCAGAAGAACACCTTCTGCCTCGCCAAGGACGAGCGCGCCTGGGTCGGCCATCACGTCGGCGACCTCGAGAATTACGAGACGTTGCGATCGTTCATCGACGGCATCGAGCACTTCGAGCACCTGTTCGCCGTGACGCCCGAGACGGTCGTGCACGACCTCCACCCGGAGTACCTGTCCACGAAGTACGCGCTCGAGCGCGAGGGCGTGGAGACGCTCGGCGTGCAGCACCACCACGCCCATCTCGCCGCCGCGCTGGCCGAGCACGAGGAGCGCGGCCAAGCCGTCGGGGCAATCTTCGACGGCACGGGGTACGGGGACGACGGGACGATCTGGGGCGGCGAGCTGCTGGTCGGCGACTGCGCCGGCTACCAGCGGGCGGGCCACCTGCTGGCGGTGCGCATGCCGGGCGGCGCCCAGGCCGTGCGCCAGCCGTGGCGGATGGCATGCGCATGGCTCGACGCAACGGGCGAGCAGGCACCGCCCCCCGCCCTGACGGCGGTCGTCGACGGACGCACCTGGGAGCAGGTGCGCGGGCTCTGCCATTCCGACCTCGGCTCACAGCAGACCACCAGCATGGGCAGGCTGTTCGATGGGGTCGCCGCGATGTGCGGCGTGCGGGCCGCGGTGACATATGAGGGCCAGGCGGCGATCGAGCTCGAGGCGATGGCGGACCCCGCCGAGCGCACCGCGTATCCGGTCGACCTCGAGTCCGGGCCTCACGGTCTGGTGATCGACCCCCGCGAGACGATCCTCGCGGTGACGGCCGACCTCGCCGACGGCGTCGGCGTCCCGGCCGTGTCCGGGCGGTTCCACAACGCGATCGCCCGGGCGACGGTCGAGGCCTGCGCGAGGGTCGCCGCCGCGCAGGGACTCGACCGCGCCGTGCTGGCCGGAGGCGTCTTCCAGAACCGGCGGCTGATCGAGTCGGTGGCAATCGGACTCGCCCACGCCGGCCTGCGCGTCGTCACGCCCGAGCGGCTGCCGATCAACGACGGCGGGATCTCGTACGGACAGGCGGCCGTCGCCGCTCGCCGGATGGCGGCAGGCTGATGACCGCGACCGCGGCCGAGATCGTGCAGCAGCAGGTGTTCATCCGCGGCGCGAACCGGCCGTTCGGCGACCTGACGCTGGACGACGTCCGCTCCCGGGCGGACGAGTTGAAGGCGGCGACCGGGTGGGGGCCGACGGCGCGCGTCGCCTCGGTCGCCCTGGCGTGGCGCGAGCTGGCGATGGCGATGGAGCGGAATCCTGCGACGACCGTCGCCGAGCTCGATCCGGAGCTGCTGGTCGAGCTGGCGCCGCGGCTGTGGGTGGTCCTACCGTAAAGCCGATCAGCCGGTAATCACGAGCACCATGTTGTTGCGACCGCACTGCAGCTGTGGAACGTTCCCGGCATGGCGCAGGCTCCGGGAACGCCCGCCCCCGCATTCACCACGCTGGACGACGCGTTCGGGATCCTCCGGCGCAGCGGCCACCGGGTGTCGGCGCCGCGGCGCATCGTCCTACAGGGTCTGCTCTCCGCCGGCGCGCTGGTCACCGTCGACGAGCTGACGGCGCTGCTGGAGGCGGAGTCGACGCCGCTCGACACGTCCGTCGTCTACCGCAACCTCGAGACGCTGGAGGCCGTCGGGCTCGTCCGCCACGTCCACTGCGGCCACGGCCCCGGCCGCTACGCGATCGCGGCCGGCGGCGACCGCGAGTACCTCGCGTGCGAGCGCTGCGGGGACGTGCTCGAGGTGACGGGCGACGAGATCGAGCCGGTGCGCCGCGAGATCATGCGCCGCTTCGGCTACCGCGCGCGGTTCACCCACTTCCCGATACTCGGACTCTGCCGCGCGTGCCAGGAGCGCGACGCAGCATGACGGTCGGCGGGAGGTGGACGGCGGCGGTGTCTCCGACGGAATGGATGCGGCTGGCGATGTTCGCCGCGGCGATCGCGGCGCTGCACGTGGCCGGCTGGGGACTGTTCCTGTTCTTCGCCCACGGCAACCCCGCGATGGCCGGGCTGGGCACGCTGGCCTACACGTTCGGGCTACGCCACGCCTTCGACGCCGACCACATCGCCGCCATCGACAACACCACGCGAAAGCTGCTCCAGGACGGGCAGCGCCCGATGGGCGTCGGATTCTTCTTCTCCCTGGGCCACTCGACGATCGTGTTCTCGCTGGCCGGCGGCCTGGCTATCGCGGCGGCGACGCTCGACTCCCAGATCCCCGCGTTCCGGGACTACGGCAGCACCGTCGGAACGACCGTCTCCGGGACGTTCCTGTGGGTGATCGGCATCATCAACCTGCTGGTGCTGGTGGACATCGTGCGGATCTTCCTGAGCACGCGCCGCGGCTCGTACGATGCCGAGCTGCTCGAGCGCCGCCTGCAGGACCGCGGGCTGATGAACCGCCTGTACCTGGGCCGGCTCGCCGCGCGGATCGACTCCAGCTGGAAGATGTACCCGCTGGGCATGCTGTTCGGCCTGGGGTTCGACACCGCCACCGAGGTCGGGCTGCTAGCCCTGTCGGCCGGAGTGGCAACGGACCATATCTCGTTCCTGGCGGTGCTCTCGCTGCCGCTCCTCTTCGCCGCCGGCATGTCGCTGATGGACACCATCGACGGCGCGTTCATGAGCCAGGCGTACGGCTGGGCGTTCTCCAACCCGATCCGCAAGATCTACTACAACATCACCGTCACCAGCCTGTCGGTGACGGTGGCGCTGGTCATAGGCTCGATCGAGCTGCTGCAGGTGCTGTCGGCGAAGCTCGGGTTGAGCGGCGGCTTCTGGAGCTGGCTGAACGGCATCGACTTCGGCCGGCTCGGCTACACGATCGTGGCGGCCTTCGTCGTCACCTGGGTGGTCTCGCTGGTCGTGTGGAAGGTGGCCCGCATCGAGGAGCGCTTCGGCGGAGCCGCCGAGCGCGGCTCGATCTAGGCGTTGGCTCGCTCGACGACCTCGCCCAGCAGGGTCGCGGCCTCGTCCGGCTCGAGCCGCAGGGTCGGCTCGCCGACCATCACCTCGACCAGCTGCACGGACGGCGAGGTGGTCGTGCTGGGGTCGCCGAACAGGAACACCCCGCGCTCCTCGGCCAGCGCCAGCGCGGCGTCCGCCAGCCGCACGCGATCGCCGCGCAGCAGCAGGTGGAACATCGGCGTCTGCGGCGGATCGGGCACGACCTCGATCCCGGCCACCGGGCCGAGCGCCGCAGCCAGCGCGCGGGCGTGGTCGACGTAGGCCGGAATCTGCCCCAGCCGCTGGTCGAGCGACAGCTCGGCCGAGACCACGAACGGGTGCAGGGTGACCAGGTTGCCGCCGTGCCTGCGCTGCCAGACGCGCGCCTCTCGGATGAGCTTCGCGTCCCCGGCCAGCGCCGCCCCGGCCAGCGCGTTGAGATCCTTGTAGAACGAGACGTAGATGCTGTCGAACAGCCCGGCGATCTCGGCGTGGTCGCGGCCGTAGAACGGGCCGACCTCCCACAGCCGCGCGCCGTCGAGGTGCAGCGCGATCTTCCGCTCGCGCGCCCAGCCGGTCTGGGCGACCAGGTCGTCCCACTCCGGCAGCCGTCCGCCGATCTCCCGCTGCGGGAGCTCGAGCAACAGCGCCGCCAGGGGCTCGGCGATCCCCTCGAGGTCGGCCAGCGTGATCACCCCGTTCGGGTCGCCGACCAGCCGGCCGTGCAGTCCGTGGAGCCGCTGGTAGCCCTTCTGCTCGTGGATCTCGAGATGGCAGGTGGGATGGAACGCGACGGTGCGGCAGTCGCGCCGCTCGCTCCAAATGCGCATCGCGATCTGCTGCGCCATCGTGCCGCTGGGCATGAAGACGGCCGCCTCGGCGCCCACGATCCCGGCGATCCGCGCCTCCAGTCGCTCGATCCGCTCGCCGGCGCCGTAACCGTCCGGCCGCTCGTCCTCGGCCGTCGCCTCCGCGATCTCGCGCAGCCGCTCGCGCATCGTCGGGCGGCCGTGCCAGCCGTTCAGGTAGCGGTCGGCGCCGCGAATCGCGGCCAGGATGCGCTCGTCGTCGGCCATCCGCCGGGTTCTATCACCTCAGCGCGCGCCGCCCCGTGCGCGACACTCCGGGGATGACCTCGTCCCGCGCCAGCGACCGCCTCGCCCGGGAAGTCCTGGTCGGCGACGGCGGCATGGGCTCGCTGCTGGCTTCCCGGCTGCCGCGGCTGCGGTTTCCCGAGGAGGCGAACGTCGAGGCGCGCGAGGTGGTGCTGGCGGCGCACGTCGAGTTCATCCGCGCCGGCGCCGACGTGATCCAGACCAACACCTACGGCGCGAACGCGGTCAAGCTCGGCTCGCACCGGTTCGAGGACCGGGTCGAGGAGCTCAACGAGGCCGGTGCGAAGATCGCCCGCGAGGCCCGCGAGATCGCCGGCCGCGACGTGCTGATCGCCGGTTCGGTCGGCCCGTTGGGGACCTCGGTCGAGGTGATCGGCGGCGAGTCGCCGGGCGGTGCGGCGCTGTACGCCGAGCAGGCGGCGGTGCTGGAGGGCCGCGGCGTCGACCTGATCGTGCTGGAGACGTTCACCTCGCTGGAGGAGCTGACGGCGGCCGTCGCCGCCGTGCGGGCGCAGTGCCATCTGCCGGTGGTCGCCCAGATCACGGTGCAGGAGGACGGTGAGACGGTGACCGGGGCGCGGGGAGACGAGGTGGCGGCCGCGCTGGCCGGGTTGGGCGTCGCGGCCGTGGGTATCAACTGCAGCCTGGGCCCGCAGTCGGCGCTGGCCGGGTTGCGCGCGATGCAGCGCTCGGCGGCGATGCCGTTGTCCGTCCAGCCGAACATCGGCCTGCCCATGTACCGGGACGGCCGGGTGCTCTATCCCGACGCGTCCGAGGCCTATGTCGGCGAGTTCGCCGCCCAGGCGCTGGAGTTGGGCGCGCGCCTGATCGGTGGCTGCTGTGGCAGCCAGCCGCACCACATCGCGGCGATCCGCCGGGCGGTCGACGAGCACCGGCCTGCCCGCTACGCCTTCCCCGGGCGCGAGACCGCGCCGCCGCGGCCGGCCGCCGCCGCCGCCGCGTCGAGCCTGCTCGCGCAGCGGCTGGCCGCCGGGGAGTGGGTGATCTCGGTCGAGCTCGACCCGCCCAAGGGCTCGAACCTGGAGCGGCTGTACGAGCTGGTGGACGAGATCAGCGCGACTCGCGGCGTCGAGTTCTTCGACATCAACGACAACCCGATGGCGCGCGCCCGGATGAGCTCGCTGATGACCGCCGCGCTCGTCCAGGGCCGGGCCAGCGTCGAGACGATTCCCCACCTGACGCCGCGCGACACGACCGCCCGCGGCCTGGAGTCGCAGCTGCTGGGCGCGCACGCCGCGCGGCATCCGCAACATCCTCGCCGTGACCGGCGACTACCCGCCGCCCGGCGACCACGGCGGCTCGGACGCCGCCTACCAGCTGGACGCGATCGGACTGGTCGAGATGATCGCGGCGATGAACGCGGGCACCGACCGCGCAGGCAAGGTGCTGGACGCGCCGACCGACTTTTTGGTCGGCGTCGCCGTCAACCCGACCGCCGACGATCCCGACGTCGAGCTGGAGCGGTTCCACCGCAAAGTCGCCGCCGGCGCGCGGTTCGCGATGACCCAGGTGCTGTTCGACCTGGACCCGCTGCGCCGGCTGCTCGACCGACCTCGGCGGCCACCCACCGATCCCCATCCTGGTCGGCCTCTGGCCGGTGACCAGCCACGCACTCGCACTCCGCCTACACCACGAGGTCCCCGGCATCACCGTACCCGAGCCGTGCTCGACCCGGCTCGCCCACGCCGACGCCCACGCCGCCACCGACCGGCGTCGCCATCACCCGCGAGCTGCTGGCCGGATCGCGCGAGCTGGCCGCCGGCGCCTACCTCGTCACACCATTCGGCCAACCCGAACGCATCCTCGACGTGCTCGCGTAGCGATGGAGGACCTCTTCTTCGCCGCCTACCTGATCGGCGCGACCGGCCTGCCCGGGGCGATCCTCGGCTACGTCATCGCGCGGCGGTGGCCGGATGAGCCCGGGCGCGGCCTCCCGTACATCGGCACGAGCTTCGGCATCGGCGCGCTCTGCGGGGCGATCGCACTGGTGGTGTACGGGGCGATCGCGGCGGCGGAGTCGCCCTACCTGCTGGCGGTCGCGGCGTTCGCCGCGGTGACGAACTTCCTGGCCGGCACCACCGCCGCCGGCGTGGTGCTCGGCCGGTCGCCGGAGTAGCTACGGATGTGCCACCGAGCTGCTAGCAGCCGCGGAGCACGCCCGCCATCGCGGCGCGCTCGGCCGGCGTCACCCACAGCCGGTAGGTGGCCTTGATCATCACCTGGTCGGCGACGTACTGGCAGCGGAACCGACGGTTCGGCGGCAGTAGGCCAGGCGGCGGCCGGCCCGCCACCGGGCGGCGCCCGTACGCCAGGCGTCCGCCAGCGCGACCATGTGGTCGATCTGGACGGCCAGCGAGGTCTCGACGCCGCGCCGGAAGTGGATCAGCCTGCCCCTGTAGGGATCGCGGAGCACACCGCGCCGCACCTCGCAGTGCGCAGCGTCGTCCCACGCCCTGGCGGTCAGATCGCGATTGAGGATGTCGTTGCGCGTGTCGCAGCCGTCGCCGTCGACGTCCTCCCACGCCGGCCCGAACCGGTCGCGGTCGTAGCCCCGCATCGACCCGGCCGCGTGGACGCGCAGGTGGGGAAGCACGGAACGTGCCCGGCGCACCGTCCAGCCGGGCCCGGCGTGGACCGCGGGTACGCGATGGTGCTTGTGGTGCTTCGGCGGCGCTGTCGCCGGCGGCGACGACGAGCCGACGGGGCGGCCGGCGGCTTGCGACGAGCCGGCGCCCGTCGCGTCGGTCGTACAGCCGGCGACGGCGAGCGCGATCGCAGCCGCGACCGCGAGCCGCGTGACCATGTGGAGCATGCCGCCATTGTCCGGCCGCGAACGGCCGGCGACACCTCACACGACCCAGATCCCGTTCTCCTGGACGACCCGTCCGTCCAGCTCGATCCGGCCGCCGCGCCGCAGGTCCTTGACGATGTCCCAGTGGACGGCCGACTCGTTCGTCCCGCCGATGTCCGCGAACCCGAACCCGAGGGCGATGTGCACGGTACCGTCGATCTTCTCGTCGAAGTACACGTTGCGCATGTACCGGGTGATGCCCGGGTTGCAGCCGACGCCGAGCTCGCCGATCCGGCGGCTCCCCTCGTCGGTGTCGAGCGTTGCGAGCAGGAACTCCTCCTCGGTGTCTGCGGAGGCATCGACCACCTTGCCCTCCTCGAACCGCAACCTGATTCCGCGTACCTCACGGCCGCTGCCAGACGGCCGGGAACTCGGTGAAGGCGATCGTCCCCTCGGCGGAGGTCTCGACCGGGCAGCCGAAGAACTCGCCGCCGGGCATGTTGCCGGTGCCGGCATCGACCTCCATCCGCCGGCCCGCCAGCGAGAGCGTGAGATCGGTGCCCTCGCCGACGATCCGCACCTGCTCGGCCTGGTCGAACAGCGCCGCGTAGCGCCCCAGCCGCCGGTGCTCCGACGACCAGTCGAGTAGGCACGCGCCGTACAGGAAGTCCTCGAACTGGCGGCCAGCGTCATCCCCGCGTCCTGGGCCAGCGCCGGCGTCGGGAACCAGCACATCACCCACGGGATGACGTTCGCGTTCACACGATGCGTGGCATCGCGGTAGGCGGCCTGCACCGCGGCCGTGCGCTCGGGCGCGATGTCGGCGCCGTCGCGGCGTGTTCTCGGGCGCGGACACCGCGAGCAGCGCGTCGCACGTCTCGAGCGCGTGGACGTCGATCGGCGCCGGCCGCGCGATCCGGTCGTCAGCGGCGCGTGGCCGCAGCCAGTCGCGGTGGTAGACGAGGCCGCCGCCGAACGTCAGGCGGAGCAGCGGGTAGGCGCCGCGCCGGCCGATCTGCCGGGTCACCTCCTCCAGCAGCGGCCTCGCCGACGGCATGCCCCAGACGAGCACCTGCCAGCCCGGCTGCACGCCAGGCACGTGTCGAGCAGGAGCGCCGCGTAGCGCTCGACGCGGTCGTCTTCCACGGCGCGGATGCTATCGAGCAGGCCTACGCCAGCGCGTGGAGCACCTCGGAGCCGCAACTTCATCCACCTCCCCCGGTCGGTGGCGCTACGGTTCGAGCAGCGATGAACGCGAACCCCGAGCACCAACCGCCCGACCTGCCGGACGGCACCGTCACGCTGCTGTTCTCGGATATCGAGGGGTCGACGGCGTTGCTCAAGCGGCTGGGCGACGGCTGGCCGGACGTGCTCGACCGCCAGCGCGCGGTTGCTGCGCGAGGCGATCGCCGGGGGCAACGGCGTCGTCGTCGACTGCCAGGGCGACGCGATGTTCGCCGCCTTCCGCTCGGCGCCGGCCGGCGTAGCCGCCGCCATCGCGGCGCAGCGCGGCCACGCGCTCGAGCAGTGGCCCGACGGCACCAAGGTTCGGGTGCGGATGGCGCTGCACACCGGCGAGCCGCACCGCACCTCGGATGGCGGCTACACCGGCATCGACGTCGTGCGAGCGGCGCGGCTGTGCGCCGCGGGACACGGCGGGCAGGTGCTGATGACCGAGACGACCCGGGGGATCTCGCGGGCCGAGGCGATCGAGCTCGGCTCGACCAGTCTGCCGGACATGGACGGCCCCGAGCCGGTCTACCAACTGGTGGCGCCCGGCCTGGCAAAGGAGTTTCCGCCCTTGCGGCGGACGGCGGCGTCGCCTCTCGAGACACTCGAGCATGGCTACCAGCCCCCCGACAAGCGGATCGACCGCGCGGCCAAGGATTTCGAGCGGCGGGTCGAGGACTGCGTGGCAGACCAGCTCGAGCGCGCGTTCCGCCAGGCGCCGCCGTCGGGGAAGCGGAAGGCACCGACGGTTGAGCGGCGGCCGTGCGGGGTATCGCCGGCACATGACCGAGAACGACGAGCAGCAGGTCAAGCCGAGCGAGCAGCGCGGCGGCACGACGCCTGACGACGCCGAGCTGCGCGAGAAGGGTCCCTGGGCCGAGACTGCGGCCGAGGGCATCGTCCCGGCTGAGCTGCGCGGTTCCGACGCGTCGCCCGAGCAGCTGGCGGACGACCCGCGGCTGGGCAGCGACGTCCTGGGTGAGACGACCGGCTCCGACGAGCCGGCCACCGAGGACGGCATCGACCCGGCGGGAGGCGACGCCGCGGACGCGACCACCGACGGCGGCCCCGAGCTGCCCGAGGATGCGGAGCCGGATCTCAAGGATGCGCCGGCCGCCGGCCGGCGACCCGACTAGCCGCCGAGCGGCTTCGCCATCAGGATGAACGCCTCCCCGCGCGGGTAGCCGGCGACCTCGCCCGCACGGGCGAACCCGCGCCGCTCGTAGAACCCTGGGGCCTGGAAGCTGTGCGTCTCGAGCACCATCAGGGTGCAGCCGAGCCGCCGTGCATCGGCCTCCATCGCGTCCATCAGCGCCGTGCCGAGCCCGGCGCCGCGGCGGTCGTCGCGCACCCACAGCGAGTTCACGAAGCAGGTTCCGCCCCACTCCCAGCCTTCGACGCCGCCGGCCAGCTCGCCGTCCCCGTCGCGGACGATGAACGTCAGCGGGTGCCAGTCCCGGATCCCGGTTGTCTCCAGGTTGTGTGCGTCGATCCGCTCGCTGAGGAGCCGCCGGATGCCGGGATCGGTGCTGCGCTCGATTTCGGGTGACACGGGAACCCCCCTCCCGGGGCTGGCCGAGTGTACGCCGGGCACCGGTGCAGTGGTGAGCTTCGGCGTCTACAAGGGAGAAACGTGACCAGATTCCGCGTTCCGCGACCGTCCGCGGCGATGATCTTCGCCCTGATCGCACTGTTCGCCGCCCTCGGGAAAAAGAGAAAAGGAGCCGGTCAGACGGTACACGTCGAGGTACTGCAGGGCAGCGAGCCAGCCTGAACGCCCGGCTCTTCCGCTTCGAGATCGTGTTCGTCGGTCGGTAGCAGTGCCACCCCACCCCTCATACCGCCGCCAGCACCGTCGTCCCGACCAGCGTCAGCCCGATGCCGACCAGCTGCACGGGCGCTGGGCGCTCGCGGAGCACGATGATCGCAACGATCACGCTGACGGTCGAGAACTGCGCGGCGCACACTGACGCGACGCTGACCGGGCCGCGCGCGGCGGCTGCGGCAAACGCGCCGAAGGAGACCGCGTCCACCAGCCCGCACTCGGCGATCCGCCGGAGCACCGGCCGGGGCGTCGGCTGCCAGCCGCGGACGGCGAGCACCGGCAGCAGCACGGCGAGCGCGGTCAGCCGGGCGACGGTGACGGCGTTGAACGCACCGAGCTCGTCCGTGGCGCCGAACAGGGTGAGCATGACGCCGAACTGCAGGCCGGCGAGCAGCGCCCACCCGGCGCCTGCAGCGGTCCGCTCGCCGGGAGCCGCGCATGCCAGTGACGCCCCCAGCGTGGCCATCACGATGCCGACGGCCAGAGTCGCGCTGACGGCCTCGCCGCCGATCACCGCGATCACCGCGGCGACGCCGCCCTCGAGCCCGATCAGCGGCGCGATCACCGCCATCGAGCCCCGCTGTACGGCCCGCAGGTAGCAGAGGAAGCCGCTCATCTCGAGCAGCCCGGCGGCAGCTGCGGCCGCCAGCCCGCGGCTGTGTGCAGGCGGCACGCCGTCCAGCGCGAGCCCCAGCGGCGCCGTCAGCACCGGCTTCCCCCGAGCAGCACGAACATCCCCACCGCCGGGTCGAGGCCGCGGCTGACGCTCGCCAGCCGGAGGGTCACGAACGCCCACCCGACAGCCGCGAACAGTCCTAGCGCGACCGTCATCGCAGACGAGTCTACGCACCGGTAAGCTGCCGCCATGACCGAACCGTCCTTCGTCCCCGAGGATTTCGAGCCGCCGATCGCGCTCGACGGCCCCGGGTTCCGGCTGGAGCCCCTGACCGGCGAGCACAACGCCCGCGACCACGCGGCGTGGTCCGCGTCGATGGAGCACATCCATCGGACTCCGGGGTTCGAGCGGGCAACTGGCCCCACGAGATGACACTCGACCAGAACCTGGCCGACTTGATCCGGCACGACAAGGACTTCCAGACGCGCCGCGGGTTCACGTACACGGTGCTCGATCCGGATGACGACGTCGTCGGCTGCGTCTACATCTACCCGCTCGCGGGCGACCCAAGCGCGGCCAACGTCAGCTCCTGGGTGACCGAGGCCCGGCCGACCTCGATGCCCCGCTGTACCACGCGGTGTGGATTGGCTCGAGCGCGACTGGCCCTTCCCCGCGTCGAGTACGGAGCACGGGACTAGGGATCAGTCGGCGGGCTTGCGCGCCCGGCTGGGCGCGACGCGGGGCGGCTCGTTCGGGCATCTTCGGGTAGACCGGCGGCCACGGCGCGTCCATGCAGCCCGGCGGCCAGGTCGCGCTCGTGCAGCTCGAGCAGCGGCTCGAGCGACTGCGGCGTCGTCGTCCATCGCCGCCCACGGGTCGCCGTGCGCCGCCACCCGCGCCGGGCACGGTGCGCGATGGTCAGCTCGTCGGGCTCGATCGTCGTCGAGCTCGTCCCAGGCGAACGGCGTCGACACCTGGGCGCCGGGCCGGGCCCGCACCGACCACGCGCCGAACACCGTCTTGTGCGGCGCGTTCTGGTTGAAGTCGATGAAGACCCGCGTCGCCGCGCTCCTCCTTCCACCACGCCGCGGTGATCAGGTCGGGCCGGCGGCGCTCGAGCTCGCGGGCCACGCGCCACCGCGGCCGGCGCGCACCGCGTAGGAGTCGTCCAGCTCCGGCTCGCAGCCGCACGTAGATGTGGATGCCGCGGTTGCCGGTGGTCTTCGGGTAGCCGTCGATGCCGAGCTCGTCGAGCAGCGCCCGCACCTCGCGGCGCCGCCTCCCGCACCATCGCGAAGGTCACGCCGGGCGACGGGTCGAGGTCGATGCGCAGCTCGTCGGCGTGCTCGGGGTCGTCGGCGCGGTACGGCCACACGTGGAAGCCGAGGCAGCCCGAGGTTGACCGCCCACACCACGTGGGCGATGTCGGCCGCCACCAGCGCGTCGCGACGTCGTGCCGTTCGGCGTCGACGACCGTCGTCGTCTGCAGCCACTCCGGGCGCGTTCTCGGGCACCCGCTTCTGGAAGAACGACTTGCCGCCCGGCGCCGTTCGGGGAACCGCTGCAGCAGCACCGGCCGGCCGCCGCATCGCGCGCATCAGCGGCTCCTCGACGGCCAGGTAGTAGCGGACGAGGTCGAGCTTGGTCTCGCCCCGCTCGGGGAAGAACACCTTGCTCGGGCTGGAGACCGAGATCGTGCGCCCGGCCGCCTCCACCTCGACTCTCGCGGTTTCGGCCATTGGAGGAAATGATACGGGCATGCACCAGCAGGCTGTGATCCTCGTCGAGGGAGCCAGCGACCAGCGAGCCGTGGAAGCCGTGCCCCAGGCCCGCGGCCGCGACCTGGCGGCCGAGGGCGTTGCCGTGGTGCCGATCGGCGGCGCCCAGGCGATCGGTCGCTACCTGAGCCGGTATGGGCCCGACGGCCTGGACATCCGGCTCGCCGGGATGTGCGACGCAGCCGAGGAGCGCGACTACCGGCTCGGCCTGGAGCGCGCAGGCCTCGGCTCCGACCTGACCCGCGAGGGGATGGAGCTGCTGGGCTTCGGCGTCTGCGACGCCGATCTCGAGGACGAGCTGATCCGCGCGCTCGGGCCCGGAGAGGTCGAGCAGGTGCTAGCCGTCCAGGGCGACCTGGGGCCGTTCCGCACGCTGCAGAAACAGCCTGCGTGGAGGGGCCGGCCGTTGCACGAGCAGCTCCGCAGGTTCATGGGCAGCGGCGGCAGCCGCAAGGTGCGATACGCCCGGCTGCTGGTGCAGGCGCTCGAGCTGGATCGCGTCCCACGTCCCCTGGACGTCGCGCTGTCGCACGTCTGACCCGCACACGGCCACCGAGGCGAACGCGTCGACGAGCTCGGCGTCGAACAGCTCGCCGGCGGACGCGCGGATCACGGCCAGCGCCTCGTCCGCCGAGCGCGCAGCGCGGTACGGGCGCTCGCTGGTCATGGCATCGAACGCGTCGGCGATCGCCACCATCCGCGACTCGAGCGGAATCGCCGTCCCGCGCAGCCCGTGCGGGTATCCGCTACCGTCGAGCCGCTCGTGATGATGCAGTGCGATCTCTGCAGCCATCTTCAGCACCGGGTGACAGGAGCCGGCGAGCAGCGCATGGCCGATCGTCGTGTGGCACTGAACGATCCCGCGCTCGGTCTCGGTCAGCGGCCCCGGTTTGGCCAGGATGCGGTCGGGGATGCCGATCTTGCCGACGTCGTGCAGCAGGCCGGCCGCGGCGATCAGGTCGCTCTGCGCATCGGGCATGCCGATCGTCCGCGCAAGCTGCCCGGTCGCGTGGGCGACCCGGCCGTGGTGTCCCCGCAGGTGGTCGTCCCGCAGCTCCACCGCCCGGGCGAGCCGCTCCACGGCGTCCAGCTGGGCGGCCTCGAGCAGCCTGCCCTGCCGGTCGATCTCCGAGGACGCGCGCTCCATCGCGACGGACGATCGGAGCAGCTCGTGCCGGCGGCGCAGCGCACAGGCGATGGTCACGAGCAGGTCGTTCGGACGCGACGGCTTGACGACGTAGTCCAGCGCGCCGGCGTCCAGCGCCTCCTCGGCGACCGCGACGTCGTCGACCTCCGTGGTGACGACCACGGCGACGTCCGGGCGGGTGCGGTGCAGCTCCTGGACGAGGCCGAGCCCGCACTCGCCGGGCAGCCGCACCTCGCACAGCACGAGCTCGAACTGCTCCTCGTCGAGCAAGGCGCGCGCCCGGCGGGCGCTCGTCGCGATGCCGACCTCATATCCGTTGGACAGCAGTGCGAGCCCGGTCGCATCGGCCATCTCCCCGTCGCCGTCGACGACCAGGATTCGCTCGCAGATCCCCGGGCGGTCGCGCCACGCGCGACGCCTCTCACGACTCACCGACATCTCTCACCCCGTTCGTTGGCATGGCAAAGCTGGGTGGGGGCCCGGTCGAGTACCGGCCCGGGCCCCCGCCCCGTGGTGGCGGTGCTACGGCGCGATGCCCCCGAGGAGTCTGTCCGGGAGGTGGAGGATGTCCCGGAGAACGGGTGGATCGACACCGACGTGCACGTCGACGGTCGTTCCCCGACCGCCGGTTCCGACGTTCACACTGGTCCCCGCGACGCCAACCGCGACACCGGTTCCGGCAGTCCCTCCGGCGGGCGTCTGGGTGACGCCGCCGGTGCCGTCCGGCGTCTGCACGGTCGTGGTCGTCCGCCCGGCGGCGGCGGTGCTGCGAACCGTCACCAGCGGGTGGTCTCGCCGGGTCGCCCGATGGTGCTTCGCCGTGTCGGCGGTCGAGCGGCGTGAGCCAGCGCGGACGTGCGCCGAAGCGACGTCCGGGGTCGTGCTGGCGGCTGCGCCGGACGGGCAGGCAGACCCGTGAGACCGCGCGTAGTGCACGCCGTAGGTGGCGGCGGCACCCGCTGACACGAACACCAGCAGCGAGGCGATGATCGCAGAAACCAGAGTTCGTTTCATCATGACCCCCTTGGTCGTCGAACTCATGTGCGATCTCACCATTGCCATATCGCTGTCGCCTGCACAAGCGACGATGTTTTCCGCCGATCCGGGCGCCGAAGCCCCATGCCCGAAGCTCACTTCAGGCTTCTCCGCCGGAGCCGCGGACCAAGCGCCGCCAGCAGGTCGCCCACCCGCGCATGCTCGACCAGCGGATGGCGCAGCTGCATCTGTTCGTGCACCTCGTAGACGTTCCGGCGGCCCACCCGCCGGCGCGAGATGAACCCGACGTCGGTCAGGTCGTTCAACAGCGACTCGACGGCGCGTTCGGACACCTCGACGCGCTCGGCGATCTCCTTCACGCGGACCGTGGGGTCCGCGGCGATCACCGCCATCACCAACGCGTGGTTGGTCAACAGCAGGCACCTGCGGTCCCACGTGATCTGACCCATCATCTCCCCCGAGAACGACTTGTTTGCGATCGTCACGTAACGATCGGAACAACTTGCCGACTGCTCTCTCCTGTACAGGGCCGAGCGACCGCCGAATACCCCCGGACGGGGCATCCGGCCGGCGGCTGTCAGATCAGGTTCGTCAGCTCGACCAGCGTCTGGCGGAGCTGCGACCGCTCCGCCCGGAGCGCATCGACGGCGTCCAGCAGCCGCCGCCGGCCCTCCGCCGTCACCCGGATATGGCTGACCCGGCCGTCGGCGCCCGCGGTGCGGTCGAGCAGGCCGATGTCGACGGCGCGCGCCACCAGATCGGTGACCGTGGTCTGCGGCATCTCCAGGTCGCGGGCGATGCTGGACACTGTGGCACCGCCACGCTCGCGGGTGGTCTCGACGAGCAGCAGCAGCAGGTAGCGCTGCGGCGTCAGCCCGCATCGCTTGACCGCCTGGGCGGTGCGGTGCTCGAAGTGGCGCAGCGCGAGCCGGAACCGCGCGACGTCCGCCAGCTGCTCGCGTCCGATGCGTGGCGTGTCCGGCACCGCGCCGTGTTCGTCACTCCCCGGCCCACCCCTGCCGCTTCCTGGCGAAATACACCGTAGTACGGTATACTTTGGAGCATGATGATGGAGCTGGCACATATCGAGGTTCACGGCCTCGCAGCCACATCGGATGGTGCCGCCCAGCTGATCGAGCGGGCGTGGAACTCCCACCCCGACCGTGCGGAGCACGAAGCGCTGCGCACCGAGACGACCTCCCGTGGGGTACCCCTCTGGCACGAGTGGCTGGAGCCCGACCCCGACGATCCGGAGTACATCCTGCTCGTATTCGGCCCCGGCGATCCGCTGGGCGGGAAGGCCCGCCGCATCGGCAGGTGGCACCGCTCGCAGATCGATCCCGGCGTCTAGAGCAGCGTGGGGACGACAGCGAGATCGGCGACCAGTTCGGCCATTCGCCGTTCGCGCTGATCGCCGGCTCGCAGCACGGACGAGGGGTGCGCCGTGGCCAGCACGGTCGTCTCGCCCGGACCCGGCAGCGTCGTCCCATGTTGTCTGGACACGCGAAAGTCGGCGCCCATCACGGCCTTCGCGGCGACCGCCCCCAGCAACACCACGACCCGCGGTGAAAGCGCGTCGAGCTGCCGCCCAGAACCACGGCATGCAGGCGGTGACCTGCCGGCCCGCCGGCGTCTTGTGGATCCGCCGCTTGCCTCGCTGCTCGAAGCGGAAGTGCTTGACCGCGTTCGTCAGGTAGACCGCCGACCGGTCGATGCCCGCCTCGCGCATCGCGTCGTCCAGCACGCGGCCCGCCGGCCCGACGAACGGCCTGCCCTCGACATCTTCCCGGTCGCCCGGCTGCTCGCCGACCATCACGACTTCGGCGCCTTTCGGACCCTCGCCGAACACGGTCTGCGTGGCGCTTTGCCACAGATCGCAGCGCCGGCACCCGGCCGCCTCCTGCCGCAGCGAGTGGAGACTCCGGCCGTGCGACGCGGTCATGCCTGTCCGGTGCCCTCGCCGCGCCGGCCGAAACACCGACGGTGGGTTCGTCCGGGGCGTCCGCGGGTATGCACGGTCAATGAGCGCAATGATCTGGATCGTGATCGCGATCGTCGTCGTCGCCGGCCTGGTGACGGCGTGGCGGCTGGTCGGCCCCAACTTCCGCGAGTTCCGGCCGTGGCGGCAGACCCGCCGCGGGCGCGACGAGCCGGAGGTCGGCGACCCGCCCCCACCTCGGCCCTAGGTCGTCCCGGGATCCGCGCGGATGATCTGCTCGATCGCCTCGATCGGCCCCCAGGCGCCCTCCTGGCGGTTGCTCAGCAGGGCGAAGGTGACATCGGAGCGGGGCCAGTGGGAGAGCACGCCGCTGACGCCGACGTTGATGCCCTCCTTCCACCAGCTGACGACGTCGCCGCCCGCGTCGACCTCGAACTCGAAGCCGAAGCCGGTGCGGTGCATGCCGCCCGGCATCGCTTTGTAGTCCTCCTTGGGCTCCAGGATCGCGGCCGTCGACTCCGGCCCCAGCAGCCGCCCGTCGCGCAGCGCGCGGTGGAACGCGGTCAGGTCACCGGCCGTCACGTGCGCGCCGCCGTCCGGCGACCCGACCGGCGGATAGCTGTAGATGCCGCGCCGCCAGCCGACCACGGCCCCGGCGTCGTCGGTCACCGGATCGGCGCCCTCGGCGACGTCCGGCTCGATCCGGTCCATCCGGAAGAAGCCGGAGCGCTCCATCCCGGCCGGCCCGAACACGTGACGCATCACGTACTCGCGGTAGGGCATGCCCGACGCACGCTCCACCATCAGGCCGAGCAGCACGTAGGAGCAGTTGCAGTAGCGGGTGCCCTCGCCGGGCGCGAACTTCGGCTCGTTGTACGCACACTGGGGCAGGAAATCGGCGGTCTCGGCGATCGAGTAGTTCGGCCTCTCGACGAACAGCGTCTCGTACTCCACGCCGTCCTCCTCGTCGGCGTCGTCGCCGATGCCGGAGGTGTGGGTGAGCAGGTGGTACGGCGTCACCTCGGGAGCCACACGGGTGCCCTCGAGGCCCAGGTAGCCGACGACCGAGCTGTCCAGCGCGAACGCGCCTGCCTCGACCTGCTGGAGCACCGCGACCGCGGTGAACACCTTCGTGATCGACGCGGTGTCGAACCGGTGCTCGGGCCGGCACGGCACGCCCCACGTCCGGCTGGCCAGCCCGTAGCCGCGCTCGAGCAGCACCTTTCCGGACTGCTCGACGCGGATCACGCCGGAGAACTCGTCCTCGTCGGCGCGCTGCTGGAGATGGTGGTCGATGGCCTCGGCGTCCATCGCATCACCCTACCGGCGTAGGATCGGACGGATGGGACATCTGATCGACCCGGACGACTGCGTGCTCGCCGTGATCGACGTCCAGCCGGGATTCCTGGCCCGGGTGGAAGACGGCGAGGACATCGTGCGGCGCATCGCGTTCCTGGCCATGAGCGCGCAGTTCTGCGCGATCCCGGTGATCGCCACCGTCGAGTCGCCCGAGACCTGGGGGCCCCTCGATCCCCGGCTCGCCGGGCACACGGCGGTCCGCAAGGAGGTGTTCGGCCTGGCGGACGATCCGCTGGCCGGCGCCGCCGTCCGCGACACCGGCCGCGAGACTGTGGTGCTGACGGGCCTGGAGACCGACGTCTGCGTCGCCCACTCGGCGCTCGGCCTGCTCGACTCGGGCCGACGGGCGGTGGTCGTCGAGGACGCCGTCGGCTCACCGGGCACCGCGCACGGCGCCGGCCTCGAGCGAATGCGGCGCGCGGGCGTCGTGTCCGTGGTCACCAAGCAGCTGCACTACGAGTGGATGCGCACCGTCGCCCGATCGCGCGCATTCGCCGACGCACACCCCGGGCTGGCCGAGCCACCGGGCGTGCTGCTGTAGCACCGGTTTGCGCGCCGGCGGCACGATCGCCTAACGTGGCTCCGGCCGTGCACACCCCATGCAACAAAGGGGTCAGACCCCGTTGTTGCGCCGACCGAAGGACATGCCGGTGGACGACGAACGAGCAGCCGAGCTACTCAGTGCGGAACGCCAGCGGATCACGGACGAGCTCGCCGGGCTCGGCATCGAGCCCGCCGACGAGCTGTCCACCACCGACCTCGCCGACGACGCCTCCGACCTCTACCAGGAGGAGCTCGACGCGGGCCGGATGGAGGAGCTGCGAAACCAGCTGGCCGCCGTCGAGCGCGCCGAGGAGCGGCTCCGCGAGGGGAGCTTCGGCGTGTCGATCGAGAGCGGCCAGCCGATTCCCGACGCCCGGCTCGAAGCCGTCCCCACCGCGGAGCGCACCGTCGAGGAGGAGGAGCGCCGCGAGCGCGGTCTCTAGATGATTGCGTCTAGGCGGACACCGGCTGGTCGCGGCGCCGCCACAGGGTCATCGCACCGAGCGTGATCCCCGAGCCGAGCAGTGCGGCCGCGGCCACCGTCGCCACGTCGTTCCACGACGAACCGTTCGATGACTGCTGGACCGCCGGAGCCGGAAGCTGGGCGGACGTCTGGCCGTGGTGCGCCGACGGGAGCACCTGTTGATCCGTCGCCGGCTGGGCGGTCGCCTGGCTGTGGTGCGCCGACGGGAGCACCGCCTGGTCGGCCATCGCCGGCGCGGCGAGCACGAGCGCAGAGGATGCGAGCGCGGCCGCCAGCGCGATGCGAGCTGATGTGAGCGAACACGACATGGTTGTCTCCCTGGAAGATGGCGATTCCTACCGCAATCGTGACGGCGGCGGGCGGCGGGATCTTCCCGTCGTGCCGATCGTGGTCGCCGTCGCCGTGATGACATTCTGGGGCGCGACACCGGTGCTCACGCGGATCGCCGTGCGCGATTTCGATCCGCTGACGGTCGCCGTCCTGCGCACCTCGATGGCCGGGCTGCTGGGAGGCGCGGTGCTGGCCGCAACCCGCCAGGCGCTCCCGGCATCGCCGGGCGGACGCAAGCTGCTGCTGGTGTCCGCGCTGTCGGGCTTCGTCCTGTTCCCGCTGCTCTTCACGTTCGGCCAGCAGCGCACGTCGGCCATGCACGGCGGGATGATCCTCGCCTCGCTGCCGATCTTCACCGGCGCCTACGCGGCGCTCCTGGCACGCCGCCGCCCGGTGCGGGGATGGGTGGTCGGGTCGGCCGTGGCGCTCGCAGGCGAGGTCGTGCTGGTCGCGTTCCGCGCCGGCGGAGGCGGCGCGCACACCAGCCTGTCCGGCGACCTGCTGATCGCCGTGTCGGTGCTGGTCGTCGCCCTCGGCTACGTGGCCGGTGCGCGGCTCGGGCAGACCGGGTACAACAGCCTGGCCACCACCTTCTGGGGGGTTGCGATCGGTCTGCTCGTGATCGCACCCGTGGTGGTCGGCGACCTTGCCGCCGACGGGATCCCGCACGCCGACCCCGGCCCGTGGGCGGCGGTCATCTTCCTGGCCACGGTGACGTCGATAGTCGGCTACGTCGGGTGGTACTGGGCGCTGGCGCACGGCGGCATCGCCAGGATCGCCACAATCCAGTTCCTGCAGCCGTTCTCGGGGCTCGTGCTGGCCGCCCTGCTGCTGGGCGAGGACTTCACCGCGCCGCTGATCGCCGCGTCGGCCGCCATCCTGGCCGGCGTCACCATCGCCCAGCGCGCCCGCTGACGGTCAGCCGTCGAGCTCGGCCAGCTGCGCCTGGGCGTCGTCGCGCACGCCGCGCGCCGTGCCGGCCGCCCGCTCGGCCTTCTCCAGCGCGGCCCGGGCGCGGTCGGCGTCGCGCTCCGCCGCCGCCAGCTGCTTCTCCGCGGCGGCCAGCCGGTCGCGGGCCTTCGCGACCGCCTTCTCGCGCCGCTCGCGTTCCCGCGCCGCCGCCCGCTCGGCAGCTGCCGCCTTGCGCGCGTCGGCCGGCGACGTCTTCGCCGCCGGCTTCGTCGACGGCGCGGCCTTGCGGCTCGGGGCCGGCGACGGCGCGAACACGGCGAGGTCGGTGAACCCCGTCGCGCGACCCTCCTTGACGAGCACGCCCCGCTCGGCCTCGGCGCCGACGTTCGGGTCGAGCGCGGCCAGGTGGAGCGTGTCGCGCACGCGGTCGAGCGTCGCCCGCGAGGCCAGATTCGCATGGGTGGCGATCTCCTCGGCGTTGCGCATCGCGCGGTCGAGCGCACGACGCTCGTCATCCATCGCCTCGCGCAGGTCGCCGCCGCCACCGCCACCCAGCTGGATGTCCCGCAGCCGTCCGCCCGCCGCCAGCAGCTCGTCGACGACCACCGGTTCGGCGCGGGTGAGGCGGTTGACGATCCACGCCGAATTGGACGGCTTGCGGAGCGCCTTCACGCCGTCCGCCTCCTCGCGCCGTCCATCGCTGCGCAGGCGCCGGGCGGTCGCGTCGCGGGCGGCGATGAACTCGTCCAGATCGAGGCCGTACAGCCGCTCGACATCCTCCTGCGGAGGCTCCGCCATGCCGGGAGACTAGAGCAGCCGGAGGGCGACGATCGCGATGTCGTCGGCCCGCGTGCGCAGGTCGGCCGCCGTGCGCGCGAGCCGGTCGATCGCACCGTTCAGGTCATCGCCGGCGTCCGACACGGCCGCCGCCACCGCCTGCTCGTAGCCGCCTTCGGTCGGCCACGCCTCGGTGACGCCGTCGGTGACCAGGACGATCGTGTCGCCCGGCAGGAGCGTCGTCCGCCCGACGTCGATCGGCTTTGGCCGGTCGAGCCCGAGCAGCGTGCCCGCGGGCTCGTGCCGCTCGAACAGGCCCGAGGCCCGAACGACCAGCGCCGGGGGATGCCCGGCGCGCGCGAGCTCGACCTCGTGCCCTGCGCCGTTCGGCGTGAGCGCGGCCAGGATCAGGGTCGCGAAGTGGCGCTCGCCCGGCCCGGCCGTCTCCCGCAGCGCCTCGGACGCCAGGATCACGGTCTCTGCCAGCGTGTCGCCGCGGAGCGCCGAAGCGCGGATCGTGTAGCGCAGGGCGGCGGTCAGCGCCGCGGCCGGCGGACCCTTGCCGGAGACGTCGCCAACGGCGATCACCCAGTGGTTGTCGCCCACGGCGACGACGTCGTAGAAGTCGCCGCCGACCATCGTCCCCTCCACCGCCGGCCGGTAGGTCGCCGCCACCTCGGCGCCGGAGATCTCGGGCAGCCGTGTGGGCAGCAGCGAGCGCTGCAGCTCCACGGCGGTCGACCGTTCCGTCTCGCCCAGCCGCGAGTCGCGGATCGCCTGGGCGGCGCGCTCAGCGACGAACTCCAGCAGCCGCAGGTCGGTGCCCGAGAACCGGTGGGTGCTGTTGCTCGAGACGTGGAGCACGCCGATCACCTCGCCCGCCGCGATCAGTGGCACGCCGGCGATCGAGCCGCCCGCCCGGGAGAGGTAGCTGCTGATCACGTCGATCTGGGACAGGTCGCCGACCACCCACGGGCGGCGGGTCGCGGCCACCCGGCCCGCGAAGCCGGTCCCGAGCGGGACGTGCACCTCGGCGGCGTCGGCGGGGTCGACGTTGTGCGACGCCCGCACCCGCAGCACGCCGTCCTCGAGCAGGAGCAGGACGGCGCGGTCGGCCTCGAACGTCGCGGCCACCCGCTCCACCAGCCCGGCCAGCAGGGCGTCCAGATCGCGCTGCGGGAGCGCCGCCTCGACGATCTGGCGGAGCGTCCGCTCGCGCTGGTGCGCCTCCGCCGTCCGCCGCTCGAGCGCCGCCCGTTCCGTGACGTCGACGGCGAACCCGAACACCTCGTGCACGTCGCCCGCGCGGTCCTCCAGCGGCCCCAGCGTGACCAGCAGGTCGACCACGCTGCCGTCACGCCGGCGATGGCGCATCGGCGCGTTGTGCAGCGCCGCGCCGCGCAGCGCCGCAATCGCGTCGTCGGACATGATGCGGCTGCCCTGCTCGTCGAACAGGGGCACGGGGCGGCCCAGCGTCTCGGCAGCGGGCCAGCCGTAGAGCTCTTCGGCGGCCGGGTTCCAGAGCGTCGTCACTCCCCCGACGTCGAACGCGTACACCGGCAGCGGGGAGGTCTCGACCAGCGTCTCCATCCGTTCGCGGCTCTCCTCGCTGGCCTCGAACAGGCGAGCGCGTTCGAGCGCCTCCGCGGCCTCGCGTGCCAGCTCCTGGAAGAACACGAGCCGGTCGTCGCCGGCCGCGGCCGGATGTTCGAACGAGAACGTGATCACGCCCAGCAGGTCGCCGAACTCGAGCGGCAGTGCCACGATCGCCTCGATCGGCTCGGCGCCCCAGAACGCGTCGGACACCGGGAACCGGCGGCGGATCTCGTCGCGGCCGCGGACGACGACGAGCCGCCGCTCGAGCAGCGCCTGCGTGGCGACGATCGGGTGGTCGGCGGCGTAGACGTCGGGCGCCGGTCGCATCAACTCGGCGGGCAGCCGGCTGACCGCCATGCGGCGCAGCGAGCCCGGCTCGGCGGTGGGCGCAAGCACCGTCGCCGCCCGGGCACCGCAGGCGGCGGCGCCCTCATCGGCCACCGCCCGGGCGACATCGGCCGTCGTCCGCGCTCCGGCCAGCGCACGGGAGAACGCACCGAGCCGCAGCGAGGCCTGCTCCGAGCGTTCGGCGGCGTCGCGGGCATGCTCCAGCTCGTCAAACGCGGCGGACAGGCTGCGGCGCAGGCTGTCGAAGGCCACGCCGACGCCGAACGGCAGGAGCGTCCAGAGCAGCACAACCAAGGCGCCGCCCAGCACCGGCTCGCGCACAGCATGCTGGGCGACGATGACGACGAACAGCACGCCGCCGATCAGCCCCACCAGCGCCCCCGGCCATCGGCCGGCGATGATCGCCACGACGATCGGCACCAGCACCCCGGCGACGCCCGTGATGCCGTTCCAGCCGAAGTCGTTGGCGACCCGCCAGAACACGGCGAATCCCAGCTGGACAGCCGAACCGAACAGGCACGCCAGCACGACCGTGGTCGTGGTGCGCTGCGACGCCCGGATCAGCGCCTCCGCCCGGGCCCGCGCACGGGCCGAGACGCGCTGGTCGTGTCCAGCAGCCATACCCCGACGCAGCATAGTCACCTCCGGCAACCGGCTTTCACCCGGCGGCCGTCACCGCCTCGTCAGGGGCGGACTCGGTGGCGATCCGCTTCGCCCGCTCCTCCAGCAGATCCTTGACCACGACCTGCACCGTGCCCGCGATCGGGATCGCCACCAGGGCCCCGACGATGCCCAGCACCGAAGCGCCGGCGAGCACCGCGATCAGCACGACCAGCGACGGGATCTGCACGGTGTGGCGGTAGACGATCGGCTGGATGACGTGGTTCTCGATCTGCTGGTACACCATCACGACCACGAAGACGATGATCGCCGCTGTGGTGCCCTGCGTGAAGTACGCCGTGGCGACCACGATGATCGATGCAACGGTCGCGCCCACCAGTGGCACCAGGTCGCCGATGGCCACCACCACCCCCAGCGTCAGCGCATACGGCACACCGAGCGCCCAGACCGTCGCCGTCGCTACCACGCCGGCGATCACCGAGATGAACAGGTTGCCGACGACGTAGCCGCCGACGCTGCGGTTGATATGGGCTCCGATGTCCCTCGCCCGGTTTGCGCCTGCGGGCCGCAGCTGGGAGAGCACGATCTCGGTCATCCGCGGCAGCTCGAACAGAATGAACGCGCTCAGGAACAGCACCGTCACGGTCTCGGTGACCCCCGAGATCACAGAGCCGGCCGCGCCGAACGCCACGGTCGGCAGCTCTGACGCATGCTCCTTGGCCTTGTCGACGATGTTGTACTGCTCATCCAGCCGGTGGATCAGCGGATTCTTCGCGAGCCGGTCGGCCGCATGCGGCGCGTCGTTGACGATGTTGTCTATCTGGGTGACGAACGGGCCGACCAGCACGGCCAGTACCGCGAGCAGGCCGACCACAAAGCTGATGAACACCACGACCACCGCGATGTTGCGGCGCATCCAGCGCTCGGTGAACGCGACCAGCGGGTTGAGGACGACCGCCAGGAAGAGGGCGATCCCGAACCAGACGATCACGGTGCGCACGGTCTCGAGCAGCGACACCACGATCGAGAACGCCAGGACGAGCGCGAGCACCTTCGCGACCGTGCGCGCCTGCACCTCCAGCATGACCCGCTGCGGCTGAGTCTCCATCGCCACCCGGCGGCTGGAGATCGGGGAGGTCACCGAGACGGTGGTCGGCGCGGTGCTGTCGTCGCGGGGTTCGCTCATGTCGTCCCCTCCTGGGAGGCGCGCGACCCCATGCGGATCCGGCGGCCCGGCCACCCGGCCGTATAGCCGAACAGGGCGACCAGGGCCGGGACGAGCAGCGACCGGACGACGAACGTCTCGACCAGCACGCCGACGGCCATGATCAAGGCGAACTCACGGAACGCCAGCACCGGCACGATGGCGAGCAGCGCGAAGCTTGCGGCAAGGGTCAGTCCGGCGGCGCGGATGGCCCGCGATGCCCTGGGCGCGGCCAGGGCGATCGCGTCGGGCAGCGGCCGGCGCTCTGCCTCCCGCCACACGCTGCCGGTGACGAACACGTTGTAGTCCGACCCCAGCGACACCAGCAGCACGCCGGTCGTGAACGGGACGAAGTAGGTCAGGCAGTCCTCGCCCAGCTGCACCTGCAGGATCCAGACGGCGATGCCCAGGGTCGCGGCGACGGCCAGCAGGCTCGCCCCGACCAGCAGCAGGGGCGCCACCACCGACCGCAGGAAGATCATCAGCAGCACGAGGTTGGCCAGGATGACGACTGCGGCGATCCGCCCGCTGTCGCCCTTCAACCGGTCGACCGTCTCGGCCGCCAGCGGCGTGTCGCCCGCATAGCTGACCTGCGCGTCAGACAGACCGCTGCCGCTGAGCATCGACGGCATGTCCGCCTGCAACCGGTCGAGTTGATCGATGGCGGTGGCGGCGTGCGGGTCGGAGTCGAAGGCGACGATCATGCGCACGGCGTCTCCGCTGCGGGAGACGAACGGGTCGCTGCCGGCGATCCTCGCCAGCGCATTCGGCCCGAAAACGGCGGCGACCCCCGGCTCGCGGAGCAGCGCTCGTTCGAGCGCCGCGACCTGGTCGAGCCCGCCGTCCAGCCCCTGCCGCTCCACGAGGATCTGCGTCGGCGCGATCATGCCAGGCGCAAAGCCCTTCGCAGCTGCGTCGGCCGCGCGCCGCTCGACCGACGACGACGGCAGCCCGTGGATCGGCGTGAAGCCCAGACGCAGGCCGGTCAACTGGAACGCCGCAACGGCCAGGCCGGCGGCGCAGACGCCGACGATCACGAAGGCGACCGGCTTGCGGGTGGCAAACCGTGCGACCCTCCCCGACCGCTCCTCGTCCGCGTCGGGACCGGCCTCGAGATGCCGCGGCCAGAACAGCGCGCGCCCGGCGATCGCGATCACGGCCGGCATCACCAGCAGCGAGGCCGCCACCGCTACCGCCACGGTCACCGCCAGCCCAGGCCCGAGGTCGCGGAAGAATCCGACGCTCGAGATCCGCAGCCCGGCCAGGCCGACCGCCAGGATCAGCCCGCTGGCCAGGACCATGGGCGTGATCTCGGCCGTCGCCCGGCGCGCGGCATCGAGACGTTCCTCGCCCGCGCGCAGCCGCGAGCGCGCGGCACTCAGGTAGAAGATGCAGTAGTCGGTGACGATGCCCAGGACGAGCGCGATCATCAACGGCCGCAGGCTGTCCGGCTGCGACAGCCCCTCGTGCTCCCCCAGCCAGCGGAGCAGCGCGAGCGCGGAAATGTATGCCAGACCGGCAACGCCCAGCACGGCCACGGGGGCGACGACAGACCGGAACGTTACGCCGACGATCAGCAGGATCAGCAGCACCGTGGCGATCTCGATCCGCTCGAGCGAGCTGTCGACCAGCCGTCCCTCGTGTAGCTCCGCCGGCTGCGCGCCGGTCACGCCGACGACGGACGCGTCCGGGTGTGCCGCCGCGCGGTCGGCGTAGCGGTCGGCCTCGCTGACCCGGTCGACCAGCGACACGTCGGCCGGGAATCCCAGATAGGTGATCGCCGTGGTCGACGACTCTCGCGACGCGGGCACCAGCCCCAACGTGTTCGCGATCGGGATCGCGACCATCCGCGGGCCGGAGCCGTCGTCGGCCGCACGATCGGTGGCGACGGCCTGGTCGTAGACGGCGCGCTGCGCGGCCGGCGACAGCCCGTCGGGGTTGCGCTGGACGACAACGGCGTCGGCGGCGAACGGCAGGTCGAACAGCTCGGCCGCGCGGCGCTGCGCAGCGATTGCCGCCGAATCCTGCGGCACCATCGAGATCAGCCCGGAGTCGCCCTCGGCGGCCGGATCGGTGTGCGCCGCGATCCACGCCGCGCCGGCGACGGCGGCGAGCAACGCCGGCCACCGAAGCCACGTGACGACGCTCGCATAGACCCGCATCCTGGGTGACGTACCCGTTGCCCAGATCGCCAAACCCGTAGGGGTTTGAGTCAGAAACCCGTTCCCGTCGGATGGCCGCGCGGACGATGCGCAAACCCCATAGACTGATGCGGTTGAGCGCGACGGCTGACCCATCCGGGGTGGGCATCGAGTGGCTGCGGGAGCGCCTGCAGCACCTGCAGACCTTGTCGGCCGCACTGGCGGCGGCGCGCACCGAGCAGCAGGCGATCGAGGCCACGCTAAACCCCGGGCTGGATGTGTTCCAGGCCGACCAGGCGGTGATCGCGACGCTCGACGAGCGCGCCGGCGTCTTCCGGATCGTCGCCGCGCTCGGCTACCCGTCCAGGATCGAGAACGACTGGGCGGTCTTCCCCAACACCGACGGGTACCCGCTGTCGGAGGCGGTGCGCAGGCAGGAGCCGGTGATCGTCCACGGCCCGGACGAGCTGGTCAGGCGCTACCCCAAGCTGGCCGGCACCGCACGCTCGGCCGCCCTCGTCTGCCTGCCGATGGGCGAGGTCGGCGGCATCGCGCTGGGCTACGACCGGGATGTCACCCTCAGCACATCGGAGGTCGAGTTCATGACCGCCGTCGCCCGCCAGTGCGCGGAGGCGGTGCAGCGCACGGCGCTCGACGCCGAGCGCGGCCGGCGTGCGCAGCGGCTCGCCCTGCTGGCCGAGGCGGGCGCAGTCTTCGCCCGCACGCTGGACTACCGCGCGACGCTCGCCGAGGTGGCCAACCTGGCCGTCCCGCGGCTGGCCGACTGCTGCATCGTCGACGTGCTCGAGCCGACCGGCCTGCACCAGCTGGCCGCCGTCCACGTCGAGCCCGAGCGGGTGCCGCAGATCGCGCGGCTGGAGCAGGCGTACCCGGCCGATGCCGACGACGAGCACAGCGCGGTCGGCGAGGTGCTGCGCACCGGCACCCCCACGCTGGTGCCGATCTTGAGCGACGAGATCCTCGACCGGCTGACGCGCAACGAGGATCACCGGGCTGCGGTCGAGCGGCTGGGGATGCGCTCGCTGATCATTGTCCCGCTGGTCGCCCGCGGCCGGACGCTGGGGGCGATCACGCTGATCCTGGACATCTCCGAGCGCCGGTACGACGAGCAGGATCTGGCAACCGCACAGGGCCTGGCCGACCGCGCAGCGCTAGCGATCGACAACGCGCGGCTGTACCGCGCGCAGATCGAGATCGCCACCACGCTGCAGCGCAGCCTGCTGCCGGAGCGGCTGCCCGAGATTCCGGGAGTCGACGTCGGCGCGCGGTACATGCCGGCCAGCCAGGCCGTGGAGGTGGGCGGCGACTTCTATGACGTGTGGGTGATGGATGACGGATCGTTCGGCGCTGCCATCGGCGACGTCTCGGGCAAGGGCGCGCCCGCGGCGTCGATGACCGCGCTCGCCCGTCACACGCTGCGGGTGGCGTCGCTGCACGAGCCCACGCCGAGCCGGGTGCTGGGCGTGCTGAACTCGGAGATGCTGCGCCACGGCGACCAGGACATGTTCTGCACGACCGCCTACGCCCACGCCCAGCCGGCTCCCGACGGCGGGCTCGACCTGCGGCTCTCGCGCGGCGGCCACCCGCCCGGGATTGTGCGGCGCGCGACGGGCGAGATCGAGGAAGTGGGCAGCATCGGCACGCTGCTCGGCGTCCGCGACGAGGTGACGCTGACCGACGACCCGATCCACCTGGCGCCCGGCGACGCGCTGGTGCTCTACACCGACGGCGTCACGGAACGCCGCGACGGCACCGGCATGCTGGGCGAGGAGGGACTCGCCGCAGCCGTGGCAGCCGCCCCGCCGGCCTCGTCGGCAGAGGAGATGTGCGCGGTGATCGAGCAGACCATCCACGCCTTCTCGGCCGATCCGCCCCAGGACGACGTCGCGATCGTCGTCATCCGCCCGGTCTGACGACAGAGCCCCGTGGTACGCTCGATCCTGGAGCGGGAGGTCGATGACCACAACGCACAGGCTCCGACACCAGGCGTTCTACTACTCCTCGGACAGCCAGCTCCTCGACACGGTCACGCGCTTCGTCGAGGAGGGACTGGAGGAGGGCGAGCCTGCGATGGTGGCCCTTCCCGAGCCGAGCCTGGGTCGGTTGCGGTCCCGGCTCCGCGAGCGCGCGGCCACCGCGTGGCTGGTCGACATGCGCGAGGTGGGCCGCAACCCGGCCTGCATCATCTCGGCCATCCAGGACTTCGTCGACGCGCACCCGGGACGGCGTACGCGGATGGTCGGCGAGCCGATCTGGCGGGGGAGGACGGCGCGTGAGACGGCGGAGGCGACGCGGCACGAGGCGCTGATCAACCTGGCGTTCGCGGATGCCGAAGTCAGCATCCTCTGCCCCTACGACGCCGCCCTCGACGGCCACGCAATCGCTTGCTCCCACCGCACACACCCGGAGCTGATCCGCGATGGAGCCTGCGCCGGCAACCCCGAGTACGCAGCCGGCGAGCTGGCGGCGCTCGAGGCCGATCCGCTGCCGCCTGCGCCGGATGCCGCTGCGACGCTCTCGCCGGCCGGCGATCTCGGCGAGCTGCGGCGGTGGCTGCACCCGCAGCTCGAAGCTGCCGGCCTGGTCGGGTATCGCGCGGACGATCTGACGGTCGCCGTGAACGAGGCGGCCGGGAACGCGATCCTGCACGGCGGCGGGCCGGCGGACGTGCGGCTGTGGCGCGAGCCCAGCCGGATCGTCTGCGAGGTCGCCGACCGGGGGCGGATCGACGACCCGCTCGCGGGACGGCAGCGACCGCCGGCGGAGTCGGCCAACGGCCGCGGGCTGTGGCTCGCGAACCAGCTGTGCGACCTCACGCAGCTGCGCTCCGGTGAGAACGGCACGGTGCTGCGGCTGCACATGACCGTTCCCGGCTGACGCGGCGGCGGTTAGCTCGCGATCCCGGCCGCCTCGAGAGCCGCGTCGAACGAGCCGTAGGACTCGATCAGCTCCTCGGCCGGCGCCCACTCCGGGTGCCGCTCGCAGAACTCGCGGTACTCCGCCTCGGTCAGATGGCCGTGGGTGCCGGCGGCGGCGGCGAGCAGGCCGGCCGTCGGTGCCGCCGGGTCGCTGCCCTTGGTGATCCGCAGGTCCTGGCTGGTCGCGGGGAAGACGGCGTCGGCCGACGTTTTGCGGAACTCGGCGGTGTTGGAGACGTCGCGATCCTGGCGAGGGCCGTCCGGCGGCGGCATGTCCGGCTGATGCTCCGTCACCTGGTTCCGCCGCTCATGTACCTTGTCGGACTTCGCGGCCGGTGCATCCGGCGAAGCCTTCGGATGGTGCGCGTCGGACGGGCCGGTCGGATGGTCGGGCACGTGTTCGGACACCGGCCTACCAGCGTCGATAGATGACGAACCCGACGACGGCCGCGGCGGCGGCGGCTGCCGCGACGCCGATGATCGCCACGGTGCGGATGCCGCGCCGCGGGTCGAGACGTCCCGAGAGCGCGCCGATCGACTGGGCGAGCTGCTCGCGGGTCACTTCGATGTCCCGTTCGATGTCGGCCTGCTCTCGTGTGCTAGCCATCGTGCGTCCTCCTTGATCGGTTCCAGCACCTCCGGGGCGGTTGCGGTTGCCGTCCGGACCCGCGCCCTCCCGAGCAGCACGAGCAGCACGGCCAGCGCCACGGCGACCGCGGCGACGATCAGGGCGGCCGCCCAGGCGGGCATCGCCGTTGCCAGGCCGAGCACCGCGGCGGCTGTGCCTGTGCCGACGGCGATCAGCGCGAACAGCGCGCCTGCGGCGAGAAGCCCCGCGCCGGTCGCGGCACGGCCGGCGGCCCGGGCGAACGAGGCGCGCGCCCGCTCGATCTCGAGCTTCACGAGACGCTCGGTGAGCGTCCGGGTGTCGACCATCAGGTCGGCGATCCTCCGGGGTTCCCGCGTCTGTGCCATGCCGGTCCGGTACCCCCGCCGCAGGCGCGGGAAACGTGCCGCCGCACGCCTTTCGATCCTCGCACCGCGGGCGGATCGGGGCTCACCCCAATGGTTGGCGTCGGTGTCACGTCGGGCAGTTCCGGGGAGCACCATGGGCACGCCGACCGAGGAAGAGCCGCTCGAACAGCTGTCGCTGGCGCGGCACCGCGACCTCGAGGGCTGGCACTGGGGGGTCGTCATCTGGCTGCGCTGGGCCATCACCGGCGTGCTGGTGCTCTTCATCCTGCTCGCCGCCACCGACCAGTTCGGGCAGTCGCCCAGCACACGCGAGTCCTCGTCACAGGTCGCCGACCTGCGCGTCAGCACACCGGACCGGCTGCGCGGCGGGCTGATCTTCCAGACCAGGGTCGACGTCACCGCACGGGACGCGATCGCCCATCCGACGATCGTGCTCGACGGTGGCTGGTTCGACGGCATGACGCTCAACTCCGTGCAGCCGGCGCCGGCCGACCAGTCGCCCGCGGACGGCGGCTCGACCTTCGTCTACCCGCAGCTGGCGACCCGTCAGACGCTGACCGTCTGGTTCGAGTGGTCGGTGAATCCGACCAACCTCGCCTGGCGCCGGCCGGAGACGCTGCGACTCGACGACGGCCCGCAGACGCTGCTCACCCAGCACTCGACCATCACGGTGCTTCCCTGATGGATCTCGTCCTCCGCTGCCTGATCCTGTTCCCGCTAGTCGTCATCCTGGTGCGGATCGTCAACCGCCGGCAGCTCTCCTCGCTCGAGCCGTTCGACGTCGTGCTGCTGGTGGTGATCGGCGACCTCTTGCAGCAGGGGATCCACGTCTCGCCGAACTGGCCGTCGGCTAGGGCGGATCCCGCTCAGACGCAGCGATCGACATCGCAGGCACGGTCACCCTCGCAACTGCGCAGGCGCGCCAGAACAACATCCCGACGCTCGACCGCGTCCGCTACGCCGTGCTGGAGACCTCCGGCAGCATCAGCTTCATCACCGAGTGATCAGTCCGGTGCGGGCTGCGGCGGATCGCCGGGGTCGTCGTCGGCCGGCGGATGCTCGGGCTGCGGCACCGGCACCTCGACGGGCGGAGGCGTGGTCGGCACCTCGGACGCCTGGGTGGGCTGCTCAGGGGGTTCGTTCATGCAGCCGCCGGTACCCGCCCCGCCGCGCCGCCGAAACCCGGCGCCAGAGCCCGCGTTTGGCGCGAGGGTCGAATGGGTATATGTAACTGAATCGTCCCCTGCGCGGAGGCACGCTCTCGATGAAGCCCGGACTCTCCTCGGATACCGCCCTCGTCGGCCACACTGGCACTGGTTCGGCGCCGGGCCGCGACGAGTTGATCATGCGCTACAGCGGGCTCGTCCGCTCGATCGCGGGCCGCTACGTCAAGCGCGGCTTCACGTACGATGACCTCGTGCAGTGCGGCTATCTCGGCCTGATCCAGGCGGTTGACCGCTACGACGCGTCCCGCGGTATCCCGCTTCGGGCATATGCGACCAGGATGATCGAGGGCGAGATCATGCACCTGTTCCGCGACCACGGCTGGGCGGTCCGCATGCCGCGGCCGCTGCAGGAGCTCTCCCGCCGGGTGACGGTGCTTGAACGGGATCTCGCTCAGCAGCTCGGCCGGGCGCCGACGACCGACGAGCTCGCCGCCGCATGCGGCGAAACCCCGCAGGCGATCGACGACGCACAGCACGCGGCGCGCGCCTACGCGGCCGACTCGCTCGATGCGCGTCCCGGCAGCACCGAGGACGACGACTCGCCGCTGATCAGGACGCTGGGACGCGAAGACGCCGGATTCGGCCACGTGGAGGACGACGACGCGATCCGCGCCGCGATGGCGTATCTTCCGCTTAGGCAACGGGAGATCCTGCGGCTCCGGTTCGAGGATGAGCTCACGCAGTCGCAGATCGGCGAGGAGCTGGGCATCAGTCAGATGCACGTCTCGCGGCTGATGCGCGACGCCCTGGCGAAGCTGCGCGAGCCGCTCGCCGAGACGTACGCCGCGGTCTAGCTCGACCTCTTCGGGCGCAGGCTCAGGCTGCGGTTGCGGCGTCCGCGTCGATCACGCCGCGGAGCTTCGCCAACGCGCCACGCAACAACCGGCTGACATGCATCTGACTGACACCCAACTCAGACGCGATCTCCGACTGCGTCAACTCACCCCCAAACCGCAACTCCAACAACCGCCGCTCACGCGCCGGCAACCGCCGCAACCCCCGCTCCACCAGATCCCGATCCTCAACCCCCACAAACCCCGGATCAAGCTCACTCAACACCCCACCCGCAGGCCCAACCTCAACCCCCCACTGACCATCCTCACCCCGACCAAACAACGACTCCGCCACATACACCCGCCGCACCACCAACGCCTCACACACCAACTCCACACTCACATCAAGAGCCTCCGCCAACTCCTCACTCGACGGCTCACGCCCCAACACCTGCGCCAACCCCACACCCACCGGACCAACCCGCCGCGACAACTCCTGCAACGACCGAGGCACCCGCACACTCCAACCCCGATCCCGAAACAAATGCATGATCTCACCCTCAACCATCCGCGCCGCATACCGCTCCAACGGCACACCACGCGAAGCATCAAACCGATCCACCGCCTGAATCAACCCCAAATACCCCGACTGACACACATCCTCAAACCCAAACCCCCGCCCCACATACCGCCGCGCAATCCCCCGCACAAGCGAGCTGTAGCGGGTGATCAGGGCGTCGCGGGCGGCGGTGTTGCCGGACGAGCTGGCCGCCGTGGCGAGCTCGACATCGGACATGCTCTGCAGATCCATGGGTGGAAACCCTTCCCAGATCGGGTGCTCTGGCACCGTAGCGCCGATCGGGAGTCAGTGTACGACCGGAAACGGATTCCTAACAGCCCCAATTAGGACTGTTTCTGCGACACTGCGCCGCATGGCGCTGCCTCTGAAGCCGCCAATCCCGCCCCAGCTGGCGAAGACTGCCGCGAAGCTGCCGGACGGCGACGGCTGGTCGTACGAGCCAAAACTGGACGGTTTCCGGGCGATCGCGTTCGTCGACGGTGATCAGCATCACCTGCAGTCGCGCAACGGCCGTTCGCTCGACCGGTACTTCCCCGAGGTGGAGTTCCCGCCCGGCCGGTACGTGCTCGACGGCGAGCTGGTCGTCCTCGATGAGCATGGCCACGAGGACTTCGAGGGCCTGCAGCAGCGGATCCACCCGGCCGCGTCGCGGGTCAACATGCTGGCGGAGGCGACGCCCGCGCGGTTCGTCGCGTTCGACGTACTGGCGGAGGACGACCGCTCGCTGCTCGAGCTCTCGCAGACGGAGCGCCGCAAGCGCCTGGAGGCGGTCGTGGGCGACCCGGTCGAGCTGATCGAGCAGACGAACGACGTGGAGCACGCCGCAACCTGGCTGCAGACCCGGGAGGGCGTGATCGCCAAGCGAGAGGATGAGCCGTACCGGCCGGGGGAGCGGATCGGGATGGTCAAGATCCGGCGCACGCGGACGCTGGACTGCGTCGTCATCGGCTGGCGCGAGCGCGAGTCGGGCGATGGCGTCGCATCGCTGATCCTCGGCCTCTACACGCCCGACGGCGAGATCCGCCACGTCGGCCACACGTCCGGCTTCACCGCGAAGTTCGCGCGCGAGCTGGTGCCGGTTGTCGAAGCCGTCAGCACCGGGGAGTTCGCGGAGCCCGGGCCGAGCCGCTGGAGCCGCGGCCGCGACTCGACGTGGCACGCCGTCCGCCGCGAGCTGGTGTGCGAGGTGGAGATCGAGCACGTCAGCGGCGGCCGCATCCGCCACGGCGCGCGATTCCAGCGCTGGCGCGACGACAAGCCGCCGGCCGAGTGCACGGTCGACCAGATCGACCGATGAGCGACCGCACGGTCACCGTCCGCGGCAAGCAGCTCAAGCTGACGAATGGCGACAAGGTGCTCTACCCGGAGGCCGGGGTCACCAAGGGCGACGTGATCGCCTACTACGAGCGCGTCTCGGACGTGCTGCTGCCCCACCTCAAGGGCCGCGCACTGACCATGAAGCGGTACCCGAACGGCGTCGACGAGCAGTTCTTCTTCCAGAAGGACGCGCCCAAGCACCGGCCGGACTGGGTGCGCACCGAGCCGATCTGGACGCGCAGCAACGGCCGCGACGTCAACTTCCTGACGATCAACAGCCTGCCGGCCCTGATCTGGATCGCCAACCTTGCGAGCCTCGAGCTGCACACCACGATGTCGCGGGCGAAGACCAGCAAGCGGCCCACGATGATGGTGTTCGACCTCGACCCCGGCCCGCCGGCGACCGTCGTCGAATGCTGCCAGGTCGCGCTGATGCTCCGCTCGCTGGCCGCCGACCTCGGGCTGGAGCTGTATCCGAAGACCTCCGGATCGAAGGGGCTGCAGGTCTACGTGCCGCTGAACACGCCGTCCGCGAGCTTCGAACGGACCAAGCCGTTCGCCCTGGCCGTCGCCAAGCTCCTCGAGCAGCAGCATCCCGACCTCGTCGTCTCGAACATGCGCCGCGAGCTGCGCGAGGCCCGCGTCCTCGTCGACTGGAGCCAGAACGACGACATGAAGACGACGATCTGCGTGTACTCGCTGCGCGCCCGGCCGCGCCCGACCGTCTCCACGCCGGTCACCTGGGATGAGGTCGAGGCGACCGCCGACGGCCGCGACCCCTCGACCCTGGTCTTCGAGTGGCCGCAGGTTCTGGAGCGGATCGAGTCCCACGGCGACCTGTTCGAGCCCGTACTCAAGAGGCGCCAGCAGCTGCCCGACCCGCCCGCCTGAGATTTGATGTTTGGCACAGACGCGCTTCGGGAAGCGCCTTCTACATGGGGGTTGAAACCGGTCTGATACTGGCCGCGTCGCTGATTGTCATCGCGGCGTTCGCGGCGCCGTGGCTGTGGCCGGCGATCGACCGGTCGCGGATCCCGGCCCAACCGGGGCAGGCGCCGGAGCCCGAGGAGCACGAGCACGAGCCGGTGCCCTTCGAGGTCAGCCGCGACGACGTCGTGCTGCGGCTGCGCGACAGCGGGCTCACGTACCGGCGGATCGCCGAGAGGCTGAGCGGAGACTTCGGCCAGCGGATGTCGCCGTCCACGGCGCGACGGATCTGGCTGCGGGCGCATGGCACCAGCCGCCGGGGCCCGCGCCGGCACGATCTGGTCAGCCGCTAGAGCGACTGACGGCAACGCACAGTCAGACCCCTTCGCCGCAACGAAGGGGTCTGACCCCGTTGTTACGTCAGCGCGGCTGCGGGACGATCCGGATGTAGGGCTTGGGAGATTCCCAGCCGTCCGGATACTTCTCGCGGGCCTCGTCGTCCGAGACCGAGCCGGCGATCACCACGTTCTCGCCGTCCTTCCAGTTGACCGGCGTCGCCACCTTGTGGTTCGCGGTCAGCTGCAGCGAGTCCACGACCCGCAGCACCTCGTCGAAGTTGCGGCCCGTGGTCATCGGGTAGACCAGCACCAGCTTGACCTTCTTGTCCGGGCCGATCACGAAGACGTTGCGCACCGTCTGGTTGTCGGCGGGCGTGCGGTCTGCCGGGTCGCCGGACACGCTGGCCGACAGCATGCCGTAGAGCTTCGAGACGTTGAAGTCGGCATCGCCGATCATCGGGTAGTTCGGGGCGACGCCCTGCGTCTCCTCGATGTCCTTCGCCCAGTTGAGGTGCTTGTCCACCGGGTCGACCGACAAGCCGATGATCTTGACGCCGCGACGGTCGAACTCCGGCTTGATCCGGGCCATGTAACCGAGCTCGGTCGTGCAGATCGGCGTGAAGTCCTTGGGATGGGAGAACATCACGACCCAGTCGTCGCCGGCCCAGTCGTAGAACCGGATTCGGCCTTCGGTGGTGTCCGCCTCGAAGTCCGGGGCGGTGTCGTTGATCTGGAGCGTCATTGGCTCACCTCATGCTCGCGAGTTTGGATCCAAATCATACTCCTCCGCGCAAGCACGGCTGTGCGTTGAACGTCCGGCGAGGACGTCGCGCTCGCGGTCGCTCCGGGCGAGCCCCGCGGCATGGTCGAACGCCTGCGCGGCCTCGGCATGCCGGCTGAGCCGTGAGAGCAAGTCGCCGCGCACGCTCCACAGCAGGTGGTAGCCCTGCAGCGTCCGCTCGTCGCTCAGCCCGTCAACGATCTCGAGCCCCGACTCGGGCCCGAACGCCATGGCCACCGCCATCGCCCGGTTCAGCTCGACGACCGGCGAGCCGGTGACCTGGGCGAGCGCGTCGTAGAGCGCCGCGATCCGCACCCACTCCGTCTCCTCGCCGGTCGGGGCGCGGGCGTGGCACGCCGCGATCTCGGCCTGCAGCGTGTAGGGGCCGAGCGCGCCGGACAGCCGCTCCGCCTGCTCGAGGGCGGCCAGCCCGCGGCCGATCAGCAGCCGGTTCCAGCGCGAGCGGTCCTGGTCGAGCAACAGCACCTGCTCGCCGCCCGGACCCACCCGCGCGCCCAGCCGCGACGCCTGTAGCTCCATCAGCGCGCCCAGCCCGTGCACCTCGGGCTCGCGCGGCACGAGGCCGGCCAGCACGCGGCCCATCCGCAGCGCGTCCTCGCAGAGCGCCGGCCGCACCCAGTCGTCGCCGGCGGTGGCCGAGTAGCCCTCGTTGAACACCAGGTAGATCACCTCGAGCACCGCCGGAAGCCGGGCCGAGAGCTCGTCGCCGCGGGGGATCTCGAACGGCACACGAGCCTCGGCCAGCGTCCGCTTGGCGCGCACCACCCGCTGCTGCACCGTCGCCTCGGGGACGAGGAACGCGCGGGCGATCTCCTCCGTTGTCAGGCCGCCGAACAGGCGAAGCGTGAGCGCCACCCGGGCGTCCGTCGAGAGCACCGGGTGGCAGGTCATCAGCACCAGTCCGAGCAGGTCGTCCCCGACGTCGTCAATGGTGGCGGCCAGGTCGGGTGCCTCGGCCCGCGGCGCCAGCTCCCGGCCAATCTGCTCCCGCTTCCGCTCGAACGCCGAGTCGCGTCGCATCGCGTCGATCGCCCGGAACTTCGCAGCGGCCATCAGCCAGGCGCCCGGGTTGTCGGGGACGCCGGTCCGCGGCCACCGCTCGAGCGCCGCGACCAGCGCATCCTGGGCCAGGTCCTCCGCCAGCCCGACGTCGCGGACGATCCTGGTCAGGCCGGCGATCAACCGGGCGGACTCGATCCGCCAGACGGCGTCGATCGCCCGGTTGGTCGCCGGCTCCGCCACCTGCGCCTATCCCTGGGCCCCGGCCTGCTCGCGCAGCCGCTCCTGCTGGTCGCGCAGCTCGGGGGTCAGCTGGTCGCCGAAGTCCTCGGCCTCGAAGACCCGACGGATCTCGATCACCGACTCACCCTCCATCGGGTTCGGGCAGCGCTTGACCCACTCGACCGCTTCTTCCATGTCCTTGACCTGGAGGATCCAGAAGCCGGCGATCAGCTCCTTGGTCTCGGCGAACGGCCCGTCGATCACCGACCGGTCGGCACCGGAGAAGCGCACGCGCTTGCCCGTCGAGCTGGGATGCACGCCCTCGCCGGCCAGCATCACGCCGGCCTTGACGAGCTCCTCGTTGTACTTGCCCATCGCGGTCAGCAGCTCGGTGCTCGGCATCACGCCCGCCTCGCTGTCCTCGTTCGCCTTGACCATCACCATCACACGCATCTCGACTCCTTCGTCGGGGGGCCTTCGCCCCTGGGTTCTTCTACCACGTCGAACGAGCGCTTCGGGGATCGACATGGCGGTTCAACATTTCTCGCGCGCGGGTACATGGGCGGAACAGCAGCCGATCGAGAGGAGGACCTCGGTGCCCCGCGAGTGGACGGACAAGCAGGAGCGCAAGTACGAGCACATCGTCGAATCCGAGAAGGACCAGGGCGAGCCGGCCAAGCGGGCCAAGGAGATCGCCGCCCGGACGGTCAACAAGGAACGCGCCCAGAAGGGCCAGACGAAGACGGCCTCACGCAGCTCGACCAGCGACATGTCGTCGTCACGTCGCGGCGGCCTGAGGTCGGGGACGAATCGCGAGAAGGGTCGCACCCGCGACCAGCTCTACAACGAGGCGAAGCAGCACGGTATCAAGGGCCGCTCGACGATGACCAAGGATCAGCTGCGCAGTGCGGTCGACGCCAAGAAGTAGGAGTGCTCAGCGGATGAACTGGTCGACGTAGTCGGCGCCCAGGCCGCACGCCTCGTACGTCTCGCGGCACAGCTCGATCAGGCCGACGTTGTCCTCGACGTGGACGACCTTGTCCTCGTCGTCGATATACAGCACCGGGCCGCAGATCACGAACACGGTCTGCATCTCGGGGCAGTCGTCGTCGACCGTCAGCGTGTGGATCTCGCCGGGCGGCTCGAACACGTAGGAGCCCTCGGCGGCCGTCCACGAGTGCTCGCGGTAGTGCCAGCTGCCCTTGATCACGAAGCCGTGGACAGGGGACGGGTGGCGGTGCCGGGAGAGCACGCCGCCGCGGCGGACGCGCAGCACCTCGCCGTGCGATCCGTTGTTCATGTCGAAGAACAGCGGACGGAACCAGACGTTGGGCTCGATCTCGATCCAGACGCGCTCGTCCGTCGGCTCGCGGACGACTAGCTCCGGCTTCATGCCCAGGTGGCCGAGCACCGGCGGGTCGTAGGTGACGTCGTCCGATTTCGGTGGCAGGCTCGTCTCCATCGATCCTCCTGGGGTCAGGCGCCGGCCTCGGCGAGCTCGCCCGAGAGCTCGTCCACCAACCGCCGCTTCTCCTCGTCGTTCAGCTTGCCGAGCTCGTTGCGCAGCGCCCGCTCGTCGACCTTCTGGTTCCACCAGTCGACGGCGTCCGCGCCCAGCAGCGCCCAGCGGCCGACGATCTGCTGCGACACCTCGTTGGACGGCGCCATCAACCACCCGGCCTTGGAGTCGCGCACCAGCCGCTCGATCTCGGCCGCCCGCGTGTACCCGCGGCCGCCGCACAGCTGCAGCATCGCGTCGGACACCCGGCTGGCGAGGCCGGCCGCCAGCACCTTGGCCTCCAGACCCCAGGACGTGAACGCCGCCCGCGGCGCCGCGTCGGGGTTGTCCCGGTACATCGTCCAGTCGCCGCCGTCCGTGGCGTCGTCCAGCGCCTTGGCCAGCCCGTAGGCGAACAGCCGCGACGCCTGGGCCTCGCACAGCGCCCGTCCGTAGGCGTCCTGCGACGTCGCATAGTCGGCGATCCGGCGGCCGTACTGGGCGTGCGCGCGGCGCAGCGCGTGGCGGCGGGCGACGTCCAGGCAGGCCATCGCCAGCGCCGTTGTAGGCGCCGGCGTACTGGAGGAACGCCAGCGGGTCGATCGCCTCGTCGTTCGACCGGCGCCGTCGCCCGGCCAGCCGACGATGCGGTTCTCGGGGATCACGGCGTCGATCTCGACCGGCGCCGACTGGTTGGCGTGCATCCCCATCGCATCCCAGGTGCCGGGGTTGCCCTGCACCTCGTCGGGATACAGCAGGAACACGCTGAGGTCGGCGTAGTCACCGGCGAAGTCGGGGCTGGTGGTCTGGGTCAGGTACCAGTCGGCGAAGCCGCTGGACGTGGTGAACGCCGCCGTCTTGCGCACGTGCCAGCCGTCGGCGACGCGCTCGGCGCCCGACGTCTTGGGATACCAGAAGTGGCCGCCGGTCTCGGGATCGGTGTACGACGCCGTGCCGATCAGCGCCTCCGGGTCCATCCGCCGCAGCAGCGACTCGATCTCCGGGTTACCGTGCGCGCGAAACACAAGGCCGGCCACCGCGACCAGGTGCATCATGAAGATGATCGCCGTCGACGGGCAGCCGTAGCGGGCGATCGCCTCGGTCGCCATCAGCACCTGGGTGTGGCTGGAAGCCCGGCATCCGTAGTCCCCGGGCGCGATCATCGCCAGCAGCCGCAGCCGGCCGAGCTCGTCAACGCTGACCCGCGGGTACTCGCCCGTCCGGTCGGCCTCGATCGCCAGCGGCCGGATCACCCGCTGGCAGGCGTCGATGATCTCCTTCTCCAGCGCCCGGTCCTCGTCGGTCAGGAACCAGACCGGGTCGAACTCGTACCCCAGTCCGTCGAACTCGGCGTCGCCCCACATCTTCGGCTCGAAGTCCATGTCCGGATGCTCGCGCGCCCGCGCGGCCGGCGCTGGCATGCCGGTGCCGCGCCTGACACCTGCTTGCTGCGACTCAGCCGCGCACGTGGCGGCGGTACTCCGCCGGCGTCCGTCCGGTGGCGTTCTTGAACACCCGGCCGAGGTGGCTCTGCGACCGGAACCCGGTCAGCCCGGCGATCTCGACCACCGGCCGGGCCGACCCGGCCAGCAGGTCGCGCGCCCGGGCGACGCGCCGCTCGCGCAGATACGCGTACGGCGTCTGGCCGGTGGCGACGCGGAACGAGCGGGCGAAGTGGGCGCGGGAGAGCCCGGCCGCCGCGGCCAGGTCCTCCAGCGACAGGTCACGATCGAGCCGTTCCTCAACCACGTCGCGCACCCGTCGCAGCTGCGACGGCGCCAGGCCGGCGCGCACCGGGGGCGCGGCCAGCACGGTGCAGTGCTCGCGCAGCAGCCGCAGCGCGACCGTCTCGGCAAGCGCCTGCCGGAACAGGCGGCCGCCGACGCCGCCCGCCCGTCGCTCGTCGAGCAGCGCATGCGCGAGCGAGCGAAGCAGCGGATCCTCGAACGCGAACCGCTCGACGGGCGCCGGTGCGGCGACGCCGATCGTGGCGCCGACCTCGCCCAGCCAGGACGGCGACACGTACAGGTGCAGCTCGTCGGTCGCCCCGTTCCAGCGCCATGCGTTCTCCCGGCCGGCGGGCAGGATCAGCGACATCCCGGGCCGGAAGCGGGCGCGCTCGACGTCCCGCCCGAGGTCGCGCTCGATGTCCAGGGCGCCGGCCAGCGTGAACGAGATGTAGTGCGCATCCAGCGGTGGCAGCGCCAGCCGCTCGGGCAGCCCGGGGAAGCGGAACATGGCGACGTCCACCGGGCACGGATCGGCGGCGGCCAGCGGCGCCAGGTCGCGCCCGTCGAGCAGGTCGCACCATGTTCGCGGGGTGACCGTGCGATCCGTCGGCGACGTGGCGAGAGCCTACCGCTCCGCCCCGGCGGTGGCCGGTAGGGTGACCCGCGATGGGTGATCTCACCTACCTGACGCGCGCCGAGGTGCGCGGCCTCCTGCCGGGCTGGACGGAGATGGTCGACCTGGTCGACGAGACCTACGCCGCGATGGCCGACGGCCGCGTCGAGCTGCCACCCAAGCCGGGCGTGCACCCGCGCCCTGACTCGTTCATCCACGCGATGCCGGCCTACCTGCGCGACCGCGACGTGGCCGCCGTCAAGTGGGTCTCCGGCTACCCCGCCAACAGGGCGCTCGGCCTGCCGTACATCACCGGGCTGCTGGTGCTGAACGACGCGGCGACCGGCCTGCCGCTCTGCGTGATGGACGCTGCGGAGATCACCGCGGTGCGCACGGCGGCGGCGAGCGGGGCCTGCGTGCGGCGCTGGGCGCCGGCCGGCTGGTCGCGCGCCGCGATCCTCGGCTTCGGCGAGCAGGGCCGGTTCCACCTGGAGGTGCTGCTGGCGTTGAACCCGGACGCGGAGGTGGCGGCCTACGACGTCGACCCGGCACGGCTTGCCGGCGCCGCCGTCACCGCGTGCGCCACACCGCGCGAGGCGGTCGAGGGCGCCGGTGTGGTGATCACCGCCGGCCCGATCGTCGACGATCCCCGTCCGGTGGTCAGCCGCGGATGGCTGGGCGAGCGGGTGCTCATGCTGCCGATCGACTTCGACGCCCTGGTGCGCCGCGATGTGATCGCGGCCGCGGGGCTGTTCGCGGTGGACGACGTGCCGCAGTACCGCTCATACCAGGAGCAGGGGCACTTCACCGGCTGGGCGGAGCCACACGGCTCCGTCGGCGAGGCCGCTCGCGACCGGCTGGAGGGCGACCTCGTCGTCTGCTGCAACCTGGGCGTCGGCTCGCTGGATGCGGCATTTGCCGATGCGGTGTACCGCGCCGCTCAGGCAGCCGGGGCGGGCGCCCGGCTGTCGGTCTAGCATTTCTCGCGCATGGGGGACGACCGCGCATCGGTGGTGATCATCGGCGGCGGCGTCGTCGGTACCAGCGCCGCGTTCCATCTGGCCGAGGCCGGCGCCGGCGACGTGCTCCTGCTCGAGCACGCCGAGCTGGGCAGCGGCTCCACGGTGCGGGCCGCCGGCGGCTTCCGGGCCCAGTTCTCCGACGAGCTGAACATCGCCATCGCGCTCCGCTCGATCGCCGCGTTCGAGGCGTTCGCCGAGCGGCCGGGCTGGGACATCAACCTGCATCAGGACGGCTACCTGTTCCTGCTCACTGATGAGGACGACGTCGAGCTTTTTCAACGCAACGCCGAGCTGCAGCGCCGAAACGGCGTCCCGACCGAGTGGCTGTCGCCCGAGCAGGCACGGGAGCGCTCGCCGATCGTCTCGGTGGACGACGTGCTCGGCGCGACCTACTGCGCCCTGGACGGGCACGCCAGCCCGGAGTCGGTCGTCCAGGGCTATGCATCCGGCGCGCGGGCGCACGGCGCCGTCATCCGCACCGGCGCCGGGGTGACCGGGATCCGCACCGCCGCCGGCCGGGTCACCGGGGTGGTTACCGACGACGGTGTTGTCAAGACCGACACCGTGGTCTGCACGGCCGGCGCTTGGTCGCGTGAGGTCGCCGCGATGGCCGGCGTCGAGCTGCCCGTCACCCCCGTGCTGCGGCCCGTCTGGTACACGGAGCCGGTACCCGACCTGCCCCCGGAGCTGCCGATGACAGTGGACTTCTCGACCGGCTTCTACTTCCACCCGGAGGGGCCCGGCCTGCTATTTGGCATGGCCGACCCCGACCAGCCGCCGGGGTTCGACCAGCGGATGCGCGACGACTGGCTGGAGCGTGTGGGCGAGGTGATGGAGCGACGCGCTCCGGCCATGCTGGAGATGGGCGTCGCCGGCGGCTGGACCGGCTTCTACGAGGTCACTCCCGACCACAACGCGCTGATCGGCCGCGCCGAGGAGGTCGAGGGGTTCGTCTACGGCACCGGCTTCTCGGGCCACGGCTTCCTGCAGAGCCCGGCGGTCGGCGAGATCCTGCGCGACCTCGTGCTGGGCCGCGCACCGTTCGTCGACGTGGCGCCGCTCTCCGCCTCGCGGTTCCGCCGCGCCGAGACGCGGCGCGAGCGGGCGATCGTTTAGCGCCTGCGCGCCTGGATGGTGTACGTGCACGGCAGCCGCTCGGGCCGGTCGGCGAGCCGCAGCTCCCCGCCGCCGGTGTCGACCATCTGCCCCGGCAGCGCGTCCCAGGGGACGGTGTCGTGCTCCTCGAACAGCGTCAGCTCCATGTCCGCGCCCATCAGCGCCGTGATGATCTGGGCGAGGCCGTGGTTCCACTCGTGGGTCACGTTCTTCGAGAAGACCACGTCCGTCTCGACGTAGGTCGTCCCCTGGTCGCCCTCATCCCAGACGGTCGCCTCGGCCGTCTCGAAGTACGCATGCTCCACCACGAGCAGTCCATCCTCGCGGGCGTCGGCCAGCGCCCACAGCATCGGGTGGCCGTCGCGGATGTGCAGCCGGCCGCCCGGCCGCAGCAGATCGGCGACGACCGCCGCCCAGCGCCGGATGTCGGGCAGCCAGCAGAGCGCACCGACGCCGGTGTAGACGAGGTCGAACCGACCGGCGCCCAGCGTGTCGACGGCGGAGTAGACCTCGGACTCGACGAAGGTCGCGTCGGCTCCCGCGGCCTGGGCCAGCTCGCGAGCTTCGGCGAGTGCCGGTGGCGAGATGTCCAGGCCCGTCATCCGCGCGCCCAGCCGGGTGAGCGAGACCGTGTCGGTGCCGATGTGGCACTGGAGGTGGACGCCCTCGAGTCCCGTCAGGTCGCCCAGCCGCGGCCGGTCGAACCGCACGACCTCGCTCAGGAACGCCGGATCCTGGGCGAAGCGCGCGACGCCGTAGTCGGGTGAGGCGGCGTGAGCCGGGACGCGCTCGTCCCAGAACTCGCGGTTGACCTTGGCGTACTCGTCCATGCCGCGCATGATCGCATCGCTACGCGACCGAGAACAGCGGCTCGCCGAGCATCGACGCATCGACCTCGATCCCCAGCCCGGGGCCGTCCGGCGCGGAGCCCTGCCCGCCCCGCGAGCGCGGCAGGTACCCGGCGACGTGCTCGGCCGTCCAGTCGTTGAAGAACGACACGGTGAACAGCGAGCGCGGCGGCACCGACGCTGCCAGGTGGGCGACCGCCGCCGTCGTCACGTCGCCGCCCCAGGTGTCCTCGACGGTCAGGGCGACGCCCAGCGACACGGCCAGGTCGCGCATCACGCGGGCGCGTGACAGGCCGCCGACCTTGCCGATCTTCAGGTTGACCGCGCCGGCGCCGGCGTCGGCCGCCGCGATCAGCGACGCCGCGTCGGCGACGCACTCGTCCAGCACCATCGGCAGATCGGTCAGCGCTCGGATCCGCCTGCACTCGGCCAGCGTCACGCACGGTTGCTCGAGATAGACGCCGCCCAGCTCGCCCAACAGCCGCGCGGCGACCACCGCATCCTGGAAGCGCCAGCCGCCGTTGGCGTCGGCGACCAGCAAATCATCATGCGTTGCCACACGAAGCACCGCCTCGACGCGTTCCGCGTCGGCGCGCGGCTCGTTGCCGACCTTGAGTTGGAAGTGGTGGATGCCGGCCGCCCTGCGCTCGGTCACATAGGCGGCCATCTCCTGCGGCGCCGCCAGCGGCACGGCCTCGTACAGCTGGAACGACTCGTTCAGGCGTCCGCCCAGCAAATTGCACACCGGCTGGCCGGAGATCTTGCCCAGGATGTCCCAGCAGGCGACGTCGATCGGGCTCTTGGCGTACGCGTGGCCTATCAGCGCGCCATCCATCGCGGCGCCCACGGCGGCCAGGTTGGTGGCGTCGACGCCGAGCAGCGACGGCGCCATCTCGCGGATCGCAGCCCGGCCGCCCGCGGCGAACGCCGGCAGGTAGGTGGTTCCCAGCGGGCACGACTCGCCCCAGCCCTCGACGCCGGCGGCGGTGGTCACCCGCACCAGTGTGGACGACTGCGACTCGGCGGCCCGGCCGCCGGACATCACGTACGTGCCGTGGGCGTAGTGCAGCTCGTGGCCGAACACGTCGATGGTGCGGATCGGGTCTGGCGGCATATCAGCCGGGACTGTACCGAGGACTGGGAAAACTCCCGGTGCGACCGCTCCCCGGCCGCCGTAGTCTCAAGGCAGGTTCGAGGCGGGCACAAAGATCGGCCCCGGGTTGGGAGGCAGCCCGGGGTCGTCCCTCGCCCTCAGTCCCTGCGCTGAACGTCCTCCAGGAGCCGGTCGAAGTCGGCGCCGTCGAACTCGAGCATGGCCCGGTCGTACTTCTCCAGGCCCCACCCCCAGAAGTCGAAGTCGATGTCCGACACGCCGTCCTGAATCGACGCCCAGAGCGTCCAGCCGTACTTCGACATCAGCCCCCACAGCCGTGCCCGCGCGACCTTGTTGCGCAGCTGCGCTCCGTAGTAGTGGCCGATCAGCTCATCAAGCTGGTCGAGCGAGAGGTTCGACTCGCTCCACACGTTGCCCAGCTCGAAGCAGGCGTCGTTGTTGCCCGAGTACTCGTAGTCGATCAGCGTGAACGAGCCGCCGGTGTCGATGAAGTTCTCGGCCAGGAGGTCGTTGTTGCAGGGCACCGTGCCCTCGTCGCGGACGGCCATCGCCCGCTCCATCTCGCGCACCTTCGGCTCGAACTCGAGGTAGCGATCGGGCAGACGGAAGCCGCGCTCCTGGACGAGCGTCAGGTACCGCCGCTGGATGTCGAACATGTTGAAGTCGTCGCGGAAGCGGCGTGCGCCGTGCAGCCTGCGGCAGGCGTCGGCGGCCATCGCCAGCTTGTCGCCCCGGCGCAGGTCATCGGCGCTCTGGGTCTCGCCCTCGATGAACCCGAGCACCAGCAGCGAGCGCTCCGGCAGATAGCCGATCACGGGCGCCCCAACACCGGCGTCGGCCGCGGCGACCGAGTTCAGGTACTCGTTCTCGCGGTCGATGGCGAGCATGCCGGCGTCCTTCGACGACACGCGGACGACGAACGCGCCGGCCGCGGTGACCACCTTGTAGTTGGTGTTGGTCAGACCGCCGACCAACTCGGTCACCGTGCGGTCTCCGCGCAGCTCAGGGACGAGGTCGAGCAGCTCGTCGATGGCGGCTTCGGCTGACATCCGTCCTCCTCGCCGGGGGGTCGTGGGGCGACCACTATAGTCACGATCTCGAAGGTGGTACAGACCAGTTCTCCGGATCGTGCGCAGGTGGTCGTGATCGGCGGCGGGATCACCGGCTGCAGCGTCGCCTACCACCTGGCGAAGGCCGGCTGGCGCGACGTCCTGCTGGTCGAGAAGGGCCAGCTGACCAGCGGCTCGACCTGCCACGCCGCAGGCCTGGTCACCCAGTTCAACCCGTCGCCGACGATGATGCGGTTCCGGCGCTACAGCGTGGAGCTGTACCGCGAGCTGGGCGTGTTCGACACCTTCGGCAGCCTGCGCATCGCCTCCAGCGAGGAGAGCCTGGCCGAGCTGCGGCGGGGCGCCAGCCGCGCCCGCGGGATCGGCCTCGACGTCGAGGTGCTCGGACCCGAGCAGGCGCTCGAGGTGCTCCCGGCCGCGAGCGGCGAGTCGTTGTACGGCGGCGTCTGGATCGCCGAGGACGGCTGCGTCGACCCGCACACCGCCACCCACACGCTGGCCGACGCGGCCCGCGCCCTGGGCGCCCGGATCGCCACCTCGACCCTGGTCACCGGCATCGAGCTGGACGACCTGGGCTCCGTGGCCGCCGTCCTCACCGACCACGGGCGAATCGAAACCGAGCACGTGGTCAACGCGTGCGGCATCTGGGCGCCGCAGGTGTCGGCGATGGTCGGCGCGTTCACACCGTCGGTGCCGGTCGACCACCAGCACATCGCGCTGATGGCGGTACCCGGCCACGAGCTGCCGCGCGACATGCCCTGCTTCCGCGACACGGACAACCTGGTCTACGGCCGCTCCGAGGCGGGCGGCGTGCTGTTCGGCGGGTATGAGCCCGACCCGGTCGCGCGCTGGGTCGACGGCGTTCCGTGGAGCCACTCGTCCGCGAACCTCCCGGCCGACGAGCAGCGGTTCGCGCGGCTGTGGGCCGGCGCGGCGCGCCGCTTCCCGTTCCTGGAGGACGCCGGCATGGTCACCCTGGAGTGCCATCCCGACGCCATGACCCCGGACGGCAACCCGCTGCTGGGGCCGATGCCGAGCGTGCCCGGGTTCTGGACGGCCGCCGGCCTCTCGCTGAACGGCTTCGGCGGCGCCGGCGGAATTGGCAAGACCATCGCCGAGTGGATGATCTCGGGCGAGACCGAGCTGGACACGCACGGCATGCGCGCCTGGCGGTTCGGCGCCGCCTACCGCAACCCCAGGCAGGTCGAAGCCGCCGGGCGCGAGGTCTACCGCTACTACTACCGGCTGCGCTACCCGCTGGACGCCGACATCTGGGGCCGTCCCAACCGGCTGAGCCCGCTGCACGGGCGGATGCAGGACCTGGGCGCGGTGTTCGCGTCGAAGAACGGCTGGGAGCGCGCCGACCACCTGCGGCCGGGGATGGCCTGGCGCCGGGCCGGCGAGGATCAGCGGGCATACGGCTGGCACCGCCCGCCGGAGCTCGATCGGGTGGCCGAGGAGCATCGTGCGTTCCGGGAGCGGGCGGGGATGATCGACATGACCTCGTTCGGCAAGATCGACGTGACCGGGCCGGGTGCGCTGGCGCTGTTGGAGCGCGTGTCGGTCAATCGCATCGACCGGCCGCCGGGCACCGTGATCTACACCCAGTGGGCGAACCACCGGGGCGGGATCGTGGCCGACGTCACGGTCACCCGGCTGGCCGATCAGCGGTTCCGCGTGGTCACCGGCGCCGGCGTGGTCGACTCCGACGCCGGATGGCTGCAGATGAACGCCCGCCGCGAGGACGGCGCCGTCACGATCCGCGAGTGCAGCGAGGATCTGGCGGTGATCGGCATCTGGGGCCCGCGCTCGCGCGACGTCCTGCAGACGGTCAGCCAGGACGACGTGTCCGACGAGGCGATCCGCTTCCGCACGGCGCGGACGATCGGCATCGGCCCGGCGCAGGTGCTGGCGCAGCGCATCACGTACGTGGGCGAGCTGGGATTCGAGCTGTACGCGGAGCCGGGCGACGCCGTCCAGGTGTGGGACAGGCTGACGGCGGCGGGCGCGGAGCACGCGGTGGCGGCCGGCGGCTACCGCGTGCTCGAGTCGCTGCGCATGGAGAAGGGCTACCGCTACATGGGCACCGACCTAACGGCCGGCGACACACCGTACGAAGCTGGCCTGGGATTCTGCGTGGCGCTGGACAAAGGCGACTTCAACGGCCGCGAGGCGCTGGCCGCCGCGACCGAGCCCGCGCGGCGCCTGCGGACGCTGCTGGTCGGCGGCGAGGAGTACCGGTGCCTGTACGGTGGCGAGGCCGTCCATGCGGACGGCGAGGTGGTGAGCCGCGTTCGCAGCTGCGCCTACGGCTTCACCGTCAAGGGCAACATCGCATACGCGTACCTGCCGGCGGCCGCGGCGGCCGGCGACGCGTACGAGGTCGAGGTGCTGGGCGAGCTGGTGCCCGCGCGGGTGGCCTCAGACGCGCTCTACGACCCGTCGCACGAGCGCGTCCGCGATTAGCGCTCCGCGCCTCCTGCTAGGATTCGGTGTACGGGCGAGTGTTTCGCCCCGTGAGGTTTTCGCTTTTCGCCGGTTCGTCTATCGGGTTACGGGTCAGGCTGAGCCTCTCTCGTACCGATAAGGAGACCACGTGTCCGAACCGTCGTTCCATGAGCTCGGCCTGTCCGAGCCCGTTTCCCAGGCGCTCGCCAAGCGCGACATCCACGCGCCGTTCGAGATCCAGTCGCTCGTCCTGAGGGACGCCATCGCCGGCCTCGACATCCTGGCCAAGTCCCCCACCGGCTCCGGCAAGACGCTGGCGTTCGCGCTGCCGATCGTCGACCGGCTGTCCGCCGACGACCCGCGGCCGTCGGCCCTGGTGCTGGTGCCGACCCGCGAGCTGGCCGTCCAGGTGACCGCCGAGTTCGCCAGCATCGCCCCGGCTCGCGGACTGAGCGTCGCCTCCGTCTACGGCGGCGTCAGCACGCGTACACAGTCGAAGGCCGCCAAGGCCGCCCACATCGTCATTGCCACGCCCGGCCGCCTGACCGACATCGTCCAGCAGCGCATGATCAGCCTGGACAAGGTCAAGATCCTCGTCCTCGACGAGGCCGACCGGATGCTCGACATGGGCTTCAAGCCGCAGGTCGACAAGATCGTCCGCTGGCTGCCGACCACCCGCCAGACCATGTTCTTCTCGGCCACCCTGGACGGTGAAGTGGGCATCCTGGCCCGCGCCTACACCGACCACGCATGCCGCCACGAGACGGAGTCGCCGACCGAGACCGTCGAGCAGGTCGACCACCGGTTCGTCCCGGTCACGGACGACGGCAAGCTGGACACCCTGGTCGACCTCCTGAAGATCGCCGACGGGCCGACTCTGGTGTTCGTTCGCACCAAGCGCGGCGCCGCGCGGCTGGCGCAGAAGCTCGAGCGCCGCGGCCTGCCGGCCGCCGCCATCCACGGCGACCTGACGCAGGCGCAGCGCGAGCAGGCGCTGAAGCGGTTCCAGAACGGGAAGGTCGGCACGCTGGTCGCGACCGATGTCGCCGCCCGCGGCCTCGACCTGGACGGCATCACGCACGTCATCAACTACGACCCGCCCGAAGACAACAAGGGCTACGTCCACCGCGTCGGCCGCACCGGCCGCGCGGGCCGCACCGGCACCGGCATCACGTTGGTGACCCAGGAGCAGCAGGCGGACGTCAGCCGCATCGCCGCCCGCCTCGAGCTGAAGGACGAGTTCGAGCAGGAGGGGATGAAGACCGCCCCGCCGCGGCTCGTGTACTCGTCGAAGCGCCGCGGCGGCGGCCGCCGCCGCTTCTAGCCGGGCAGCAGCGTCCGGGCGAGCGCCGTGCGCCAGCCGTCGAGCAATGCAGCGCGCTCGCCCTCCGCAATCCGCGGCTCGTACCGCGCGCTCGGGCGCCACGCCGCCGCGACCTCCGCGGTGTCCCGCCAGACGCCGGTGCCGAGACCTGCCAGCGCCGCGGCGCCCAGCGCCGTCATCTCAACGCCGGAGGCGACCTCGACCGGCTGCCCCAGCACGTCCGCCTGGAACTGCATGAGGAACCCGTTCGCGGCCGCGCCGCCGTCGGCCCGAAGCCGCCCGACCCCACCCGGCACAGCGGCGACCACGTCGCAGACCTGATAGGCGATCGCCTCCAGGGCCGCCCGCACCAGGTGGGCGCGGCCGGTGCCCCGGTCGAGCCCGCATAGCAGCCCGCGGGCGTGCGGATCCCAGTGCGGCGCGCCGAGGCCGGTCAGCGCCGGCACGAAGTACACGCCGTCGTTGCCGGCCAGCGATCGCGCGAGCTCCTCCGCATCGGCCGCCGACGCGAGCAGCCCGAGCCCGTCGCGCAGCCACTGGACGGCCGCACCGGCAACAAACACCGAGCCCTCCAGCGCGTAGCCGACGGGGGCCGCGGCGCTGCGCAAAAGGCCGTCGGGCGGCGCCCCCGGCCGGTCGCCGTCGTGCACCAGCAGGAAGCTGCCCGTGCCGTACGTGACCTTGGCGTCACCCGGCGTAAAGCACGCCTGCCCGGCGAGTGCGGCCTGCTGGTCGCCGGCGATCCCGGCGACCGGGACCGCCGCGCCCAGCAGCGTCGCCTCGGCGACCACGCCGGTCGAGGGCACGATCCGCGGCAGCACCTCGCGGGGCACGCCGAACAGCTCGAGCAGCTCGTCGTCCCACTCCAGCGAGGCGAGGCCGCAGAGCAGCGTGCGCGAGGCGTTCGTGCGGTCGGTCAGGTGCTCGGTGCCGCCGGTCAGCCGCCACACCAGCCAGCTGTCGACCGTCCCGAACATGACCTCGGCCGGGTCGCGGCCGGCGTGGTCGAGCAGCCACCGCACCTTCGTGGCCGAGAAGTACGGGCTGGGCATCAGGCCGGTGCGCTCGCGTAACAGCTCCGCCGGCAGCGCCCGGCAGGCGTCGGCCGTGCGGCCGTCCTGCCACACGATCGCGCGATGCACGGGCCGGCCCGTCCGCCGGTCCCACAGCACCGCGGTCTCCCGCTGGTTGGTGACGCCGATCGCCTGCAGGTCACCGGCGCCGATCCGCGCCTTGTCCAGCGCCACGACGGCGGCCTGGAGCACGCTCTGCCAGATCTCCTCCGGATCGTGCTCGACCCAGCCCGGCTGCGGAAAGTACTGCGCCAGCTCGGCGTAGCCGCGGCCGAGCACGTTGAGGGAGCCGTCGACGACCAGGCAAGTCGTCCCGCTCGTGCCTTGATCGATCGCCAGGATCACGAGCGGTCAAGTATCCCAGGGGGCCGGGGTCAGCGCCCCGGCCCCCTGGCGAGCCGCTCGGTCAGTGCACACCCACCTCGTACCAAAACACTCCAAATCCGCCAGATTCCACGCCCCTCGAATCAGGTGCTTCTTCCCCCCTTTTGAGTTATGGCGCGGGATCGGGGTCCGGCCGATGCTGAGTCAGCAGGTTCACCTGCGTCAAGCCCCGGAGGAGGTGAATCCCCTTGATCGAGTACCTGAACCGCCTGTTCACCAGCATGAGCGACGACGAGGGCCAGACCATGGCCGAGTACGCCGTCGTGCTGGGTGTCATCACCGTCGCTGTTGTCGGCGCCCTGACGCTCCTGTCGGGCACGATTTCCAACGTGATCGCCAGCGTCACCAGCGCGATGTAATCGTCGTCTTCTCCACGTGACCCCTCGTCCGGAGCGATCCGGCGGGGGGTCGCGTGCTTTAAGAACCGCTGATCGCCGCGGCCGCCCAGTCCGGGCCGAGCCGCTCCAGCCGGTGCGTACGCCCGAGCACCGGCAGGTACTCGCCGGTCGCCGGGTCGAGCGGCAGGTTCCGCTCGATCGGGAACCACCGGTTGTGCTCGTCGATCAGCGCGTTGACGTCGTCGAAGCACCACGACCGAGCCAGCCGCCGCAGCGCCGCGGCCAGCAGGTCGCCCTCGCCGTAGGCCGCCTCCAGCTCGCGGCGCGCCGCCGCCAGCCGCCGGCGATGCGACGCCGTCCGCCCCTCGATCTCCAGCGCGCGCTCCGCGAAGCGCGGGACGCCGACGAGGCCAATCAGCAGACCCTGCGAGGTCGGTGCGCTCACACCGACACTGTACCCCGCCGCACCGGTAGGCTCAGCGCGGCGTGCGGGCTCTGATCGTCAACGAGAGCGGGGCGCAGCGTGCGGTCGGGGCGGCCGAGCTCGACGAGCTCACCGATCGTGCCGCAGCGGGCCTCGCCGGCACCGGTGTCTCCGTGGGCGACGCCGTCCTGGTGCGGCTTGGGAAGTCGCTCGAGTGGCTGGTCGCGATGCGCGCCCTGTGGCGGATCGGCGCCGTGTCCCTGCCCTGCCCCGAGCTGCTGACGGAGAGCGACGTGGCCGACCGCCTCGCGCGCTCAGGCGCCGTGCGGACACTGCTCGAGCCGGGTGACCTGCCGCTCGCCGATGCGGCACCGCCGGCGCCGGAGCTGGCGGCCGGCGCGCCGGCGTTCGTGCTGTTCACCTCGGGCACCGAGGGCGGGCCGAAGGGCGCGCTGCACCGCCGCGGATACGTCGAGGCGAACCGGCTGCAGACGGAGCGCTGGATGGGTGTGCGGCCGGGCGACCGGGTGTGGTGCACCGCCGCCACCGGCTGGTCGAAGTCGCTGCGCAACGCCTGGCTGGCGGCCGAGCTGGCCGGTGCGGAGACCGTGCTGCATGCACGCCGGTTCGATGCCGCCGAGCGACTCGAGCTGATCGGCGTGGTCGCGCCGGACGTGTTGTGTATGTCGCCGACCGAGTACCGCCGCTGCGCGGCGGCCGGTGAGTTCGCCTCGGCCGACCTGTCCAACGTGCGCGAGGCGGTGGCCGCCGGCGAGGCGCTGGACGCGCCGACCGTCGAGCGCTGGCGCGAGGTGCACGGGATCGCCGTCCGCGACGGCTACGGCCAGACCGAGACCGGCGCGGTGGCGGGCGTGCTGGCCGGCGAAAAGCCGGTGCCGGGATCGCTGGGCCGTCCGCTGCCCGGCGTCGGCATCCACATCGCCGACGCCGAGCTGTGCGTCGTCGCGTCGACGCTGCCGACGCTGTTCATGGGCTACCTGGACGACCGGGAGGCGACCGGCCGCTCGCTCCAGAACGGGCTCTGGCACACCGGCGACCTCGTCCGCCAAGACGCCGAGGGACGGCTGTGGTACGACGGCCGGCGTGACGACGTGATCTCGTCGTCCGGCTACCGGATCGGGCCGGGCGAGGTCGAGTCGGCCCTGCGCTCGCACCCTGCCGTGGCCGAGGCGGCCGCCGTTGGCCTGCCCGACCGCGATCGCGGGCAGATCGTCCACGCCGACGTGGTGCTGGCGCCCGGCGCCGTGCCGTCGGACGAGCTCGCCGACCGGCTGCGCACGCACGTCCGCGAGGCCACGGCGCCGTACAAGTACCCGCGGTCGCTTCGGTTCGTGGACGAGCTGCCGCGCACCTCCACCGGCAAGGTGCGGCGCGCCGCGATCCGCGCCGACCTGGCGCGCGGCTGACCGATATCGGACCAGCCGTTCACCCGATCGAGCGATCCAGCATGCCGCTCCCGATGGCGACACGTTGTTGCAGACGTCGAACCGCGCTCCGAGGGGGAAGCATGGACGAGAACGGATGGTCGCTTGCGCGACGGCTGCAGTCATGGCCGCCGCCGTCGTTGTCACGCGCGATAGCAGATGCAGGGTCGAGCGACGCCTCGCCGACCTTCGTCGCGCGACAGCCGATCTACGACCGCCGGCACGACGTGTTCGGGTACGAGATGCTGTTCCGCTCCGCCGACGTGGAGACTGCTGACTTCACCGACGACAACGCGGCCACGGCCAGCACGATCGTCACCACGATCGCCGACATCGGCCTCGAGTCGCTGGTCGGCAACAGGGTGTGCTTCGTCAACGTCACGCGCGAGTTCATCCTCAACGAGTTCGCGACCCTGCTGCCCGCCGACCGCGTGGCGCTGGAGCTGGGCCGCACGGACGCGCTCGACCTGGACGTCCGCGCGAAGCTGGTCGAGCTGCGCGAGAAGGGCTACCAGATCGTGCTCGACGACTTCGTGCTGCGCGAAGACTCCGAGCTGCTGCTGGCGGTCGCTGACATGGTCAAGCTGGACGCGCTGTCCTTCAGCGACCAGCAGCTGAGCGACCAGGCGCACGAGCTGTCGAGCCGCGGCATCCGGCTGATCGCCGAGCGGATCGAGAACCACGAGGCATTCGACCGCTGCAAGGAGGCCGGGTTCGAGCTGTTCCAGGGGTACTTCTTCTGCCAGCCGAAGACCGTCACCGGCAAGGGCGTGCCAGCCGGCCAGCTGGCACAGGTCGAGCTGGTCGCCGCCCTGCAGAACCCGGACGTGGAGCTCGAGGAGCTCGACGCCGTGATCAGCCGCGACCTCGGCGTCTCGTACCGGCTGCTGCGGTTCATCAACTCGGCGTACTTCTCCCTCCCCCGCCGGGTCGACTCGGTACACGACGCGATCGTCCTGCTCGGCTCGAGCAACGTGCGCAGCTGGGCGATGCTGCTGACGCTCGCCGAGATCGACGACCAGCCGAGCGAGCTCGTGCGGGTGGCGATGGTGCGCGCGAAGATGGCCGAGCGGATCGCCGGTGCGCTGGGCACCGTGGATCCGGAGGCGGCGTTCACCGTCGGCCTGTTCTCGGTGCTCGATGCGCTGATGAGCATGCGGATGGAGGACGTGCTGTCCGAGCTGCCGCTCTCGACCGAGGTGAGCCAGGCGCTGCTGACGGGCGACGGGCTGCTCGGTGAGCTGCTGACGTGGGTGCTCACCTACGAGCGCGGCCGCTTCGAGTCGCTGCCCGGCGGGTCGCCGGCGGCGGACGTGATCCTGCGCGACGCCTACCTCGAGGCGGTGCGCTGGGCCGACGAGGCCTGCTCCGCCGCCACCACCGAGGGCTGAGCTCCGGTACCGACTCCGGCACGGCGTTGGTGATCCGCGCGCGTCGTGTGACCGCGACGGGCGGGTTCGTGACGCGCCGGGGGGCCCCGCCGAGAGGTGCCGGGCACAGTGCCAGGCGCCATGCCGGGCACCGTGCCAGGCTCGGTGCCGGGCACAGTGCCAGGGCCAACGCCCAGCGCGCGCGAGTCGGCACAGCTGCGTCACGCGGTTGACGGAATCGGCACTGGTCGGCGCCGGCGGTCGGCACCCAGGCGCGGGCGGCTCGCGGCGGCCGCTCAGCCCTGCGGGGCCGGCGCGGCGGCGGGAAGCGTGAAGCCGCCGATCTTCTCGAGCGTCGCGATCCGGTCCTCGAGCGGCGGGTGGGTGTCGAACATGCCGCCCAGGCTCGAGCGCAGGCCCTTGTGGTCACGCAGCGGCGACTCGATGTAGAGATGCGCCGTCGCGCGCGTCACGTGCTTCAGCGGCTGGTGGTCGTCGCGCAGCGCGGCGAGGGCCAGCGCCAGCCCCTCGGCGTCGCCGGTGAACTCCACGGCGGCCGCGTCGGCCAGATACTCGCGGCCGCGGGAGAGCGACATCTGCAGGAGCGCCGCGCCGATCGGCGCCAGCACGGCGGCGATCAGGCCGACCGCAACGCCGAGCGCCCCGAGGCCGCCCTCGCGGCTGTCGGAGCCGCCGAAGATCGTGATCCGCATCAGCATGTCGGCTGCCAGCGCGATCGCCCCGACCAGCACCGCGGCGATGCTCATCAGCTTGACGTCGCGGTTGCGGATGTGGCCCACCTCGTGTGCGAGCACGCCCTCCAGCTCCCGGTCGTCCATCAGCGCCAGCAGCCCCGACGTGACCGCGACGTACGCGTGCCTCGGGTCGCGGCCGGCCGCGAACGCGTTCGGCGAGCTGTCGTCGATCAGGTAGAGATCCGGCGTCTGCGGCAGACCGGCGGCGATCGCGACGTTCTCGAGCAGCCGGTAGACCCGCGGCTGATCCTGCTTCGTGACCGGCTTCGCGTGGGAGACGGCGGCGATGATCCGGCCGGACGCGAAGTACGAGATCAGCCCGTAGCCGATCATGAAGATGCCGAGCACGCCGGCCAGCCCAGGGCTGTACGCGCCGCCGATGATCGCGACGAACGCCAGGATCAGCACCGCGAAGCCGAGGAACACCACCGCGGTGCGCCGCCGGTTCGCCCGGATCTGCTCCTGGAGCGTCACGGCTTCGAGAGGTCGACGGCGACCGGCGCGCGGTCACCCTCGTCGTCGAGCTCGAAGAACTCACGCGGTCTGAACCCGAGCGCTCCCGCCATCAGGTTGGTCGGGAACGTCTGCTGCGAGGTGTTGTACCGCTGGACGACGTTGTTGTAGTACCGCCGCGCGGCGGCGATCTTGTCCTCGGTGTCCGAGAGCTCCTCCTGGAGCGCGCGGAAGTTCTCGCTGGCCCGCAGCTCGGGGTACGCCTCGGCCACGGCGAACAGCCGGCCCAGGGCGCCGCGCATCTGCCGCTCAGCGCCGGCGGCCTCGCCGACCGACCCCGCGGACAGCATCTTCGACCGCGCGGCGGCCACATCCTCGAACACGCCGCGCTCGTGTGTCGCGTACGCCTTGACCGTCTCCACCAGATTCGGGATCAGGTCGGCGCGCCGCTTGAGCTGGATGTCGATCGACGAGTAACCCTGCTCGGCCTCATTGCGCAGCCGCACCAGCCGGTTGTAGGCGAACACCAGCCACACCAGCACGATGACGACAACAGCGAGCACGATCCAGACGACGAGCACGCTTCAAGCGTAGCGGAGCTACTCCTGGTCGTCTGCGAACAGGTCGACCGCTCCCATCCGGCCCACACGTTCGATCCGCTCGAGCTCGCCGGGGTAGCTGTAGAACTGCTTCTGGACGAGCCCGCTGGCGACGTACTCGTGATCCATGTCCAGCACCACGCGGCCGGGGGCGATCCGCACCACGGTGCCCAGCGCGCCGTCCAGCGCATCGTGCCCTGGCATCGTTCCCGGATTGCGCTTGAGCCGCACGCGATCGCCCACCTGGAGCTCGGGATCGACCTCGTGGGCAACGTCGTTGCGTGTTGCGATCGGTGGGTTGTCGTACATCGCCATTGCGCGAGAAGCCTACCCGTTCGGGGGGACAAAGCACCTCCGTCAGCGCCGATGAAACCCCATGCGAATCGCTCGGGTCGTCGCGTGTGGAGCAGCCGTGGTCGCCGCTGGGCTGATCGCGGGCGTCTCCCGCCCAGCCGCCGCCCCGCTTGCCAACGCGCCCGCCTGCCCGGTCTTCCCGGCGACGAACGTGTGGAACAAGCCCGTCGACGGGCTGCCCGTCGCCGCCGACTCGGACACGATGGTCGATGCGATCGGCCGCAACACCGGGATGCATCCCGACTTCGGCTCGTACGCCGGCTACGGCATCCCGATCACCATCGTCCCCGGCGCCCAGAAGAAGGTGAAGGTCAGCTTCACGTGGCCGCGCGAGTCCAACGCCGGACCCTATCCGATCCCGGCGAAGCCCAGGATCGAGGCCGGCTCCGACCGGCACATGATCCTGGTCGACAAGGATCACTGCCGGCTCTACGAGCTGTTTGCCGCGAAGCACACGTCGACGGGCTGGCATGCGGGATCGGGTGCGATCTGGGACATGCGCTCCGACGCTCTGCGCCCCGACGGCTGGACGAGCGCCGACGCGGCCGGCCTGCCGATCCTGCCGGGGCTCGTCCGCGGCTCCGAGGTGAACGCGGGAGTGATCGATCACGCGCTGCGCTTCACCGTGCCGCACACGTGCGCCGGCCACCTCTACCCGGCCCGGCACGACGCCGGATCGGGCAGCTGCGCGTCGCTGCCGCCGATGGGCATGCGCGTGCGCCTGAAGGCATCGTTCGACCTCTCGCAGCTGTCGCCGCAGGCTCGCGTGATCGGCCAGACGCTCAAGACCTACGGCATGATCCTGGCTGACAACGGCTCCGCCTGGTACGTCAGCGGCTACTCCAGCAGCATCTTCGACGACGACGACCTGCGCACGCTGAACCGGATCACCGGCGACGACCTCGAGGTCGTCGACACGTCGGGCCTGGTGAACGGCTGACCGGAACCCCCCGAACGGTGGAGGCAGCCGCCCGCCGCCGGCGGCACCCTGAGACCGGGTCGACCCGCGCTGACTACAGGCGGGCTGCGCAGAAACGGAGGTCTCGGCGATGACCCTGCAGTACCCCAAGGTACCCAGCGTCCAGACGCGACCGCACTTCAAGCGGCTGTTGTGGCGTGCCGGATTCTTCGGCAACCGCGCGCACCTCGACCACTACGTCCACAAGGGCCTCGGCCACTCGGTGCAGGAGCTGCTGACGCCGTTCCGGACGAACGTGCTGGTCGGCTCGGCACCGAAGGTCAACAATCAGCCGATCGCGCCACTTGACGAGTGGGGCCACGACTGCCTGTGGTGGCTCGACCGGATGGTGCGGTCGCGCAACCAGCTGGTCGAGCGGATGACGCTCAACCTGCACGACCTGTTCGCGACGAGCAACTCCGGCGTGGGCAACACGCGCCACATGCTCCGCCAGAACCGGCTGCTCCGCAGCTACGCGCTGGGCAACTTCGCGACGCTGCTCCAGGAGATCACCCACGACCCGGCGATGCTGCTGTGGCTGAACGGCGCCGACTCGACCAGCGGCGAGCCCAACGAGAACTACGCGCGCGAGGTCATGGAGCTCTTCTGTCTGGGCAACGACCCCGGGCTGGAGGACGCGACCTACGGTCTCTGGACGACCGCGAACATGTACACGCAGAACGACATCCACGAGGCCGCCCGCGCGCTCACCGGCTGGCGGTACGACTGGAACAAGGCGGCGAACGGCACGCTCGCCGAGCGCGAGAACCCGACGTACTACTCAACGCTCAGCTGGGCGCACGATGCCGGCCAGAAGACGATCTTCGGCCACACCGGCAACTACAACTGGCAGGACGTCTGCTCGCTGGTCGTCCACCACCCGAACCACGCGCCGTACCTGTGCTACTCGCTGTGGAACTACTTCCACGCGGTGCCGCCGCCCGAGGACGCCATGCAGATGATGGTGAACAACTACAAGGCGTCCGGTCACATGCTCGGCCCGGTGCTCGGCGTCATCCTCCGTCATCCCAAGATGTGGGAGAACCTCGACGCGCCCGACCTCGTCAAGCCGCCGATCGTGTTCATCGCCGCCGGCCTGCGCGCGCAGGGCCAGTTCATCACCCAGAACAGCTGGTCGTGGATCCTCGAGGGAATGGGCCAGGTGCCGTTCTACCCGCCCAACGTGTCCGGCTGGAAGCAGGGACCGGGCTTCCTGAACACGAACACGGTGCGCGCCTACTGGACGGCGGCCGACTACCTGCTCGGATATCAGCCGCCGGATCCGGGCACGCAGACGCCCACCCAGGCCGTGACCGACGCGATCGCCGTGCTCGGCGGCCCGTGGGTGTCCCTCGACTCGCGCACGAAGCTGCTCGACTACGCCACCACCTACGAGACCCGGCACGCGCCGCTCGACCTGCACGACCGCACCGAGCGACAGAAGGCGCTGCGCGGGCTGCTGATGGCCGGCCCGGACGGGCTGCTGCACTGACCAGGGAGATCACATGAGCGACTGCGGCTGCAACGACTGGATGACCTCCCACCGGCGCACGATGCTGCGCCGCCAGGGCGAGCGCGTGCCCCTGCCACGGGCGGTGCTCGAGGGCGCGACGGCGGGCCTGTCGCGGCGCGACTTCCTGCGCAACGGCGCGATCGGCTTCGTCACCGTGTACGGCGCGCAGGCGCTGTCGTGGAGCAGCATCTGGGAGGCGGCCGCGGCCAGCGCCGCCACGCCGTCCACCGATCCGATCATCGTCTCGATCTTCCTGGACGGTGGCAACGACGGCCTCAACACGCTGGTGCCGATCACCGGCGTCAACTACTCGGCGTACCAGACGAAGCGCCCGCACATCAAGCTCGATCCGGCCGCCTGCCTGCCGCTGGGCGGCCCCGCCACCAGCCCGGACTTCGCCTGGAACCCGGCCGCGACCGGCTTCAAGCAGCTGTACGACGCGGGCAAGATGGCCGTGATGCCGGCGGTCGACTACCAGCCACCCGACCTGTCGCACTTCCACTCCCGCGCCTTCTGGCAGGCGGGCGAGCTCGATCCCGATCCGGCCACCGGCTGGCTGGGCCGGTGGATCGACCAGAACGGCGTCGCCGACAACCCGCTGCAGGCGCTGTCGGTGGACTGGTCGCTGGACGGCTCGCTGAAGAGCGACGACAACCCGGTGGCAGTGCTGACCAGCGTCGATGACGCGCAGTTCTCGCTGGGCAACGTCTGGGCCGACCCGTCGCTGATGGTCGACACGCTCGACTCGCTGTCTCAGCGCACCGCCGCGAGCCCGGGCATGGAGGCGGCCGACCACGCCGTGGGCGGCGCCGTCTCGATCGCCAACACGCTGTCCGGGCTGCCGGACGTCACCCTGCCGCCGTCCGGCCGGGGGTACGACACGACCGACCCCAGCTGGTTCGAGCGGCGGCTCTCGATGCTGGCCTGGCTGATCTCGTCGGGCGTCGGCATCCGCGTGGCATGCATGTCGTTCGACGACGGCTGGGACTTCCACGACTCGCAGAAGACGCGGCAGGGCGACAACCTGACCAAGCTGTCGCGCGGCCTGGCCGCGTTCCAGGCCGACCTCGAGGCCCGCGGGATCGCCGACCGGGTGATCACGCTGGTCTGGAGCGAGTTCGGGCGCCGGGTCGAGGACAACGACTCCGGCGGCGGCGGCACCGACCACGGCGCCGGCGGACTGGCGATGGCGATCGGCACCGGTGTCAACCCGGGCATCGCCTCCGAGTTCCCCGGCATCCGCGATCAGGACCTCGACCAGTGGGGCAACCTGAAGGTGCCGGCGGACTACCGCCAGATCTACACGTCGCTGCTCGAGGACTGGATGGGCACCGACCCGGCCGACGTGATCCCGAACGCGTCGAGCTACGCGAAGCTGCCGCTCGTGGCCTGACCGCCGGCCAACAGCGGCGGGTCGCAACCGCCCCGTTCGGTGGCATACTCGAAGCGTGCAGAAACCGTCACTGTTCCGCCTGATCGGGCTTGCCGGCCTCGGCACGCTGGTGGCGGCGGTGTCCCACGGGGGAACAGGCGCGGCCTCTCAGCCGGCCTGGCTGGCCGCGGCCCTCGCCGGAGCAATCGTCGCCACGGCGGCGGTCGCCGGCGGATGGCGGTCGCTGACGCGCTCCGCCGAGCCGCTGGCCCAGGCGCCGGTGGCGGTGCTCGCGTCGGGCCTGATCGCGGCCGAGCTGGCCAGCCACTGGCTGCTGTTGGCGGCCGGGGCACCGGCGCACACCGGCGAGACCGGGAGCCTCGCGCTGCATACCCTGCTGGCGCTCGCGGCGGCCGTGCTCGTCCGCGGGCTGGAGCGCACCGCCGCGGCTCGCCTGACCGGCTCCGGCGACGCTCCCTCCGAGGATCGCGGCAACCGTGCGTCGCCTCCGCCGCGGCGGCCTCATGTCCGCCTCGTGCCCACGCAGGTGCGCGGCAGGGCGCCGCCGCCCGAACCGTGCTGACGACCTGTTCGTAGTCATCATGGTGGACCGTGGAGGTGCACGTGAAGAAGTCCATTGCGGCCGCGATCGCGGCCCTGGTGCTGGCGTTCCCCGCCAGCGCGTTCGCTCATGTCGAGATCACCCCTGACGAGATCGCGCCGGGAGGCGCGGGGCTGTTCACGATCACGGCGCCAGTCGAGGGCGAGCAGGCGATGACCGGACTCCGGATCACGATTCCGGAGCAGCTCGCCATCGAGGGCATCTCGCCCGCGCCGGGCTTCACGGGCGAGGTCGTGCGCGACCAGAGCGGCCGCGCGACCGCGCTGTCATGGCAGGGCGGGAACATCCCGTCGGAGCAGGTTGGCCTGTTCCAGTTCTCCGGGTCGGTGCCGGACTCGGTCGGCGACCTGCGGATGGTCGCAGTGCAGACGTTCGCCGACGGCTCGACGAAGACATGGGAGGACACCGCGGTGATCCACGTCGGCGACGCGGCCGAGAGCGGCTCGTCGTCCTCGTCGGACGACGTCAGCCGCGGGCTGGCGGCGATCGCGCTGGTGGTGGCCGTCGCCGCCCTGGCCGTGGCGCTCCTCGCATGGAGGAAGCCACGAACCTGATCCGGGTCACGGCGGTCGGGCTCACGCTCGCCGCGGGGGCGGCATTCCCCGCGGCTGCGTGGGCCCACGCCACCCTGCTGTCGACGTCGCCGACCGTCGGCGACGTCGTCAGGAAGGCGCCGGCGTCGGTGCTCGTCAAGTTCGACCAGGAGGTGCGGCCGGTCGCCGGCGGCTCGCAGGTGATCGACTCGAACGGCGAGAAGGTCACCGACGGCGCGGCCCATACCTCGCAGACCGACGTCAAGACGCTGGTCATCCCGCTCCAGGCCGATCTCCCGAAGGGCGACTACACCGTGCGCTGGGAGATCGTGGCGACCGACGGCCACCTGGAGAGCGGCGTGTTCGCGTTCGGCGTCGGAACCGGGCGGCCGCCGCCGCAGGCCGCGTCGTTCTCGGGCAGCGACCAGGATTGGAAGTACCTGCTGGCCCGCACCGCCTACTTCGCCGGGTTGCTCGTGCTGATCGGCGGGGTCGTCTACCGCGTGCTGGTGTTCGCGCCGGTGCTGGAGTCCGAGCCCGCCGAGGCCCGGCCAATGATGTCGCTCCGCGAGCGGCACCGCGCCAACCAGGTGCTCGCCGCGTCGGCCGTACTGACGCTGGCCGGAGGTTGGGTCGCCCTGACGATCCAGGGCGCCGACGTCGCCGGCGTCTCGTTCTGGGAGGCGTTCGACCACCGCGGGCCGGTCGCCTCGGCGCTCGACGCCACCCGCTTCGGCCGCGAGTTCGGCCGCGGCATCGACGTCACCGCGGGGTTCACCGTGATCGTCGCCGTGGCCTATGCGGCCGCGCCGTACGGCCGGCGGATCGCGCTCGGGCTGCTGGGCATCCCGGCCGCGGTGCTCGGCATCTGGGCGCTGGCCGTCCCGGGCCTGTCCGGCCACGCCGGCGATCCCGGCGGCGGGCTGCTGGCGGTCACGCTGGACGCTGCGCACGTTACGGCGGCGGCGGTCTGGGCCGGCGGCCTGCTGCAGCTCGCCTGGGTGACGCCCCACGCCACCCGCGGCCTGCCTGACGCCCAGCGCTCGTCAGCCCGCACGGCCATCGCCAGGCGCTTCTCGACGATCGCGCTGATCAGCGTCGTCGTCGTCGCGCTGACCGGCCTCGGGCGCGCCCTGAACGAGTTCTCCAGCGTCTCCGAGGTGTGGTCGACCAGCTACGGGCAGACACTGATCGTCAAGTCGCTGCTGCTGGCGGCGCTGGTGGCGCTCGGCTACCGAAACCGGCACATGCTGACGCAGTTCTCACGCCTCCGCCGGTCGGTGGTCGTCGAGCTCGGCCTGATGACGGCGCTGGTCGCTGCCGTCGCGCTATTGACGAACCTCCCGCCGGGCAAGCTCTCGGTGGGCAGCGCCGTCGCCGCGGGTGGGCAGCCCGCCGCGCCCAGCGGCGGGCCGGCGCGGATCGCGCTCGAAGGAGGCAACGCGCTGGTCGTCTGGCCGGGCACCGCCGGGTCGAACGCGCTCGCCCTGCGGCTGAGGGGCGGGGCGAAGACCGCGGAGGCGCTGCTCGAGCTGCCCGACGGCAGCACCCGCACCGTGACGCTCGGCCGAACGGCGCCCGGCGCGTACTCGGGCTTCGCCGACGATCTCCCGGCAGGCACGATCAGCGCGACCATCGGCTCCGGATCGGAGACGCTCGGCGCCAAGCTGCAGATCGGCAAGGCCTCCGTCGTCCCCGGCGCCGCCCCGGCACCCGAGCAGTCCGGCGCACTGGGCGCCGCCGAGGCGGTCGACCTGGCCGTCGGGGCGCAGCGCACCGGCGGCGGGCAGGCGCGCATCACCGTGCTGGCACCAGACGGCAGCGCGCCCCGCGACGTGCTCGTCCTGGTCAGCGGCAGACCGGCGCTGCCCTGCCTGAGGACGGCCGCGGTGTGCTTCACCACCCGCGTCCCGGCGGGCGAAACGCAGCTGCCCCTGTCGATCGAGCAGCCGCACGGCAAGGTGGTCTCCGCGCGGCTGGGGCTGCCCGCCGCGAACGCGCCCTCCGCCGTCGCGATCGTCCGGCGGACGCGGACGGCGATGCTGCAGAGGACGTCGATGGTGATCGACAACGTGCTGTCGTCGGATCCGTCGCACAGCGTCACCACGCGGTTCGTGGTGCAGGCGCCCGACCGGCTCTCGATCGACGTCACCGACGGCGCGCAGGCGCGGATCATCGGCAACGAGCGGTGGGACCGCACCCAGGAGACCGACTGGAAGAAGCAGGAGACCGACCCACTCAAGGTGCCCGATCCCTACTGGGTCGCCGGCCAGAAGGGCGCCCACGTGGTCGCGTCGACGCCGACGCAGGTCGTGGTCACCCTCGCCCAGTACACCGACGCACCGGTCTTCTACCGGCTGGTGATCGACCGCCGGAGCGGGCTGGTGACCGAGCTGCGGATGACCGCCGCGGCGCACTTCATGCGCGAGCGCTACGGCGACTTCGACGCGGCGCCGCCGGTCACCCCGCCGCCGGCCTGACGGCCCGCCACGGCACGCGCGGGCCCATCGCCGCGGCGATGACGACGGCCACGCCGACGGCCAGCAGCACGTCGCCCACCGAGAAGACGGTGCCCCAGGGGAGCCAGTCCGGAGCCGCCCAGCGGTCGACCAGCCAGGGCAGGTTCGGCTGCGCATCGCGCACACTGTTGTTACGCACGCCGTCATAGGTCAGGCCCGCGCCGGCCAGCGCCGAGGGCAGGCCGGGCATGTGGCCTCCGTTGGTCAGGATGGCGACGAGATTGCACAGCATCCCGGCTCCGGCGATCGCCATGCCGGTCAGCCGGACGTTGACCAGGGTGACTGCGACCAGGCATCCGTAGGAGACGACCTGAAGGGCGGTCGCGACGCCGTCGCCGGGCTGGACGCCGACGAACGGCGGATAGGCGATCAGCTGCAGGCCGATCGCCGCGAAGAACAACCACTGCGCGCGGAGGCGCAGCTCGGCGAGCCGCGAGAGGCGGCCTCCCAGCAGCAGGCCGACGACGAGGCCGATCAGGACGGCGGGCGCGAGGAACATCCGATCAGCTCGCCTTCGCCGTCGCCTCGAGCTCGCCGGTCGAGGCGAGATGCCGCTCCAGCGCCGCCACCACGCGCGCGTCGAACTGCGTCCAGCAGCGGCGGCGCAGCTCGGCCACGGCCTCGGCCGTGCTCCCGGCGGCGCGGTACACGCGGTCGGAGGTCATCGCGTCGAACGCGTCGGCGACCAGGATGATCCGCGACCCCAGTGGGATGTCCTCGCCCGCCAGGCCGAGCGGGTAGCCCGACCCGTCCCACCACTCGTGGTGATGGCGGATCCACCGGTCGACCGGCGACACGCCGAGGCCCTCGAGCAGCCGGTACCCGAGCTCGGCGTGCTCGCGCATGGTCTTCATCTCGTCGGCGTCGAGCTTGCCCGGCTTCTGCAGGATCCGGTCGGGGACGGCGATCTTGCCCAGATCGTGCAGCAGCCCGGCGAGCCGCACCTGCTCGACGGTCTCGTCGTCCAGATCCATCGCCCTGGCGATGCCGACCACCAGCCGGGACACCGACTGGGAGTGCGCGCCCGCGTACACGTCCTTGGCGTCCACCACCTTGATCAGGCTCTCCGCGGCGCGCAGCCGGGCATGGCGCTCGGCCGCGGCGGCCAGCTCGTCGGGCGTGTACACGCGAACGACGTTCGGGCTGTAGACGCACGACCGGTTCTTGCCGTGATCCTTGGCCCAGTAGAGCGCGCTGTCAGCGACCCGCAAGAGCTCCTCGCGGTCGGTCGCGCTGGCCGGATACGCGGCGATCCCGGCGCTGACCGTGATCGGCTCGCCGTGGGCGAACGAGGTCTGCCAGAGCCGCTCGTGCAGCCGCTCGAGGGCGTCGTACGCTGCGTGCTCGTCGATCTCCGGGAGGATCAGCGCGAACTCCTCACCGCCGATCCGGTAGGTGCCGTCGATCCCGTACTCGTCGCGCAGCAGGTCGGCCAGCGTCTGCAGCACCTGGTCGCCCACCGGGTGGCCGTAGAGGTCGTTGATCGACTTGAAGTCGTCGATATCGACCAGCGCCAGGGCCAGCGGCGTCCTCGGCCTCGGCCGCCCCGGCGAGCGCCTCCCGCAGGTCCGTGTGGAACGAGCGGTGGTTGCCGAGCAGCGTCAGACCGTCGGTTTCGGCCTGGCGCGTCGCGACCACCGTGCGGTAGGCATAGCGCTGGTACAGCGCGAGGGCGAACAGCGGCCCCGCCAGCAGCAGCTCGAGGATCGGGCTGATGTTCCAGAGCGCCGCGGCGAGCGCCGAGATCAGCGCCATGATCGCGGACGCCGGGCCGGAGTGGCGGATGTAGTCCTCCAGCAGCACGCGCACGTCGGAGCCCTGGTACAGCGCCACGGCGGTGGCGACCAGCAGCACGTTCGCCGTCACATAGATCGCGCCGCCTGCCAGCACCAGCGCCGTCAGGCGCAGGTACTGGGCGTCGCTGCCGGTCAGCGCATGCCAGCCCAGCAGCCAGGCCGGGATGCCCGAGAGGAACACGGAGATGGCGTACGCGGACGAGTTGAACGCCAACCGCAGCTTCGGCGCCCGGGCGACCAGCTGCGCGGCGCCCATCGCGATGAACGCCGACAGCGTCGCGTACTGCCACCCGAACAGCACCTGCGACGCCAGCAGGAAGACGAACGCCAGCGAGGCGCTGCGCTCCCCGGTCTCGTCCAGCGGCACCGGTTTGAACTCGGCCGCGAGCGCGGCCACCGCAAACACGACGACGCCCACCACGGTGTCGGCCGTGGGGGGCGACGCAATGATCGTCGCCACCGATCCGGCGATCACCGGAACCGACGCGACGATGACGAGCGTCAGGTACCGGAGCAGCCGGGGAGGGTACATCTGGGACGTGGTGGGTGGTGACTCTGGCGCCACAGGATTTCCCTGGTCTTATCGGTCAGGAATCACCGGTGGCTGAAGTGCCTACTACAGGACGCTCACGCGCCCCACTTGAAACCGGCGCCGCCGGCAACCGCGTACGCCGCGATCGCACCCATCACGAGAGCGACACGCGTGAGCTTCCACTTGATCATCGGAGCACCTCCCTTCGAGCCTCGGAGCGTTGTCAATGCGAGATCGGAGTCGCCTGCGAGGCCCACTGCGCCAGTCTGCCGCCGGCATCTGCGGCGGGTCAGCGGGAGGCGTCGGGGGGAACCTCAGACGAGTTGGTCACGTGATAGCGACCACCCGGGAGGAGCGATTCCCCCATCCGGGGGATCAGCACGAGGCTCAGGGTTCCGAGATGACGCCGCTCGGCGAGATGTGCGGCGCGCGTGCTCCGATGTCCTCGCGCGAGAGCTGCGAGATCACCGAGATCCCGGCACCCGACGAGTCGATCACGGGCTGCCCGGCGCCCACCAGCCGCACCGGGACGATGCGACCGGCGATGAACTTGCCGGTGGCGTCCAGCTTGACCCGGAGGATGGCCGAGATGCCGAGCACCCCGTCGATCCCGAAGTTGTGGTACCCGGCGAAGTCGCCCAGGCTGTACGCGATCAGCCGCTTCTTGTAGAACTCCATCGCCCGCAGCACGTGCGGGCCGCTGCCCAGGACGAGGTCGGCACCGGCATCGATTGCCGTGCGGGCAAACGCCTCCGGGTTGCCGCGGTTCTCGCCGTAGTAGATCTCATCGGCGCCGGTCAGGTGCTGGGCGCCGGAACCCTCCGCACCGGCGTGCATCGAGACGACCACGAGGTCGGCGTTCGCATCGGCCTTGTGGATCAGTTCCCGCGCCTTGGTGAAGTCGTTGAGCGGTGCGTTGTTCGGATACGGGCCGAAGCCGATGAACGCGGTGCGGATCCCGCGCACGTCGACGTAAGTGATCTCGGTCGTCCGCCCGGTGTGGTCGAGGCCCGCGTGGTCGAGAGCGGCGACGGTGTCGTCCAGCCCGGCCTGCCAGAAGTCGAAGGCGTGGTTGTTCCCGTTGCTCATCATCGTGAACCCGGCCTGCTTGTAGTACCTGGCGTAGGACGGCGGCAGCTTGAACTCGTAACAGGTGCCGGCCGGCAGGGTCGCGCACTTGCCCGACGTCTGGTCGGTGAGCGTGCCCTCGAGGTTCGCGAACGCGACGTCGGCGGGGATCGACGACTTGACGCTGTTGAAATAGGTGCCAGGGCTGGGGGCGGGCTCGGCCGTCGTGCCGATCATGGTGTCGCCGACGGCCGAGATCGTCACCGTCCCGGTGGGCGCAGGCGGCGCCTCCGACGACGCGGGCTGGGACGCGGGGCCGGACGTGGCGGCGTGCGACGTCCCCGGCTGAGTGGAGCCCGCGCGGCCCGAGGCGCCGGACTCGCCCGTCGTCCCGCCGGATGCGATCCGCGCGAGCAGCAGCCCGAAGGCCAGCACGACGGCGGCCAGCACGACGATTGCCATGATCCTCCGCCGGCGGACCGTCTTCCGCCGCTCCGACCGGTGGAGCCTCATCTGCTGCTGCCGGCCGAGGTGTGGGTCCTGGTCAGACATGCTTGACCTATCATCGCGGACGGTGACGCTGGAGCGCCGCATCGAGGACGCCGTCGAGGCGGCCAGGGGGGAACTGACCGATTTGACCGCACGGCTGATCGGATTCGACACCACCGCCCGCGAGCTCGAGGATCCCGCCCGCGACGAGGCGGATCTGCAGGAGTACCTGGGCGACCGGCTGCGCACCGCCGGGGCGGCGGTCGACATCTGGGAGCCCGATCCGGGCGACGTCTCCAGCACGCGTCAGATCCCGGCGGGGCTGGGCTTCGCGGGCAGGCCTCAGATGGCCGCCAGGTTCGCCGGCGCGGGCGGCGGCCGCAGCCTGCTCTTCAACGGCCACATCGACGTCGTGCCGTCGGATCCGCGCGAGCGCTGGACGAGCGATCCCAACCGGGCTGAGGTGCGCGACGGCAGGCTCTACGGCCGGGGCGCCTGCGACATGAAGGGCGGCGTGGCCGCGATGGTCTTCGCCACCGAGATCCTGTCCCGGCTGGGCGTCCGGCTGCAGGGCGACCTGATCGTCAACACGGTGACCGACGAGGAGTCGTCAGGCGCGGGCGGCCTGGCCGCGGTGCGCCACGGCGTCGCCGCCGAAGCCGGAATCGTCACCGAGCCCACCGCTTTCGACGTGTGGGTCGGCTGCCGCGGCTCGCTCTCTCCCACCTTCGTCGTCCCCGGCCGCCCCGGCCACGCCGAGATGGCTCAGCCCCACTGGCGCGACGGCGGCGCGGTGAACGCGATCGAGAAGGCCGGCCTCGTGCTGGAGGCGGTCGCCCAGCTGCGCGAGGAGTGGCGCGGCCGCGCCGACAAGACACACCCTTACCTGTCCGCGGGCGACATCGTCCCCACCTTGATCTCGGGCGGCGAGTGGATCGTCACGTACCCGTCGTCGTGCACCCTGCAGTGCGAGCTGATGTACCTGCCCGCGAACGCCGACGCCGACGGCTGGGGCACGCTGGTCGAGACCGAGGTCGAGGAGTTCGTCCTCCGCCGAACCGCCGCCGACCCGTGGCTGGCCGAGAACCCGCCGGCCGTCCGCTGGAGCCTCGACATCCCGCCGTACGAGGTCGACCCGGCGCACCCGATCGTGACCACGATGCTGGACGCCAGCGCCGCGGCCGGTGAGCCGTCGCGGCTGTCCGGCCTCGACTCGTGGTTCGATGCCGCGAGCTTCACGCGGTTCGGCGGCACGCCGTCGATCGGCTGGGGGCCGCGCGACATCGCGTGGGCGCACACGATCGACGAGTACGTGCCGGTCGACGATCTGGTGCGCTGTGCCACCGGGCTGGCCATCGCCGCCGTGCGCTACTGCGGGGTCGCGGAGTGAATGTGACCACGACGCGGCTTGCGACAGGATCCGACGCAGCACTGGTCGCGAAGCTGCTGCGCGCGTTCTTCAGCCACGAGGGCCGCGAGGTCGAGCACCTGCGCCAGAACGTCGCGGCGATCCTCGACGACCCGGGCCGCGGGTTCTTCACCCTGGCCGGCGACAGGGCCGTCGCCACCACGACCATCCGCATCTCCGCCGGCGGCGGGTGCAGCGCCGAGATCGAGGAGATCTGGGTGCAGCCCTCCGCCCGTGGCCAGGGCCTGGGCGCCGACCTGCTGCGCTCCGCCGTCGCCGAGTGCCGGCGGCGCGGCATCGACTCGATCGAGCTCCGCGTCACGCCGGACGACCAGGAGATCGGGATCCCCACCTTCTACACGAAGCAGGGCTTTCGCGACCGCGGCCGCGTGATCTTCGAGTACCTCGAAGAGGAGTAGCCGCGGGTCAGGCGTCTCCGACGGCCTGCTTGACCCGGAGGCTGAGGTCGGATGCCTGCTCGAGCGCGTCCATCGCCGCCTCGGGCCGCCCGGTGCGGCGCAGAAACTTCCCGTACCAGCGGTAGGCCTTGGCCAGCTCGCGCAGCCATCCGTTTTGTCGCAACAGGAGCTCGATCGACATCGTGTACGCGCGGTCGGCGCGGTCATCGCGCCGCAGCTCGTCGTACGTCCGCGCGAGCACCAGGTAGGCCAGGCCGAGCTGGCCCGGCACCGACAGATCGCCCAGCAGCTCCACGGCTTCCCGGGCCTTGGCCTGTGCGGTCTCCCAGTTGCCCGCACTGCAGCTCGTAGCGCGCCTCCTCGACCAGCACGAAGCCGAGATCGACGGCGCTCGGCCGCGGCCCGAACAGGCGGCGCGACTCCTCGAGCGCACGGGCCGCCTCCTCCGTCTGCCCGTCGTCGAGCAAGCAGTAGGCGTGCACCAGCAGGGCGTTCGCCGTCGAGTACTCGTCGCCCGACTGGCGGAACGCGCTCCACCGCGCGGCGGGTGTAGTCGATGGCATGGGCGCCGCGGCCGGTCATCGCGGCCAGCCGGGCCAGCGCGTAGTTGATGCTGCCGCGGGTGGGCGCGTCGATGTCCTCCGCGCCGCGGCGGACGAGATCCGCCAGGATCACGCCCGTCCGAGCGTAGTCGCCGGCGTCCGAGCAGGCGAACGACAGCGCGACGCCGAGGTTGGCGCGCACCGCGGGTCGCCGTCGTCGTCCGAGCCGCGCCAGTGCGGCCTGCAGCAGGCGATCGCAGCGTCCGCCTCCCCCAGGCCGGAATGGATCGCGCGCCAGGTCGAAGTAGAGCTGCGTGCGCTCGGCCGGATCGGGCATGCCGCCCCGCGCGACCGCGTCGACCAGCAGGTCGCGGGCAAGCCTTCGCGGCCGAGGCGGGTCGCGATCGTGCCCAGCGCCTCCAGCACCAGGCTGGCGGTGGCGTCGTCTCCGCCGGCATCGGCGTCGCGCAGCACACCGCGCAGGAGCTCGTCGGCGCGGTCGTACTCCAGCAGACCGATCAACAGCTGCGCCTCCTGGAGGCGGTCGTCCATCGCACCGAGCCTACGCGATCGTGGCGCCGAACGGCAGTCCCTTCACCACTCCGGCAACACCGCCGGCATCGACCTCGGCGCCATCCGGCACCTCGCGCCGCAGCACCGCGAGCGCGATCGACCCGTATCTCGGCGACACGGCGGGCGAGGTGACTCGTCCGACCTGCTTCTCGCCGAAGCACCACCTCCGCCGCGGCCTGCGGGCGGCGCCTCGCCGGAGAACCACGAGCCCGCGCACCCCGCGGTTCGGATGGCCGCGGTAGTGCAGGCGGGCGACCGGCTCCTGCCCCGGGTAGCAGCCCTTGCTGAAGCTGACCGCGCGCTCGTCCAGCCCTGCCTCCGCAGGCATCGTGTCGCCGTCGAACTCGCGACCGTAGCGCGGGATGCCGGCCTCGATGCGCGCCGTCTCCCAGGCCGCCTCGTCGCCGCGATCGGCCGGCGGCTCGGCGATCAGCCGGTAGGGGCCGATCGGCGTGTCCAGCGTCGCCAGCGCATCGTCGGCGTCACCCCAGACGACGGCATGCGCCGCTCGGCTCGAGCTCGACCTTGCGGCGGAACCGCGAGCGCACGAGCGTGGCCAGCACGTCGTCGCGGCGCGACGGGTCGCTGGCCAGCACCAGCTCATCGCCGGTGTTGAACAGCTCGAGATCGGCGATCACGCGCGCCTTGGGCGTCAGCAGCAAGGCGTAGACCGCCCCGCCCGGCGCCGCCTCCGAGACGTCGTTCGAGAGCATGCTCTGGAGGTACTCCGCCGCGTCCGGCCCGCGCGCGGTGAGGGTTGCCCGGTCCAGCACGACTGCCATATCCGAAGCGTAGATGGTTGGACGGGCCGCGCAGGGTGTAACGGATCTCCCCTACGATGAGACCGTAGGGCATGGCACTTTTCCGAACGACACAGGACCGGAAGGCGCGCGAGGCAGGCATCGATCCCGCCCGCATCCCTCCCGGCCAGTACTACACCGACAAGTGGCCGGTGCTCCACGCCGGCAGCATCCCCAGCATCGACATCGCGACCTGGGATCTGAACGTGTTCGGCCTCGTCAGGAACCCCGTGCGGCTCTCGCTCGACGGGCTGCGCGAGCTGGGCGAGCGCGAGCAGATCGCCGACATCCACTGCGTCACCCGCTGGACGCGTCTCGACATGCCGTGGAAGGGCGTGCCCCTGCGCGCCATCCTCGATCTGGTCGAGCCGCTGGACAGCGCCCGCTACGTGATCGCGCACGCCGAGCAGGGGTACACCGCGAACCTGCCGATCGAGGCGCTGCAGGATCCCGACGTGATGATCGGCCTCGAGGCGGATGGCGCGCCGCTGACGCCCGAGCACGGCTACCCGGCTCGCCTGGTCGTCCCCAAGCGCTACTTCTGGAAGAGCGCGAAGTGGCTGCGCGGGCTCGAGTTCTCGGACGTCGACAAGCCCGGTTTCTGGGAGGGCTACGGGTACCACAACGAGGGCGATCCCTGGCGTGAGGAGCGGTACGGCTTCTAGCGGGGCAGTCGACCTCTTCTGCGAACGCCTCGAGACGCTTGTCAACATCGACACGCCGTCCGACGGCGTCGAGCAGGAGCGCGTGGGCGAGCTGCTGGCCGAGTGGCTCGCCCCGCTGGGCACATCGGCCGAGTGGATCGCCGAGCCGGACTATCCGGCGCGCAGCGTCTGCATCTCTCTGCCCGGCGAGGGCGAGGGCGTGGTCGCCCTGCTCGGCCACGGCGACACCGTCTTCCCGCTGGGCACAGTCGCCGAGCGGCCGTTCCGCCGTGAGGGGGTGCGCTGCTTGGGCCCCGGCGTCGCCGACATGAAGGGCGGCCTGGTGCTGGCGGCGATGGCGATGGGGGCGTTCCGCGACCGCCGTCCCTTTCATGAGCTGCGGTTGATCGTCTGCGCCGACGAGGAGGTGCGCCTGCGCGATCCCGCCTGCGCGGCCCGCGCCGCAGACGCCACGGCGGCCCTCGTCTTCGAGTGTGCCCGCGAGAACGGCGACCTGGTCTCGGCGCGCAAGGGCGCGCTGTGGCGGACGATGGAGCTGACGGGCGTGCCGGCGCACGCGGGGGCGGACACCGCGCGCGGACGCAGCGCCGTCAGCGCGCTGGCCCACGAGACGCTGCGCATCGAGCGCCTCGCCGACGGCCGGCCGGAGATGACGTCGGTGGTGACGACGGTCGCCGCCGGCGACGCGATGAACACCGTGCCGGGGTGGGCGCGGGCCACGCTCGACATCCGCTCCAGCGTCCCCGGCGACCTCGATCACGCGCTGCCGCTGCTCGGCGCCGGCGGCCCCTACGACGGCGTCACCATCGAGATCACCGACCGCGGAACGTGGCCGCCGATGCCTCGCCACGACGGGCTGGTGGAGCTCTCGCTCGCGCTCGCGCGCGAGTGCGGCCTGCGGATCGGAGAGGAGCTCTCGGGCGGCGTGTCCGACGGCTGCTGGACCGGCGCCTGGGGCGTGCCGACGATCGACGGATTGGGGCCGGTGGGCGGCCACGATCACACCGCGGCCGAGTGGATCGAGATCGAGACGCTCGAGCGGCGCATCGAGTGGGTGGCCCGTCTGGCCGAGGCGGCCGCTCAGTTGCGCTCGTAGATGACGATCCCGTCGACCTTGCCGACCCGGTGGAAGTTGTCACGCAGCAGCTTGTAGGTCTTGCCGCTCTTGTCCAGCTTGTGGGGCTTGTGCAGGCCGACGATGTAACGCGGCCCGTCCGGCGAGGTCATCGACGCCCGCACCTGGTCGAGCGCGCCCGGGATCGCCTGGATGTTGCGGTACCACAGGTACGGCACGGCCGGCGGCCGGTCGGCCAGGTAATTGATGTCGGCTCCGGCCCAGAGCACGAACACCTTGTCGCCGGGATCCGTGTTGTCCTGGAGCCAGCCGACCACGTGCTCGGAGTGCAGCAGATGCGGGTCCTCGGGGAACAGCGAGCGAATCCGCTCGTACCGGGACTCGACCCACAGCCCGGCCACCGACGCGACGGCGAGCGCCGCCAGCACACCGGTCACGGCCAGCGACCAGCGGTGGCGCTCCGTCAGCAGGCGCGCTGCGCCGACACCGCCCAGCGCCGCCAGCGGCGCACACAGCTGCTGGTAGTAGTGCGGGTGGAAGTTGCCGCCGCCCAGCACGGCCAGCGCCGCCGCCGCGACCCACAGGCGGAGCAGGAGCGGGCCGCGGCGCCAGCCGATGGTGGCCAGCGCGACCAGCACGCCGATCGACATGGCGACCGCCGGCAGCGAGTCCTTGAACAGATCCGCCCGGGTGACGGGCGAGCCCGAGAATAGCGAGTCGCCCTGGCTGCGGTACGTGACCATCGCGTACCACCAGTCGTCGAAGCTCGCGGCCGACAGCGCACCGGCGATCACCGGCAGGAAGGCGCAGCCGACGATCGTGGCAGCCGGCAGCAGTCCCGCGCGCCTCCGCGTCCACAGCAGGTACGCCACCGCCGCCAGCCCGCCGTCGAAGCCCGACTGCTTGATCATCACGGCGGCCCCCGTCAGCAGCCCGCAGACCACCAGCCAGCGAGCGCCGCCGCGCCGCAGATAGGTGACGAAGGCCAGCAGCGCGAGCGCCGAGGGCAGCGACGCCAGCACCTCGCCGGACAGCGTGAAGGCCTCGATCCTGGGCGCCGAGCCGAAGATCGCCAGGAGCAGTGCGGCGAGCACCGCGGGTATCCTGCCCGCGGTTCGCTCGGTTATCAGGAACGTCACACAGACGACGGCCGCGGCGACCAGCGCGGCGGCAACGCGCAGCGCCGCCGTCGACCCGCCATCCACATGTTCCAGCGCCCGGAAGATCCACAAGAGCCCCTGCGGACGGTCGACCCAGATGCCGTCGACCCGGTCGTACAGGACGGCCCCGCGGCCCCACAACCGGGCGACCTCGGCGTAGCCCCCCTCGTCCGCGGTGAGCGGGACGGTGAGGTAGGGCAGGCGGAGGACGACCGCGAGCACCGCGGCCAGCGCCGCCCACGCGAGTGGGGGCCACCGGTCGATCACGTCGACCGCCCAACCGTGCTGCTGGCGATCGTCGTGTTCGCACTGGCGCTCGGCACCCAGATCCTGACGTTCGGCCTCAGCCTGACGCCGGACCGCTACTTCCTGGTGCTGCTCGCCCCCGCCCTCGTGCTGGGCGTCGGCCGCCGTTTCGCCCTCGATTTCGTTCCCTTCGTGCTGCTGATCGTGTGGTACGAGGAGTGCCGCGGGCTCGCGCATATCGTCAGCCCGAGCCCGTACTACCTGCCTCAGCTCGACGCCGAGAAGTTCCTCTTCTTCGGCAATGTACCCTCCAACGTCCTCCAGGACTGGCTGTGGACGGGGAGCCTGCAGTGGTACGACCAGACGCTGTCCGCGCTGACGCGGATCCACTTCATCGTGCCGCCGACGCTGGCGTTCGCGCTCTGGCTCAAGCGGCGGGCGCTGTTCTACCGCTTCGCGGCAACCCTGCTGACGCTGTCGTACGCAGGCGCGCTGACATTCGCGCTGTTCCCCGCGGCCCCGCCGTGGAAGGCGGCCGAGTGGGACGTCCACCTGATCCCGCCGCTGGCGAGTCCGGCGGGCGTGCAGTCGGCGCAGTCGCCGCTGCCCACCGACTCGGGGCCGCTCTACCACCTGGTCGACGGCAACCCCTACGCGGCGGTGCCGTCGCTGCATGCCGGCTACTCGATGCTGGTGTTCCTATTCCTGCTGACGCTGGCCTGGAACACGCGCTGGCGCTGGCTGGCGATGCTCGGCATCCTCTACCCGCTGGCGCAGTCGCTGGCTGTGGTCTACACGGGCAACCACTACGTCGCCGACCTGCTGATCGGCGCGGTCTACGCCGCAGCCGCACTGTTCGGCGTCCGGTGGCTGTGGCGTAGGCTCGAGCTACCCGAGTGACCGACACGCTCCGCCGCTACCGGTATCCGATCGCCGTCTGGGCAGGCAGCCGCGTGTGCGTCTACCTGCTGCTCTTCATGCAGGGCTGGACGTCGCGGCGGCCCCGTAACAGCGGGTTCGACTGGGACACCGTGTTCCGCTCCCTCGGCGACTGGGACGCGACCTGGTACCGCTGGATCGCGCAGAACGGGTACGACCCGTCCATCGGGCATGGCAACACGGCGGCCTTCTTCCCGCTGTTCCCGCTGCTCTGGAGGCCGCTGACCTGGCTGCCCGGGCCGGTGACGATGTGGGGCAGCCTGCTGTCGTCAGCGCTGCTGCTGGCGGCGCTGTGCCTGCTCTACCGGATGACGGAGGGCCGGTTCGACGAGGGGATGGCGCGGCGCACCGTGCTCTACCTGGCGATCTTCCCGCTGACGTTCGTCTTCTCGCTGCCCTACGCCGAGAGCCTGTTCCTGCTGCTGGTGCTGGGGGCGTTCGCGCTGACGTGGCATGGGCGCTGGTGGTGGGGGTGCGTTGCCGCCGCAGGCGCGGCGATCGCACGGCCGACGGGGATCGCGCTGCTCCCGGCGCTCGCATGGCGGCTCTGGCGGACCGGCGAGCGGCGGCCGACGCGCTACCTGCCGCTGCTCCTGATTCCCGCGGCCGAGGTGGCGTTCTTCGGGTTTCTCTGGTGGCGGACGGGCGACGTCCTGGCGTCGGCGCACGCGCAGGAGCGCGGCTGGGGCCGCGGCGTGTCGGTGCTGCCGATCGTGTTCGGGCAGGCAACGTGGGATGCGGTGTCCGGCGGGCATCTGCGGTTCCTGGTGCACGCGGCGTTCACCCTGCTCTGGTGCTTCCTGATCTACTGGGGCTGGCGCATGAAGCTGCCGGGCGAGTACCTGATCTACTCGGCGCTGCTGATCCTGCTGCCGACCACCGGCGGCCTGCTGGTGTCGATGGGGCGGTTCGGGATGGTCGGGTTCCCGATGTTCTGGGCGCTCGCCGACCTTGGCCGCGACGAGCGGGTGGACACCGTCGTCAAGGTGGTGTTCCCGATGCTGCTCGCTGCGCTGATCTTCATCACGTTCGGGCCGAGAACGTTCACACCTTGACGGCGGCTGCGGCGCCCGTACGCTGGAGTCCTGAGAGGGTAGGCGGTTCAGACGGGGAGCCCGATCTGGGGACGGGCTCCCCGCTCAATTCAGGGAGCAACAACGGCCCGCCGCTCGGCAGAGCTTGACTCGCTGAAAAATCGGGGTCAGACCCCGATTTTTCATGCGACGCTCGATGTAACAAAGGGGTCTGACCCCGTTGTTGTTACACAAAAGAGGGCGGGCACCGCATGTGCGGTGCCCGCCCTGTCTGCATTGGGAGCCTTTCGGCGACCCTACATCATGTCCGGCATGCCGCCGCCCATGGGGGCAGCAGGCGACTTCTCCGGCGCCTCGGCCACGACGGCCTCGGTGGTCAGGATGTTCTTCGCGATCGACGCGGCGTTCTGCAGCGCCGAGCGGGTCACCATGGCGGGATCGATGATCCCGGCCTTGACCATGTCGACGATCTCACCCGTGTCGACGTTGAGGCCCTGGCCCGCCTTGGCGCCACGAACCTCGTTGACGACGACCGAGCCCTCGAGGCCCGCGTTCTCCGCCAGCTGGCGAAGGGGCTCCTCGAGCGCGCGCTCCACGATCTTGGCGCCGGTCTTCTCATCGGCGTCCAGCTTCTCGGCCTGCACGGCCTTGATCGCGTGGAGCAGGGCGACTCCGCCACCCGGGACGATGCCCTCCTCGAGGGCGGCCCGGGTTGCCTGCAGCGCGTCCTCGACGCGGTGCTTCTTCTCCTTCATCTCGGTCTCGGTGGCAGCGCCAACCTTGACCACCGCGACGCCGCCGGCCAGCTTGGCCAGCCGCTCCTGCAGCTTCTCGCGGTCGAAGTCGGAGTCGGTGGACTCGATCTCGGACTTGATCTGCTTGATCCGGCCCTTGATCGCATCGCTGTCGCCGGCGCCGTCGATGATCGTGGTCGAGTCCTTGTCGACGACGACCTTGCGGGCCCGGCCCAGCTGAGAGAGGGTCGTGTTCTCGAGCTTGAGGCCCATCTCCTCGGTGATCACCTCGCCACCGCTGAGGATGGCGATGTCCTCGAGCATCCGCTTGCGGCGGTCACCGAAGCCCGGCGCCTTGACGGCGACGGCGGTGAAGGTGCCACGGAGCTTGTTGACGACGACAGTCGCGAGCGACTCGCCCTCGACGTCCTCGGCCACGATCAGCAGCGGACGACCGGCCTGGATGACCTGCTCGAGCACCGGCAGGATGTCCTTGACCGCACCGATCTTCTGGTTGGCGATGAGGATGAAGGGATCGTCCATGACGGCCTCCATGCGCTCCGAGTCCGTGATCATGTAGGGCGACAGGTAACCCTTGTCGAACTGCATGCCCTCGGTGAACTCGAGCTCAAGGCCGAACGTCTGGCCCTCCTCGACGTTGACCACGCCGTCCTTGCCGACCTTCTCGATCGCGTCGGCGATGACGTCGCCGATCTCGCGGTCGCGGGCGGAGATGGTTGCGACCCGGGCGATGTCCTCCTTGCCCGAGATCTCCTTGCTCTGCGACTTGATGTCGTCGACCACCGCGGCAACGGCGCTCTCGATGCCGCGCTTGAGCGCCATCGGGTTGGCGCCGGCGGACACGTTCTTCAGACCCTCGCGGACGATCGCCTGGGCCAGCACGGTGGCCGTCGTCGTGCCGTCGCCGGCAACGTCGTTCGTCGCCGTAGCGACCTCGCGGACGAGCTGCGCGCCCTGGTTCTCGAAGACGTCCTCGACCTCGATCTCACGAGCGATCGTGACGCCGTCATTGGTGATCGTCGGCGCGCCGAACTTCTTGTCGAGCACGACATAACGGCCCTTGGGGCCGAGGGTGACCTTCACCGCATCGGCCAGGATGTCGACGCCGCGCTGAAGCGAGCGGCGGGCATCCTCATTGAACTTCAGTTCCTTGTGTGCCATACGCTCCTACGCCTTCGCCTTGACCTTGGTGGTGACGACCTTGGCCAGGATGTCGGACTCGCGGAGGATAAGAACCTCGTCGCCGCCGACCTTGACCTCGGTGCCCCCGTACTTGGAGAAGATGATCTCGTCGCCCTTCTTCACGTCGAGCGGGACCAGCTTGCCGTCCTCATACCGACCCGGGCCGACCTCCAGCACGCTGCCGCGCTGGGGCTTCTCCTTGGCCGTGTCGGGGAGGACGATGCCACTGACCGTGACTTCCTCCTCCTCGAGAACCTCGACGATCACGCGATCGCCCAGAGGCTTCAGATCCATGTGACCTCCATAGTGCCTGTCATGGACTTCGGGAAACTGTTGGCACTCAGGTAACCGGAGTGCCAACGCGCAGTCATCATAGCAGCGCGAAAGGCGTCGTCAAGCACTATCCTGGCACTCAACGGGTGAGAGTGCCAGCGAACGCAGCCATCCGGCGCCGGCCAGGCTGATGGCGGCCGCCGCGAGGTAGCTGACGCGGTCCGAGGTGGCCTGCGCGACGGCCGCCCCGGCGGCCGGGCCGATCAGGAAGCCGAGCCCCCAGACGACGTTGGTCGCGCCCATGACCACGCCGTAGGTGAGGCCGGTGCGGTCGGCGCCCTCCGTCGCCATCGGGAAGCAGACGGCGTACTGGGCGGTGATCGCCGGCGAGAAGATGACGTAGATCACGGCGACTGCCGCCGCGCCCGCCGGCAGCGACATCAGCACACAGCCGAGAGCCGCGGTCGCCGCCGCGGCCATGCCGATCGTGACGCCGCCGAATCGGCCGTACACACCGCCCACCGCGGTGTTGGTGACCACCGCCAGCAGGCCGGTCGCAGCCAGCACGGCGCTGATCGCCACGGCCGAGTAGCCGTCAGCTCCCAGCGCGAGCGGGATCAGCGTCTCGATCACGCCCGAGACGACGGCGACGATCAGGATCACGATCAGCGCGGCCGACAGCATGCCACCGCGGCGCACGATGTCGGCCACATAGCGCAGCGACGCCGGCTCGTCGACGTGCCCGTGCGCATCCGGCAACGTCAGCGCGGCCAGCGACAGGAACGCCGTGAACACGGCGAACACGACGTACGGCGCGTGCAGGCCCCAGTGCTCGGCGATCGGGCCGGAGATCACGGGACCGAGCAGGGCGCCCAGTGTGGCGGCGGTCATCGCGCTGGTCAGCACCCGCGGCCGCCGCTCCTGCGGCACCGAACCGGTCAGCCAGGCCAGGCCCGCCGTCCACGAGATCGCCGACGACACGCCCTGCCCGAGGCGAACCGCAAGCAGCGACCAGAAGTCGGTCGCCACGGCGTTCAGCATGATCGCGCCGGTCAGCAGGACGACGCCGAAGATCGTCACCTTGCGCGGCCCCACGCGGTCGGCCAGCCGGCCCACGGGAAACGAGAACAGCAGCACCGCACCGGAGTACGCGGCCACGATGAAGCCCGCCTGCGTCTTCGACAGGCCGGCCAGTTCGGAGAACTCCGGCAGCAGGGGAACGATCGCGAACTGGAGGAAGACGTCCACGAACACGATCGCGAGGATCACGGCGACGAAGCGGCGGCTCACGGCTGCCACACTACCTCCACGATGGAGCGCGAGTTCTCGGCAGGCGGCGTCGCGGTTCGGCGGATGCGCGGGCGCTGGTGGATGGCGACGATCGTGCCCCGCGGCAAGCCGAAGGTGCTGGCGCTTCCCAAGGGCCTGGTCGAGCCCGGCGAGGCGACGGCCGACACCGCCCTGCGCGAAACGCTCGAGGAGACGGGCCTGCGCGCCGACCATGTCGCCAAGCTGGGCGACATCCGGTACGTCTATACCCGGCAGGGCGTCCGCATCTTCAAGGTGGTCAGCTTCCACCTGCTGCGGGTGCGGGGCGGGCGGCTGGGCGAGATCGACGAGAGCATGCGGCTCGAGGTCGAGGACGCCCACTGGCTGCCGCTCCCGAGTACCGCCGGCTGTCCTACGGAGGCGAGCGCGAGGTCGCGGGCCGCGCCCATGACCGGCTGACCCTCTCGGTATGATGGCGCCGGGATGTACGCCCTCAACTTCTACTCGCCGGTCGTGGCGGACCAGCTCAGGCACCGCCGCAAGACGGCGACGATCAGGCTGGGCGACAAGTCGACGAAGTACCGCAAGGGCATGGTCGTGTGTGTCCTGGCCGGACAACGGTTCGGCGTCCGCGAGAAGATCTTCGACGCGGTGATCGACAAGGTCGAGGTCAAGGAGCTGCGCGAGGTGTCACCTCGCGAGATCCAGCACGACAACCCGGAGATCCGCCACATCGAGGAGTTCTGCATCTTCCTCGGGCAGCTCTACAACCGGCCGGTGACCGAGGCGGACACCGTCACCGTCATCCACTTCTCGGAGATCCGCGGATCGGCGTGAGCGGCGATCTCGAGGCACTCGCCGGCAGGCTCAGCCGGCGGCTGGCCGAGGCACAGGCGAAGGAGCGGATGCCGGGGCCCAGTGCTGCCGTTGCCCACGACGGCGAGATCGTCTGGAGCGAGGCGATCGGGCTCGCCGACGTCGAGGCGGGGCGCGCGGCAACCGTCGACGACCAGTACCGGATCGGCTCGATCACCAAGGTGATCACCGCGATCTGCGTCATGCAGCTGCGTGACGAGGGCCGGCTCGACCTGGACGACCCGCTGTCGGCGCACATCGCCGAGTCCGCTCACCGCGGCCCAACGGTCAGGCGGATGCTCTCGCACCTGTCTGGCCTGCAGCGTGAGCCGGTGGGAGATCTCTGGGTAACGATGGTGATGCCCTCGATGGCGGACGTCGTCGCCAGCCTTGGCGACGCCGAGCTGGTGCTCAAGCCTGGCCAGGAGTGGCACTACTCGAATCTCGCGTTCGCGCTGCTCGGCGAGATCGTGCAGCGGCAGCGCGGCGCGCCCTATCCGGAAGTCATCCGGCGGCACGTGCTCGACCCGCTGGGCATGACGCGCACGACCTGGGCGCCCCAGGCGCCGCAGGCGGTCGGCTATATGGTCGCCCCGTACGACGACACCGTGACGGTCGAGTCCGAGCTCGAGTCCGAGGGATTCGGCCCCGCCGGTCAGCTGTGGAGCACGCCCTCCGACCTGGTGCGCCTCGGCTCGTTCCTGGCCAAGCCGAGCGGCAATGTGCTGGATGCCGGGACGGTCGACGAGATGCATACGGTGCAGGCGATGTGCGACCCGGACTGGACGCTGGCCTGGGGCCTGGGCGTCGAGCTGCGGCGGACCGAGGCCGGGTTCTCGGCGGGGCACGGCGGCGCGATGCCGGGGTTCCTCGCCCAGGTGCTCTACGACCGATCGCGCGGCCTGGCGGTGGCGGCGGCCAGCAACTCGGGCTCGCGCAACGATCCGACGGAGGTCGCCGCGGGGATGCTCGACGACGCCCGCGACGAGCTGCCGGCCGCCGTCGAGGCGTGGAAGCCGGGTGAGCCGGTGCCGTCCGAGCTGGCGGGGATTCCCGGCCGCTGGTGGACCGAGGGTGAGGAGTTCGTGTTCTCGTACCGGGACGGGCACCTCGAGGCCCGGCATGCCGATGCGCCGCCCACCCGGCGGCCGGCCGTGTTCGCCGCCGACGGAGAGGACAGCTACCGGGTCGAGTCCGGGCGCGAGCGCGGGGAGCGGCTGGTGGTCGTGCGCGACGGCCAGGGCATGGTGTCCGAGCTGCGGTGGGCCGGCTACCCGGTCACCCGCACGCCCGAGACGTTCAACTAGCCGCCCGGCCTCCGCGCAGCACCGGCTACTCGACGTCGTCGGAGTCGTCCCAGACGGCCATCGAGACCGTCACGGTGCCCGCCTTGGGCGGGTCGCGGCGCACGGCGCGACGGGCGCTGCGAAGCGCCGACCCCGCGCGCTCGACAAGGCCGTCGAACGTCTCGGCATGGGCCGGGCAGGCGGCGATGCCGACCGCGGCCAGCGGCTGGCGCCCCGCGGGCGAGCGGACGCGGGCGATCGCCCGCAGCAGCCGCTCGGCGGCGACCGACGCGTTGCGGCTGTCGGTCTCGCACATGATCACGCCGAACTCGGTGCTGCCCACGCGGCAGGCGATGTCCAGTGCGCGGACGCTCGCCCCGATCGCGTTGCCGATCTCGGCCATCGCGACCTCCGTATCGTCACCCTCCTCCAGCAGCCCGTCGACCGACGCCAGCGCCAGCGCGACCGGGCGGGCGTAGGTGCGCGACCGCTCGACCTCGCGGGTCAGCGCCTCGACGAAGTGGCGGCTGTTCCAGAGGCCGGTGTCGTGGTCACGCCGCTCGGCCATCTCCAGCTCGGCGCGGACCACGTCGAGCTCATCCTCGAATCGCGCGGCCCTGCGATGGGCGCGGTAAGCGAGCGCGGCGGCGCCGGCGAGCGCGCCCAGCGTGAATGCGAGCAGGAATGCGACGATCACAAGGACTGTCTCTCGTTATGGCCGCTGGACGCGCGACCGTCAACCGCGGCCGACACCCGCTCCGGCTTGCGCCGGATCTCGATACCGAACAGCTCGGCCTCGCGGAGCGGCTCGCCACAGGCCCGGCAGGTGACGCCCATCAGCGACTCGATCGGGGCGCCGCAGGCGCCGCACGAGGTGATCACGACGCCGCCGCAGCTCGGGCAGGTGTCGGGCACGGCCCCGGCGTCGGCGAGCATGAACCGCCGGCCCCAGCCGCAGCGCAGGCAAAACCCGCAGCTGTCACCCAGCTCCTCGCGGTTGCGTCGCGATGCCATTGCTCGATTCTGCCACACGGACGCCGCCTCTCGACACGGCCGCAGGTGGCGCTAGACTTGATGCAAGGATGGCAGTCGCCCGAGAAGCCGTACCGGTCGAGTCCGCGGAGGACGTCAGACAGGCCGATCTTGACCGGGAGGATCTGCTCCAGATCTACCGGAACATGCTGGTCACCCGCGGGATCGAGGAGCGGGGCCACATCCTCTACCGGCAGGGCAAGATCCCCGGCTCCTTCTACACCGGGCGCGGCAACGAAGGTGCCGCGGTGGGCGTCGCGACGGCGATGCGGGCGGACGACGTCGGCTCGCCGATCCAGCGCGACATGGGCGTCCACGTCACCCGCGGCACCGAGCCGTGGCGGATCTTCGCCCAGTACATGGGCCGCGCCGACGGCCTGGCCCGCGGGCGCGACGGCAACGTCCACATGGCGGACATCCGGCTCGGCCTGATCGCCATGGTCAGCCACCTGCCGGCGATGATGCCGGTGGCGGTCGGGGCCGCGCTGTCGTTCAAGATCCGCAAGCAGCCGCGGGTGGCGCTGGGATGGTCGGGCGACGGCGCGATGCAGCGGGGCGACGCGCATGAGGCGATGAACCTGGCGGCCGTCCACCAGCTTCCGGTTGTCTTCATCATCGACAACAACCAGTACGCTTACTCGACGCCGAGCCGGCTGGAGTACGCCTGCGAGCATCTGGCGGACCGCGCCGACGCCTACGGCTTCGAGGGCGTGGTCGTCGACGGCTGCGACGTGCTCACCGTCTACCGCGAGGCGCACGCCGCCATCGAGAAGGCGCGCGCCGGCGGCGGCCCGACGCTGCTGGAGCTGGTGACGCTTCGGATGGAGGGCCATGCCGTCCACGACGACGCGTTCTACGTCCCGCGGGAGATGCTCGAGCAGTGGTCGCGGCGCGACCCGATCGAGCGCTACCGGCGCTGGCTCAAGGAGCAGGGCCTGCTCGACGAGCCCGCCGACGACGAGATCTCGGTCGAGGTCAAGAAGCTCCTGAACGACGCGATGAAACGGGCCGAGGACAGCCCCCTGCCCGACCCCTCCGACCTCCTGGACGGCGTCTACGCCGATCCCGAGGAGCTCGACACCCCCCACCACAGATAGAGGAGACGTTGGCGGTCAAGACCTACCTGCAGGCGATTTCGGACGGCCTGCGAGACGAGATGCGGCGCGACGGCCGGGTGTTCCTGATCGGCGAGGACGTCGGTGTGTACGGCGGTGCCTTCAAGGTCACCCAGGGCTTCCAGGCCGAGTTCGGCGAGGACCGGGTGATCGACTCGCCGCTCTCCGAGACCGCCATCGTCGGCGCCTGCACCGGCGCGGCACTGATGGGCATGCGCCCGGTCTGCGAGATGCAGTTTTCGGACTTCGTGTCCTGCGCGTTCGACCAGCTGGTGACGGTCGCCGCCAAGCAGCACTACCGGGTCGGCACGCCGGTGCCGATCGTCGTCCGCCTGCCCTCCGGCGGCGGCTTCTCCGGCGGCCCGTTCCACTCGCAGAACCCCGAGGGCTTCTTCGCCCACTGCCCTGGCCTGAAGATCGCCGTGCCGGCCACGCCGGCCGACGCCAAGGGCCTGATGGTGCAGTCGATCCGCGACCCCAACCCGGTGCTGTTCTTCGAGCACAAGCATCTATACCGGCGGATCAAGGGCGACGTGCCCGACGGCGAACACGCGGTCGAGTTCGGCAAGGCCCGCATCCATCGCGAGGGCAGCGACCTGTCCGTGATCACCTACGGCGCGATGGTGTACACGGCCGAGGAGGCCGCCGACCGGGCCGCCGAGAACGACGGCACGTCCGTCGAGATCATCGACCTGCGCACCCTCACGCCCTGGGACAAGGAAGCGGTGCTCGGGTCGGTCGCCAAGACCGGCAAGGTGCTGGTGCTGCACGAGGATACCCACACCTCGGGCTTCGGCGCCGAGATCGCCGCGACCATCGCCCAGGAGGCGTTCGAGAACCTGGACGCCCCCGTCGTCCGCATCACCTCCCCCGATTCCCCCGTTCCCTTCGCACCGTCGCTCGAGAAGGCGTTCCTCCCCCAGGTGGACGACGTGGCGGCAGCGATCGAGGAACTGTCCGCCTACTGAGGAGCCGCCCCCATGGCCACCGGAACAGTCGTCGATGTCGTGATGCCCCAGATGGGCGTGAGCGTGTCCGAGGGCACCATCACGCGCTGGGCGAAGCAGGTCGGGGAGCGGATCGAGGCAGACGAGACGATCGTCGAGATCTCGACCGACAAGGTCGACACCGAGGTGCCGGCACCGGCGACCGGCGTCGTCCGCGAGATCCTGGCCAACGAGGGCGACACGGTGCCGGTCAACACCCGGATCGCGGTGATCGACACCGGCGGCGGCGACACCGCTGCGGGCGCTCCCGCCGAGCCGGCGGAGGCGCCTGAGCCCGAGGTTCTGGCCGATGAGACGCCCGACGCCGCACCGGCGCCGCAGGCGCCACCGCCCGCGGCCTCACCAGCAGCGACCAACGGCGAGGGCGACGCCTCCGGGCGCGCGTTCGTCAGCCCGGTGGTCGCCCGCATGCTGGCCGAGCACTCGCTGAGCGTCGACCAGATCCCGGGCACCGGCCGTGGCGGCCGCGTGACCAAGAAGGACGTGCAGGGCTTCATCGAGTCCGGCGGCACCGCCGCCGCGGCCGCCGCGCCGCAGCCGGTCGAGGTACACGACGTGCCGCACTTCGCACCGCCGGCCCCCGAGCCGGCAGCTCCGGCGCCGCAGCCCGCCGCCGCCCCGCCGCCCGCCGCCGCTCCGGCGCCGCAGCCCGCGGTCGCCGCCCAGGCCGGCGCCGGCGAGGAGGTCTACCAGTTCAACACGATCCGCAAGGTGATAGCCCGGCACATGCGCCACTCGCTGGACACGGCCGCGCACGTCACCACTGTCGTCGAGGTGGACATGACCGGCGTGGTCAACCTGCGCAAGAAGTGGAAGCCGCTGTACATGGAGCGCTACGGCGTCAACCTGACCTACGTCCCCTTCGTGGCTCGCGCGGCGATCGACGGGATCGGCCGCTGGCCGTGGGTCAACGCCGAGGTGCAGGGCGAGAGCGCGATCATCAAGCGCTACGTCAACCTGGGCATGGCCGTCGCCATCGACGACGCCAAGGGGCTGATGGTGCCGGTCATCCACGGCGCCGAGGAGAAGAACCTGGTCGGGCTGGCACGCGCGGTGCTCGACCTCGCCGACAAGGCCCGCAACAAGACGCTGACGCCCGACGAGATGGCGGGCGGCACGTTTACGATCACCAACCCCGGCGTGTTCGGCGCCCTGCTGGGCACGCCGATCATCCCCGAGGGGCAGGTCGCGATCCTGGACGTCGAGGCGATCGTCAAGCGGCCGATGGTCGTCACCGACGAGCACGGCAACGACGCCATCGCGATCCGGCACATGATGTTCCTCTGCCTGTCGTACGACCACCGGCTGGTCGACGGCGCGTACGCCGCCCAGTTCATGGCGCAGGTCAAGGCCAATCTCGAGAGCTGGGACGAGCAGGCCTTCGGCCTGTAAGTTTCGGCCATGGCGCACGGGGCCTATCTGTACGAGATCCCGGGGCTGACGCCCTACCAAGACGCGATGGCCATCCAGCAGGATCTGGCCGGCGCGCGCAGCCAGGGCGCCGTGCCCGACGTGGTGATGATGCTCGAGCACGAGCCGGTGATCTCGCTCGGCTCGCGCTCCGTGGCCGCTGAGGAGCTGCTGCTGGCGGCCGTCGACTACACGCGCCGGGGCATCGACGTGGTCGAGGTCAACCGCGGCGGCCGCTCGACATACCACGGCCCGGGGCAGCTCGTCTGCTACCCGGTGCTCGACCTACAGGATTACGGCAAGGATCTGCACCGCTACGTGCACAACCTGGAGGAGGTGCTGATCGCGACCCTGCGCGCGCTGGGCATCGACGGCCGGCGGATGGACGCCAAGGATCTCTCCGGCGTCTGGGTCGGCGAGCGCAAGATCGCGTCGATCGGCGTCCGCTGCGCCCGCTGGATCACGACGCACGGCTTCTCGCTGAACGCCAACCTCGATCTGGCCGTCTACGAGACCTTCGACGCCTGTGGCCTGGGCGGCGCGGCGTTCACGTCGGTGACGGAGGAGCTGGGAACGCCGGTCAGCGTGGAGGATGTGCGGCCGACGATCGTGGAAGCGTTCGCCGCCGTCTTCGACGTCGAGTTCGAGCCGCTGCCGGTGGCGGTCTGACGTGGCCTTCTCCGAGGCGGCACGCGTACGGCCCGACTGGATGAAGGTGCGCGCGCCGTCGCGGCGCGGGCGCTTCCCGGAGCTCCAGCAGATCATGCGCGACGGCGGCCTGCACACGGTGTGCGAGGAGGCCCGCTGCCCCAACATCGGCGAGTGCTGGGGCCGGGGCACCGCGACGTTCCAGATCATGGGCGACGTCTGCACGCGCGCCTGCCGCTACTGCGCGGTGACCAGCGGCCGGCCGGAGGGCGCCCCGGAGCCGCTCGAGCCGCTGCGCGTGGCCCGGGCGGCCGAGAAGATGGGGCTGCGGCACGTCGTCGTCACGTCGGTCGACCGCGACGACCTGGAGGACCGCGGCGCGGGCCACTTCGCCGCGACCATCCGCGCGATCCGGCGCCGATCCCCCGAGTGCGGCATCGAGGTGCTGGTGCCCGACTTCCTCGGCTTCCAGGACGGCGCGCTGCGGATCGTGCTGGAGGCGGCGCCCGACGTGTTCAACCACAACATCGAGACGATCGAGCGGTTCTACCGGCGGATCCGGCCGAAAGGCGACTACCGCAAGGCGCTGACGCTGCTGGACGACGCCAAGGATGTGTGGGCCGAGCTGCACCCCGACCGGCCGCCGCTGGTCACCAAGAGCGGGATCATCGTCGGCATGGGCGAGACCGACGACGAGATCGTCGAGGTGATGCGCGACCTGCGCGCACACCGGGTCGACATCGTGACGATCGGCCAGTACCTCCAGCCGACGGCGCGCCACCTGCCGCTCGACCGCTGGGTGACGCCCGACGAGTTCGACGGGCCTGCGCCGCGCCGGCGAGGAGCTGGGATTCGCGTCCGTGTTCGCCGGGCCGCTGGTGCGCTCGAGCTACCGCGCTGACGAGCAGGCGGCCATGGCGGCGCAGCGATGAGCGACGTCCCCGAGGCACCGATGGAGGACGGGCCCGGCGGGCTGGCGCCGGCCGGCGAGGGCTGGTTCGTCGTCAACGCCCGCGACTCGCGGTGGGTGCATCACGACGAGCTGGGGTCGGCGGTGGTGTTCGAGAGCCACGACCACCGCTTCCCGCACTACGGCGTCAACATCCAGGTGCTGCAGCCCGGCCAGCCGAACTGCATGTACCACGGCGAGGAGGCGCAGGAGGACTTCCTCGTGCTGTGGGGCGAGTGCCTGGTGCTGATCGAGGGCGAGGAGCGGCGCCTCCGCCAGTGGGACTTCGTCCACTGCCCGTCCTGGACCGAGCACGTCTTCGTCGGCGCCGGCGACGGGCCCTGCGGCATCCTGATGATCGGCGCGCGCAATACCGGCGACGGATTGCTCTACCCGGTCAACGAGCTCGCTCGGAGCCACGACGCCGGCGTGGACGTCGAGACGCCGGACGGCGACGTCGCGTACGCGCGGTTCTCGCCGGTCGTCGAGGGGCCCTACCGGGGCGACCTCCCCGAGATGTGACCGCGGCCGAGTTCGAGCGGGTCGTCGAGCGGGCGCTGGCCGGGATGCCGGCGCAGCTGCGCGAGGCGATGGACAACGTCGCGGTGCTGGTCGACGACGAGGACGACGAGGACGCCGGGCTGTACGGCCTGTACCGCGGGACGCCGCTCACCGAGCGCACGAACGAGGGCTACGCCGGGTCGCTGCCGGACACCATCACGATCTACCGCCTGCCGCTGATCGCCGACTTCGGGGACGACCCGGCGAGGCTGGAGGACGAGATCCGGGTGACCGTCGTGCACGAGCTCGGGCACCACTTCGGGCTCGACGAGGACGAGCTCGAGCGGCTCGGCTGGGCGTAGATGGAACCATCTAGTGCCAACCGGCACCATCACTACACTCGTCGATCGTGACGGCCTTTCGCATCCTCCGCTTCGGTGACGAGGAGCTGCCGCCCGTCGCCTGCCTGCACGATGTGCGCGGGCACGCTCGCCGGTTCGAGCGGATGGCGCGGATGCTCGAGCCGGGGCGCCACGTGATCGCGTACGACCTGCGCGGCCACGGCCGCTCGCCCTGGTCGGGGCCGCACACGATGCAGCAGCACCTCGACGACCTGGACGAGGTGCTGGACGCCTGTGACGTCGACCAGGCGGGGCTGATCGGAGACGGGTTCGGCGCGCGGATCGCGATCGCCTACGCCTCGCGCAAGCAGGAGCGGATCAACTCGCTGACGCTGCTCGACCCGCCGCTGTGGCCGGCACAGGATCTGCTCGACGCCGCCATCCGGTCGGAGCGGCGGGGCGGCGGATCGAAGAGCGTGGACGAGGCGATCGAGGCCCGGCGCGAGCAGGAGGGGCTCGAGCACACGCCGCGCGGCCTGCTGGAGGAGGAGATGGCCGAGCACCTGGTCGCCGACGAGGACGGGCAGTTCCGCTACCGCTACAGCCGGGCCGCGGCGCAGGCGGCGTTCGAGCTGATGGGCACGCCGGAGGGCGGCCTCAAGGACGTGCTCTGCCCGACGATGCTGATCCATGCCGACCACTCGCGGCTGCTCACCGACGCCGACGTCGAGCGGGCCACCGACGAGCTCCGGCGGGTGCGGGTGGAGACCGTCCCCGGCGGCCACGCCGTGCTGTGGGACGCGCTGGCCGAGTCGAGCGCCCACGTCCGCTCGTTCCTGGTCGCGAAGAAGACCGCCTGACCGCGCCTCAGCGCAGCAGGCCGTAGACGACCACGCCGACCAGCACGGCGATCAGCACGATGATCGGCACCGTGCTCGACCCGGACCGGGCGTCGACCACCCGCTGCTCGGGGGTCGGCACCGGGTACATCCGCTCCTGGCCGGTGGCGATCCGGTGGGCGACCGTGTAGGACTCGTCGGCCGAGACCAGCGCGTCGGCGATCTCCCGCTCGACATCGAGGTCGGCGGCGATCGCCCCGGCGTCCGCGCCGGAGTCGCGCAGCTCGATGAACCGCTCGACCGCGGAGTCGGGCAGCTCGAACTCGGCTGCGTCCTGCCCGGCCGCACGCAGCGCCAGGAACCGGTTATCGCGCGGCGGCTGTGACATGCGCGTCGACGAACTGCTCGAAGATCCGCCGGCCGATCGCCCGCATCCGCACCTCGTTCGCGTCGAATTCGGCGAACAGGCCGTCGGCGGAGCCATGACCGAGGGTGCGCTCGAGGTACTCGGTGTACGCCGGCACGGCCGCCCACTCGCGGGCCATCTCCCGGGAGACCTCGAGGTGGAACTGCACCCCGTACGCGTTGCCGAGGCGGAATGCCTGGTTGGGATACGCCGGCGAGTCGGGCGAGCAGCACGGCGCCGTCCGGCAGGTTCGAACGTGTCGCCGTGCCACTGCAGCGTCGGGAACTCGCGGGGCAGCCCCTGCAGCACCGGGTCGGCCGCGCCCTCGTCGGTCAGCGTGACCGGCAGCACGCCGACCTCGGGCTGCGGACCGGCGTAGACGCGTGCGCCGAGGCTGGCGGCGAGCAGCTGGACGCCGAGGCACGAGCCCCAGTACGGCACGCCGTCGCGCACCGCGTCGCGGATCAGCGCCTTCTCCTCGACCAGCCACGGGTGCTCGGCCTCGTCGTTGACGCTCATCGGGCCGCCCATGGCGACGATCGCGTCGAACTCGTCGCGGGCCGGCAGCCGGCCGCCCTCGTCCAGCTCGACGCGGAGGATGTCGGCGCCGCGCTCGTGCAGCACGTCCTCGAACTCGCCGGGCGGCTCGCAGGCGATGTGCTGGAGCACGAGCACCCTCATCGGACGCCGGCCATCCCCTGCAGGTCGAGGGCCTTATCCAGGATCTCGTCCTCGACCCCGTGCTCGCGGGCGACCTCGCGCAGCGTGCGGCCGGAGCTGGCGGCCTCCTTGACGATCTCGGTTGCCCGGTCGTAGCCGATGTACGGGTTCAGCGCCGTGGCCATGGCCAGCGTGGCCTCGCCGTGGCGGTTGAGCTGCTCGCGGTTGGGCTCGATGCCGTCGACGCACTTCTCGGCCAGCAGCGTGCAGGCCGAGGTGAGCAGCACGATCGACCGCAGCAGGTTGTGCGCCATCAGCGGGATCTGCACGTTCAGCTCGAAGTTGCCCTGCATGCCGCCGACGGTGATCGCGGTGTCGTTGCCGATCACCTGCGCGGAGACCTGGCAGACCACCTCGGGGATCACCGGGTTGACCTTGCCGGGCATGATCGACGAGCCCTTCTGCAGCTCCGGCAGGAAGATCTCACCCAGGCCGGCACGAGGGCCGGAGCCCATCCAGCGCAGGTCGTTGGAGATCTTGGTCAGCGAGACGGCGACGGTCTTCAGTGCGCCGGACGCCTCGACCAGGCCGTCGCGGTTAGCCTGCGCCTCGAACGGGTCGGCCGGCGGCAGGATCTCGAGGCCGGTGTCGGCGGCCAGCCGCGCCCGGACACGGGCGGCGAACTCGGGGTGCGTGTTGAGGCCGGTGCCGGTGGCCGTGCCGCCGAGCGGGATCTGCGCGAGGCCGACCACCGTCGAGCCGACGCGGCGGCGCCCCTCGCGGACCTGTGCCGCGTAGCCGCCGAACTCCTGGCCGAGGGTGACCGGGACGGCATCCATCAGGTGCGTGCGGCCGGCCTTGGCGATGTCGGCGAACTCCTCGGCCTTGCGCTGCAGCGAGTCCTCCAGCGTCTGCATCGCGGGCAACAGCTCGTTGACGGTGCGATCGAGCGCGGCCAGGTGCACGGCGGACGGGAACACGTCGTTTGACGACTGGCCGAGGTTGACGTGGTCGTTCGGGTGCGCCGCGTCGCCGGCGAGCGCCGCGATCACCTCGTTCGCGTTCGTGTTCGACGAGGTGCCCGAGCCGGTCTGGAAGACGTCGATCGGGAACTGGTCGTCGTGCGCTCCCCCGGCCACGGCGTCCGCGGCGGTCGCGATCTTCTCGGCGACGTCCGCGTCGAGCAGCCCGAGCTCGGCGTTGGTGCGGGCGGCGGCGCCCTTGATCCGGCCCAGCCAATGGATCACGGCCACCGGGATCGTCTCGCCGGACACCGGGAAGTTGGCGACCGCCTTCCTCGTCTCGGCACCCCACAACTCGGCCATCTTGGCTCCTCCGTCTCCGCTCATCGATTCGTCAGATGGAGCCTAGCCAGCGCCGTCGAGCCGCCGCGCAAGCCGCCGGAACCAGGTCAGCCGATCACGGTAGGCGACCGCCGCGTTGGCAGGCGAGGTGGACGGCAGGACGTACAGCCAGGCGCCGCCGAGCTTGCGCCGCTGCACCCCGTGATCGGGCGAGCGCTCGGAGAATGCGCCGGCATACGCCTGCTTGCCGACGAACGCGAAGCCGGCCGGGCCGATCGCCTGCTCGATGCCCGACAGGCGGTCGACGGCCCCGGCGAAGTCGGTGCGCCGCAGCTCGCCGCTGCCGCGGGTGACGCGCATCGCCGCGTTGGTGATGCCCAGCCGCGCGCCGAGCAGCTGGCCCTCCTCGCTGGGGTCGAGCAGCTGCGGCGTCAGGCCGGCGTCGTGCAGCAGCCGCCAGAAGTCGTTTCGGGGGTTGGCGAAGTGATGCCCGGCCTGGGCGGAGCGAAGCCCGGGATTGATGCCGACGAACACCAGCCGCACGCCCGGGCCGAGGACGTCGGGTACCGCGGAATCCACGGCGCAAGCCTACCTGGCACTTGGGTCAGACCCGGACCGGGGTGTCAGCTGCGGATCTACGCGGAGTCGTGGCTACTCGGTGGAGTACTTCGGCTGGGCCTTCTCCCCGCGGATGCGAGCCACAGCGTGGTTCGCCGCGATCGCGGCCTCCGAGAAGCCGATCGTGATCAGCGTGATCTTGCCCTGATAGCCGGCGATGTCGCCGGCGGCGTAGATGCCGGGCAGGTTCGTCTCCATCGCCTGGGTGACCTTGATCTGCCGCTTGTTCTCGAACTCCAGGCCCCAGCCGGCGATCGGGCCGAGGTGCGACACGAAGCCCAGCAGCATCACGCAGGCGTCGAGCTCGATCCGCTCGCTCTCGCCGGTCGACGTGTTCTCGACGGTGATCGCCTCGAGCGCGCCGTTGCCCTCCGCGCCGCGCACCTCGTGGGGCGTCAGGATCCGCACGCCGCCCTCGCCCTCCAGCCGCCGCACCTCGTTGACCGACGACTCGAGCCCGCGGAAGCGGTCGCGGCGGTGGATCAGCGTGATCGGCAGCTGCGCCGTGTCCTGCAAGTTGAGCACCCAGTCCAGCGCGGAGTCGCCGCCGCCGACCAGTGCCACCCGCTTGCCCGTGAACGCCGCCTTCTCGCGCACGTAGTAGTGCAGGCCGTTGCCGGCGAAGGCCTCCAGCGTCTCGACCCCGAGCTTCCGCGGCTCGAAAGCGCCGTGCCCGGCGGTCACGATCATCGTCCGCGTGAGCAGCGTCTCGCCGTCCGCGGTGTGCAGCGCGATCGTCTCGTCGTCGCGGTGCTCGATCGTGTCGATCACGGTGCCCAGCCGGACGTCCGGCGAGTACTGCAGCGCCTGGTCGGTGAGCTGGTCGATCAGCGCCTGGCCGTTGATCTTGGGGAAGCCGGCGACGTCGAAGATGTGCTTCTCGGGATAGACCGCGCTGACCTGGCCGCCGAGCTGCTCGAGCGACTCGACGATCCGTACCGTCGCGTCGCGATGCCCGCCGTAGTACGCGGCGGCAAGACCCGTCGGGCCACCCCCGATCACCGTGATGTCAACGATCTGGTCGGCGTCAGCCACCGCTTGCTCCTCGTCCGCGGCCGTCGAGTTTGGATCCAAACTCTACCGTTCCGGCCGTGCGCGCGCGCCGGCAGGCAGAATACCCGGATGCCCGCCGACCGGCGCCTGGCCGTCATCGAGACGCTCGCCGCGGGGTGGGAGGTGGAGGGCGCCGACGTGCCGATCCGGCGCGCCTTTCCGACCCGCGAGCGCCGCCGGTTCGACCCGTTCCTGCTGCTCGACGACGCCGGTCCGGTCGCCTTCGCGCCCGGCGAGGCTGTGGGCGTGCCGGAGCACCGGCACCGCGGGATCGAGACCGTCGGCTACCTGCTGGCCGGCGAGACCGTGCATCGCGACTCGCAGGGCGCCGAGCAGGCGCTGGCCCCCGGCGACGTGCAGCTGATGACGGCCGGCGCGGGCATCCGCCACTCGGAGCTGGTCTCGGACGCGTTCCGCACGGCCGGCGGCGTGCTGCACGCGGTGCAGCTGTGGGTCGACCTGCCGCCCGGCCAGCGCGATGCCCAGCCCGGGCACCGCGCGCTGCGTGCCCGCGACGTGCCCGTCGCCCGCGCGCAGAGCGCGACGGTCAGGGTGCTGGCCGGCCGGCTCGGGGACGTGCGCAGCCCGCTGGCCACGCGCACGGCGGCGGCCGTGATGCACGTCTCCGTACCCCACGGCACGACGGCCGAGATCGACGTGCCCGAAGGCCACACCGCGCTGGTCTACGTGCTCTCCGGACCGCGCCGCGGCCAGCTGCGCGTGCACGAGCGCGGCGCCGGCGTGCTGGCGCTGGCCGACGACCCGGAGCTGATCGTGCTGACCGGCGAGCCGGTCCGCACCTAGGCGCAGCCGCAGCCCGGGCCGCAATCGGCGTCGGGCACGGCCGCTTCGACCTCGTCCTTCGCCTGGAAGGAGCTGCCGCAGCCGCAGGCCGACACCACGTTCGGGTTGCTGATCTGGAATCCGGCGCCGGTCAGGCCGTCGATGTAGTCGACGTCGGCGCCCGTCAGGTACGGCAGGCTGGCGCGGTCGACGACCACCCGCACGCCGTGCATCTCACAGGTCTCGTCGTCGCCGTCGGGGCCGCTGTCGAACCCCAGCGCATACTGGAATCCGGAGCAGCCGCCGCCCTCGACGGCAACCCGCAGCGACGTCAGCGACGGGTCGCCCTCGGCCTCCAGCAGCTCGCGCACCTTCTGGGCCGCGCGCTCGCTGAGCGTCACCATCGGAACCTGTCCACCTGCATCGTCTGATGATTATCGTACCCAAGGTTTCGGACCTGAAGCCCGGACCGCGCCGAGACCCGACTTTGTGACACCGGACACCGCGTAGCCACGCGGGTTTGCACGGGACTTCGAGCGCCCCTGTCACAGACCGGCCGACCCCGCCCAAGCCGGTGCTATAGTCGCCCCGCGGTGCTTGGCCAGTGGGCAGCATTCCTCGTGTTTCTCGCCTTTGCGGCGTTGATCCCCACATCGCTCGTGATGGCATCGTTCACCCTCGCGACACGTTCGAGCCGGCGGGCCGGCGACAAGCTGATTCCGTTCGAGTCGGGCGTGTCGTCGCAGACAACTTTTCGCGCACACCGCTTCACGATCTCGTACTACGTGACGGCGATGCTGTTCATCGTGTTCGACATCGAGACGGTGTTTCTCTATCCGCTCGCGGTCAGGCTCGACGACCTGGGCACATTCGGGCTGGCCGAGCTTGCCGTGTTCGTCGCCCTGCTGGCCGTTGCCTATGTATATGTCTGGCGGAGGGGGGCGCTGGAATGGCGGTAACCCCGGTGCATATCCAGGATGCGGTGCGCGCCGGCGACCTCGAGCAGTACGTGATGCTGACGACGCTGGAGAAGGCGATCGCCTGGTCGTCGTCCAACTCGATCTGGCCTGCCGGCTTCGGCCTGGCCTGCTGCGCGATCGAGATGATGTCGTTGCCCTCGCCGCGCTACGACATCGCCCGCTTCGGCGCCGAGGTGTTCCGCAGCTCGCCGCGCCAGGCCGACCTGATGATCGTGTCCGGCCGCGTTTCGCACAAGATGGCGGCACCGCTGCGCCAGGTGTACGACCAGATGCTGCAGCCCAAGTGGGTGATGGCGATGGGCGCGTGCTCGAGCTCAGGCGGCATGTTCGCGAACTACGCGATCCTGCAGGGCGTGGACAAGATCGTGCCGGTCGACGTCCACGTGCCGGGATGTCCGCCTCGCCCCGAGGCGGTGGTCGACGGGCTGCTGCTGATCCAGAAGAAGATCCGGGCGGGCATCAAGCCGGCCTACGAGCTGGAGAAGTCGAAGGCGTGAGCGCTGCCGAGCTCGCCGAGGCGCTCGAGCGAGCCGTTCCGGGCGCGGTGGTGGCCCACGCGGACGGCATCGACATGCCCACGCTGACCATCTCCCGGGAGCACCTGCTGGACGCCTGCCGCGAGCTGCGGGACGCGCATGGCCGCAACTTCCTGTCGGCCGTCAGCGCCGTTGACCACCTCGGCTACGGCGAGGCCGTCGCCGGCTACTACGGGACGGAACGTGGCCGGGACATCAACCTCACCGGCAGCTGGGGCGCGCCGGTCACGGCCGAACGGCCGTCCACCCGCTTCAAGGTTGTCTACCACCTTGCCCGCGTCAGCGACGGGCCGCCCGACCGCGTCCGCGTCCAGGTGCTGATCGAGGACGGCGAGAGCGTGCCCAGCGTGGTGTCCGTGTGGCCGACAGCGGACTGGCACGAGCGGGAGCAGTACGACCTGATGGGCATCGAGTTCACGGGCCACCCCAACCTGCGGCGGCTGATCATGCCGTCGGACTGGGCCGGCCACCCGCTGCGCAAGGACTACCCGATCGGCGGCGAGCCGGTCCAGTTCACGGACGACGTATGAGCACGGCCGAGCGAGCACCCGCACCCGTCGTCCCGCTGTTCACGCCGGCGCAGATCCCGGCCGGCGCGCCCAGCAAGATCGACCCGCCGTCGGGCGAGGATCTGATCACGATCAACTTCGGCCCGAACCACCCGTCCACGCACGGGGTGCTGCGGCTGATCGTGACGCTGGACGGCGAGGTGGTTGTCGGGCTGGACGCCGACATCGGCTACGTCCACACCGGCTTCGAGAAGAACTTCGAGCAGAAGACCTACTGGAAGGGCATCCCCTTCGCCCCGCGGATGGACTACGTCGCCTTCTTCGCCAACGAGCTGGCGTATGTGGGGGCCGTCGAGCGGCTGATCGGCATCGAGGTGCCGCCCCGCGCGCAGTGGATCCGAACCCTGTTCGCGGAGCTCAACCGGATCCACAGCCACCTGATCTACCTCGGCACCTCGGGCGTCGAGCTGGGCGCCATCTCGCTGTTCTTCTACTGCCTGCGCGAGCGCGACACGGTGCTCGACCTGTTCGAGATGGTGACCGGCGTGCGCATGCACGACCGCTACCCCCAGTTCGGCGGCGTCTTCGAGGATCTGCCCAAGGGCTTCTATGCCGAGGCCCGCAAGTTCTGCAGCGAGATGCCCAAGCGGATCGACGAGTACCTCGACCTGGTCGAGGGCAACGCGATCTGGCGCGACCGCTACCGCGGCATCGGCACGATCGACGCCGACACGGCGATCGCGATGGGCCTGTCCGGCCCGAACCTGCGGGCCAGCGGCGTGCCGTACGACCTGCGCCGGGTCGACCCGTACCTGGTCTACGACCAGCTGGAGTTCGACGTCATCACCGGCGAGAACGGCGACGCGTTCGACCGGCTGATGTGCCGCACCAAGGAGATGTACGAGTCGGTGAAGCTGATCGAGCAGTGCCTGGACTCGATCCCCGAGGGCCCGGTGATGGCGGACGACCGGCGCTACGTGCTGCCGCCGCGCAACGAGCTGCACACGTCGATGGAGTCGCTGATCCACCACTTCAAGCTGGTCACGGAGGGCTTCCGGCCGCCGGCCGGCGAGCTCTACTACGCGGTCGAGTCGCCCCGCGGCGAGTTCGGCTGCTACCTGGTGTCGGACGGCAGCCCCAAGCCATGGCGGATCCACTTCCGCGCGCCCAGCTTCGTCAGCCTGCAGGTCACCGCGATGATGGCGCACCGCCGCTACATCGCCGACCTGATCGCGATCGTGGGGTCGCTGGACGGCGTGATGGGAGAGGCCGACCGGTGAGCGACCCGTCCACCGAGCAGACCCTGGCCGGCGCCCGCGAGACGCGCCCGTCGATGCCCGCGCCGGCGCCCGAGCCGCCCCGCGACCGGCCGCTGCGCGACCGTATCCTCGACGTCGCCGCGCTGTATCCCGAGTCGCGGTCGGCGATCATCCCGGCTCTGCGGCTGGCCCAGGAGGAGCACGGCTGGCTGCCCGAGGAGGCATTCGACGAGGTCGCCGACGCGCTCGACCTGACGCCCGGCTACTGCAAGGCGGTGGCCTCCTTCTACGACATGTTCCGCCTGCAGCCGGTCGGCCGCCACGAGGTCTGCGTCTGCACCAGCCTGGCCTGCACCCTGGTCGGCGCCGCGGACACCCTGCGCGCGTTCGAGCAGAAGCTGGGCGTCGAGGCCGGCGGCTCGACGGAGGACGGCCTGTTCACGCTGCGCACCGTCGAGTGCTATGGCGGCTGCGGCTGGGGCCCGGTGGTCGCGATCGACGAGCGCTACCACGAGCCGCTGCCCGCGGACGAGGTGGCGCCGCTGATCGACCGGCTGCGCTCGGAGGCCGGGGGATGAGCGACCGCATCCTGCTCGACTTCGAGGGCGACCGCCGCGAGATCGCGGACTACGAGGCCGCCGGCGGCTACGAGTCGCTGAAGCGCGCGCTGACGATGGAGGCGTCGGACATCGTCGGCGTGGTCGACACGTCGGGCCTGCGCGGCCGCGGCGGCGCCGGCTTCCCGACCGGCCGTAAGGCGTCGTTCCTGCCCTCCGACCGCAAGCCGGCGTACCTGTGCGTGAACGCCGACGAGTCGGAGCCGTGCACCTTCAAGGACCGCGAGATCATGCTGCGCAACCCGCACGCACTGATCGAGGGCATCGTCATCATGAGCTTCGCGATCGGCGCCACCTCGGCGTTCATCTACATCCGCGGCGAGTACCGCACGGAGTTCGAGGTGCTGATGCGGGCGGCGGAGCAGGCCCGCGCTCGCGGGTACGTCGGGCGCAACGTGCTCGGCTCCGGCTACGACGCGACGATCGTCCTCCACCGCGGCGCCGGCGCGTACATCTGCGGCGAGGAGACGGCCCTGCTGTCCTCGCTCGAGGGCGAGCGCGGCCAGCCCCGCTCGAAGCCGCCGTTCCCGGCGGTCGCCGGCCTCTACGCCTCGCCCACGCTCGTCAACAACGTCGAGACCATCTCCACCGTGCCGTTCATCATCGAGAAGGGCGGCGAGTGGTACGCCGAGATCGGCACCGAGCGCTCGAAGGGTACGCGCGTCTTCTCGCTGGCCGGCAACGTCAAGCGCCCTGGCAACTACGAGCTGCCGCTGACCAGGACGCTGCGCGACCTGATCGAGGGCGAGGGCGGCGGCGTACCGGACGGCCGAACCCTGAAGGCGATCATCCCCGGTGGCTCCTCCACCCCGGTGCTGCTGCCAGACCAGATCGACACCGGACTGGACTACGAGTCGATCGCCGCGGCCGGATCGATGGCCGGCTCCGGCTCCGTGACGATCGTCGACGACCGGACATGCATCGTCCAGCTGGCGCTGCGCACCGCCGAGTTCTACGTCCACGAGAGCTGCGGCAAGTGCACGCCGTGCCGCGAGGGCACGCGCTGGGGCCAGGAGATCCTCCGCCGCATCGAGATGGGCGAGGCGCGGCAGGACGAGCTCGATCTGCTGCTCAACGTGTGCGACCGCATCCTGGGCAACTGCCTGTGCCCGCTGGGCGACGCCATGGCGATGCCGGTGGCCGCGTTCGTCACCCGGTTCCGCGACGAGTTCCAGCGGCACATCGACGAGGCCGGCTGCCCGTTCGTCGAGACCAGCCCGTTCTCGTCGTACTACCACCACGATCACGCCGGGGTGTCGGGATGACCGAGTTCCGCGAGGCCTTCATGCGCGCGCGGCGGCGGCTCGACACCGGCGAGGATCCGGAGGCCGTGGTGCCCGAGCTGCTCGAGCTGGCCGAGGCCGACGAGGAGATCTCGCTGGCCGAGTCGCTGTGGGACGACGAGGCGGAGGACGCCGGCGAGGGGGACGAGGGCTGATGGCCACGGTCGATACGTCCACCGTCACGCTCTCCATCAACGGCCGCGAGATCACCGTGCCCAAGGGCCTGTCGCTGGTCGAGGCGGCGGCCGAGGCCGGCATCGAGGTGCCCGTCTTCTGCTACGAGCCGCGGGTCGGCCCGGCGGTCGGCGCCTGCCGCATGTGCCTGGTCGAGATCGAGGGCATGCCCAAGCTGCAGACGGCCTGCACGACGCCGGCGGGCGACGGCATGGTCGTCCACTCCACGTCCGACCGCGCCCGCGAGGGCCAGGACGCCGTGCTCGAGTTCCTGCTGATCAACCACCCGCTGGACTGCCCGGTCTGCGACAAGGGCGGCGAGTGCCCGCTGCAGGACCTGACGTTCCGCTACGGCCCCAGCGTCACGCGGATGACGGTGCCCAAGCGCACGCACGACAAGCCGGTGGCCGATCTCGCCGCTGATCAAGCTCGACCGCGAGCGCTGCATCCTCTGCTACCGCTGCACCCGCTTCTCGGAGAACGTCTCGGAGGACCTGCAGCTGGTGACCGAGAACCGCGGCGCCCACTCGGTGATCACGACGTTCGAGGAGCGCCCCTACGACGGCGAGTTCTCCGGCAACGTCACCGAGCTCTGCCCGGTCGGCGCGCTGACGTCCACCACGTACCGCTTCCGCGGCCGGCCGTGGGAGACGCAGCAGGTGCCCACCGTCTGCGGCCACTGCGCCGTCGGCTGCAACACGGCGGCCACCATCCGCGAGGGCAAGGTCGTGCGCGTGCTGTCCCGCAACCACCCGGAGGTGGACGAGGGCTGGCTGTGCGACAAGGGCCGCTACGTGCACACGGCGCTGACGTCCGAGGAGCGGATCACCGGTGCGCTGATCCGCGGCGGACGCGGGCTCGAGCCGGTCGAGGCGCCCGTCGCCCTCGAGCACGTCGCCGACCGGCTGCGGGCGACCGTCGAGAAGTTCGGCCCGGGATCGGTCGCGATCCTGGCCTCCGGCGAGCAGACCAACGAGGAGGCCCACGTCTGGGCGCGCCTCCAGCGCGAGGTGCTGGGCGGCGGCCCGTCCGTCTCCGGCCCCGAGGGCGGCGCCGGCTGGGAGTCGCTCGAGCCCTACATGGCCCGGATCGCCGACATCGACGAGGCCGGCGCGGTGGTCGTCGTGGGCGACGTCGAGCCGGTGCACCGCGTGCCGGTGATCGAGCTGCGGATCCGCCGGGCGCTGCAGCGCGGCGCGAAGCTGATCACGGTCGGCGCCGGCGGCACCCGGCTGGAGCTGGCCAACGGCGCGGAGCACATCTCGACGGCCCCCGGCACGGCGCACACCGCCCTGCTCGACGCCGCCGCGGGCCGTGGCGAGCTGGCGACGGCGCTGGGCGACCGGCGCGCGGTGATCGTCTGGACCGGCCGGATGTCCGAGCCGGTGGCCGCCGTGCTCGCGCACGCGGCCCACGAGCTGGGCGCCGGCGTCCTGCGCACGCCGGCCGCGGCGAACGAGATCGGCTGCCTGGCCGCCGGCCTGGGCGGCACGACGCCCGAGGAGGTGCTGCGCCTGGCCGAGGAGGGCACCGTCAAGGCGATCGTCCTGCTGGGCGCCGACCCGGTCGGCACGTGGCCCGGCGGCGAGCGCTGGCGGGCTGCCCTGGGACGCTGCTTCTTCGCGCTCCAGGTCACGATGTTCCAGGACAGCTCGACCGGCTGGGTGACCACCACCGTGCCCGCCTCCGCCGCGCTCGAGAAGGAGGGCACGATCACGAATCTCGAGGGCCGCGTCCAGCGGCTGCGGGCGGCGGCGACACCGCCGGAGGGCGTCGTCGACGGGCACCTCTGGGTGGCGGAGCTGGCGCACCGGCTGGGGCTCGAGGAGCCCGAGTCGCTGCCCGGCGTCGAGACCCAGGAGCACGCCGAGCTGCCGGCCGAGCGGCCCGCCCGCCCGGCCCAGGCGCCACCGGCGCCCCAGGCCGCGCCCGCCGGGCCGGTGGACGGCATCGTCGTCGTCGGCTACCGCCAGCTGATGTCGGGCGTCGAGGTCGACCACGCCGAGGAGCTGGAGTTCCAGCGCCGCCGCTCGATCGAGCTCGCGCACGACGACGCCCAGTCGCTGGGCGTCGCCACCGGCGACCGCGTGACGGCGACCTGGAAGGGCGGCTCGGCGACCGGCCCGGCGCTGGTCAACCGGCGGCTGCGCACCGGCGTCGTCCGCCTGGCGACCGCCGTCCCCCACGTCGGCCCGGGCAGCGTCGCCGCGGCGGAGCCGGAGGCGCCGGCCGATGCCTGACGGGTTCATCGTCACCGCCATCAAGTCGCTGGTGCTGGTGAATCTGGTGATGCTGACGTTCGCCGTGCTGACCTGGGTCGAGCGACGGCTGATCGGCCGGTTCCAGGTGCGCCTCGGCCCGAACCGCGTCGGCCCGATCGGGCTCCTGCAGCCGATCGCCGACCTGGGCAAGCTGCTGCACAAGGAGAGCATCATCCCGATCGGCGGCAGCCCGTTCCTCTACCTCGCCGCGCCGGCGATCTCGCTGTTCGCGGCGCTGTCCGTGTTCGGGGCGATCCCGTTCGGCGAGGAGGCGACGATCCCGTTCACCGACTGGCAGATCTACCTGTACATCGCGAACATCAACGTCGCGCTGCTGCTGGTGTTCGCGCTCGGGTCGTTCTCGTTCTACGGCTTCCTGGTCGGCGGCTGGTCGTCCAGCTCGAAGTACTCGCTGTACGGCTCGATGCGGGCCGTCGCCCAGCTGGTGTCGTACGAGGTGGCGCTGACGATGGCCGTGATCGGCGTCGTGATCATGGCCCAGTCGATCTCGCTGACCGGCATCGTGCAGGCCCAGGACAAGGACGGCATCTGGTACGTGATCCCGCAGTTCGTCGGGTTCGTGATCTACCTGCTGGCGTCGACCGCCGAGGTCAGCCGGATCCCGTTCGACCTGCCCGAGGCCGAGGGCGAGCTGGTCGCCGGCTACCACACGGAGTACGGCGGCATGCGCTGGGCGATGTTCCAGAACGCCGAGTACGTCTCGACGATCGCGTTCTCGGCGCTGGCGTCGATCCTGTTCCTGGGCGGCTACGACGGGCCGGTGCTGCCGGGGCCGGTGTGGATGCTGCTGAAGATGGCGTTCTTCATCTTCATCATGATCTGGATCCGCTCGACGCTGCCGCGCGTGCGCTACGACCGGCTGATGACGATCGGCTGGAAGGTGCTGATCCCGATTGCGACGCTGAACCTGATCGTCACCGCGGCGCTGGTGGTGTGGATATGAGCGCTGTCGACCAGGTCAAGGGCTTCGCCGTCACCTTCCGGCATCTGTTCCGCAAGCCGGTGACGCAGCAGTTCCCGGAGTACAAGCGGCCCGTCTACCCGCGCTTCCGCGGCCGGCACCGCCTGCATCGCCACGAGAACGGGCTGGAGAAGTGCGTCGGCTGCTCGCTGTGCGCCGCGGCCTGTCCCGCGGACTGCATCCGCGTCGTGGCCGCCGAGAACGACCCGGCCGCGCCGATCTCGGCCGGCGAGCGCTACGCCCGCATCTACGAGATCAACCTGTCGCGCTGCATCTACTGCGGCTACTGCGAGATCGCCTGCCCGTTCGACGCGATCACGCTGGGCCACGACTACGAGCTGGCCGAGATGTCGCGCGAGGCGATGGTCTACACCAAGGAGATGCTGCTGGCGCCGTCGCCGGAGCCGCGCCGCACGCCGGTGGCCCCGGTCGATCCGTTCGACGTGGTCGGCGGGGAGACGGATCAGTGAGCGATCTGATCGGCGCGGGCACCGCCGAGACCATCGTCTTCATCGCCGCAACCGCCCTCGCCATCGCCTCGGCCCTGGGCGTCGTCCTGTCCGGCAACCCGTTCCGCTCGGCGCTCTGGCTGATCCTCAACCTGGTATCGCTGGCGACCTTCTACCTGCTGCTGAACGCCGACTTCCTGGCTGCCGCGCAGGTGATCGTCTACGCCGGGGCCGTGATGATCATGTTCCTGTTCGTGATCGCCTACCTGGGCGGTGCGGCGGACGAGCCATCGCGCGACACCCCCGCCTGGCAGCTGGCCGCGGCGCTGATCGCCGGCGGCGCGCTGGTGGCCGAGGTCGTGCTGGCGATCACGTCCCACGAGTTCGTCGGCGCGCCCGAGGTCGCCGGCAGCTTCGGCAGCGCCGAGGCCGTCTCCGTGCCGCTGTTCAGCACCTACCTGCTGGGATTCGAGGTCGCATCCGTCGTGCTGCTGGTCGCGGCCGTCGGCGGCGTCATGCTCGGCGCGCGCCGCCCGGCGCCGCGCGGACCGGACGAGGCGGAGCCGTTCACCGAGCAGGTCAAGCATCCGGAGCCGGAGCTGCAGACGCTGGTGATGGGCGCCGAGACCACCTTCCCGGTGCACCATGTGCCGCCCACGGAGGGCGGAGGCTGATGCCGGTCGGCGTCGAGTACTACGTCGGCGTGTCGGCGATCCTGTTCGGGATCGGCCTGTACGGCGTGTTCATCCGCCGCAGCCCGCTGATCGTGCTGCTGTCCGTGGAGCTGATGCTCAACTCGTGCAACCTGGCGCTGATCGCGTTCTCCCGTCAGTGGGGGACGCAGGACGGGCAGGTCTTTGCCCTGGTCGTGATGGCCATCGCCGCGTCCGAGGTCGTGATCGGCCTCGGCCTGGTCGTCGCCATGGCCCGGCGGCGGATGGAGCTCGACACCGACTCGCTGACGGCGCTGAGGGACTAGCCGATGGAAACCCTGTCCTGGCTCTGTCTGTTCCTCCCGCTGGCCGGCGTGGCGCTGCTCGCGCTGCTGCACACCCGGGTGACGCGCGAGGTCGCGGCATGGCTGGGCACCGGCTTCGCCTTCGCCGCATTCCTGTGCGCGGCGATCGTGTTCTTCCAGATCCTGGGCGAGGACGAGAGCTCCCGCGGCCACGTCTTCACGCTGTACACGTGGGCGGGCTCGCCGAGCTTCCACGTGCCGCTGATGATCCAGGTCGACCAGCTGGCTGTGGTCGAGATGCTGATCGTCTCCGGCATCGGCTCGCTGATCGTCATGTACTCGATCGGCTACATGCACGGCGACCCCAAGGAACGCCGGTTCTTCGCGTACCTCGACATGTTCCTGTTCTCGATGCTGCTGCTGGTGATGGCCGGTAACTTCGTGCTGCTGCTGGCCGGCTGGGGCCTGGTCGGCCTCTCGTCGTACCTGCTGATCGGGTTCTGGCACGAGCAGCGCGCGCCGGTGGTCGCCGCCAAGAAGGCGTTCGTGATGAACGCGGTCGGCGACGTGGGCATAGCGATCGCAATCTTCTTCATGGTCCGCGACCTGGGGACGACCGACTACCACGCGGTCTTCACCAAGGGCCCGGAGGTGTGGGCCAAGGGCGGCGACACGGCCAACTGGGTGGCCTTCCTGCTGCTGGTCGGCGCCGTCGCCAAGTCGGCCCAGATCCCGCTCCACACCTGGCTTCCGGACGCGATGGAAGGCCCGACGCCGGTCTCCGCGCTGATCCACGCGGCCACCATGGTGACGGCCGGCGTCTACCTGGTGGCGCGCTGCCACGTGCTGTTCGCGAACGCTCCGGACATCGCGTCGCTGACGGCGCTGCTGGGCGTGGCGACGCTGCTCATGGCGGGCGTCATCGCCGTCGTCCAGACGGACATCAAACGCATCATCGCCTACTCGACGATGAGCCAGATCGGCTACATGTTCGCCGCCGTCGGCGTCGGCGAGTACGCGGCGGGCATGTTCCACCTGCTCACCCACGCGTTCTTCAAGGCCCTGCTGTTCCTCGGCGCCGGCATCGTCATCCACGCCCTGGCCAACGAGCAGGACGTGCGGCGGATGGGCGGCCTGTCGAAGGTCATGCCCCACACGACCAAGCTGATGTGGGTGGGCACGATCGCGCTGATCGGCTTCTTCCCGCTGTCCAAGGACGAGATCCTGGCGGGGGCGATGGAGTCCGGGTCGACCACCGCCTGGATCGTCTGGGCGGGCGGGCTGATCGGCGCGTTCTTCACCGGCATCTACGCGACCCGGCTGATGCGGCTCGTGTTCTACGGCGACATGTCGGACTTCGCCAAGGAGCACCTCCACACCGGCCACGGCGAGGCACCCTGGACGATGTTCTGGCCGGTCTGCGTGCTGGCCGCCGGCGCCATCCTGTCCGGGTTCCTGGCGCTCGGCTTCGGGTTCACCAACTTCTTCGCCGACTTCCTGGCGAACACCGCGCCCGACATCGAGGCGAGCGTGGCCGACGACTCGATCACGACGCTGATCTCCTGGTCGGTCTCGATCCTCGGCGCCTGGTTCGTGTGGAACCTGTACGCCGCGCCCGGCCGCTCCGCGGCCCTGCGGCAAGCGGTTCGGCGTGATGACCACGCTCGCCGACCACAAGTTCTACTGGGACGAGCTGTACGACGCGATCGCCTACCGGCCGGCGGCCTTCCTCGCCACCTGGACGAACCGGGTGGTCGAGGACTGGATCATCGGCGGCTCCGTCAAGGCGACCGCCTTCGTGGTCGGCATCACCGGCCGGCTGGTCGCCGAGGCGCAGACCGGGGTCGTCCGCGAGTACGCCGTGGCCGTCGTGCTGGGCGCGCTGATCGTCGGCGCCTACCTCCTCGACCAGGCGGCGCTGTGACCACCGTCCTGATCCTGCTCCCGCTGATCGCAGGTCTGGTCGTCGGCCTGGCGCCGCTCGAGCGGCGCACGACCGAGGGCCTTGCGCTGCTCGCCGCGCTCGTCGAGTGCGCCCTGGGCGTGGTCGCGCTGATCCAGTTCGACTCCGACAAGGGGACGCAGTTCGTCACCGACAAGGTCTGGATCACCGACTTCCTGGGCATCGCCGACGTCCGCTTCCACGTCGGCATGGGCGGGCTATCGCTGTTCATGGTGCTGCTCACCGCCGTCGGGGTCGCCGCCGCGGCCGCAACCGCCTCGTGGGCCGGCCGCGAGCGCCCGCGCGTCTACTTCGCGCTGCTGCTGGGGCTGGAGTGCGCGCTCGTGCTGCTGTTCACCGCGCGGGACATCGTGCTCTTCTACGTCGGCTGGGAGGCGATGATGATCCCGCTGTACGTGCTGATCGCCGTGTGGGGCGGCGAGCAGCGGCGGCGGGCCACGCTGACGTTCTTCATCTACACCCTGATCGGCTCGCTGCTGATGCTGGTCGCCGTCGCCTGGGTGGGCATCCACGGCAACTCGTTCCAGATCGACGTGTTGACCGGCGCCGGCCTCGACTCGACCTGGCCGTTCCTGGCGTTCTGCGCCGCGTTCTGCATCAAGGCGCCGCTGTTCCCGCTGCACGGCTGGCTGCCGATCACGTACCGGCAGGCGGCGCCGGAGACGACCGCGCTGCTGTCGGGCGTGATCTCGAAGGCCGGTGCCTACGGCCTGATCGCGATCGCAATCCCGCTGTTCGCGCCCAACGCCGTCGACTTGCGATGGTGGTTCGTCGCGCTGGCACTGGTGGGCCTGCTGTACGGCTCGCTGATCGCCTTCCGCCAGCCGGACGCCCGGGGCGTCGTCGCCTACTCCAGCCTCGGCCAGATGAACCTGATCGTGATCGGGATCTTCGCCAGCCTGCCGTCGAGTCTGCACGTCATCGGGGGACTCGGCGCCACCACCGCGACCGTGGCGACCAACGACAACGGCATCACCGGCGCCAAGTTCCAGATGGTCAACCACGGCGTGGTCTCGCTGGCCGCGTTCCTGCTGATCGGCCTGATCGAGCTGCGCTGCGGCACCGACGCGTTCAAGTACCTGGGCGGCCTGGCCAACGGCCGGCCGGTGATCTCGACGGTCTTCCTGATCACGGCACTGTTCGCGCTGGCCGTGCCCGGCTCCGCGGTGTTCGTCTCCGAGCTGTACATCCTGATCGGCGCGTTCCAGTTTCAGGCGCTGGTCGGTGCCGCGGCGGCCTGCGCGATCGTGCTGGCCGCCATGTACATGCTGCGCTGGTACTCGGCGCTCGTCCACGAGGGCGACGGGCCCAACGTCTCGCCGGAGACGCCAGACCTGCGGCTGGGCGAGCTGGGCATCGCCGTCCCGCTGGTGCTGATCCTGCTGGTGCTGTCCGCGTACCCGTTCGGCGTGATGGAGCGGCTGGGAGGCTTCGGCTGATGAGCACCGTCCCCGTCTCCTTCTCCGGCATAGCGCCCGAGATCGTCCTGATCGTCGCGGCCGCAGCGCTGCTGCTGTTCGGCGTGTTCCTCTCGCCGCTGGCCGCCCGTGCGTTCGCGACCGTCGTCAGCCTGGGGGCGTTCATCGGCGCGATCATCGCCGTGGCCGTGCAGTGGGACGACGCCGCGCACTACAGCTTCGAGCACACACTGCGGGTCGACGCGTTCGGCCGCGGGGCGGGGCTGATCGTGTTCAGCGCCGGGCTGCTGGCCACCCTGATCGCGTGGGGCACGCCGTGGATGCGCGAGCGCGCGATCGAGTACCACTCGCTGCTGCTGATCGGCGCCGGCGGCATGTCGCTGCTCGCCATCTCGAACAGCTTCGTCACCGTGTTCGTTGCGCTCGAGCTGCTCTCGATCTGCCTCTACATCCTGGTGGCGATGGACTCCGACGAGCTGCTCTCGCTGGAGGGCGGGCTCAAGTACCTGATCGTCGGCGCGGTCGGCGCGGCGCTGCTGCTGTACGGCGCGGCGCTGGTCTACGGGTCGACCGGCCAGCTCGAGTTCGACGGGATCGCCCGGGTGGCCCGCGGCCAGGGCGACGATGCGCTGCTGCTGGGCGGGATCGCGCTGGTGATCGCCGGGCTCGGCTTCAAGGCCAACGCCGCGCCGCTGCACATGTGGACGCCTGACGCCTACGAGGGCGCGCCGACGCCGGTCACCGCCTTCATGTCGGCCGCGACCAAGGTCGCCGCGCTGATCGTGATCACCCGCGTTCTGGTCACCGCGTTCCCCGACCAGTCCGACCTGTGGAAGAACGTGCTGGCCGGCCTGGCGATCGCCTCGTTCGCGATCGGCAACCTGGCCGCCCTCCGCCAGACCAACGTCAAGCGGATGCTGGCCTACTCGACGGTCGGGCACACCGGCTTCCTGCTGACCGCGGTGGCCGCCGACAGCCCGAAGGGCGCCGAGGCGCTGCTCTTCTATCTGGTCGTGTATGCCGCGATGAACATCGGCGCGTTCGCGATCGTGGCGGTGCGCGAGCGGGAGATCGGCCGGCCGGTCGAGATCCGCGACTTCAACGGCTACGCCTACTCGCGGCCGGTGCTCTCGATCGCGATGATCATCTTCATGCTGTCGCTGGCCGGCATCCCGCCGACGGCGGGCTTCCTGGCCAAGCTGGCGGTGTTCAGCGCCGCCGTCGACAGCGACCTCGCCTACCTCGCCGTGTGCGGCGTGATCGCGACCATGGTGGCGCTCGTCTACTACCTGCGGATCCCGCTCGCCGTCATCGACCGCGACGCGCGCAAGCCGGTCGCGGAGCCGCGCCCGGGGTTCGGTGTGGCCTCGCTGACAGCTGGAGTTTCCGCTCTGGCCGTGCTGGCGTTATTCTTCGTTCCCGGTCCGTTATTCGACATGGCCAGGACCGCAAGTACGTCACTGTTCGGAGGGTAGGATGAAGCGCATCGGTCTGGTCGTTGTCGCCGTGCTGATGGTGGTGCTGGCGGCGCCGTCGGTTGCCTCGGCAAAGCCTCGCAGCGTGCTGTCGTCGGGCATGTGCGGCGGGGACGTGTTCGCACTCCAGGTGCGGCTGTACAACCGCTCCTACCTGCCGATGGGCTACCACCCGGGCTGTTACGACTACCGCACGAGCCAGGCCGTGATGGCGTTCCAGGGCTGGGTCGGCTTCACCCGCACGGGCGTCGCCGACTCGCTGACGCAGCGCCGGCTGGTGCTCTCGGCGACCCCCAAGCCGTGGTCGATCGCCTACCGCCACGTCGAGGTGCACAAGGGCAAGCAGATCATGATCCTGGTGACGAAGAACCGCACCGTCTACCGGACGATCCACGTCTCCACCGCGGCGCCGGGCCACGTCACCACCAGCGGCAACTTCCACGTCTACGCGAAGTCGAAGATGTCGTGGTCGTACCTGTTCCACGTCTGGCTGCCCTATGCCAACTACGTGGTCGGCGGGATCGCGATCCACGGCTTCGCCAGCGTGCCGCCCTACCCGGCGTCGCATGGCTGCATCCGCGTGCCGATGCCGGAGGCGCCCGGCGTCTACGCGTGGGCGACGCTGGGCACGCCGGTGTCGATCTACACCTAGCTCCAGGCGGTCAGCGCGAGATCAGCTCGCGCAGCTGCCGCGCGTGCACGCCCTCGAAGCGTCCCAGCAGGCGCGGCACGGACTCGCCGACCAGCGCGAGCACGGTCAGCAGGAGCGCCAGCGTGGAGAGCACGCCGGGGCCGCCGGGCGAGCCCGCAGAGAGCGCCCCGGGGAACGAGACCGCGGCGTCCAGCATGACGAGGGCAGCGGCCAGCGAGGTCAGTGCCAGCACTGTGCCGGTGACCACGCTCAGGTGGTCGACGGCGTCCACGTACGCGAACATGGCCGCGGCGATCAGCGCCGCTGCGGCCACCGCCGTCACGTAGAAGGCGACCAGCGTGCTGGACGCGACCGCCTGGCCGACGACGGCCAGCAGGGCGGCCGGAACGGCGGCCCGGGCTGCTGTCAGATATCGCACACCACGGTGTTCGCGACCGCACGCGTCGCTCCTCCCCGGCCGCGGTAGTCTGCGGGCTCGATCCACCTGCGAGGAGGGACAATGCCACTCGGAAACGGCCTCGAGCTGACCTGGTACGGCCATGCGTCAATGCTGCTGACGACGCCCGCCGGCAAGCGAATCCTGATCGATCCGTGGAAGACCGGGAACCCGAAGTGGCCGGACGGCGTGGAGCCGGGCGACATCGACGTGCTGCTGCTGACGCACGCCCACTCCGACCACCTCGCGGACGCGATCCCGATGGCTGCGGCGGGCAAGCCGGACGCCGTGATCTGCATCATCGAGCTGGGCGACTACCTGGAGGGCAAGGGCGTCGAGAACGTCGCCGGCATGAACAAGGGCGGCACCATCGAGGTCGCCGGCTGCTGGGTGACGCTGGTGCAGGCCAGCCACTCGTCGAGCTTCGTCGAGGACGACGGCACCTACGTCTACCTGGGCGACCCGGTGGGCTTCATGGTCCGCACCGGCGAGGTCACGGTCTACATCGCCGGTGACACCTGCGTGTTCGGCGACATGGCGCTGATCGGCCGCCTGTACAAGCCGGATGTCGCCGTGCTGCCGATCGGCGGCTACTTCACGATGGACCCCTACGAGGCTGCCGAGGCGATCCGGCTGCTGGGCGTCAAGAAGGTCGTGCCTTGCCACTACGGCACGTTCCCGCTGCTGGCCGGGACGCCCGATCAGCTGCGCAACGAGGCCGAGGACGTCAGCGGCCTCGAGGTGCTGGACGTCGAGGCCGGCGGCACGATCCGATGACGTTTTCGCTGGTTGCGTGCGATCTGGAGGCGGGCGACTGGGGCGTCGCGGTGGCGTCCAAGTTCCCGTCGGTCGGCGCCGTCGTGCCGTGGGCGCGGGGCAATGTGGGCGCGGTGGCGACCCAGAGCCTGGCCAACGTGCTGTACGGGCCCGAGGGCATCGAGCGGCTGGCCGCCGGTGCCAGTGCCGAGCACGTGGTCGCCGACCTGACCGGCCCCGACGACATGCGCGAGGAGCGCCAGCTGGGCGTCGTCGACGGCCACGGCGGCTCGGCGACCTTCACCGGCGGCGACTGCGTCGACTGGGCGGGCGGGCGCACCGGCCCGTGCTACGCGGCGCAGGGCAACATCCTCACCGGGCCCGAGGTGGTGGACGCGCTGGTCGAGGTGTTCCTGGCGACGCAGGGGACGCTGGCCGAACGGATGCTGGCCGCGCTGCTGGCCGCCGACCGCGCCGGCGGCGACCGGCGGGGCAGGCAGTCGGCGGCGCTGGTCGTCCGCCGCGTCGGCGGCGGGTACGGCGGCAACAACGACATCCTGCTCGACCTCCGGGTCGACGACCACGCCGACCCGGTGCCCGAGCTGGGGCGCATCCACGGGATCCACGACCTGCTGTTCGGCAAGACCCCTGCGGACGAGTTCCTGCCGATCGAGGGCGAGCTGGCGGCCGAGATGACCGAGCGTCTCTCGCGGATCGGGCACGCGTCGCTGCAGGAGTGGGCCGATATCGAGAACCTCGAGGAGCGGCTCGACCCGTCGGGCAAGACGATCGACCCGGTGGTGATGCGCCTTCTGCGGGAGACGACCGCTACGAGCTGACGGCGAGCGGCTTGCGGATGCGCACGGCGGCCGGCAGCGGCCGCAGCACGCCCGGGAGCCGCTCGGCCAGGTCGGCGACGGCCCGCGACGACGCCGCGTCGGGGTGCGAGATGACCAGCGGCGTGCCCTCATCGGAGGCGATCCGCAGCGGCTCGTCCAGCGGCACCTGGCCGAGCAGCGGCACGCCCAGCTCGTCCGCCAGCGCCTGTCCGCCGCCCTCGCCGAACGGGCGGGTGATCTCGCCGCAGCAAGGGCAGACCAGATGGCTCATGTTCTCGACGACGGCGGCCACCCGCATGCCCGTCTTGCCCGCCACCTCGGCGGCGCGCCGCGCCACCTTCTGGGCGGCCGCCTGCGGCGTGGTCACCAGCACCAGGTCGGGCTGGGGCAGCAGCTGGCCGAGCGAGATCGAGACGTCGCCGGTGCCCGGCGGCATGTCGACGACCAGGTAGTCGAGCTCGCCCCAGTGGACGTCGGAGAGGAACTGCTCGAGCGCGCGGTGGAGCATCGGGCCGCGCCACACGACGGCGGCGTCGGGGTCGGTGAAGAACCCGATCGACATCACCTTCAGCTCGTGGTTGACCGGCGGCACGATCATCTTGTCGACCACGACCGGCTTGCGGGACACGCCCAGCATGCGGGGAATCGAGTAGCCGTAGATGTCGGCGTCGATCACGCCCACCTCGGCGCCTCCGGCGGCCAGCGAGGCCGCCAGGTTCGCCGTCAGCGTCGACTTGCCGACGCCGCCCTTGCCGGACGCGACCGCGACCACGCGGGTGCGCGGGTGCAGCGCAATCCGCCGCTCACCGCCGCTGCCCTGCGGAGCGTCGCCGTGCAGATGCTTGCGTAGCGCCTCGCGCTGCTCGGGCGTCATCACGTCGAAGCGCACCGCGACCGACCCGACGCCGTCGACGGCGCCGACGTGGCGGCGCACCTGATCCTCGAGGTTCGACTTCATCGGGCAGCCGGCGACGGTCAGGGCGAGGCCGACCGTGACGTCGCCGCCCGCGATCTCGACGTCGCGCACCATGTCCAGCTCGACCACGCTGCGGCGGATCTCGGGGTCGATGACGGCGACCAGCGCCGTGCGGATGTCGGCCTCGGAGGGCACACGGGAATCGTACCGCCCGTCAGCCGTAGACCAGCCCGGCCAGCCGCCCCGCCATGGCGTCGTCGCGTGCCGCGGCGATCCGCGACCGGGACACCAGGTCGAGCGGGAGGTCGTCATGGTCGGGCAGTAGCACGGCCGCGCCGGCCTCGCGCACGACCAGCGCCGCGGCGGCGACGTCGACCGATCGCGAGGGCTTGAGCGAACAGACGCCGTCCAGGCGCCCGTCGGCCAGCTGGCACAGCGCCAGCGCCAGGGCGCCGAGCAGCCGGATGCGGCCGACGCTGCCGTCCAGCCTGCGCGCGGCCTCGGCCACCAGGCCGGCATCGGTGGCCTCCAGGTCGACGACCCCCAGCCGATCCTTGGGGCGGACGCCGCCCAGCGTGCGGCCGTTGACCGTCGCGCCCCCGCCGCGCGTCGCCACCCACTCCTCGCCGCTGCCAAAGTCGCGGACGTAGCCGAACGCGACGTCCGACAGCGCGGGGCCGTCGGCGAAGGCGATCGAGATGCAGTAGAACGGCAGGCCGCGTTTGGCGTTCAGCGAGCCGTCGATCGGGTCGACCACGACGCGCCATCGCGAGTCACCGTCGCCGTAGGCCCGCTCGCCCAGCTCCTCGGACACCAGCTGGAACGAGATGCCGCGGCCGGCCAGCGCCTCCAGCCGGCGGACGACGGCGGACTCGGCCTCCTGGTCGACGACGGTGGTGTCGTCCCCGCCGACGCCGCGGCCGACCACCGGCTCGCGGTCGTCACGGGTAGGCAGCCGCCGCAGCACGCCGTCCACATCGGCGGCGACGCCCTGGCAGAACTCGAGCCAGTCGGCTCTCAATCGTCCGACAGCGGGTTGAGCAGGAAGCCCGACCACAGCTTCGGGAAGAAGTACGTCGACTTCTGCGGCATCACGCGTCCGGACGCCGTCACGCTCTGCACCTGCTCGACGGTCGGGGCGCGCAGCAGGAACGCCGCGCCGGCCTCGCCGGAGTCGACCAGCGCCGTCGCATGGTCGAGCCCCCGCAGGTAGCGGACGCCGTCTGTCGTCAGGAACTGCTCCCCGTCGAGGCCGAGCAGCGGCGAGAGCACGAGTGCCTGCAGCACGGCGGCGTCGATCGCGCGCACCGCGGCCGGGACGCCGGGCATGCCCAGCATCGCCGCCGACTGATCGCTCAGCTCGGCGATCAGCGCCGGATGCTCGGAGCCGCGCCAGACCGCGAACGCGATGGTGTCGATCGGCACCTCGTTCAGCTCCGCCTCGACCACCGCCGCCGGCGAGCCCGCCGGCAGCTCGCGAATGCTGAACGCCTGCAGGAAGCGGCGGTCGACCTCGCGGTGGCTCATCACCACGCGGTGGGTCGGGTAGATCGCAAGCCCCTCGTCGCGCAGGTTGCACAGGCACATCAGGATGAAGTCGTAGGGGCGGTCGCCCGCCGGGTCGCCCTCGGCCGCCCGCCGCTCGTCGCGGTAGGCGAGCGCGGTCTCGTAGCGATGGTGGCCGTCGGCGATCAGGATCTCGCACTCGGCCATCGAGTCCCGGACGGCGCCGATGGCCGCCGGGTCGGTGACCTCCCAGAAGCGGTGCACGGTGCCGTCGGAGTCGGTCGCGTGCATCTCGGGGTCGCCCGCCGCTGCCGAGCCGAGCCGGCCGGCCGCGGTGCCGTCCGGGTCGTCGTAGACGCCGAGGATCGGCGAGAGGTTCGCCCGCGTGGCGCGCATCAGCTCCAGCCGCTCGGCCCGCACCGAGGCGTGGGTGTGCTCGTGCGGGCGGATGCGGCCCTCGTCGTAGGGCGACAGGCGCACGGCGGCGAAGAACCCGCGGCGGACGCGGTCGACGCCGTCCGGCCCGGTGAACGTCTGCTCATGCCACCACAGCGCCGGCCGGTCGTCCCGGGCGAGGACGCCGTCGCGCGTCCACCGGTGCATCAGGGTGGCGGCGGCCTGGGCGTCGGCGTCGTCGGGCAGCTCGAGGCGGACGATCGAGTACTCGCAGCGACGGATCAGCGCCGCGCGCTGCGGCTCGGTGACCACGTCGTACGGCGGGGCCACCACGTCCGCGAGGTCGACCTTCGCCTGGTCGTAGCGAAGCGCCCTGAGCGGCCCCAGCGCGGTGCGCGTGGCGGTGGAGGACATCGCCAGGAGTCTAATAGACTGACCACGGATGGCCGGTGACACGTGGATCGAGGAGCTGGAGGACGGACAGGTCGTCGACGCGACCTTCGCCGTGCAGCGCAAGACCCGCCGCCGGACGCGGGCCGGCGACCCGTTCCTGAGCGTCGAGCTGGCGGATCGCACGGGACGCGTGCCCGCCGTTGTCTGGAATGACGTCAACGTCATCGATGGGCGCTTCACCGAGGGCGACACGGTACGCGTGCTGGGCCGCGTCGGCACCTACGACGGCCGGCTGCAGATCGAGCTCCGCGACCTCGAGAAGCTGGCGCCGGGGGACGCCCTGGAGCTGCTCCCGGGCGCCCGCCGCGACGCCGAGACGCTGGACGGCATGGTCGAGTTCCTGGCCGGCGAGATCCACCATCCCGGGCTGGCGGCGCTGGTCGGGCGCTTTCTGGGCGACGCGCCCTTCCGCGCCCGGTTTCGCACCGCGCCGGCGGCGGAGACGCACCACGCCTACGCCGGCGGGCTGCTCGAGCACACGGTGGCCGTCGCCTCGATCTGCCGGGAGACCGCGCAGCTTCACCCGCGGCTGAACGGCGACCAGCTGCTGGCGGCGGCGCTGCTGCACGACGTCGGCCGCACCGAGACCTTCCGCCCCGGCGTGACGATCAGCGTGTCTGACGAGGGACGGCTGATCGGACACGTGCTCGCCGGGGTGCGCATGATCGACGGCGCCGCGCGCGAGATCGCGCTCAACGAGGACGCGCTGCTGCCGCTCCTGAACGCGGTGGCCGGGCACCACGGGCCGCTCGAGGGGCGGCGGCTGGAGACGCCCGAGGCCGTCGCCCTGCACTGGGCCAACACGCTCGACGCCCGGGTCGCCGAGGCGCTGTAGGCGTCAGCCGAGCGGCGTCCGTGGCGCGTAGCGGTGGTGCAGCATGAGCGCGTTCCCGGCCGGGTCGCGGAAGAACGCCATCAGGCAGACGCCGGTGTCCAGGGTGTCGGCGGCGAACTCGACCCCGCGGCTCTCGAGCTCGGCCCGCGCGGCCTCCATGTCCTCGACGTGGAAGGCGATCGGGTGCGTATTCACGGCGAACGTCATCCCCATCGCCTCGGAGCGGATCAGGCTCAGCGTCAGCCCGCCGGCCTCGAACTCGGCACCGTCCCGGCTGCCGTAGCGAGCTGTTTGCGGCAGGCCCAGCACCTCGCCGTAGAACCGGACGGACGCGGGGAAGTCGGTGGCGGACACGGTGACGAAGTCAACGCCGGTGATGACGGGCGCGGAGGTGTTCATGGCTCGCTCCTCGATCGGGTGTGTAAAGCGTACTTGACACACCTGCGATGTCAAGCTAGCTTTACATTGTCATGCGAAACAAGATCCGGGAGCTTCGAGGTGCACGGGCCCTCAGCCAGGCCCAGCTGGGCCTGGCGATGGGGGTGTCGCGGCAGACGATCATCGCGATCGAGACGGAGAAGTACACGCCGTCGCTGCCGCTGGCGATCGCCCTGGCCCGCTACTTCGAGCTGCCGGTCGAGGAGGTGTTCCATGCTGATGGAACCGCGTAGCCTGTACCGCAGCCGGTGGTTCATGCCGGCGTTCAGCACGTTTCTTGGCCTGCTCATCCTGGGGGCGTTCGTCGCCGCCGACGACCTGGGCACCGGGGCGGCCGGGCTGGGGATGATGGTGGCCGTCGGGCTGATCTTCCTGATCGGCGGCCACCGCAGCGAGACGCTGGCCGGCCTGGGCGGCCCCGGCCGCGACGAGCGCTGGGAGATGATCGACATGCGCGCCACCGCGTTCGCCGGGAGCGTGCTGATCGCAGCGCTGATCGCATGTTGGCTGTGGAACATCGCCCACGGCGGCGACGGCTCGCCGTACGGGCAGCTGATGGCGATCACCGGCGTCGCCTACATCGCCGGGGTGGCACTGCTGCGTTGGCGCGGGTAGCCGCCGCGTGGAAGGTCACACGTTGAACCGGACGTTCAGCGTGTCGCCGTCCTGGACGATGTAGTCGCGCCCCTCGACGCGGATCCAGCCGCGGCGCTTGGCCTCGGCCTCCGAGCCGGCGTCGACCAGCCTGTCCCACTCGATCACCTCGGCGCGGATGAATCCGCGCGCCAGATCGGTGTGGATCCGCCCAGCGGCCTCCTGCGCATTCTGGCCGCGGCGGATCGTCCACGCCCGCGTCTCCTTCGGCCCGGTGGTGAAGAACGGGATCAGGTCGAGCGCCGTATAGGCGGCCAGGCCGACCCGCTCGATCGCCGGCTGGTCGATGCCCAGCTCCTCGAGGAACGCCGCACGGTCGCCCGCCTCGAGCTCGGCGATCTCGGCCTCCAGCTTCGCGTCCAGCGCCGTCGTCTCGATCCCCCGATCGGCGCCGAACGCCCGCAGCCGCTCGACGGCCTCGGGGTTGCCGGACTCGTCGACGTTGGCGATGTACAACGCCGGCTTCGCGGTCAGCAGATCGAGCGACTCGGGGACATCGACGTCCAGCGACCGCGCTGGGCGGCCCTCCTCCAGCGCCGCAGCCAGCGTCTCCAGAACGTCCCGCTCGACCGCCAGATCCTTGTCGCCCGACTTCGCCAGCTTGCTCGTCCGCTCCAGTCGCCGCTCGACCGCCGCCTGGTCGGCGAACACCAGCTCCAGCTCCACCGTCTCCGCGTCGTCCAGCGGGTCGACCTTGCCGGACGGATGGGCCACGCCGTCGTCCTGGAAGCAGCGGACGACCAGCAGCACGGCGTCCGTCGTGCGCATGTGCGCTAGCAGCTCCGGCCCCAGCCCCTCGCCGCGCTGGGCGCCACGGACGAGGCGCGTCAGGTCGACCACCTCCAGCGTCGCCGGCACCACCTTGGCCGACTCGGACACCTCCGCCAGCGCGCCCAGCCGCGGGTCGCGGACGTCCGCCACGCCCTGGCTCGCGTCCTGCGCCACGGATTGCCCGCACAGGCACCGCATCACGGTGGTCACGCCCGACCACGGCAGCCCGAGCAGCCCGAGGGTCGCCATCAGGCGCTCACCGCGACCGTGCCGGTGACGGCGCCGAGCGCCACGCCGGCTGCGACGTCGCTCGCGTGGTGCGCGCCGACGTAGACCCTGCTGGCCGCCATCGCCGCGCCCATCGCCACCCACACGGGCGCCAGAGACGGCCGGGCCTCGATCAGCACGATCGCGGCGGCCGTCGACATCGCCGCGTGGCTGGACGGGAACGAACTGGACGACGGCAGCGCCACCAGCGGCTCGGCGATGGCGGGCGCCGGGCGCTCACGGCCGACCAGCCGCTTGACGGCGTAGTTCGCACCCAGCGTGCCCCACACCGTCGCGGCGGTCTTCAACGGACGGCCGGCGACGACCCCGACGGCCACCCAGAGCAGACCGTAGTTCCCGGCCGTCGTGTACGGCACGACCAGCCGGTCGAGCCAGGGGCGGCGGAGCGATCTCAGAAGCCGATCCGCCCGACGTGCGACTCGTGCTTGACGTAACAGACTCGGTTGAGCATCACATGCGTGGTCGTGTCCTCGCCAACCAGAGCGACCCTGTCCTCGCCGGTATCGAGCGCCGTCTCCAGCTTCGCCCACTCCACTTGGGCCAGCTTCATCGAGAGGATCAGCCCGCCCTCGAACCCGATCTCGACCCTGACATCCGTCTCAGCCATGCTCCGCTCCGTTTCTCGAAGGCTCAACCAGCTCGACCAGCACGCCGTCGGCGCTCTCCGGGTGGATGAACGCCACCCGCAGCCCGAACAGCCCGATCCGCGGCGTCTCGTCGATCAGCTCGTACCCCGCGGCTGCCGCATCCGCCAGGGCCTGCTCGATGCCGTCCACCCGGTAGGCGATGTGGTGCATCCCCTGGCCGCGCTTCGCCAGGAACCGCCCGACCGGCGTATCCTCGCCGAGCGCGGCGAGCAGCTCGATGCGATCGCTGCCGACCAGCATCGACGCCGCCTCCACCCCCTGCTCGGGCACGACCTCCCGGTGCTCGCACCGGGCGCCGAGCAGCGTCTCGTACCGCGCCACCGCAGCGTCCAGGTCCAGCACGGCGTGCCCGATATGATGCACCTCCAGCGCTCGCATGCCGCCGCCATCCTAGTCGGCGGGGAAAGCCCACGAACGAGCAACAGGAGGAGCGCATGAGTTTCCTCGACAAGATCAAGCAGCAGGCGACGGACGTCGCCACCACCGTCGTCGACAAGACCCAGGAGACGGCCAAGACGGGCCAGATCCAGATCCAGCTCCGCAACCTGAAGAGCGAGGAGAAGGACGCGCTGGTTGCCCTCGGCCGCGAGACGTACCGGCTCCACCAGGAGGGCCAGCTGGACGGGGCGAAGGCCGCCGACACGCTCGACTCACTCGCGGCGTCGGTCAACGACGTCCGCTCGCGGATCGCCGCCAAGGAGGACGAGATCGCCGCCAAGACCGGCGACGAGCCGACGGGCGAGACCGTCGAGTCAGAGGCCGAGGAGGTCCCCACGGACGCCGAGGCGCCCGACTCGACCTCGACGACGTCCTAGGAGGGCTGCTCCGGCTTCTCTGCGCGGAACACCGGCTCCGGCAGCCCCAGGATGCCGTTGCCGGTGGCGTGCGCGACGTCGTCATCGTCCGGCAGTGCGACGCCGATCAGGCCCGACGCGTCCGACTCCGGCTCGAGGCCCTCGAGCAGCCGGTCGATGTCGGGCCGGTCGAGCGTCTCCCGCTCCAGCAACGCCTGCGCCAGCCGGTCGAGATGCGAGCGATGGCGGCTGATCAGCCGCACGGCCTCGGCGTACGCCTCGTCGGTGATCTCCCGCTGCTCGCCGTCGCGCATCCGCTTCGTCTCTTCGGACAACGCGTAGTTGTCGGCGCGCACCTGCTGTGACTGCGTGGTGCGGCCCATGCCCCAGTCGAACACCATCGAGCGGGCGATCGCCGTCGCCCGGTCGAGGTCGTTCGCGGCACCGTTGGTGATCCGGCCGAAGACCACCTGCTCGGCGGCGCGGCCCGCCAGCGTGACCTTCAGCCAGTCCTCCAGCTCGTCCTTGGAGAGCACGTAGCGGTCCTCCTCGGGCAGGCTCATCATGAAGCCGAGCGCACGCCCGCGGGGCACGATGGTGACCTTGTGGATGTCCTCGCTCATCAGCCGGGCGACCAGCGCGTGTCCAGCCTCGTGATAGGCGATGACGCGTTTCTCCTTGTCCGTGATCAGCTTGCGCTGCTGCAGGCCGGCGACGACCCGCTCGACGGCGAAGTTGAAGTCCTGCTGCTCGAGCTCCGTGGCGCCGCGACGGCCGGCGGCGATCGCCGCCTCGTTGCAGATGTTGGCCAGGTCGGCGCCGGTCAGCCCCGACGTCTGGCGCGCGATCGCCGACAGCTGCACGTCCGCCGCCATCGGCTTGCCCCGCGTGTGGACGCCGAAGATCTCCTCGCGGCCGGACAGGTCGGGCGGCGAGACGTGGATCTGGCGGTCGAACCGGCCGGGCCGGAGCAGCGCGGTATCGAGATCCTCGAGCCGGTTGGACGCCGCCATCACGATCAGCTGCTGGCTCTCCTCGAAGCCGTCCAGCTCGACCAGCAGCTGGTTCAGCGTCTGGTCGTGCTCGCGGTTCTGCCCGCCGCCGGTGCGCGACGTGCCGACGGCGTCGAGCTCGTCGATGAAGACGATCGCCGGCTGGTTCTTGCGCGCCGTCTCGAACAGCTTGCGGATGCGGGCGGCGCCCAGCCCGACGTACATCTCGACGAACGACGACGCGCTCTGGAAGTAGAAGTTCGCGCCCGACTCGTGGGCCACGGCCTTGGCCAGCAGCGTCTTGCCGGTGCCCGGCGGCCCGTACAGCAGCACGCCCTTGGGCACGCGGGCGCCGAGCTTCTGGAAGCGCCGCGGGTCGCGCAGGAACTCGACGATCTCCTCAAGCTCCGCCCGCGCCTCCTCGACCCCGGCGACGTCCTCCCAGCGCACGCTGGAGTTGGACCTGGGGTCGATCGTCTTCGGCTTCGTGCTGGGGATCGCGCGGACGAGCTTCCACGTCAGGAACACCAGCAGCGCGAAGCACAACGGAATGAACCAGGTCAACAGAAACGCATGCAACGCGTTGAGAATGTCGCTCAGCATCTGACCCAGAACGTCGAGCATTCTCTACAACCGTACCCCCGCATCGTGACGCCGCCTAGGGCCGGCCGCCCGAATCCTCGAGCCGCAGCACCTCGTCGAGCGCGGTGCGGGCGACCTCGAGCTCCTCTGCGGTCGGCTCGCGCGTGGCCGCCGACCGCTGCAATGCGAACCCGGGCCGCAGCATCATCTGCGCGACCCGGCTGTGGCGATTGCGCTGGATCCACCCGAAGGTCTCGGTCGCGATCCCGACCGCGGCGAAGCTGACGGCCAGCCGGGCGGGGCCCCGGCGGGCGGCGGGCAGCCGGGACACCAGCGCGTTGCCGGCGACGGTCGCAGCCAGCATCGGCGCCACCAGGTGCGAGCCGCAGCGCTCGTGCTCCGTGCTCTGCTCCTCGGCGTCCGTACCGCGCTCGTAGCCGCCGATCGCCTTGTGCTCGGCGCCGTGGTAGCGGGCCAGCTGCGAGCTGCGCAGCGACGCCAGCGCCGGCAGCAGCGAGATCCCCGCGCCGGCGACCTCGGCGGTCAGCGGCCGCACGCGGCCGGCGCGCAGCACGCGGGTGAGGACGAGCGACGCGGCCAGCGCTCCGGCGGTGGTGGCGCCCTCCATCGGCAGCCGCGCCTCCGGCAGCCTGCGGCGCACCAGCGGCAGCAGGTAGATGGCCTCGGCGACGCGCAGCACGCCGCGCAGTCCGGGCACGCTCAGGGCCGGCGCCGGCAGCTCGGGCTTGCGGCCTGACGCCATCCGGATCTCGCCCTCGGGCGTCCGCACGGCGGCGGCCCAGTGGTCCGGCCCCTGCACGAGCACGCCGTTGCGCAGGGCCATCCCTCCGAGCCGCACCTGCGCCTGCTCCGAGCTGCTCATGCTCCCAGTATAGATTTCGCTCATTAGCAGCGACCTTTTCGCAGATTCGGCCGAACAGCGGCTGGGCTCCGTGGCGCCCCTGCCGCAGCGCATGCGGCCGGGGACGCTGGACGAGTTCGTCGGCCAGCAGCAGGTCGTGGGGCCCGACAGCGCCCTGCGGCGGGCGATCGCGGCCGATCGCGTCGGCTCGATGATCTTCTACGGCCCGCCCGGCACGGGCAAGACCACGCTGGCCCGGATCGTCGCCCACACCACGCAGGCCCACTTCGAGGAACTGTCCGCCGTCCAGGTGGGGATTGGCGACGTCCGCCGGGTGATCGCCGAGGCCACCGACCGGCTGGGCGCCAGCGGCCAGAAGACGATCCTCTTCCTCGACGAGATCCACCGCTTCAACAAGGCGCAGCAGGACGCGCTGCTGCCGGCCGTCGAGTCGGGGCTGATCACGCTGATCGGCGCGACCACCGAGAACCCGTACTTCGAGGTCAACTCGGCCCTGCTCTCGCGGTGCGCGCTGTTCGAGCTGGTGCCGCTCGGCGCCGACGGCGTGACCGAGATCCTGCGCCGCGGCGAGGGCGTGCTGGGGGTGGAGCTGGCCGACGACCTCCGCGGGCAGATCGCCAAGGCGGCCGGGGGCGACGCCCGGAACGCGCTGAACATCCTGGATGCGGCGGTGGCTGCGGCCGCCGGTGGCACCGTCACGGAGCAGCACGTGATCGACGCCGCGCGCAAGCGGCCGCTGCTCTACGACAAGGGGGGCGACCACCACTACGACGTCACGTCGGCGTTCATCAAGAGCATGCGCGGCTCGGACGCCGACGCCGCGATCTACTACCTGGCCGTGATGATCTCGGGCGGCGAGGATCCAAAGTTCATCGCCCGGCGGATGATCGTGTTCGCCTCCGAGGACATCGGCAACGCCGACCCGCAGGCGATCCAGGTGGCGGTCGCCGTCGCCCGGGCCGTGGAGTTCGTCGGCCTGCCGGAGGCGCGGATCAACCTCTCGCAGGGCGCGGCGTACCTGGCCCGCGCGCCGAAGTCGAACGCCTCGTACCGTGCAATCGGGAAGGCGATGGAGGACGTCCGCGACCGCGGGACGATGCGGCCGCCCAAGCCGATCCGCGACGCCAGCTACTCGGGCGCCAAAAAGCTTGGCCATGGCACCGGCTACAAGTACCCGCACGACTACCCGGGAGGGCAGATCGAGCAGCAGTACCTGCCCGACGAGCTGGCCGGCACCGTGTATTACGACGAGGGCGGCGGCTCAGATGATCCGGGCGCCGAGGGCTGAGAGCGCAAGCTCGACGGCCAGGCTGCCGGTGGCATTGCGCTCGTCCAGGATCGGGTTCACCTCGACCAGCTCGAGCGAGCTCATCAGCCCGCTCTCGGCCAGCATCTCCATCGCCAGGTGGCCCTCGCGGTAGGTGATGCCGCCGCGCACCGGCGTCCCGACGCCGGGTGCCTGGTCGGGGTCGAGCACGTCCATGTCGAACGAGGCGTGCAGGAACGCGCCACCGGCGGCGAGCTCGATCGCCCGCTCCATCACGGCGCGCATCCCCAGCCGGTCGATGTCGGCGATCGTGAACACGTGGACGCCGACGCGCCGCAGCTGGCTGCGCTCGCCTCGGTCGACGCTGCGGATACCGACCAGCACGGTGCGGGCGTCGTCGGCCATCGGCACCGGCCAGGGCATGTCCTCGAACCGCTGGTCGCCGGTCAGACCGAGCGCCACCGACAGCGGCATGCCGTGGACGTTGCCGCTGGGCGAGGTCGACGGCGAGTTGATGTCGGTGTGCGCGTCCAGCCACACGACGCCGCCGGGGCCGCCGAACGCCCGGGCCAGGCCGCCCAGCGTGCCGATTGCGATCGAGTGGTCGCCGCCCAGCACCAGCGGCATCTCGCCGTCCGCCACCGACTCGGCGACGCGGTCGGCGAGCTCCTCGCAGGTACGCCGGATCGCCGACCAGTAGCGGGCGGTGGGATCGCCCTCGTCGAGCGCCTCCACCATGCCCGTGCTGACGTTGCCGTGATCGTGGACGACGTGGCCCAGCTCGGCCACCCGCTCGCCCAGCTGGGCGTAGCGGATCGCGGACGGCCCCATGTCCACGCCGCGCCTGCCCGACCCGAGGTCGAGCGCCGCGCCGATCACGCCGACGGGCCGCGGATCGCTCGAAGCTTGCAGGCGAGGATTCACGCCGCGAGATGGTACGCGATCGTGCGGCGCGGCGGGGATCGCCGGAGATGCTCAAGGGATCTGCGAGAACGCCGATAAGGCAACTGACGTCCCCGCTGGGACGGACGGAAACACCCCCTTTCACTTTCCCGTCCGCTGTAGTCCGCTGCACTCGAGGAGGAATCTCCACATGGTCGATCCGGCGAGCATCCGCAACGCTTCTTTCTCGCTCACGCCGACCGGGTACAACCCTGAGGAGGTCGACCGCTTCCTGGGTGACCTGGCCGACGATCTGTCCGCCGCCGATCCCGGCGACATCCGCAACGCCTCGTTCTCGCTGACCCCGACCGGGTACAACCCCGAGGAGGTCGACGAGTACCTGGCCGCCGTCGCCGACGCCCTGGCGTCCGATCCGGTCGCCGCCCCCGCGCAGCAGCCGCACGGGCTCGTCGCCGACGAGACCCCCGTCGCCGACGAGCCCGCCGAGGAGCAGCACGACGAGGAGTTCGAGGTCGTGGCGGAGGAGCAGGAGCAGGAGTACGAGCAGGAGCAGGACTGGGCCGAGCCGGTGGCGGTGGAGGAGGACGAGGCGCCCGAGGCGGACGCCGACCCCGTCGAGTACGCCGAGCAGGAGCAGTTCACGGCCGATGAGCCCGTGGCCGAGGAGGAGCCCGAGCAGGTCGCCGAGGAGCAGCCGTTCGCGGAGGAGCCCGTCGCCGAGGAGCAGCCGGAGCACGAGCCGCAGGTGCACACCTGGACGGTCGAGGCGCCGACGGTGTCGATCGCCGACCCGGTGTTCGCCGAGCGACCGGCCGCCGACCTGAGCGGGCTCGCCGCCGCGGTCGACACGACGATCGCCGCACTGCAGGCGTTCGTCGACGGCGAGCTGCAGCGCGTCCGCGATGCGAGCAAGCTCGAGGTCGAGGAGATCATCGCCGAACGGCAGCGGCTAGTCGGCGAGGCGGCGACCGCCGGCGAGCAGCACCTCGAGGAGGTACAGGTGCACGCCGAGCGGATCATCGCCGACGCCGAGCGGCAGCGCGACGACCTGTCGTCGAAGGCCCAGGCCGAGCGGGATGCCGAGCTGGGCAAGCTCCAGCGGGTGCTGGCCGAGCGCGAGGCGCAGGCCGAGGCCCGGGCTGCCGAGATCCTGTCGGAGGCCGAGTCCACCCGACGTGAGGCCGACGAGCTGCTGGCCACCGCGTCCCAGGCCCAGGCTCAGATGCTGGCGTCCTTCGAGCAGGCCCGGACATCGCTGATCCAGGCGGCCGAGCGGACCGGCAATCTCACCACCACCGTCCACTCCGTCGACGCCTCGGAGACCGGTGAGGATGAGCAGGACGCAGCCGCAGCTTGACGCACCGATCTCGCCCTTCCGCCTGATCTCGGTGGAAGGGGGTCAGCCCGTGGCGATCGACGAGCTCGTCGGTCAGGCGCCCGCCGTGCTGGCGCTGGTCGAGGACGCTCCCGGGGACGATCCCCGGGCCTCGATGCTGCGCGAGCTGGGCGGCCTGATGCAGCTCTCCGCCAGCGCGCTGGTGGTCGTGTCGCCCGGTGACTCGTCGCTGGCGAAGTCACTGGCCGCGGCCCAGACGGCGTGTTGGCTGACCGATCCGCGCGGCGAAGCGTCGCAGGCGCTGGGCCTCGTCGAGGGCCGCAAGCTGCGCAAGAAGCGGCGCCGCGACGGGCTGTTCGTGGTCGACCAGCAGCGCGTGCTGCGGTTCGCCTTCGTCGCGATGGAGCAGGGCCAGTGGATCCCCGCCTCGTTCGTCTCCTCCCGCCTGTCGCGGCTGGCCGCCGTAGCGGCCCCGCCGGAAACCGAGGCGGTGCGCCACACGTCCGAGCAGACCTCGGACGAGGGCGAGGTCGAGTCGCTGGTGCGCGCACTGGGCCAGGCCATGGGCCTCGCCGGCACCGGGCTGACCCAGCTGGCCACCGCCTGCCGGTTCCGCGACCTGGGGATGTCGGCCATCCCCGACGAGATCATCACCAAGAGCGAGCCGCTGACCGACGAGGAGTGGGCCGTCGTGCGCACCCACCCGCTGCGGTCGGCGGACATGCTCGGCCCCAGCCCGCTGTTCGAGAAGGTGCGGGCGATCGTCCGAGCCACCCACGAGCATTTCGACGGCAGCGGCTACCCAGACGGGCTGGCCGGCGAGGCGATCCCGCTCGGCGCGCGGATCATCCTGGTCGCCGAGTCCTACGTGTCGCTGCACGTCCGCCCGGACGTCGACGATCCGCTGGGAGAGCTGCGAACCGGCGCAGGCACGATGTTCGATCCCCGCGTGCTCTCGGTGCTGGAGTCGGTGCTGGGCTCGAACGGCGCCTCCGCCCTGCAGACCTGCGGCGACTGAGCGGGCCCGTCAGCCCTGGTCGACCGGGTCGAGCCGGCGCAGCGAGGTTGTGGCGAGCATCATCAACGCGACTCGGCCGTCGGGCCGGCGGTGAAAGACGCACTCCTCGCCGGACTCGCGGACGCCCGGGCTGACCACGTACCGGTCGGCCGTCGCCGTCGGCGCCAGGGTCGGCCGCCACTCGTCCTCGCCGGCGGCCAGCAGGCTGAGCTTGCCGTCGCGCCACTCGACGCGGACGAGCAGCGCGTACTCGGGGTCGGCGTAGAGGCCGAGCAGATCGTCCCACTCGGGCGGCAGCGGCGCCGGCGGCTCGATCGGCCGCGGAGCCGCCGTCAACGCCCGCCGTCCGATGTCGGCGAGATCCATGCAGATGCCGGCCGGCGACGAGTCGCCGTTGACGAGGACGATCGCTCCGACCTTCTGCTTGGGATCGAAGCACACGTTGCTGGTGAAGCCGTGGAGCCCGCCCGAGTGCTGCACCCAGATCCCCGACTCGCGCCGCACCGCGTACCAGCCGATCCCCCAGGCCTCCGTCCATGCCTCGTCCCCCAGGTAGCGGGGACGGTGCATCACGGCCAGCGTCGTCGCCGGGAGCACGTCCTCGGTGAACTGCGCCGAGATCCACCGCGCCAGGTCCTCCACACACGACCAGAGACCGCCCTCGGCCTCGATCCTCGGCAGCGCCGGCGACAGCTGGAGATCGTCGCTGAATGCGCGCGCGGCGTAGCCGGTCGCGCAGCGGGCCGCGAGGTCGGCCGACAGCGGCTCGAACGAGGTCGATGTGAGGCCGAGCGGATCGAGGATCGTCTCTCGCACACGCTGCGCGTACGGTGTGCCGGACACGCGCGCAACGACCTCGCCCAGCAGCTGGAAGCCGATGTTCGAGTACTTCTGCTGCGTGCTGGGCGGCACCGTGGTCGCGATCTCACCGGCCCGGGCGAGGTTCGCCGCCGGATCCCCCTCGTACACCTGCCCCGACCAGTCGGTGCCGGGCGGGTCGCCGATCAACCCCGATTCGTGTGAGAGCAGCCTGCGGATGGTGACCGTCTCGATCGCGCCGAACGGGCTGCCCGCAGCGCGCAGCTCGGGCAGGTGCGCCACGACCGGGTCGTCCAGGTGCAGGCGGCCTTCGTCGCGCAGCTGCATGATCGCCGTCGCGGTGAAGGTCTTGGTGATCGAGGCGATCCGGTAGAGCGTCCCGATGTCACCGGAGCGGCGCGAGGCGACGTCGGCGAAGCCGGGAACGCCCGACCACACGAGCTCGCCCTGATGGACGACGCCGGCGGCCAGGCCGGGCAGCCGGTTCTCGCGGACGAAAGCGGTTGCCTTCGCCTCGAGCTCGGCTGAGGCGTTGTCGATCGGGCTGGCCACGGATCAACCGTACAGCGAGCGGCCGCGGCGCGCCCAGGAGACCACGACCCCGGCGGTCACCGCCCCCGCGATGAAGAACAGCGTGTTCTGCAGGCGATGGCGAGGAGGCGGCGAGACGGTGTACGCGACCGCCCGCGACGCGTGGCTCGACGCCCGGCGCATGCGCTTTCGCACCCGCCGGTCGGAGGGCGCGTTCGCCGCCCCGACGCTCTGCGCGCGCCGGGCCGCGAGCGCGAGCTCGATCGCCGCCCAGCGCACCTCACGGCGCACTCGCCGGTCGGGAATCGCCCGGCGGAGAGGGGTCACGCTCAGTGCGCACCCACGGTGCGATCCTTGACCATGTACGCCACGATCAGCGCGGCCGGGAAGAAGACCAAGCTGAAGATGAAGAACCCGAAGAAGCTGTGGCCCTTGCGTCCGGCGACTCGCGCGGGCCAGAACGCGATCGCGATCCAGATGACCAGCCAGATCATCCACCACAGGATGCCGCCATCGAGCACCATCATCCACCTCCGAGTCGGTGTACCTGAGCAGACAACGTACCTGTCCAGGACGAGGCTGACCTCATCCGGAAGGGATGAAGCGATCGCGGTGACGGGATAGGGGCACAAAACGACCACGGTGACCACTCCCCAGCGGCGACCGACCGTACAGGACGCGAACCCTCGGCGGCAGCGCGTTTTTCGCGTTCACGGGATAGCCAGTTGCCAGCCCAGACGCCGAATGTCCGCAAAATGTCCGCACCGGGACCGGAACGAGGAACGAGGATCTCTCGACGTTCGAGCGGACCACCGCCGTTGAGTTTCACCGGGTCGTCCTCTACGCGCAGCAGGCCGAGCAGTACAGCCTGCCGCAATCAGGGACAGGCGACGAGACCAGGCTCGAGGCGGAGATACTCCCATCGGCTTCCCACAGCCGTTGTTTACGCCCATCGTCCAGCTGGCGACCTTGGCTCTGGGTGCGGGATGGCGAGGGCCGGGATCGAACCAGCGACACCGCGATTTTCAGTCGCGTGCTCTACCAACTGAGCTACCTCGCCGCGGCGGCCAGTCTATCGCAGGGCTCTGGACGAGGAAGCGGCCTCCGGGACGGTGCTACCGCTCCGCGAAGGCCGCTGGTAGGTCGTATCTCATCACTTCGTGGCGCCTGCGTCAAGCCGGTAATCGGTCACGCCTCGATCGTCGGCGCGAACTCGATCCGCACGTGGCTCCCCGCCGTCAGGTCGAGCAGCTCGGCCGCATCGCCTCTGTTGATGGCGATCGAGAGCCGCTGCTCGGAGTCCTCGTAGAGCACCAGCTCGCCGCGCTGGACATCGGCGAACGTGTCGGCACAAACCGCCAGGTAGCGGTCGTCGAGCGCCTCCACCTCGGCCACGCCACCGGCCCTGAAGACGTCGGCCACGGCGTCCCTGCCCGCGGACAGCTGGACGTTCCCGAACCGGTCGATGTGCTGGACGATGGCGCCCAGCACGGTGCCGTCGCGCTCGAATCCGAGCAGCTGGGGCCGAACCAGCGTCGCCGTGTCGACCTCCGGTCCCAGCTCCAGCGGATCGACCCCGCCGGCCAGGTGGCCGGCGACCGGCGAGAACACGTCGCGGCCGTGGAACGTGTGCGACACCTGGTCGAGCATGTAGGCGCGGTTGGTGAGTTCGACCGCCAGCTCGATCCCGCCGCACGCCTCCGCCGCGGGCACCAGCAGCCCGTTGTCCGGTCCGACGAACAGCCGCTCGTCGGCCGAGCGCAGCACGACGCCGCGGCGTTCCGATCCGACGCCAGGGTCGACCACTGCCATGTGCACGCCGACCGGCAGGTACGGCACGGCGCCCGCCAGGATCCGCGCGGCCTGTCCCACGGACTGCGGCTCGATGCCGTGGCCCAGGTGGATGACCACGGCCTCCGGGCAGACCCGGTTGATCACGCCGTGGCAGATCCCGGCGAACTGGTCGCCGGCGCCGAAGTCCGAGAGGAACGTGACGAACGGCGGCATGGGCTGACTCTACCCAGCGGCGACGGCCAGGACGGCCGCGACCAGGCCGTCCACGTCATGCGGGTCGGCCTCGGCCACCGGCTCGACGCCCCGCTGTCGCAGCGTGTCCGACGTGACCGGCCCGATCGAGACCGCGCGGAGGCCCGAGAGCTCCTGCCCGTCCAACGCGTCGAGCACGTTCGTCACGGTGGATGACGAGGTGAAGGTCACCAGGTCGGCCGACAGCACCAGGTCGACATCGACAGGCTCGCGCACGGTGCGGTAGAGGGCGAGCTCGTCGACCTCCGCCCCCCGCTCGCGCAGGCCGCTGGCCAGCACGTCCCGGGCGCCCTCGGCGGTCGCGATCAACACGCGCCGGCCGGCGACGTCGCCCAGCGCCTCGAGCAGCGACTCCTGCACGGCCTGCTCCGGCAGCAGGTCGGGCTCGATGCCCCGCCGGCGGAGGGCTGCCGCGGTGGCCGAGCCCACGGCGGCGACGGTCACGCCGGCCAGCGCCCGCACGTCGCCGGCGAGCAGCCGCTCGACCCCGTTGGCGGAGGTCAGGCAGACGATCTCGTATGCGCCCAGGTCGGGCGCGCCGAACGGCAGCTCCTCGAGCGTGATGGCCGGCGCCTCCAGCACGTCCGCGCCCAGCTCGCCCAGCCGGGCGGCCAGCCCGCTGGCCTGTGCCCGGGCCCGGGTGACCACCACCCGCCGGCCGAACAGCGGCCGCCGCTCGAACCAGGCGAGCCGGTCGTGCAGCGCGGCGACCTCTCCGACCAGCGTGATCGCGGGCGGCCGGATCGCCGCCTGGGCGGCCGCCTCGGCGATGGTGGCGACCGTGGCCGACACCGTGCGCTGGTCGGGGCGGGTGCCCGAGGCGATGACCGCGGCCGGCGTCGCCGGCGCCATGCCCTCGGCGAGCAGCCGGGCCATGTTCGCCTCGAGCGACGAGACGCCCATCAGGAAGACCAGCGTCCCCGGCGTCCGCGCCAGGTGGGCCCAGTCGAGGTCGGTGCCCGGCTTCGCCGGATCCTCGTGGCCGGTGACGATCGTGACCTGCGCCGCCATGCCGCGCTGGGTCACCGGGATGCCCGCGTAGGCGGGGACGGCATACGCCGACGAGATGCCGGGCACGACCTCCCAGGCGATGCCCGCCGCGTCCAGCGCCAGCGCCTCCTCACCGCCGCGCCCGAAGATGAACGGGTCGCCGCCCTTGAGCCTGACCACCGTCTGGTGGCGCCCGCCCAGCCCGACCAGCAGCTCGTTGATCTGATCCTGCGTCATCGTGTGGCGGCCCGGCTGCTTGCCCGCGTCGTGCAGCTCCGCGCCGGCTCGCGCCATGCCCACGATCCGCGGATCGGCCAGCCGGTCGTAGACCAAGGCGTCGCAGCGCTCCAGCAGCTCCCTGCCGCGGAGCGTCAGCAGCCCCGGGTCGCCCGGCCCCGCGCCGACCAGGTAGACCGTCATGCGGCCGTCCAGGTGCGCATCCGCACCTCGCCGTCCTCGTGCCAGGCGTGCGCCGCGACCGGCACCGTGCAGCCGCCGCCCAGCTCCGCGACCCGCGCGCGCTCGGCCTCCACCAGCTCCCGCGACGGCCCGTGGTCGAGCGCCGCGACCAGATGCTCTTCGCCGGCCCGCACCTGGACGGCCAGCGCGCCCTGGCCGGCCTCCGGCACGAACTCGGCCGGATCGAACAGGAAGCCGATCCGCTCGCCCAGCCCGAGCCGCAGCAGCCCCGCGGCGGCCAGCACGATGGCGTCGGCGTCGCCGTCGTCGAGCTTGCGCAGCCGCGTGTCGACGTTGCCGCGCAGCGGCACCACCTCGAGGTCGGGACGGAGCTCGCCGAGCAGGCCGCCGCGCCGAGCCGACGAGGTGCCCACGCGGGCCCCGGCCGGCAGCTCGGCCAGGGATCCGAACGGGCCGCAGCAGGCGTCCCGCGCGTCCTCGCGAGGCGGGATCGCGCCGATCACCAGACCGTCCGGCATCTCGCCCGTCAGATCCTTCGCGCTGTGCACCGCCACGTCGATCTCCCCGGCCAGCAGCGCCCGCTCGATCTCGCGGGTGAAGACGCCGCGGCCGTCGCCGATCTGCTCGAACCGGAGGTCGCGCCGGCGATCGCCGGCCGTGTCGATCTCGACCAGCTCCGCACTGTCCAGCTCCACCGCCACCAGCCGCGCCTGGGCGAGCGCCAGCCGGCTGCGCCGCGTGCCCACCCGGATCATCGCGCCGGCGGCGCCGGCTCGAGCCCGAACAGATCGCTCATGGCATCGGCGTAAGGTCGCTCCTCGCCGACGGCCGCCAGCTCCTTGAGGCGCACCGTCGGCCGGTGCAGCAGCTTGTTCAACATCGCCCGGGTGACCGCGTCCAGCCTGTCGCGGTCGGCGTCGGTCAGCCCCTCCCAGCGTCCGGCGATCCGCTCGAGCTCGGAGGATCGGATCTCCTCCGCCCGCGCGCGCAGCGATGCGATGGCCGGTACGACCTCTAGCTCCGCCACCCAGCGGCGGAACGACTCCGCCTCCTCGACGACGATCGCTCGTGCACGCTCGGACTCGCCCTCGCGCAGCGAGATGTTGCGGCGCACGGCCTCCTCGAGGTCGTCCACGTTGAGCAGCGTCACGCCCTCGACCTCTGCACAGGCGGGATCGACGTCGCGAGGCAGCGCCAGGTCGACCAGCACGCGGCGGCGGCCGCCGGTCGAGCCAGGCGGCCTCGATCACGTGGCCGTCGGACAGCGTCGAAGAGACGACGACATCGGACGCGGCGACCGCGACCGGGAGGTCGCTCCAACCCAGCGACTGGCCACCGAACCGCACGGCCAGCGCCTCGCCGCGGTCCGCGCTGCGATTGATCACCGTGATCTTGCGGGCGCCTCGGGCGTGCAGGTTGGTCGCGACCAGTTCGGCGACCTTCCCGGCGCCGACGATCAGCACCGCGGCGTCGTCCAGCGACTCCAGCCGGTCGCGCACCGCCTGTGCGGCCACCGACGCCACCGAGGCGTTGAGCTCGCCGATCGCCGTCTCGTGGCGCACTCGCTTGCCAGCCTCCAGCGCCTGGTGGAACAGCCGGTTGGAGACCGGGCCGGTCGAGCCCATCTCCAGCGCATCGGCGTAGGCGTCGCGGATCTGGCTGAGGATCTGCGCCTCGCCCGGCACCATCGAGTCCAGGCCGCCGGCCACGGCGAACAGGTGCTCGGCGACGTCCATGCCCTCGAGCGTGTACAGCAGCGGCTCGATCTCGGCGGGCGAGCGGTGGGCGTAGACGGCCAGGCGGCGCACGGCGGCGTCGCGCATCGCGGCCGCGTCGGCGCCGACCATCGCGATCTCGCAGCGGTTGCAGGTGGAGAGGCCGACCGCCTCGAGCACCGGCGTCCTCGGCGGCCATCGCCTCGATCAGGTCGCGGCCGTGCGTCCGCGCCGCCAGCTCCTCGCGCACGCCGATCGGCGCGTGGCGGTGGTTCGTCCCCACCAGCACCAGTGCGACGGGGCTCTCAGCCACTGGCCTGGCGCTCCATGATCGCGACCACCTCGTCGAGCTGGCGCTCCAGCCGGCCGAGCTTCGAGTGCAGGATCGCGATGTATCCGATCGCGACCACCCAGGTGACCGCGTAGACCGCGGCGACGTACTGGACGGCCGTCTCCGAGATCACGCGCCGCCCTCCGCCAGGACGCGGATCCGCCGCACCCGCTCGTCGAGCCGTTTGCCCCGCATCTCCACGTAGTACATCGCCGCGGCCAGGCAGAGCAGCGCCGCCAGCGAGACGCACAGGGTGAAGAACATGCTGTTGTCCATGTTGGGGCCGTTGCGAGTCGAACGTGATCGGGTGGATCACGTCCTGCGAGATCCGCACCGCCAGCACCGAGACCGGGATCAGCCCGACGCCGAGCAGCGTGTACACCGCAGAGTAGGTCGCGCGCTTTTCTCCCGGGTCGATCGAGAACCGCAGCATGAAGTAGGCGCAGTAGAACAGGAAGATGATCAGGAAGGTGGTCAGCTGCTTGCTGCCCCAGTACCACCAGACGCCCCACGACGCCTTGGCCCAGATCGAGCCGGTGATCAGCGTCAGCGTGCCGAAGATCACGCCCAGGTGCATGGGCACGTAGCTCTTCAGGTCGAGCGACTCGTCCGGCTCATCAGGTAGCGGAGCGCGTTGACCGCGCTGACACCGAACAGCGTGTAGGTGGTCAGCGCGATCGGCACGTGGAAGTAGAAGATGCGCTGCGAGTAGCCCTGGTCGGCGTCGCTGGGGACGTAGAAGAAGATCAGCCCCAGGGCCACCGGCATCAGCACGGCGGCGGCGATGGCGAACAGCGTTCCGGTGTCCGGCCGGGCGCTTCGAGAGGCGGTAGCCACGGGTTCAGTCCTCCACGACGTACTCGAACAATGCCCAGCCCAAAAGCGCGAAGATCGTAGCATAGAGACCCAGAAACCCGAGCCTCTCAACCGTCTCGAACGTGCCCGTTTGCGGGGGAATCGTGGCGACCGTCACCTGGACGCCGACCAGCACGAGCGGCACCGCGAACGGCAGGAAAAGCACCGGCAGGAGCACCTCCCTGGCGTTGCTGGCGGATGCCAGCCCGGCGAGCAGCGCGCCCAGCGACGCGATGCCGACGTCGGCCAGCAGCAGCGCCGCGACCAGCGCCCAGACGGACGGCCCGGCGCCCTCCTGGAGGAAGAACAGCCAGAACAGCGGCAGCGCCACCACCTGCATGGCCAGCAGGAAGACCAGCGTCGAGCACGCCTTCGCCAGCCAGATCAGCCCGCGGTCGACCGGCGACGACAGCAGCCCGTCCCAGATCCGGTGCTCGCGCTCCTGCGCGAACGCGCGCCCCAGCCCGAGCATCGCGGTGAACACCACCGCCACCCACAGCATCCCGGTGGCCGCACGGACGCCGCCGCCCAGCCGGTCGCCGCCCAGCGCGAAGCGGAACAGCACGAACGCCGCCAGCACGAACACGACCATCGCCGGCACCACCTCGCGGCCGCGCAGCTCGAGCAGCAGATCCTTGCGGACGAGCGCCGCCAGCGCCCGGCCGCTCACGCCACCACCCGCCCGGCCTCGAGCCGCAGCGACCGCGCGGCGACGCCGGCGAACCAGTCCGGCTCGTGCGTCGCGACGAGCGCGGTGACGCCGCCCGTCAGCACCGATCGCAGCACGTCCCGGCCGTCGTCGTCGAGGCCGGTCGTGGGCTCGTCCAGCAGCAGCAGCGACGGGGCGTGCAGGGTCGCCCGGGCGAGGGACAGCCGCTGGCGCATCCCGCGCGACAGCTCCGAGACGCGGGTCGTCGCTCGAGCCGCCAGCCCCACGCGATCCAGCGCGGCGCCGACCGCGGCCTCCGGCGACGCCGTGGAGCGCGGCGTACAGCTCCAGGTTCTCGCGGGCCGTCAGCCCCGGGTAGACCAGCGCCTCGTGGGCCGCGTACCCGACCCGGCCGCGCACCGCCGTCGCCTCCTTCGGCAACTCGTGGCCGGCCACCTCGGCCGTGCCCGCCGTCGGCTTGAGCACCGTGGCCAGGATCCGCAGCAGCGTCGTCTTGCCGGCGCCGTTCGGGCCGGTCAGCAGCACCACCTGCCCCTCGCCCACCTCCAGGTCGACGCCGGCCAGCGCCAGGCGATCGCCGAACCGCCGCTCCAGCCCCCCGCAGCGGACCGCCGGGCTCACCAGACCAGGTCGAGCAGCACTCCGGCCAGGTAGACGATCGAGATCGCCCCGTTGACCGTCAGGAAAGCGATGTTGACGCGCGAGAGATCGTCCGGATGGACGATCGAGTTCTCGTAGGCCAGCAGCACGGCCACCGCCGCCAGGCCGAGGAAGTAGCCCGGGCCGAGGTCGAGCGTCAGCCCGGCGCCGGCCAGCAGCGCGATCGACGCCAGATGACAGACCCGTGTGACGATCAGCGCCGGGGCGATGCCGAACCGCGACGGCAGCGAGCACAGGCCCTCCTGCCGGTCGAAGTCGACGTCGGTGGTGGCGTAGATCATGTCGAAGCCGCCGATCCACAGCGCGACCGCGGCGGCGATCATGAACGGCGCCCACGCGGCCCCGCCGCCCACGGCCAGCCAGGCGCCCAGCGGCGCCAGGCCGATCGAGCAGCCCAGCACGAGATGGCACAGCCAGGTGAAGCGCTTGGTGTACGGATAGACCACGAACAGGGCGACCGGGATCGGCCACAGCCAGCGGACGACCGGGTCGAGCTGCCAGACGGCGATCAGGAACAGCACCAGCGCGCCGACGCAGAAGGCGACCACCTGGCCCCGGCTGAGCAGCCCCGCCGGGATCTCCCTGGCCTTGGTGCGCGGGTTGCGGGCGTCGATCTCGGCGTCGATCAGCCGGTTCAGCGCCATCGCCAGGCTGCGGGCGCCGACCATCGCCAGCGTCACCCAGACCACCTGCGAGAGGCTGGGGATGCCGTCGACGGCCAGGATCGCGCCGACGAAGGCGAACGGCAGCGCGAACACCGTGTGCTCGAGCTTGACCAGCGAGACGAAGCGGCGGGCGTTGACGGCGGTGGCGCTCACGGATGCTCCGTCGGTCGCTCGGTGAGCAGCTCCACCCCGTGCGGCAGCGCAGCCGCGACGGCGTCGAAGCACTCGGCGCAGGCCTTCGGGCTGCCCGGGAAGTTGACGATCAGCGTGCGCCCGGTGATGCCGCTCGCGCCGCGCGACAGCAGGCCGTGCGGCGAGGCGCGGCGCGACGCCTCGCGCATCGCCTCGTCCAGTCCCGGCGTCGGCCGCTCGACCACCTCGGCGGTCGCCTCGGGAGTCACGTCCCGGGGGGCGAAGCCGGTGCCGCCGGTCGTCAGCACCAGGTCGGCGACGTCGGTCAGGCCCCACAGCGCCTCGGCCACCTGCGACCGGTCGTCGGGCACGACGAGGCGCTCCACCACCTCGAAGCCGGCGCCCTGGGCGCGCTCGGCCAGCACGGCGCCGCTGGCGTCCTCGCGCGTCCCGGCGGCCACGCCGTCGGACACGGTCAGCACGGCCGCCCTCACGCGGGCCTCCGCCAGTGGCCGCTCTTACCGCCGTCCTTCTCCAGCAGGTGTGCGGCGACGATCTCGATCGAGGGGTCGAGCCCCTTGGTCATGTCGTACACGGTCAGCGCAGCCGCCAGGGCGGCGGTCAGCGCCTCCATCTCGACGCCGGTCTGCGCCGTCGTCTCCGCCGAGGCCGTGATCACGACCCCGTCGCCGACCACCTCGGGGGTCACGTCGACCCGCGACAGCGGCAGCGGATGGCACAGCGGGACGATGTCCGGCGTCCGCTTGGCGGCCATGATCCCGGCCACCCGGGCCACCGCCAGCACGTCGCCCTTGGGCAGGGTGCCCGCCTCGATGCGCTCGCGCACGGCGGCGGGCATCCTCACCTGCGCCCGCGCCACGGCGCGCCTGCGTGTCACCGGCTTGTCGCCGACGTCGATCATCCGGATCTCCGACATCGCGGCGGTAGTCTACGGCGCTGCCCGCGCCCGCAGGGCTACCTGCCGATGATCTCGAGCCGGTTGCCGAACGGGTCGGTGGTGTAGAAGCGCGGCACCCCGGGGATCCGGGCGTCCCAGCGGACGATCTTGCCGGCCGCCTCCAGCCGCGCGGCGAGCGAGGTCAGCGTCGCCGGGTCGACCGAGAACGCCGGATGCGCCTTGGTCGCGCCGGCGTGGGCGTCGTCGGTGCCGACGTGCAGCTCGGCGTCGCCACAGACGAACCACAGCCCGCCGTCCCCCATCGCCGGTGGCCGCGGGACCTCCGGGAGGCCGAGCAGCTGCCCGTAGAACGCCCGGCCCGCCTCCTCGCACCCCGGCGGTGCGGACACCAGCACGTGGTCGAGTCCGCGGATCACGCCTCGACAGGACGCAGCGCCGTCAGGTCGTCGAGCTGCGTGTCGATCCAGCGCGCGATGTCGTGCGCCTGGACCTGCTCGCGGATCCCCTCGATCCGCGTCTTGCGTTCCTGCGAGTGCATGGTCAGCGCCTGGTAGATCGCGTCCGCCTGCTGCTGGATGTCGAACGGGTTGACGCAGATCGCCCACTCGGCCAGCTCCTCGAACGCGCCGGCGTTCTCGGACAGGATCAGCACGCCGTCGCGCTGGTTGAGCAGCGGCGCCTCCTTGGCGATCAGGTTCATGCCGTCGAAGATCGCGTTCACGAGCAGCACGTCGTAATGCTTGTAGGCGGCCACGGCCTGCGGGAAGTTGTCGGACATCCGCAGGTCGACCGGCGTCCACATCCCGGTCTGGTACCAGCGGTCGTTGACCTCGCGCGCGGCGCGCTGGATCGCCCCGACGTACTCGGCGTACTCCGGGATGTCCGGCCGGACGGGTCGAGCAGGGCCAGCATCGTCACCCGGCCGCGCCACTCGGGATGCTGCGAGAAGAACAGGTCGTAGGCGCGGAAGCCGCGGACGATGTTCTTGGACGGATCGGTGCGGTCGACACGCAGCAGCATCTTCTCCGGGCGCGCAGCCAGCACGCCGGGCTCCTCGGCGATCACCTCGGGCGTCGCCGCCAGGCGGTGGAACTCGGCCGGGTCGACCGAGATCGGGTAGTGGCGGACGCGGATCTCGCGTCCCCGCCAGCGCACCGTCCGGTGCTCGAAGTCGACCTCGCCGTCGGTGAACTCCTCGACGCAGTGCAGGAAGGCCCGCACGTAGCGCTCCGTGTGCAGCCCGATCACGTCGCAGCCCAGCAGCGACTCGTGGATGGGCGTGCGGATCTCGTTCGGCAGCACCCGCCAGTAGTCCGGCATCGGCCACGGGATATGCGTGAAGTGCTGGATCAGCGCGCGCGGCGCCCGCCGCCGCAGCGCCTGAGGCACCATGAACAGCTGGTAGTCGTGCACCATCACCATCGGGTCGCTGTCGTCCGGCAGCGCCGCCACCTCGTCGGCGACCGCCTCGGCGAACTGCTCGTTCACCGGCAGGTACCCGGTCTCCCAGGCGAGCCGGATATTGCGGTCGACGTCCGGCTCCATCGCCAGCCCCCACAGGTAGTGGTGGATGAACCACAGGGTCGGGTTCGCGAAGACGTTGTAGTAACGGTCGTACTGCTCGCGATCCAGCGGCACCAGGCGCAGGCGGAGGTTGCCGTCGACGTACGCACCCTCCTCGGCGACCGCCTCGTCCTCGTCAGTCAGCGCAGCGGCGACCCAGGTCACCTTCTGGTGCTGCGCCACGCCGGAGAGCGCCGTCACCAGCCCGCCTCCGCCGCGCTTGGCGATGCGGCCGCCGTCCGCCCCCTGGAGGAAGCGGATCGGTCCCCGGTTCGACACGATCACCAGCGGGTGCTGAGCCATCTAGGGTCGAAGCGTAGTTCAAGCTCACCAGAACGACGGTGCGGGCGCCGTCAGATCCACGTGGCGGCCGCCGATCGTGCCCGTGACATGCGCCATCGCGTGCGGCTGCCGCGATCCCCAGGTGATCTTGACCGAGCCCTTCGCGGCGCCCGTGAAGCTGACTACGACCCGCGCATCGCCCGCCCCCCGCGGCACCTTGCCGGAGCCCGTGACCGACAGATCCGATGTCCACCGCTCGTGCACCAGGTCGAGCTTGAACACCCGGGTGACGAACGGCAGCGTGTAGTTCGTGGTCATGGTGAACTTGCCGCCGAACAGCCCGACCCCGGTGTAACCGGGGATCGCGTACCAGCGGTCGATCACGTCGGCCACGGTCTCGACGGCCACGGTCGCGGCGCGGCGGTCGGCGACGGTCGAGTGGTCGCGCGAGGATGCCACCGCGGCGGGCACGGCGTCCGCCGTGGTCTGCGCGTACTCCGCGACCAGCCGGTGCTCGGGGATCTGCGCGGTGCACGCCGTCGAGCCGGTCGCCAGCGTGGCGACGAACCGGCGGACTATGGCCGCCGAGCAGGCGTCGGCGTCGGAGATCGCCGTCACGTGCCCGATGTTGGGGATGACGACCATCGTCGAGTTCGGGAACTGGCTGTGCACCTGCTCCGCCTGCGGCACGTCGGTGCGCAGGTCGAGGTCGCCGTTGACGATCAGCGTCGGGGTGTTCGGGTAGCTCGCTCCCGGCGGGATCGGCGGCTGCGCCACCGTCGGCGCCGGCCACTTGATGCAGTAGTCGAACGCGTTGAACGAGGAGTGCGCCCACTCCGCGTTCGTCCACGGCGCGAACGCGCCCGGCGTGAGCGCCACGACCGCGGCGTCGAACTGCCGCTGGCGCTGGGCGAACGAGGCGTGCACGTCCCACAGCTGCGGGTAGTCGTTGCACGAGTAGGCCAGGTAGGCGCCCTCCGAGAAGCCGACGTAGGCGCCTGCGCCGCCGGCCGTGTTCTCCTCGCCGACCAGCCGCAGCAGCGGGCGGTCGAAGCCGTTCAGGGCGGCCACGGCGGCTGCCGGGAACTCGCGGTAGATCGCGGGGACGGTGTCGGCCTCGAACACGGTCGTGAAGAGCGTGTCCGCGTCGATCGTGACCTTCGACTCGCGGCCGTTGGCATCGGGCGCCGTCCCGGTGATCGGGTGCGCGCGCACCCTGTCCAGCAGCTGGGCCAGCAGCGCGGTCATCTGCGACGGCGCGACCGGGCAGGTCGCGGCACTGCGCTGGCAGACGGCGCGGAAGTTGCGGAGCAGGGAGCCCGCGGCCGTCGGGTACCACGGGTCGAGGTGGGACGCCGGATAGGTGCCGTCCAGCACCAGCGCGCGCACGCGGTCGGGGTGGCGCACGGTGAAGGTCTGCGCGAAGAACGAGCCGTAGCTGTCGCCGTAGAGGTCGATCTTCGGGACGCCGAGGCTGTCCAGCACGGCGGCCAGGTCGTCCGCCGCGGTGGCGCTGGTGAACAGATCGGCCCGGTCGCCCAGCTGCTCGCCGCACAGCCGCGCGTTCTCGACCGCGTCGCCCACGTAGCTCTGCGCCGGAGCGCACTTGATCACGTGCGAGGAGCCGGTGCCCCGTTGGTCGACCATCAGCACGTCGTGCCGCGCGCGCAGCGGCGCGAACAGCTCGAGGTAGCTGTCGGCGCTGCCCAGCGTCGAGTAGCCCGGGCCGCCCTCGGCAGCGACGATCGTCTCCAGCGGCGGCTTCGACGTGTCCGTGTGCTTGTACAGCCGGAAGCGCACCGTGATCGATCCGGGCGTCGCTCCGGTGCGGTCGAGCGGCACCCCCAGCGCGCCGCATACCACGCCGGTCGGACACTTGGCCGCGCCTGCATCCGCCGGCGAGGTTGCCAGGGCAAGCGGCACCATCGCCAGGGCGGTCAGGAGCAGCCGTCGCAGCATGCAACAACCGTACCGCCCACCCGCGGGTTCGGCAATGACGACGGTCGCAGCGGCGTCAGGACTCGCCGTGGACGTCCAGGACGACGTCCTCGCCGTCAAACCGGTGCATCAGCGCCAGCCAGTCGCGCACCAAACGCGGCGTCAGGAAGTGCGTGCGGACGTGCTCCTTGCCACGCCGCGCCATCGCCCGGGCTGCCTCCGGGTCGGCCAGGACGTCCATCACCCGGACGGCGCACTCCTCCGAGCTGGACACCGTGTAGCCGGTGACGCCGTCCTCGATCTGGCGCACGATACCGCCCACCCGGCCGCCGATCATCGGCCGCGCCTTCCACAGCGCCTCGGCGACGGTTAGCCCGAAGCCCTCCTTGATGGACTTCTGCAGACAGACGCGGGCGTGCACCTGGAACGCGTTGACCTCAACCGCGCCGACGTTGTTCAGGTTGGAGAGGATGCGGATGTCGGGGTCGTCGCCCGCGTACTCGACGGTCTGGTTGTAGAACTCCCAGCCCTCCGGGTCGTCGTGGGCCATCGAGCCGACCAGCGCCAGCTGCACGCCGGGATGCTGCTCCTTGACGAGCCGGTAGGCGTCGATCACGCCGGACGGGTCCTTCCAGGGGTCGAACCGCGATACCTGCACCAGCATCGGCCGCTCCACGTCGATGCCGAACTGCTCCACGATGTAGGCGGCGTCCTCCGGCGCGAGCGCCATGTTCTTGGGCGCCAGCGGGTCGATCGCGGGCGGCCAGATGATCGGGCTGCGCAGTCCGTCGGACGGCGGCACGTACTCGTGCATGTGGAACACGGACGCGTCGTAGCTGCGCAGCGCCGGCATCAGAAATCCCAGCACGTCGGGGTTCGGCGCCGACAGGTCGATGTGGCAGCGCCAGATCCATTTCGGCCGGGAGGTCTCGAGGAGCTGCGGGATGCCGGCCGGCTGCGGGTCGTGGACGACGATCATGTCCCACTCGTCGGCGTCCTCGAGCGCGTCGGCGTTCAGCTGCTGGTAGCGCCAGAACGTCTCGCGCGCCGCCTCGTCGAGCCCGCGCGGGTCGCCCTGCAGCGCGTTGTGGATCGTCTTGGTGACGTCGAAGAACTCGTCCCGCCCCTCGATCACCCGCCACTCGGTGTCGATCCCGACGTCGTTCAGCAGCGGGATCAGCGTGTACTGGATCTCGGCGACGCCGCCGCCGAAGGCGGTCGCCGAGAGGTGCAGCATCCGCCGTCCCTGCAGGGGCTCGGCGAGCATCCTGATCTCCTCAGCGAGCGACCGGCCGACGATCGACGCGTACTCGGCAAGCGACTTGTGACCGACGTTCACACGGTGCATTGGCGCGCGAGACGATAGCAACCGAGCCGGTCAGGCGAGCACAGGATCGGGCAGCGGTTCGGCCGGAAGGCTGAGCGCGAAGGCCGTCTCGCCGTCCCGCGACCGCAGCTCCAGCGAGCCGCCCATGCGCTCCGCCAGCTCGCGGGCGATGGCCAGGCCCAGCCCGCTGCCCGCGGCCGAGGACGTCTCGCCGCGGTAGAACCGCTCGAACATGTGCGACGCCGTGTCGGCGTCGATCCCCGGACCGTCGTCTCCCACCGTCAGCCGGACGACGCCGTCGTGGGCGCCCACCGCGACCCGCACCTCGGTGCCCCGCGGGTTGTGGCGGATGGCGTTGTCCACCAGGGCTCGGCCGATCTGGCGCACCCGCTGTTCGTCGGCGATTGCGTGCGGCATCTCGCCCTCGCCGCGCACCAGCGCCACCCGGCTGCCGTGGCCCGCAGCCAGGCCCCGGAACTCGCGCACCAGGCCGCGCGCTGTGGACCCCAGGTCGACCGGCTCGCGGGCGACGTCGAACGCACCGGCGTCCAGGCGCGACAGGTCGAGCAGGTCGGACGCCAGCTTGGTCAGCCGCGTCACCTGCTCGCGCATCTCCCGCAGGAACTCGCGCCGGGTGTCGACGTCCATGTCCTCGTCGTCCACCAGCTCGAGGAACCCGCCGAGCGTGAACAGCGGCGTGCGCAGCTCGTGCGAGGCGTTGGCGATGAAGTCCTTGCGCGAACGGTCGGACTGCTCGAGCCGCACCTGCATCGTGTCGAACGCCCGGGAGAGCTCTCCCAGCTCGTCGGGCGACGGGTCGCCGATCGGCTCGCCGAACTCGCCGATCGAGATTCGGGTGGCCGCGCGCTCCAGCCGCGCCAGGCGGCGTGACACAGCGTGCGCCGCGCCCCAGCCGACCGCGCAGGCGACGGCCAGCGCCAGCACGGCCGCGATCAGGATCCGCCGCTCGACCGTGTCCGCGGTGGCGTTGACGTCGCTGACCTGCTGCGACAGCGCGACCACCGCGTTCGAGCCCGGCATCCGCACCGCCACGACCAGGTCGCCGTCCTCGCCCCGTCCGCGGACGATCGGCGTGCCCTCGGCCGCCCGGCGGACCGCGGCGTTGCCGGGCTTCACCGCGGGGATCGCCCGCGTGGGCACCGCCTTGCCGTCGGCATCCAGGTGGTAGACGTCGACCCGTGCGTTGGCCAGCCGGCCGATCCTGGTCAGGATCGGCTGATAGGCCGAGCGGTCATCCGCAGCCAGGTACTTCTGGAGCGTCAGGCTGCGGCGCTCGGTCTTCGCGACCTTCTGGAGCCGGTCGAAGCGCTGGCTGATCAGCGAGTCGCGGAGCGTCGGCACGACGTAGAGGAACACCACGCCGATGGCCACGGCCACGACCGCGGTCATGACCAGGATCAGGCGAACGCGGAGGGTCGAGAGCGCGCTCACCGCGGATCACCCGTCGCGGAAGCAGTACCCGGCGCCGCGCACCGTCAGGATCAGCCGCGGGTCGGCAGGATCCTGCTCGAGCTTCTCCCGTAGGTGCCGGATGTGCACGTCGATCGTGCGCGGCTCGCGATACGCCGAGCCGCCCCAGACGGCCTCCAGCAGCGCCCGCCGGCTGTAGACCCGGCCGCGGTGCGTCGCCAGCGTCCGCAGCACCTCGAACTCGACGTAGGTCAGCGCGACCGGCCGGCCGTCGAGCAGCACGGTGCGCTTGGCCGGGTCGATGACCAGCTCGCCCAACTCGATCGGCCGCTCGCCCGCCGGCTGCGTCGACAGCTGCGTCGCCCGCCGGAGCACGGCCCGGATCCGGCTGCGGAACTCGCGGATCGAGAACGGCTTGGTGATGTAGTCGTCGGCTCCCAGCTCCAGCCCGAGCACCTTGTCGACCTCGTCGTCGCGCGCAGTCAGCATGATGATCGGCACCGAGGAGGACGTGCGCAGCCGCCGGCACACCTCGAGGCCGTCCACCTTGGGCAGCATCACGTCGAGCACGACCAGGTCGACCTCCTGTGCGGCGAACTGCAAAAGCGCCTCCTCGCCGTCGCGAGCCTGGACAACGCGGTAGCCCTCCCGCTCGAGCGGATAGGTCAGCAGCTTCTGGATCGACTCCTCGTCGTCAACCAGCAGGATCGTGGGATCGGTCGCCACGCCTCGAATTGTACCGGCGTGCTATAAGGCGCCGTGCCGCGCCCGCCCCGGCAACCCGGAAGATCGCGCGGGCGGCTCGTCTCCTGGCCGCTCTATCGCCTGCTGCTGGTGATCTGCCTGATCCCGGGACTGGCGGCCTTTCTCTTCGTTCGCGAGCCCGCGCTGCCCGAGCAGCCAACGCGCGAGCTGACCTTCGACGGCACGGCCGCGGCCAACCGCGCAGCGGCGCTGGTGTCGCTGACCGGCTCCCGCGCGCCCGGCGGCACCGGCACCGAGGCGGCAGCCGAACGTGTGCACAGGTCGCTCTCGTCCGACGGCTATACCGTCGAGGACGACACCTTCGCGGCGCAGCTCCCGGGCCGCGGCGCCGTCGCGCTGCACAACGTGATCGGCTTCCAGCGGGGCACCAGCCCGCAGGTGATCGCGGTGATCGCACACCGCGACGGGATCGGCAGCGGCGCCGACGACAACGACTCCAGCACCGGCGTGATGCTCGAGCTGGCGCACGAGCTGGCCGGGTCGACCCGCGAGCGCAACCTGGTGTTCGTCTCCACGGACGCCGGCACCACGGGCGGCCAGGGGGCGATCCACTTCGACGAGACGTGGCCGCAGGCCGACCAGGTGGTGGCGGCGATCGTGCTCGACTCCGTGGCAGCGCCGGACGGCACCGCGCTGCGGATCACGGTGCGCCCCGACACCCCGCGCGGCACCTCGGCGACGGTCTACGCCGCGACCCGGCGGGCGGTGCTGCGCTACATGGGGCGGTCCCCTCTGACGCCGGGCACGATCGACCAGGTGACCGGCTACGCCATTCCCTACACCCGCACCGAGCAGGGCCCGCTGATCGCGCGGCGGATGCCCACGGTGACGCTGTCCGCCGGCGGCGACCCCGACCCCAAGGGCACGTTCGAGGATCTCAGCCCCTCCCAGCTTGGCGCGGTCGGCACGACGGTGATCAACCTGCTCGGCCAGCTGGACACGGCGACCGAGATCGAGGGCACGGGCGCGCCGGGGATCTTCCTCGGCAGCTCGACGGCCCGCGGGCGACTGGTGCAGCTGGCGCTGGTGGTGCTGCTGGCGCCGTTCATCGCCTGCGTGCTCGACGCGGCGGCACGCTGCCGGCGGCGCCGGGTGCCGATCGCGCCCGGCGTGATCGCCTACGCGTGGCGCAGCTCGACCTGGCTGTCGGTGCTGGTCGCGCTGTGGGCGCTCTCGCTGCTGCCCGGCGACCTGGTGTCGAGCGTCAACGCACCGCCCGAGCCGGGCGACACCGGGCTGACGGCGACCGGCATCCTGCTGACCACGCTGGTCGCCGTCGGGTGGTGGTCGCTGGCGGTGCGGCCCCGGATCCGCGTGCGGGCGCCGGTTGGTGGCAGCGACCGCACGGGCGGCCTGGTGGCGGCGTGGCTCGGGCTGAGCTTCGCCGGGCTGGTGCTGTGCGCGGTCAACCCGTTCGCGCTGATCATCGTGCTGCCGCTGGCCCATGCCTGCCTGTGGCTTCCCCGCTTCGCCACGGCCGGGCGCTGGGCGATGCTGGCGCTGCTCGCGATCGGGCTGATCGGGCCGCTGGTGATCATCTGGGAGCTGTGGGGCGGGCAGGGGCTGGGGTCGAGCGCGCCACGCGCCGTGGTCGCCATGGCGGCGAGCGGCTACCTGTCCCCGGCGGTGTCGATCCCACTGGCGCTGGCCGGGGCCGCGGCGACCCAGATGCTGGCGATCGTGCTCGGCCGTTACGGGGGCGCGCGACCGCCGAAACGGCTGTACCCTTGAGATGTGGCCACCGGCACCGTCTCCACGCAGGTCGCGCACGAGGGCTCCCGTCGCCGCTGGCTCCGGCGATTCGCGAACGGACTGATCGCCCTCGGCATCGTCGTCATCCTCTACGCGGGGGTGATCCTCGCATGGGGCGATCCGGTCACCTGGGTGTGGGCGCACTACCAGCAGCGCCAGCTGGAGAGGCAGTTCAACGGCTACGACGGTTTCGCCGTCACGCCGACGCCGCAGGACGACGGCTCGGACATCCTCGCCGACGTGCGCCACGAGGCCTCGGCTTTCAAGGCCAATGACCCCAACGGCCACGCCTTCGGCAAGCTGACGATCGGGCGGATCGGGCTCTCCAACGTCGTCGTCGTGCAGGGCACCGACCGCTACGGCGACCTCGACAAGGGGCCGGGGCACTACGACAACACGACGTTCCCCGGGCAGGGCAGCACCGTCGCCATCGCCGGCCACCGCACCACCTTCGGCGCCTGGTTCCGCCACATCGACGAGATTCGCGACGGCGACTACATCGTTTTGCAGATGCCCTACGCCACGTTCCGCTACCAGGTGCAGATGCACAAGGTCGTGTCGAACACCGACTGGAGCATCATCAACCCGCAGGGCTACGAGCGGCTCGTCCTCAGCGCCTGCCACCCGCTGTACAGCGCCTCGCACCGCTGGGTCGTCTTCGCCAAGGCGGTCTCCGTGACCGTCCACGGCGGGCGCTCCGTCAAGCTGTAAGCGTTGTCGCTGCTCCTGCCCGGCCCGCCTGTCACGGCAGGCGTTAGGGCCGTGGCTCCGGCGGAGGCCTCGGTGGCTCTGGCGGCGGCCTGTCGCACCTGTTTTGGCTGGCTGAGAGGGTCGTGGGCGGGGGGTTGCGTGGCTCTTGAGGCGCCTGGGGTCGTACGTGCGGCTGGGGACGCGCCGCGGGAGGGTTCTGGGTGGTTGGTGGTGGGTCTCCCGATTGACCGGCGGTGCGTCGGTCAATTGGCATTCCCGGCGTGCTGATCTCGAGCACCGGCTTCTGGCGGAGCCAGCGCCGCTCGTGGAACCAGCGGCGCATGGTGCGCGCGGTCGGTACCTGCGCGTAGTCGGGCGCATGGCGATCGCGCAGCTCGGCGATCACGCGGGTGGGATCTTCGCCGTCGAAGAACCGCTGCTCGGCCTCCGCGCGGAGGTTCGCCCAGGCGTAGGAGCCCGGCCTGTGCCGCGGTGAGCGCGGCTCCGACCGCATGGCGGCCAGGTGGTCGTCGAGGGCCCTGCTGCGGGGCTTGGTCAGGCAGCCGTGCGCCGACCACAGGCGGTGGAGCGTAAGGACGAAGTCGCGGCCGCTACGCCGGCGGCGGAACTCATCGCTGGCGTGGGCCTGGCAGAGCCAGACGTGGACGCCGCGCCCCAGGTCGACGTTGACCGTCTTGCCGCGGGTGCGCTCGACGCAGATCGCGCACACCTCGCTCTTGGTCGACATCCCTCGGGCCTTGTACAGCGTCGCCGCCACTCATCGATGATCCGGGTTCCCCTCCGCGCTGTCTGTCACGACACCGTGCCAACCCAGCGTCGGCGCCGCGATCCGCTAGCTGTGGTCCTGCGCGAGCGCGTAGCCGATCAGCAGGACAGCACGAGCCAGACCGCGATCGACGCCGCGACTCCGACGAGTGCAACGTTCAGCCGCGAGCGGGTGCGGAGGAACGTCACGCGGATCAGCGCCAGCCCGCCGAGGCCCGCCACCCGAGCCGATCGTCGTCAGGATCGCCCTCCCAGGAAGGGCGAATCCTGGACGCCACCGGACGGTCCGCCGGCCATTCGCCAAAATGACCGGCGCTCGCTCGGCCAATTGGCACGCCACCCGCCGACGGATGCCGCGCCTAGAGGTTCGCGCCGCCGAGCCGGCCGACGACCAGCATCATCGAGATCAGCGGGATCGAGACGAAGGCGATGGTGCCGACCACGAGCACGGTCGCCTTCGATTGGGTGCCTGCGGCTCCCCAGAGGAAGAACTCGGCCATCGCTCCGAGCAACAGCACGACCGGCCCGATCAAGAAGAACGCGACCGTGAGGATCAGCGTCTCGACGGCGATCACACCGGCGGCGACGACGGCGACGGGCGCCGCCGGGTTCGGGACGGCTGGTGCCTGTTCGTCGGACATGACCGGAATATCGGCCGCGCCGGGAAGCGTCTACAGAGGCAGATACTCGAGGAGCGTGCCGGCCTCGGCGTCGCCCTCGCCGGTGGGCACCAGCGCGATCGCGTCCGCCGCGGCGGCGTGGACGATCAGATGCGAATCCTGGACGTTGTCGGGATGCAGCTCCATGCCGTCAGGCCCCGGCAGCAGCCGGCAGCGGACGGCGTGCTCGCGCGAGGCGAGCTTGCGCACCGGCGACGCCAGCCGCGCGACTGGACGCGGGCGCCGCTCGGCGCCGGTCATCGCGCCCAGCGCCTCGCGGACGAAGAGCTCGAAGGTGACCAGGCACGACACGGGGTTCCCGGGGAGGCCGAAGACCAGCGTCCCGCTCGGCGCGCGGCCGAACCACAGCGGCTTGCCGGGCTTGTGGGCGACGCGCCAGAAGATCTCCTCGACGCCGAGCGCGGCGAGCGCCGGCTTCACGTGGTCGTGCGGCCCCACGCTGACGCCGCCGGTCGAGACCACCACATCCGCCGACTCGATCGCCTCCGCCAGCATCCGCTCCGTCGCGCCACGGTCGTCCGGGACGACGCCGTGCACCGTCACCTCGACACCGGCGCGGGCCGCCAGCGCCGTGATCGAGGCCAGGTTCGACTCGTAGATCCGGCCCGGCTTGAGCGGCTCGCCGGGCGGCGTCAGCTCGCTGCCGGTCGCCAGCACGGCGACCCGCGGCAGGGCGCTCACCCGCACGGCGCCGACGCCCGATGCGGCGATCGCCGCGACCACGGACGGTGAGAGCACGGTGCCCGCCGGTGCCACCAGGCCGCCCGCCTCGATGTCGCCGCCGGCCGGGCGGATGTGCGCGCCGGGCCGCGGCGCCGTGGCCACCAGCCCGCCGTCGACCTCCTCGGCCTCCTCGATCGGCACGACCGCGTCGGCGCCCGGCGGGAGCGGCGCCCCCGTCGCGATACCCGACGCGGAGCCGGCCGGAAGCTCCTGCGGCGCGTCACCGGCCGCGACCCGAAACGCGATCGGCAGCGGCCCGTTGCCCAGCTCGGCAGCGCGCACCGCGTAGCCGTCCATGGCCGAGGTCGAGAACGGCGGCAGCGAGACGGCCGCATGGACGTCAGCCGCCAGCACGCGCCCGACCAGGCCGGGGCCGAGCGGCAGCTCCTCTATGTCCAGGCGCTGTGAGGTCTTGCGGATCAGGTCGACGGCGTGCGCAGGGCTGAGCATCAGGTCGTCGGCGTCGAGCCGCCGCCACCACCGCCGCCACCGCCACCGCCACCACCGCCGCCGGCACTGCCGCCGCCGCCGTTCCCGTTACCGCCGCCATTGCCGTTGCCGTTGCCGTTGCCCTTGGTGTCACCGCTGGTCGGGGGCGGCGCGACGGGCGTGTTGCACGGTGCCGAGGGCGTCGACACCTGGCCGCGGGCGCACGTTGGGATGTAGGTGGGGAACTGCGAGGTGAACGGCTTCCACTGCACCGGGTTCTGGGGCAGCGGCCACGCGTCGACCGGCGGGAACTTGGCCGGCCGGGCGGCGAACGCCGAGTTCATGAATTGCGTCCAGATGATCGCCGGGTAGTCGCCGCCGAACGCCTCGCCGTAGACGGGGAGGCTGGTCATCGGGATCTCGCCCCTCGGGTACCCCAGCCAGACGCAGGCCGCCAGCGTCGGCGTGAACCCGCAGAACCAGGCGTCCTTGTGGTCGTTGGTCGTGCCGGTCTTGCCACCCTGCACGCCGTGGTAGAGCGGCGTCTTGCTGGCCGTGCCGTTGACGGTCTGGGCGAGCACCGAGTCGGCCTCATAGGCGACGCCGTCGGGGATTACGCGCTTGCCCTTGTGCGAGTCCTTCTCCAGCGTCTTGCCGGTCTCGATGCTGGACACCGTCTCGATCGGGTCGGGCGCGTGGCGGATGCCGTTGTTAGCCAGCGTCGAGTAGGCAGACGTCATCCACAGCGGCGATACCGGGTTGACGCCGAGCGTGACCGCCGGCCCGGTGTTCAGGTTGATCCAGCGCGGGATCCCCAGCTTGTGCGCCATGTCGGCGATGTTGTTCGGCCCGACGTCGATCGACAGGCGTGCGAACACGGTGTTGTCGGACTCGATCGTGCCCTCGGTGATCGTGCGTGGGCAGTTGCACTCGCTGCCCTCCGCGGTGTCCACCTCCCATGGCTCGACGTACCGGGGACGGTGTAGGACAGGTGCGCCGACAGCTCGGACGACGTGTCCGGGTTGATGCCCTGGGAGATGGCGGTGGCCAGCGTGAACGCCTTGAACGTCGACCCCGACTGCCGCCGGGCGGCGACCGGGAAGTTGAACTGCTGGCTCTTGCTGTACGGCACCGAGGAGTCCATCGCCAGCACCTCGCCTGTGCGCGGGTCGATGGCCACCATCGCCGCCGCCGGCGCGTCGGCCCAGTTGATGTTGTCCGTCAGCGCCTGGTGCGCCGCGTTCTGCAGCTTCCTGTCCAGCGACGTATGAACGGCCAGGCCGCCCTTGCGCACCGTCTGCGCCGGCCAGCGCTTGGCCAGCACGTCGCGCACGTACGAGATGAAGTAGCCGTACCTCGACGGCGTCGGGTCGAGGAACGGGCTGGCTGTGCACGATGATCTTGTGCGTCTCGGCCTGGTCGTGCTGGCGCTGGGTGATCACGCCCTGGGACAGCATCGCGTCGAGCACGTCGTTGCGCCGCTGCTTCGCGGCCTGGCGGTTGTCGACCGGGTTGTAGACCAGCGGGTTCTGGGGGATGCCGGCGAGCGTCGCCGCCTCCCACAGGTTGAGGCTTCTTGCACGACTTGTCGAAGTAGCGCTGCGCCGCTGCCTCGCAGCCGTAGGTGATGGCGCCGTAGGGGACGATGTTCAGGTACTCGGTGAGGATCTGATCCTTCGTCCACCGGTCGGACATCTGCATCGCCAGGTAGGCCTCGCGGATCTTGCGGGTGAACGACTGCTCGTCCGACAGGTAGAGGTTGCGCACTACCTGCTGCTCGATCGTCGAGCCGCCCTGCTCGATCTGCCCGGCCTCGAGGTTGTCGAGCGCGGCGCGCAGCACACCCTGGTAGTCGACGCCGCCGTGCTCGTAGAACCGGCGGTCCTCGATGGCGACGGTCGCCTGCTTGAGCCACGGCGAGATCTGGCTGCTGTCGACGGGCGTCCGGTTCTCGGTCGACGGCAGGATCGTCAGCAACGACCCGTCGGCGGCGTAGATCCGGCTGTTGACGCCTGGCGGGTCCTGCTGCAGCGAGTCCAGCGAGACGCCCGACAGCGTGTCGTCGACGGCCACGGCGCCGCCGACGGCGGTGCCGATCAGCAGCACGCCCAGGCCGATGCCGACGACCACGAACATCGACGCCAGCACGGAGCGGCGGCCACGGCGACGCGACGACGCACGCAGCTTGCGGCGCTTGTGCGACATGTGCTCGAGGACGTCGTCGTACGCCTTGCGCTGGTCGTGGCCGTTCGGGGGGCCGCCCGGCGTCATCCGCCCACCTCGGCGCTCACGCCCTGGAAGATGCCCTCAACGGCCAGGCGCGACAGCGCGCGCTCACGCAGCCAGGCTGATGTCTTCAGCGCCTGCTGGGGATCCGACACCCAGACGCCGATCGTGAACGCCGCCGACGTCTCGGTCAGGTCCGCCACCGCGACGCCCGGGTCGGGCCGGTCGCCGACGCGGCCCGGGGCCGGCGGCACCAGCTCGGCGAGCGCCTCGCGCACGCGGTCGTGGTCGGACGACAGCGGCACCCAGATCTTGACCTGGGCCAGACTGACCGGGTCGACCAGCGTCATGTTGACGACGCGGCCGCCCGCGAGCTCCTCGTTGGGGATCAGCACCCGCCGATTGTCCGGCGTGCGCAGCCGTGTGTATGTGAGCCCGATGTCCTCCACGCTTCCCTCGACGTCGCCGATCTGCGCCCGGTCGCCGAGGCGCACGGGCTGATTGATGGCGATCATCACGCCGGCTACGAAGTTTGCCAGCGTTGAGCGCGCGGCGAAACCGATCACCAATCCCAGCACGGTGGACGACGCGATCACGGCCTGCGCCCAGGACCGCGTCTCGTCGACCGACAGCAGCACCGCCATCACGCCCAGGAAGCCGATCACGGCCATCACGACGCGGCGCAGCAGCCGGTACCGGGTGATCAGCATCGCCTGGTCGGCCGCGGGCAGCCGCTCGGCCCAGGCCCGGCCCTTGGCGGCCATCGCGCGGTCGATCACGATCACCGCCACGATCGCGCCCAGGACGATGGCAATCGTCGGCCAGTTGTCCGCAAACCAGCTGCTGCTGTCAGTCGTCTCGAACGTCATAGACCAGGGCACCCGTCGACAGGTCGATCAGGCCGACCGTGACCAGCGGGCCATCCGGCCGCGTCCGGCCGGTCACTCGCCAGACCAATGTGGAGTTCGTCGGCTGCATGTGGCTCCCCTGCCCCGATCCGACGCGAAGCTCACCTCCGGGGACGTACAGCAGGTCGACCCGGGTGGGCTGGACGCCGGTGGCGGCGAACAGCGAGACGGCGCGCGCCCGCGCCTCGGCCGGCGTGCCGACCGCGTGCATCCGGCACCTTGCGGGTCGCGTCGACCATGAACCGCCAGCCGTCGAGCGGGCTGGACAGGAAGTCGACCGGGCCGTCGGGCGCAGTGGCCGAGCGGGCCACGTAGGCGGGCAGGTAGATCGCGAGGCCCAGCAGGGCAACGGCGATCACCGCCCAGAACAGAGCGCTACGGCGGCCCATGGGCGAAGACTACAATCGCCGTTCATGCGCCTCCCCCTCGTGCTCGCCGCCCTGGCGGTCATGCTGCTTGGTGCGTCCTGCGGCCAGAAGCACGAGCCGATCGGCGCGCTGCCGCCCTTTCCGCAGCAGGCGGACGACGCGATGGGCCGCGAGGTCAAGGTGCTGCAGGCCCCGAAGCGCGTCGTGTCGCTCGACCCGGGCATCACCGAGGCGGCCTTCACCTACGGCGCGGGCAAGCAGATCGTCGGCGGCACGGGCACCGAGAACTACCCGCCGGCCGCGACGCACATCAAGTCCATGCTCGACGCGCAGGGCAATATCTCGGTGGAGAAGGTGCGCAAGGCGCGCCCCGACCTGGTGATCGTGCCGGCCGAGCTGATCGGCTCGATCGCAGCCGCCGACAGCCTCGGCCTGAAGGCCGGCGCGGACGTGTACGTGACGGACGACCGTTCGGTCCAGGGGATCGAGCACGACATCCTGCAGACCGGCCTGCTGACCGGCCATGGCGCCGCCTCCCATCGCCTCTACACCGAGATGCAGCGCAAGATCGCCGCGATCCGTTCGACCTACGCCGGCGATCCCGCGGTGCCGGTGTTCGTCGACCGCGGCTACTTCTACACGATCGGCGCGCAGTCGCTGGCGGCCGACCTGATCTCGATGGCGGGCGGGCAGAACGTGGCCGCCGCCGCCGACATCAACAAGCCGTTCGGCCCGGCCAAGCTGCGCGGCGGCCGCACCGCAGGTGTACCTGGCCGTGGCGGCCAGCGGCGTGACGCTGGAGGGGTTGCGCGAGGCGAAGTCCACCCGCAAGCTTCCGGCGATCGCCAACAAGCGGTTCGCGATCGTGCCCGACGCCGTGCTCGACCGCAGCGGACCGCGAGTCGTCGACTCGCTGCGGACGCTCGCGCGCGACCTGCATCCGAACCTCGCGGGCTCCGGCAAGAGCCCGTGACCCGCTACCAGGCGGTGCTGTTCGACGCCTTCGGGACGCTGTTCGAGCTCGACGATCCGTTCGGCCGGCTGCACCGCGCGGTGCGCGACCGGCTGGGGCTCGACCGCGACCGGGCGGACGTCGAGGCGGCGTTCCTCGCCGAGGCGTCCCACTTCGCCGCGCACTGCCACGAGGCGGTCGACGCGCCGTCGCTGCGTGCGCTGCAGCTGGACTGCGCGGACATCGTGGTCGAGCGTCTGAGCCTGCCGGTCACCCCCGAGGCCGCGGTGGCGACGCTGGGCGACTCGATCGCGTACCGCCGCTTCGACGATGTCGCCCCCACGCTGGCCGAGCTCGAGCGGCGCAGCGTCCGGGCTGCCGTCGTGTCGAACTGGGACTACAGCCTGGACGAGGTGCTCAGCCGGGCTGGGGCTGGCGTTCGACGTGGTCGTCACCTCGGCGGCGACCGGCGCATCGAAGCCCGATCCGGCACCGTTCCGGGTGGCGCTGGAGCGGCTCGGGCTCGCGCCGGGGCAGGCGCTGCACGTCGGAGACACGCCGGAGGCCGACGGCGACGGCGCCCGCGCGGCGGGCATCGACGTGCAGGATCATCGACCGCGACGGCGGCCGGCCGGGGACGATCGCCCGGCTGACCGAGGTCGCCTCGCTGCTGTGAGCGCGGAGCATCCCCAGCGGACGCGGGTCTCGCCCTGGTGGATGCTGCCGCCGGCGGTCGTCTTCACCGCGAACTTCATCGCCGCCAACCTGGCGACCACCACCGACCAGTCGAACGGCGTCTACAAAGCGTCGTACGTTGCGCGCGGCCGCCGTCACGGCGCTGGTGATCGGCGGCTACGCGCTGTTCGCCGCGTGGGTCTCGACGCGCTCGATCCGCCCGGTGCTGGCGATCCGCAGCGTCGATCCCGTGCGGGCGGCGCAACTGGCCGCGGGCGCCTTCGCGGTGATCCTCGTGTCCAGCCTGGTCGCTGGAGCCGCTGCTGCACGGCGACGAGGCCCAGGGCATCGCACCGGACCGCGGACCGCGCGACGGCTCGGAGTGGGCGCTGCTGGCGGTCGCGATCGCCGTGCTGGTGGTGCTCGTGCCCGATCTGCGAGGAGCTGCTGTTCCGCGGGCTCGGGTTCGCCGCGTTCGGCAGCCACGCCCTCGGGCTGACCGCCGGCCTGTTCGCGATCGCGCACGGCACGATCCGCGTGCTGCCGGTGGTCGCCATCGCCGGCCTCGCCCTGGGGGAGGTGCGGCGCCGATCCGACAGTGTGTTGCCTGGCATGGCAGCGCACGCGGCGGTCAACCTGACGGCGCTGGTGATCGCACTGGCCACCTCCTGACCTCGGTACACTCTGCCGACCGTGGAGCCCGCCGACGACCCCGCCGTCCAGGAGTACCGCCGCCGCATCACCGAACAGGACGCGGCGATCGTCGGTGCCCTGAACCAGCGGATCGAGCTGGTCTCCGCGCTGTTCAGCCACAAGCGCGAGCATGGATATCCGATCAGCGACCCCGGCCGCGAGGAGCGGCTGCTGGACGACCTGCGGGCGGTCAACGACGGCCCGCTGTCCGACGCCCGGCTGGGTGAGCTGGTGGCTCTCGTGCTCGACATCTGCCGCACCGAGTCGCGGTAACGATCCCGTCACACCGCCTTCGCTATCGTGCAAGGCGAGGAGGCGGACTGGGAAGGAGGTCGCATGACCGAACACCACAGTGAGCCGAATGCTGCCGTCGAGGCGTTCGACATCACCCGCACATACGGCGTGGGCGACACAGCCGTCGAGGCACTTCGAGGCGTCTCGCTGACGATCCCCACCGGGCAGTTCACCGCCGTCATGGGGCCGTCAGGGTCGGGCAAGTCCACGCTGATGCATATCCTGGCGGGCCTCGATCTGCCCACCACCGGCCGTGTATCCATCGCCGGCAACGACATCACCACGATGTCCGACACGCAGCTGACCCAGCTGCGGCGAGACCACATCGGGTTCATCTTCCAGTTCTTCAACCTGCTGCCCATGCTCACGGCGGAGGAGAACATCCTGCTGCCGCTGCGGCTGGCCGGCGAGAACGTCGACCAGACCTGGGCGAACGAGATCATCGAGCAGGTCGGGCTCGGCGACCGCCGCAAGCACCGGCCGTCCGAGCTGTCCGGCGGCCAGCAGCAGCGCGTGGCGATCGCCCGCGCGCTGGCGTCTCGGCCGACCGTGATGTTCGCGGACGAGCCGACCGGCAACCTCGACTCGGCAACCAGCGGCGAGATCCTGAACCTGCTGCGCAGCATGGTGACGACCTACGGGCAGACCACCGTGATGGTCACCCATGACGCCAACGCCGCGGCGATGGCCGACCGCGTGCTGTTCCTGGCGGACGGCCAGATCGTCCGCGACCAGCGGTGCTCCGAGGCCTCGGACGTGCTGGCGGCGATGGCGGAGGTCAGCGCGCTGTGATGCAGGTAGCCCTCCGCGGACTGTGGGGCCGCAAGCTCCGCACGGTGCTGACGGCGCTCTCGATCGTGCTCGGCACGTCGATGATCACCGGCACCTTCATCCTCCGCGACCAGATCAACAACGCGTTCTCGGCCATCTTCCACGAGAGCAACAAGGGCATCGACGTCGTGCTCTCAAAGCAGACGGCCTTCACGTCCGACAACGGCGCGGTGGCCGGCCCGCTTCCCGAGTCGGTGATCGCCACCGCCAAGACCGCCGACGGCGTCGAGAAGGCCGAGGGCCAGATCCAGGCCACCGGCTCGATCGTCATCGACGGCAAGTACGTGACCGGCTCGGGCGGCGCGCCCAACCTGGTCTTCTCGTACGTCACCGAGCCCTTCTCCAACTCCCAGTTCACCAGCGGTGGCCCCCCAGACGAGGGCACCGTCGCGATCAACCAGAAGCTCGCGAACGACGAGCACCTGAAGACCGGCGATCAGGTCAAGCTGGCCACCGACAAGGGCGCCGTGCCGGTCACCATCTCCGGCGTCTTCAAGCTGGCCGGCGTCTCGTCGATCGGCGGCGCCACACTGGTGGTGACGACCTTCGCCGACGCACAGCAGTGGTACGACCGCGTGGGCAAGACCTCGGTCGTGTATCTGCAGGCGGCGGACGGCGTCTCGCCCACCGAGCTCAAGCACAACGTGCAGGAGGTCGTGCCGAGCGACGTCAAGGTGCAGACCGGCACCGAGAACGCCGACGAGCAGACCAGCCAGGTCGAGGGCTCGACCAACTTCATCACCTACATCCTGCTCGCCTTCGCCGGCGCGGCGGTATTCGTGGGCCTGTTCATCATCTTCAACACCTACTCGATCACCGTGGCCCAGCGGATGCGCGAGTTCGCGATGCTGCGGACGCTGGGCGCCAGCCGCCGCCAGGTGCTGCGGTCGGTGCTGGTCGAGGCCGCGCTGATGGGGCTGGTCGCCTCGTTGATCGGGATCGGCTTCGGCATCCTGCTGGCCGTCGGGCTGAACGCGCTGTTCAAGGCGGCCGGCGTCGACCTGCCGACGGCCGCGATCTCGATCCCCCTCGTCTGGAGCGTCCTGTTGCCGCTCGGCGTCGGCCTCGGCGCGGCGCTGGTTGCGTCCATCGCACCGGCGCTGAAAGCCACCCGTGTGCCGCCGATAGCGGCGCTGCGCGAGGGCTTCGTGCTCCCGGCCGGCCGGCTGGCGCCGTACGTGCCTTACATCGGCGTGGCCATGGCGGCGCTGGGCGTCGGCATGATCGCGTATCGCCATCCGGGGCAGCGGCAGCGGCACCCGGATCCTGCTGACGATGGCCGCCGGCGCGATCATCGCCTTCCTGGGCGTCGCCATGCTCTCGCGCCTGCTGATCGTCCCCATCGCCGCCGTGCTGGGCGCCGTGCTCGAGCTCTCGCTCCGCGTGTGGCGGTTCCTGGGCGGCGTCCGCGACCGGATCCCGTTCGTCGGGCCGCTGGTGCGGCGCGTCGGCTATGGGCTGACGCTCGGCTACGTCTGGGTCGGCCTGATCACGGCGCTGATCGTGGTGGTGATCCTGATCGGCGGGGTCAGCACCGGGACGCTGATCGGCGTCGCCATCGTGCTGGCCTTCGGCAGCACGTTCGTGCTGGTGCTGTGGGAGCGGCGGCCGCGCGAGTGGCCGTGGGACGCATCCTCGCCGACGGCCGGCGTGCTGGCCCGGGAGAACACGTCACGCAACCCGGGCAGGACGGCGGTGACGTCGGCGGCGCTGATGATCGGCGTCGCCCTGATCGTGTTCGTGGCGGTGTTCGTCAACGGCTTCAAGGACTCGTTCCTGGGCGCGATCGACCGCTCGATCACCAGCGACATGATCATCCAGGGCCAGAACTTCCAGTCGATCCCGGCGCCGGTGGTACAGGCGGCGGGCAGGGTGCCCGGCGTCCAGACGGCCAGCGGCATCCAGTTCACGGAGGCCAAGATCAACAACGGCGGTACCGACACCGTCAACGGCGTCGACCCCGCGACCTTCTCGAACGTCTACAAGTTCGACTGGCTGAACGGCGGGTCGGACAAGCTGCTGCACGACCTCGACGCCCGACCAGGCGCTGATCGAGGAGCAGTTCGCCAAGTCGCACGACCTGAGCACGGGCGACACCTTCAACCTGACCAGCATCGACGACAACAAGCTGCACCTGACGGTCGCGGGCGAGTACAAGGACCCGAACCTGATGACCGGCCTGATCATCCCGTCGAAGACGCTGGACACGTTCGCGCCGGGCGGCAAGGACCCGCAGATCGTGCTGGTCTCGTTCGAGCCCGGGCCCGCCGGCGCGCAGGCGCAGAAGGCGATCACGCAGGCGCTGAAGTCGTTCCCGGCGGCCAAGGTGCAGACCAACGCCCAGTACAAGAAGGACGCCGAGGACTTCGTCAACGGCCTGCTGATGTTCCTCTACATCCTGCTGGCGATGTGCCTGATCATCAGCCTGATCGGGATCGTCAACACGCTGGCGCTGTCGGTGTTCGAGCGGACGCGGGAGATCGGCATGCTGCGGGCGGTGGGGATGACCCGCCGTCAGCTGCGCCGTGTGATCCGTTACGAGTCGACGATCACGGCGATCATCGGCGGCATCTTCGGCATCTGTGTCGGGCTGCTGTTCGGCTGGATCGTTGCCCAGGGCCTGGCCGACCAGGGCCTGGTGTTCGTCGTGCCGTACAGCCAGCTGTTCGGCTTCCTGATCGTGGCCACGATCTTCGGCGTGCTGGCGGCGATCCTGCCCGCACGGCGGGCGGCGAAGCTGAACGTGCTGGAGGCGCTGCAGTACGAGTGAGGCGCGGTGAGCGCCCGGCCCCTCAGTGGGGCTGGGCGCTCACGACCTCCGGTTCGCCCTCGCCCTCGCTCCAGCGGCGCACCTTGCGCGGCCGGACGAAGACGGCCTGCCCGGCCTCGACGGCCAGGGCATCGGCCTCGTCGCGGGTCAGCTGGGCGACCAGCACCTCGCCGCTCTCCAGGCGCAGGTTGACCCGCACCTCCCAGCCGAGATGGACGACGCGCTCGACCATGGCGGGCAGCGTCGTACCGTTCTCGGCGTGGCGGATCTCGACGTCGTGCGGGCGCACCATCGCGTCACCCAGGTGGGAGACCGGGCCGACGAAGCCCATCACGAACTGGTTGACGGGCTCCTCGTAGAGCTCACGCGGGCCGCCGGTCTGCTGGATCGTGCCCTGATGCATGACCACCACGGTGTCGGCGACCTCCATCGCCTCCTCCTGGTCGTGCGTGACGATCACCGTCGTCACGTGCACCTCGTCGTGCAGGCGGCGCAGCCACTCGCGCAGGTCCTTGCGAACGCGGGCGTCGAGCGCACCGAACGGCTCGTCCAGCAGCAGCACCTCGGGCTCGACGGCCAGTGCGCGGGCCAGCGCCATGCGCTGCCGCTGGCCGCCCGAGAGCTGCGACGGGTAGCGGTCGCCCAGGCCCTCCAGGTGGACCAGGTCGATCAGCTCGGCCACCCGGTCCTTGACCTCGGCCTTGGGCCGGCGCCGGATCTCCAGGCCGAACGCGATGTTCTTGGCGACGGTCATGTGCTTGAACGCCGCGTAGTGCTGGAACACGAAGCCGATGCCCCGCTTGTGCGCGGGCAGCGAGGTCACGTCCCGGCCGCCCAGGCTGACGGTGCCGGTGTCGGGCTTCTCCAGCCCAGCGATCACCCGCAGCAGCGTGGACTTGCCGCTGCCGCTGGGCCCGAGCAGCGCGGTCAGCGAGCCGTCGGGGATCTCGAGCGAGACGTCGTCCAGGGCCACGAAGTCCCCGAACTGTTTGGTCACATTGAGTGCGTTGATCGCCATCACGCCTCCTGGCGGGGCTTGAACATGGTCATGAGGAGCACGGTGGAAAGCGCAATCAGGGCCAGCACGACCGAGGCCGCGTAGGCGCCCTGCTTGTCGAAGCCCTCGTACAGGCGCTTCACCAAGAGCGGCATCGTCTCGGTCTGGCCGATCACGTTGCCGGAGACCACCGCAACGGCGCCGTACTCGCCGATACAGCGGGCGGTGGTCAGGATGACGCCGTAGATCACGCCCCAGCGGATGGCCGGCAGGGTGACACGCCGGAACGTCGTCCACTGGCCGGCGCCCAGCGTGGCCGCCGCCTGTTCCTGCTCGGTGCCGATCTCCCGCAGCACCGGCATCACCTCGCGGGCGACGAACGGCAGCGAGACGAACATGGTGGCCAGCACCATGCCCGGCATCGAGAAGATGACGTCGATGCCGGCGTTGGTGAGGTCGGCCCCGAACCAGCCGGACTGGCCGTAGGCCAGGATCAGGCAGAGGCCGACGACGACCGGCGAGAGCGCGAACGGCAGCGCCAGCACGGCGTTGATCAGGCTCTTGCCGGGCACGTCGTGGCGCACCAGCATGATCGCGATGATGATGCCGAAGACGGTGTTCAGCGGCACCGCGATCAGCGCGATCTCGAGCGTCAGCTTGAGCGCGCTCAGAAAGTCGGGGTCGGTGACCGACGCCCAGAACGGCGCCCAGCCGTTCTCGAACGCCTTCCAGGCGATCATCGCGACGGGCACCAGCAGGAGCATCGTCAGATAGCCGAGCGCCGTGAACCGGAGTGCGTACTTAGTGATCATGGCGCGTCCCCCAGCGCTGGACGAAGTTGATCAGCATCAGGATGGTCAGGGCGAGGACGAGCAGCACGACCGACACCGCGACCGCGGCGTCCTGGTTGTCGCTCTCGATCCGTCCGAAGATCAGCACCGAGGCCACCTGGGTCTGGAACGGGATGTTGCCTGAGATGAGGACGACGGAGCCGAACTCGCCGATCGCCTTGGCGAGGGCGAGCCCGCCGCCGGACAGGATCGCCGGCAGCAGGTTGGGGAAGATGACACGGCGAAAGGCCGTGAACGGTGCCGCGCCGAGCGAGGCGGCCGCCTGCTCCATGTCGCGGTCGAGCTCGTACAGCACCGGCTGCACGCTGCGCACCACGAACGGCAGCGTCTCGAACATCAGCGCGAGCACGATGCCGGCCCGGCTGTAGGACACGTCCACGCCGATCGGCGAGGACGAGCCGTAGAGCAGCAGCAGGATCACGCCGACGACGATGGTCGGCAGCGCGAACGGCAGGTCGACCAGGGTGTTGATGGCGTTCTTGCCGATGAAGTTGTCCCGCACCAGCACCCAGGCGAGCAGGGTGCCGAAGAACGCGTTCAGAGCGACGACGATCAGCGAGACCGCGACGGTCAGCTTGAGCGCCGCCACCGCGTCCGGTGCCCGGACGGCGTCCCAGAACTCGCTCCATCCCCCGCCGACGACCGCCCAGAGGAGCGCCGCCAGCGGGATCAGGACAACGAGGCTGAGGTAGAGGATCGCAGTCCCCGCCGCCAGCCCGGGGAGGGCGGCGGCGGGGGAGGCGAAGCCCCTCGCCTGCGGAAGGGTGCTATCCAGTGGTCGAGACGCCAATCGACTGCTCCACCTTGGCCATGATGCCCTTCTGGTCGTCGAAGAACTTGTCCTTGACCGTGCTCCAGCCGCCGAGATCGTCGATCGTGAACTCCTGCGGCGGAGTCGGGAAGTCGTACTTCCCGGTGACGCCCGAAACGACCGGGCGGTACCCGTTGTCGGCGAAGATCTTCTGCGCCTCAGGGGTGTACAGCCAGTCCAGCCACTTCTGCGCGGCCGGCGGCGCCGACTTCGTCACTGCGGCGACCGTCTCGATCTTGATCGTCTGGTCGGGCACCACGTAGTCGACGTCCTCGCCCTTGGCCTGGGCCAGGATCGCCTCGTTCTCGTAGGACAGCAGCACGTCGCCCTTGCCACCGGTGAAGGTGGCGAGCGCGTTGCGCGCGCTGTCGTCCTGTACCGGGACGTTCTTGAACAGGTCGTACAGGTACTGCTCGGCCTCGGCGGGCGTCTTGCCCTGCTTGAGCTGCGCACCGTACGCCGCCATCACGTTCCAGCGGGCGCCGCCCGAGGTGAACGGGTTCGGCGTGATCACCTCGACGCCGTCCTTGGTCAGGTCGTCCCAGGTGTGGATGTTCTTCGGGTTGCCCTTGCGGACGACGAACACGACGACGGAGTCGACGAGCACGCCCTTGTACTGGCCCTGGTCCCAGTCCGCGTTGACGAGCCCGGCATCAACCTCGCGGGTGATGTCCGGCTCGAGCGCGAAGTGCAGGAAGTCGGCGTCCTGGCCGGCCTCGACGGCCCGGCTCTGGTCGCCGGAGGAGCCGTACGACTGGCTGAAGTCGACATCCTTGCCGTCTGCGGTCTTCTGGAAGGCCGGGATCAGCTCGGCGTAGGCCTCGGCCGGCGTCGAATAGGCGACCAGGTTGATCTTGGTCGAGCTGCCTCCGCCGGAGTCACCGCTGGAGCCGCCGCACCCGGCAGCTGCCGTGAGGAGCGCAGTGGCTGCCACCAGGAGGATCAGCCGTGAAACTTTCAGAGACTTCAAGTTTTCCCCTTTGTCGATTGACTTAGTGGACTAAGAGAGCGTACGCTGCAGTTACTACTCCGTCAACCTGGAACCGACAGGGGATATGCGAACCACGATGACACCCCCAACGACGATTGGCGTAAACCTCCGCCGACTGGCCGGCATGCACGGCCTCCTGCAGCGCGAGCTGGCCTCCTATCTGGGCCTCTCCGAGCAGGGGCTCTGGAACATCCTCTCCGGCAGGTCGGAACCGCGGACCCGGACCGTGCAGCTGTGCGCGCGGACGTTCGGGATCACCGTGGACGAGCTGCTCGGCCCCACCGGCAACTGCCTGCGGGCGGCCGCGCGGGTCTACGAGCAGGCGCCGGTCAGGGAGCTGAGCGTCGACGACGAGCCGTCATCATGGGAGCAGCAGGGCTCGAACGCCTGACCTGACCGCAGCGGGCGGGACGTTCGTGCCGATCATGGGCGCAACAGGGCTCGAACCTGTGACCTTCCGCGCGTGAAGCGGACGCTCTCCCAGCTGAGCTATGCGCCCTGGGAGCCAGAGGATACCGCGAAACGGCGCGTGGCCCGCCTGATCGGCGGGCCACGCGGTACGGCAAGCGGTTGGGGTTACGAGAGGATTAGGCAGCGGCGACCTCCGGGGCCGGGATCGCGACCGGCTCGTGCCGGAACTCGGGCAGCCAGCGCAGCGGGCGCGGCAGCCACCAGTTCCAGTCGCCGAGCATCTTCATCGAGGCGGGCAGCAGCACCGCCCTGACGATGGTGGCGTCGATCAGCACCGCGACGGCCAGGCCGATCCCGAACTCCTTGAGATCGATCAGGCTGAGCGTGGCGAAGATCGAGAAGACCGCCACCATCACGGCCGCCGCGCCGGTGACGACGCCGGCCGTGCTCTTGATGCCCCGGACGACGGCCTCATCGGTCGTCGCGCCGCCGTCGACCAGCTCCTTGACCCGGCTCAGGATGAACACGTGGTAGTCCATCGAGAGGCCGAACAGGATCACGAACAGGAAGGTCGGCAGCCAGGGTGCCACGCCGCCGGTGGCCGAGAAGCCCAGCAGCGACGAGCCGTGGCCGTCCTGGAACACCCACACGAGGACGCCGTAGGCGGCCGCGACAGACAGCAGGTTGAGCACGATCGCCTTGATCGGGATGACGATCGACCGGAACGTGACCAGCATCAGCAGGAAGGCCAGGGTCAGCACGAACCCGAAGATCAGCGGAGTCGTGCGGGCCAGGTTCGCCGCCGAGTCACGATCGATGGCCGTGTTGCCGGTGACGTTCGCCTCGGCGCCGCCGACCGAGCCGACTGTTGCGGGACGACCGTGTCCCGGAGGGTGTCCAGCGCGTCCTTGGACGCCTGGTCGGTGCCGGTGCCGGCCAACGTCATCGAGATCGACGCGACCGTGTGGTCCGGGCTGGTGGTGACCTCGAACGGCGGGGCCATCTGGCCGGTCTGCTCCGCCATCCGCTCCAGGTCGGCGATCGCCCGCGTCATCTCGGGTGAGTTGACGTTGGGCGCCGTGACAACGACGGTCGCGTCGGCGCTGTTGCTGGGGAATGCCGTGTTCATGTGCTGCATCACGGTGTAGCCCGGCATGTCCGGCGGCAGGTCGTTGATGCCCGTCTGATGCACCTTCAGGTGCAGCGCCGGCGAGGCGATCACGAGCAGCAGGGCGACCGCGGCGAAGGCCGAGAGGCCGGGCCGCCGTAGGACGCGGTCGAGGATGAACGACCAGATCCGCGAGTCGCGCTGCACGGGCTTGCGCCTGCGCAGGAACGGGATGCGGATGCGGCCCTTGTCGACGTGGCGCCCGAGCAGGGCCAGCGTCGCCGGCAGCACGGTCAGCGAGCCCAGCATGGCGACGCCGGTGACCATGATCGTGCCGATCGCGTTCGAGGTGCCGGTCTTGTCACCGGTCAGGAACTGGCCGGCCATCGCCGCCATCACGGTGAAGCCCGAGATCAGGATGGTGCGGCCGGACGTTGACGACGCGATCGCGATCGCCGACATGTCGTCCCGGCCGTTGGCCCGCTCCTCACGTTCCCTGCGCAGGTAGAAGAGCGAGTAGTCGACTCCGACGGCCATGCCGATCAGCGTGATCAGGATCGCCGCGAGATCGTCGATCGGGAAGACGTGGCTGGGGATTGCCACGAGCGCCGTGGTCGCGATCACCGAGGTCAGGGCGAGCACGACGGGCACGCCGGCGGCGACGATCGCGCCGAACGCGATGAGCAGGATGATCAGCGTGATCGGGATGGACATCGTCTCCGCCCGCTTGAGATCGTTCTCGACCCACTTGTCCAGCTCGGCTCCGACGCTGGCGTCACCGAACTCCTCGATGCGGAGGTCGGGGTGCGCCTGCTGGGCCTGCTTGACCGCGGCGGTCACCGGGCCGATCTTGGCGTTCGCGTCGTCCGCCTTGCCCTTGATCTCGAACGACACCAGCGCCGAGCGGCCGTCTTCGGAGACCAGGCCGTCGGTGCCCTGCGGCGTGTGGACGTTCTTGACGACCGGCACGGCCTTGACGCGTGCGGCGATGTCGGCGATCGCGGCCTTGGTCGCCGCGTCGTCGACGCTGCCCGATCTGGTGGTGACGAGCAGCATCTCGGATGCCACCGCCGCCTCGGGGAACTTCGTCTCGAGCGTCTTCTCCGCCCGCCCCGACTCGCCGCTGAACTGGTCGGCCTGCGTCAGCTTGTTGCTCGAGATCATTCCGCCGCCGAAGACCGACAGCGCGACGAAGAGCAACCACCCGACCAGGACCGTCTTCTTGTGACGCGCGCTCCACGTGCCTACCCGGCCTGCGAAGCCCTGCGGTTGTGCCTGTTGCTGCTGCACGATGATGTCTCCTGTGAGAACACTGTCCGAGGGGATCCCCGGCTGGATTCGCACAGCCTCGGCGATCGGGCGCAGCGGCACGATGGAGCCACCAGGCATGTCGGCGAGTACCACCACCTCGCCGGGGGTGCGGCATGCCGTACAGGGCACCCGGGGCCGGTCAGCCCGAGGCGGTGCCGTCGGTCGTCCGCATGGCGCCGGTGATGATGCGGGCCACCGCATCAGGGTCGGGGATGTCCACGAACCCGAGCGCCCGCTCTGCCTTGGCGTCGTCGGACGGCATGAAGCCGGGCGCGTTCGAAGCGAAGAACACGCTCCCCCGCCCACTCCGGCCATGCCGCACGGTCACGCCGGGCAGGTTCCGCAGGAACGCGCCATTCACCTCAGGTGGTCCGGAGCCCCGCTCGTAGACGGCGATCACGCGCTGATCGGTGACGGCGTACCAGGTCGACCGCAGCCGCCGACGGTGCGCCAGCGGCGGCCACACGACACCCCGCAGGCCGAGCACCACGAATCCCGCGCCGAACAGGACGAAGAACCAGCCGGCGTCGCCACTCACCGCGGAGTACTCCCAGAACAGGCGAAGCCGACGAAGAAGGCGCCGAACAACAGCCCACCGGCGGTACCGGTGGGGATGAGCGGGGTTCGGGCCGCCCCTGCCACAGCACGCGCTCCCCGGGGACGAGCACCTCGGGCACCGGGGAGGGCACGATGATCGACATCGCTACGCCTGCAGGGCCTGCGCCAGCACCCAGAGCCCGATCATCGTGTACAGGATCATCAGCATGGTGACCGGGGAGTGTGCGAGCGCGGCGCGGGTGCGGTGGCCCGGCGTGCGCCGCGCCACGCGCTGCGCCTCGAACACGGCCACCACGTGGCCGAACACGATCAGGAACGCCTGCAGGTACCAGACCAGCGCGCCGGGGAAGTCCGTGAAGATCGCGTAGTGCACCCAGCCGTTGCCCAGCGGGTCGAGCACCACCTTCGGCGTCAGCTGCGCGTAGACCACGCCGTACACGAAGTAGTGCGCCATGAAGTAGACGGCGGCGATCGGGATCAGGGTCGGCGAGTAGCGGCGCAGCGCGTCCGCCACTCCCCCGCCCTCCAGCCGGCCGACCAGGGCGCAGACGGCGACGAAGATCAGGGCGAAGCCGCCGGCGATCGCGATCATCGTCAGCGTCCGCAGGGTCGTCGAATGGGCCGCCAGCCAGCTGCCGTACGGCGCCAGCCAGTCGGTGAAGTCGTAGTAGCGGAGCGTCCGCGAGAACCCGTCGAAGACGACGGTCGCAAGCATCGTCAGCACGAACACGCCGCCCGCGGCCACCAGCGCCGGCTGGCGATGGATGCCGGAGCCGAACGACCGCAGCCGCACGCCGCGCTGGGAGGGGTCGGCGTCGATGAAGCACGACGGGCAGCCGGGGCGCTCCTGCTCGGTGCACCGCCCCGCCTGGCACGGCTCCTCGGTGCGCGACCAGATCTCGACCGGCGCGAACCTCGCCAGGACGCGCGAGATGACGGTGAAAAGCTCGCCGCGCTCGAGCCAGACCTCCGCGCCGAACACGCCCATCGCCAGCAGGTGGACCAACACGTACACCGCGATCACCACGGCCAGGTACGCCGGGTTGCTGCCGCCCGTCCAGCACAGCTCGAGCCAGGCGATCATCAGCAGCTGTAGCACGGCTGGCCACATACCGAGCCAGGCCGGGTAGGCCCGGGGCGTGATGCCGTCGCGCGCCAGCTGCTGCTCGAGCGCGCGGCCCAGCGCGTTCAGCGGGCTGATCGCGTCCCAGACGTTGCCGAACAAGGCGGACATCACGGCCACGCCCACCCAGACGTCGATCCAGAACAGCACGGTCGCCGGGTTCGCATAGAACTGGGCGCTGCCGAACAGCCCGCCGGCGACGGCGATGACCAGGCACGCGCCGAGCAGCCAGCGGGCGATCCGGGCGGCGATCGCCGCGGCGCGGCTGGGGCTCCACGACCGCGCGCTGATCCAGCTCGGCCGGTCGCCGGCGGCGACCGCGATCGGCACCGACAGCAGCACAGTCAGCCCGCCGGCGACGGCGTACAGCCAGATCGGCAGCTGGAACTCGTAGGTCTTGCCGGCGGTGGCGTGCGCCGAGGCGACGTCCGGCGCGATCAGGCTCGCCGTCAGAGCGGCAAGCCCGGCGAGGGCCGTTGTCCGGGCGCGCAGTCCCACAATCAGAAGGCTAGCCATGCGACCCGCCGGCAAGGTGAAGACCCAGGTCAGGCGTGGCCGACGGCGACGCCGACCAGGGCGACCAGCGAGCCGCCCAGTGTCACCTGCACCAGCGAGGCCGACAGCGACACCCGCATGTACGCGCGGCGGACGAAGGCGATCGCGATCAGCTCGGCCGCGACCACCACGCCGGCCACGGCCAGCGCGACGTTGACGTCGGAGATCAGGAACGGCAGCGAGTGGAACGAGCCGCCGACGAAGGTGGCCGCGCCGGTCACCACGCCGCGGGTCACGCGCTGCCCACGGTCTACGCGACGCTCGACCTGCTGGAGGACGTCGGCCTGGTGCGGCGGGTGGTCGGGCTGGGCGGCGCCGAGGTGTACGACTCGCGGCCGGAGCCGCACCACCACCTGGTGTGCCGCTCGTGTGGCGGGTGGCCGACCTGAACTCGGCCGGCGTGGGCACCGAGGGCGTGCTGCGGAGCGCGGCGCGAACCGGGTTCCGCCCCGAGGGGGCGACGCTGGTCGTCCTGGGACCGTGCGCGGTGTGCGCACGCTCCCAGGACTGAGACTCAGCCGGTCAGGAGATCCCCCTGGCCGCCGCTTCGGCCGCGACCGGAGGCACGGAGCCGATCACGGTGTAGGTGACGCCGTTCTTCTGGAATCGCACCACCGTGCCCAGCGCGGTTGCCAGCTCGTGGCCGGCAGCGCCGCCGATCGAGACGGCCGGCAGATGCGACAGGCCGGAGGGCTCGTCGCCACTCCCGGCGTCCTGCTGCACCACGGCGACCGCACCGAGGCCTTGGCCGTAGACGACCAGCGCGACGCGGTGGTCACCGGCCGAGATCACGCGGACGCTCTGCCGGGGCAGCCCGATCAGCGTGTCCGGGGCCGACACCGGGAAGCCGAGCTGGTCGACCGCCTTGGCACCCGACGTCACGGTCGGATGTGCTCCCTCGAACGCGGCCGTGCTCGGCAGCTTGAGGTCGACGACGTGCGCCGTGTCGGCGCCCGGCACCGTCAGCTGCGAGTCCGAGACGGCGCCGTAGCTGATGTCGGTGGCGGTCAGCGCCAGCACCGGGTCGGACTGGCCGCGGCTGTAGACGGCGACCTTGAGCGGAATGCCGTGCACGGCGTCCCAGCCGACCTCCACGCCGCCCAGCAGCCCGCCGTCATGCAGCGGGGACACCTTGACGGAGTACGCCGGCTGGCCGGCGATCGTGGTCGGCGTGGCGCCGGTGATGGTGGCGACCGACGACAGCTTCGAGATGGCCTGGCCGATCGAGCCGACCATCGGAGGCATCCCGTTGCCGGAGTCGGACGGCGTGGGCTCGCCGCTCACGGGCAGCCGGTAGACCGTGTCGGTCTTCGGGTCGTACAGCGACAGGCCCGACGGGCCGCCGGTGATCTGGGCCTGGTGCGAGCCCGACGTGACGTCGAGCCGGAACCGGCCGCTGTCGCTCACCCACAGCTTGCCGGTCGCACCGGACAGCGACTCCTGCCCATCCAGCGTGCCGGCGGGCAGCAGGTTGTTCGTAAACGTGATGTCGGCGGTCACTCCCTTGGGGAGGGTGCCGGTGAACGCGCTGGAGATGGCGTCGGCCAGCGGCTTGGGCGGTGGCTTGTCGTTCGAGCCACGTGCGAACGCGATGCCGGCCACGGCCACGGCCGTCACGGCGACGGCGAGCACGACGAGCAGCCTTGCGGTTGACATTCTGCGGAAAACGCTCACGGGGGTCCTTCCTTCTGCGCGAGTACCCCCGCAGTTTGGCCCGTGTCCTCTGAGAGATCCGTGAGAGCCGGGAGCTCGATCGCAAACCGCGGCCCCTCGATCACCAGACGCCCGCCGTGGCGCTCGGCGGTCGCCCGCACCAGCGCCAGGCCGAGGCCGGAGCCGCGGGTGCCCGCGCTGTTGGGGCCGCGCCAGAATCGCGTGCTCGCCTGCTCGACGCTGACGCCGGGGATCCCGGTGCCGGCGTCGGTCACCGACACGACCACCGTGGCGCCTTCTCCGCGCGCCTCGACCTCGACCGGCTCGCCCGCCGGGCCATAGCGCTTCGCGTTCTCGATCAGGTTCGCCAGGGCCCGGCCGATCGCGTCGCCGTCGCCGCGCACGGCGAGCCCCGGCTGCGCCGTCACGCAAAGCTGCGGATCCGGCTCGAGCGAGGCCACGAGCGCAGTCACGTCGACCGGGTCCGCGGACGGCCCGGCCGCGTCCTCGCGGGCAACGGCGAGCAGGCCGTCGACCAGCTCCGAGAGGCGGGCGACGTCCGCCTCCAGGTCGGCGAAGGCGCCCTCGTCCGCACCGTGGCGGGCCAGGTACGCGGCGTTCCCGCGCAGCGCCGTCAGCGGCGTCCGCAGCTCATGGGAGGCGTCGGCCAGGAACCGCCGCTCCGCATCGCGTGCCCGCTCCAGCGCTGCCAGCATCTCGTTCAGCGCGACGGTCAGCTGCTGCACCTCGTCCTCGCCGCCGGCCGTCGGCAGGCGCCGCGACGGGTCGGCGGTGCGGCGGATCTCGGCGGCGTCGGAGGTCAGCTGCTCCAGCGGGCGCAGCACTCGGCGGGTGACGGCCAGGGCCAGCGGCACCGCCACCGCGGCCGCCGCCAGGCCCGCGAACAGCGTCAGCTGGCGCAGCCGGTCGAGCGTGCCGTCCACCTGATCGGTGGTCGACGCGACCACCACCGCGCCCCCGGCCGCAGGCCCGCCGCCGACGTCGGCGAGCGGCGCCGCGTAGACGCGCAGCCCATCCCCGCCCATGGTCGCGTCGGCGTAGCCCGCCATGCCCTTGCGGACTGCCCGATCGACGAGCTGTTCGGCGGGCAGAACGCGGGCACCGAGCGCCAGCGAGCGGGCGACGATCCGCCCGTTGCGATCGACCACCTCGACGTCCAGTGCGCCGGTCGCAGGCGCCGAATCGAGCGCACCGGGCGTCGTCAGCAGGGCGGGCGCGGAGGCGCTGAGGGTCGCCACGTCGGTGGCACGCTGGCGGAGGGTCGAGTCAAGCTGGCGATGCAGGTCGCGGGCCAGCAGCAGCTGGATAGCGACGCCCACCAGGGCAACGGCGAGGAAGATGGCAAAGGCCGCCGCCAGCGCCACCCGGGTGCGGAGCTTCCAGTTCCTCATCGGCGCAGCTGAAAGCCAACGCCGCGCACGGTGTGGATCACCTGTGGCGGGCCCAGCTTCGCCCGCAGGTAGGCGACGTAGCGGTCGACGGTGTTGGCGGTCGGCAGCCGGCCGGCGCCCCAGACCTCGCGCAGCGCCTGGTCGCGGCTGACCACCCGGCCGGCGTTGCGGATCAGCAGGAGCAGGAGGTCGGCCTCGCGCGCGGTCAGCTCGAGCGCGGTGTCGCCGCGGTGAGCAACGCGGGTCGCGGGATCGATCGACAGGTCTCCGTAGGAGACGATCCCCTCGGCCTGTCCCCGCCGTAGCAGCGCCCGCAGCCGCGCGGTCAGCTCGTCCGCGGCGAACGGCTTGACCAGGTAGTCGTCGGCGCCGGAGTCCAGGCCGGCCACCCGATCGGCGACGGCGTCGCGGGCGGTCAGCAGCAGGATCGGCACGGCGCTGCCCTTGTCGCGGAGGCGCCGGGCCACCCCCAGGCCGTCCACGCCGGGCATCATCACGTCGAGCACGATCGCGTCCGGCGCCCAGGATTCGGCCCGCGCCAGGGCGCCGCCCCCGTCCCCGGCGGTGGAGGTCTCGTAGCCCTCTGCCCGCAGCGTCCGCTCGAGCATCCGCACGATCGCGGAGTCATCGTCGACGATCAGCACCCTGAGCGCCATGCGGGCAGTATGCCCGCCGGTCCTTGCCGCCCGGTTACCCAGCTCGGAGAGCGGAGAGGGCGGGATTCGAACCCGCGAAGCAGGTGAATCCCCGCTTACGCGATTTCCAGTCGCGCTCCTTAAGCCAACTCGGACACCTCTCCAGTGCGCACCGGAGTATGCCACTTGCCGAAGTGGGGGAAGATCGGCAGACTATGCCGTCCCGACCACTGCAACCGAGGTTCGCATGAGCGACGAGCGCATCGAGATACTGCGGCGAGTGCCGCTGTTCGACGGTCTGAACGACAAAGAGCTCGAAGCCGTGGCGAACACGGCCAAGGAGCGGCGATACGACACCGGCGACACCATCGTCGGCGAGGGCGAGGGCGGCGTGGGCTTCTTCGTGATCGCCGACGGCGAGGCACGCGTCGAGCGCCACGGCGAGCGGCGGGCCACGCTCGGCCCGGGCGCGTCATTCGGCGAGGTCGCGCTGCTCGACGAAACCGGCCGGCGCACGGCCTCGGTGATCGCCGAGTCGCCGCTGCGGGTGTTCGGCATCACGGCCTGGCAGTTCACGCCGCTGCTCGAGCAGCACCCCGGCATCGCGCTGAAGCTGGCGAAGATCCTCGCCCGCCGGCTCCGTGAGGCGGAGGAGCGCGCGGACGCCGGCTGATACGATCGGGGTGGCCGTGCTAGGTGGGGAGCTAGCGGTTCCCTGTACCGGCAATCCGCTCTAGCCGGGCTGAACTCCCGCCCTGAGGGGCGTCGGGTTCGGAATCAGGGCCCCGGCGTTCGGCGTTGATCGCCAGGTCCCGCGCAACGGAGGCTTGTGAACCGCGTCAGGTCCGGAAGGAAGCAGCGCTAAGCAACGTCACCCGGGTGCCGCGGGTCAGCCTGGTGGGAGCCGATGCTGGAGGGCACCGTCCGAGTCCGCTACCTCGAGGGGTGGGTGCACGGCCATCTCACCCTCCCCCGGTTAACATGCAGGTGTGTCCGCGCTGTACCGCACCCACCGGCCCCTCGACTTCAGCCAGGTCGTCGGGCAGGGACATGTCGTTCGCACGCTGAGCAACGCGATCGATCAGGATCGCGTGGCCCACGCGTACCTGTTCGCCGGCCCGCGGGGCACCGGCAAGACGTCGATGGCCAAGATCCTGGCCAAATCGCTGAACTGCGAGAAGGGGCCGACGACCACGCCGTGCCTGGTGTGCGAGTCCTGCCGGACGATCCACGACGCCACGGCGATCGACGTCATCGAGATGGATGCCGCCAGCCATCGCGGGATCGACGACATCCGCGAGATCCGCGACAAGGTCGTGCTGCGGCCGGTGCTCGGCCGCTACAAGATCTACATCGTCGACGAGGCGCACATGCTGACCAAGGAGGCCTCGAACGCGGTGCTGAAGACGCTCGAGGAGCCGCCCGACCACGCGATCTTCGTGCTCTGCACGACCGAGATGCAGGCGATGCTGCCGACCATCCGCAGCCGCTGCCAGCGGTTCGCGTTCCACCGCCCGACGCACGCCGAGACCAGCGAGCTGCTGAACCGGATCGCGGCGGCCGAGGGAATCGAGATCGACGACGCCGCGATCACGATGGTCGCGCGGGCCGGCGGCGGCAGCTTCCGCGACGCGGTGTCGCTGCTCGACCAGCTGCAGACCGCGTGCTCGCAGCAGATCACCGCGGACGACGCCCGGGCGCTGCTGGGGACGGCCGACGAGGAGATGCTGTTCCGCGCACTCGACCTGGTGGCCGCCGGAGACGCGGCCGGGTCGCTGCGGCTGGTGGACGAGCTCGCCGAGTCGGGCGCCGACCTCGGCTCGGTGACGACCGGCCTGCTGACCCACCTGCGCGGGCTGTTCCTGACGCAGCAGCTGGGCGAGCCCCCGGCCGACATCGCGATGACGGTCGACGAGCAGGCGCGGCTGGCCGAGCAGGCGTCGCGGCTCACGCCGACGGCTGTGCAGCGGCTGATCGACCTGCTCCGCGAGGTGGTCGACGAGGTCAAGGAGGGCTCCGACCCGCGGCTCCCGCTGGAGCTGGCGCTGGTCAAGGTCTGCCGCCCGCAGGGCGAGCTCTCGCTGGAGGCACTGCAGCAGCGGCTGGAGCGGCTGGAGAGCGGCGCACCCACGCCTCCCCCGCGGCCTGCGGCCGCAGCCGCCGCTCCGGCCGCGGCACCTGCACCGCCCGCAACGGTCGTCGAAGCCGATCCGCCGGCCGCCGCGCCGGAGCCCCGGAACCCGCCGCCGGCGTCCGGCGACGGGCTGATGGCGCGGTGGGAGGACGCGGTGCTCCCGGAGATCGGCCGCCGCTCGCCGCCGCTGCGCGCGCTGCTGGACAGCGCACGGCCGACCGGAGTCGACGACGGCGTCGTCACGCTCGCTTTCAGCCTGTCGTTCGCCAAGGCCGGGGCATCGTCGTCCGAGAACGAGGAGCTGCTGACCGAGGTGCTCGGCCAGGCGCTGGGCGGGCCGGTCAGGCTGCGGATCGTCGAGGAGGACGCTCCCGCGGTGCAGGAACCGGCGGGCGAGGAGCCGATCCCCGCGGTCGAGCCGCAGCAGGAGGCCGTGTCGGAGGACGACCTGTTCGACCAGATCAAGGAAGCGTTCGACGCCCACGAGGTCAAGGAGTCGCGGTGACGAAGATGGACCCGAACAAGATGATGGCGGAGCTCGGCAAGATGCAGCAGCAGATGGAGCAGGCGCAGGAGCAGCTGAAGACCGAGTACGTGGAGCACTCGGCCGGCGGCGGCGCCGTCACCGTGAAGATGTCGGGATCGCTCGAGGTCAGTGAGGTCACGATCAAGCCGGAGGCGATCGATCCGGACGATCCGGAGATGCTGCAGGACCTCCTGGTCTCGGCGTTCAACGGCGCGCTGGCGGCCGCCCAGCAGCTCCAGCAGCAGCGGATGATGGGCCAGCTGGGGGGCCTCGGCGGGCTGGGCATCCCCGGCCTCTGAGAGAATCTGACCGCGCGTGTACTCGCCGTCGGTCGAGAATCTGATCGTCCAGCTCGCCCGGCTGCCCGGGATCGGGCGTCGTACCGCGCAGCGGCTCGCCTTCCACATCCTCAAGGCCAGCCCTGAGGACGCGCTTGCCCTGGCGGACGCCATCCGCGAGGTCAAGGAGCGGATCGGTTTCTGCGAGGAGTGCTTCAACCTGGCGGAGGGGCCGCTCTGCCCGATCTGCCAGGACGCGCGCCGCGACCGCACCGTGATCTGCGTGGTCGAGGATCCCTCCGATGTGGTGGCGATGGAGCGGACGGCGGAGTTCCGCGGCGTGTACCACGTGCTTGGCGGTGCGCTCTCGCCGATCGACGGCGTCGATCCCGACGACCTCAAGCTGTCTGAGCTGCTCGAGCGGGTGGAGCGGAACGGTGCGGCCGAGGTGGTGCTGGCGACCAACCCGACGATGACCGGCGAGGCAACCGCCGTCTACATCGCCGACCGGCTGCGCGGCCGCTGCCGCGTCACCCGGCTGGCCAGCGGGCTGCCGGTCGGCGGCGACCTGGAGTACGCCGACGAGGTCACGCTGGGCCGCGCGTTCGCCGGCCGCCGCGACCTCTGATGTAACAAAGGGGTCTGACCCCGTTGTTACAGGGCGCGCGGCGTCGCGCTGCTGGAGTAGACGTCCTTGCGCGCGATCAGCCCGTCGCGGAACGGGAAGACGTCGACGCCGTCCCACTCCAGCCGCCGCCCGTCGTCGGGATGCGTCGCCGAGGCCGTCCACTCGCTGACGACGAAGTCGTCGCCCGCCCGCTGCCCGCGACCGCTGAAGCGCAGCGTCGGCCACCGCTCGAAGATCGCGGCGATGTGCGCGGCGACGGCCTCCCTGCCCTCCACCTTCTCGCCCGCGGTGTGGTTGTGGAACACGATGTCCGGGGCATGCATCGATGAGATCGCCTCGACGTCCTGACGGTTCCAGGCGTCGTCGTACGCGGCAATCAGGGCGAGCAGGTCGCTCACGCGCCGATCCTACTCCACGGTTACAGTCCTCGCCGATGCACCGCTACACCCAGGACACGGAGCACCTCGCGCAGCGGATCACCGGCCTCGCGCTCGACCGCATGCGGATGGATGCGCCGCTCGACGGCCCGCGCACACCGGCCGAGCTCGAGGCCCGGGCAGGCATCACGATCACGCCCGAGGGCCTGGGGGGCGACGAGGCGCTGCGCCGCTGGGTGGACGTGCTGGCGCCCGCCACTATGTCGGTCGACCACCCCCGCTACCTGGCGTTCATCCCCGGAGCTCCGACCGAGGTCTCGACGTTGTTCGACCTGCTGGTCAGCGTCCAGTCGATCTACGGCGGCAGCTGGCTGGAGAGCTCCGGCGCGGTCTACGCAGAGAACCAGGCGCTGCGCTGGATCTCCGACCTCGCCGGCCTGCCCGCCGGCGCCGGCGGCTGCTTCGTCCCCGGTGGCACCACCGGCAACCTGTCGGCGCTGGTCGCCGCGCGGCACGCCGCGCGCGAAGCCCGCGGCGGCGACCGCCCGGGCCGCTGGCGGGTGGCGCTGACGGCCGAGACCCACTCGTCCGTGGTCTACGCGCTCGAGCAGGTGATGGACGTCGACGTGCTGTACGTGCCCGCCGACGAGCGAGGCCGGATGACCGGCGCCGCGCTGGCCCGGGCGCTCGACGAGGCGGGCGACGACGGCGTGTTCGCTGCCGTGGCGACATCCGGCACCACCAACACGGGCGTGATCGACGATCTGGCCGGGATCGCCGAGATATGCCGAGCGCGCAGGCTGTGGATGCACGTCGACGGCGCGTACGGCGGCGCGGCGCTGGCGGCGCCGTCGGTGCGGCACCTGTTCGCCGGGATCGAGGGCGCCGACAGCTTCATCGTCGACCCGCACAAGTGGCTGTTCGCGCCATTCGACTGCTGCGCCCTGGTCTACCGCGACCCGGAGGTGGCACGCCGCGCCCACACGCAGCACGCCGGCTACCTGGACACGATCAACGAGACCAGCGAGTGGAACCCCTCCGACTACGCCGTGCACCTCTCGCGGCGCGCCCGCGGGCTGCCCTTCTGGTTCTCGCTCGCCGTGCACGGCACCGACGCCTACCGCGACGCGATCGAGCAGACGCTGGCCGTCGCCCGGGCGGGCGCCGACGAGATCCGCAGCCGCCCCTGCGTCGAGCTGCTGGAGGAGCCGGAGCTGACCGTGCTGATCTTCCGCCGCACCGGCTGGACGGCGGCCGACTACGCCGCCTGGAGCAGCGGGCTGCTTGCTCAGGGCTACGCCTTCGTCACGCCGACCACTCACCGCGGCGAGCCGTGCACTCGAATGGCGATCGTCAACCCGCGGACGACGGTCTCGGACATCGCGGGCATTCTGGCGACGATGACGTAGCTGCGTCGATCCGCCCAACCACGCCGATACACTGCCTCCATGGCGTATCCCGAGCCGCAGCCGGCCCCGCGCGTGCTGGTGATGAAGTTCGGCGGCTCATCCGTCGCCGATCCCGACAAGATCAAGAACGTCGCCCGCCGGCTGGTCGAGGCGCACCGCTCCGGCCGCTCCGTGGTCGGCGTCGTGTCGGCCATGGGCGAGACCACCGACCAGCTGGCCGACCTCGCCGCGCGCGTCTCCGACCGGTCGCATCCGCGGGAGATGGACATGCTGCTCTCGACCGGTGAGCGGATCTCGGCCGCCCTCTGCGCGATGGCGATCGAAGACCTGGGCCACCACGCCGTCTCGCTGACCGGGTCGCAGGCCGGCATCGTCACGGACACCGTCCACACCAAGGCGAAGATCGTCGACATCCGCCCGAAGCGGATCGAGCAGGCGCTCGAGGAGGGCAAGATCGTGCTGGTGGCCGGCTTCCAGGGCGTGTCCACCGCGCTCGACGTGACCACGCTCGGCCGCGGCGGCTCGGACACGACCGCCGTCGCGCTGGCCGCGGCGCTGGGCGGCGACTGCGAGATCTACACCGACGTCGAGGGCGTGTACACCGCCGACCCGCGGATCGTGCCCAGCGCCCGCAAGCTGTCCGTCGTCTCGCCGCTCGAGATGCTCGAGATGGCCGGCTCCGGCGCACGCGTGCTGCAGCTGCGCTCGGTCGAGTTCGCCCGAAACCACGGGGTGTCGATCCACGTCCGCTCGACGTTCACCGACACCACCGGCACCTGGATCCGAGAGGACGCCACGATGGAAGACCCGATCATCTCCGGCATCACCCACACGGTGGACGAGGCCTACGTCACGCTCGAGAACGTGCCGGACAAGCCCGGCGCCGCGGCCGGCATCTTCACGGCCGTCGCCGCCGCGCACATCAACGTCGACACGATCATCCAGAACGCGGTCACGCACGAGCGCGCGGACATCACGTTCTCGCTGCCGGCTGAGGACCTGCCGCTGATGACCAACACAATCGACGGGCTGTGCCGCGAGCTCGACCTGGAGTTCCGGGTCGACGACACCGCCGGGAAGGTCAGCCTGATCGGCGCCGGCATGAAGAGCCACCCCGGCGTCGCCGCGAGGATGTTCGCGACCCTGGCCGAACACGGGATCAACGTGCGGATGATCGCCACGTCGCCGATCAAGGTCTCGTGCGTGATCGCCCGCGAGAAGGTGCCGGAGGCCGTCGCGGCGCTGCACGACGTGTTCGAGGCGGAGCTGGCGGAAGCTCAGGGAGAGGAGCCGCGTGTCTGACCGCAGCTACCGCGTCGCCGTCGTCGGCGCCACCGGCGCCGTTGGCCCCGAGGTGCTCTCGATCCTCGCCGAGCGGCGCTTCCCGGCCTCGGACGTCGTCCCCTTCGCCTCGGCCCGCTCGGCCGGCACGCGCGTCGAGTACGCGGGCGAGCAGCTGGAGGTGCGCGAGCTGACGGAGGGCTCGCTGGCCGGCTTCGACCTGGCGCTGTTCTCGGCCGGCGGCAGCACCTCGAAGCGGTTCGCGCCGGAGGCCGTTCGCCGCGGGTGCGTCGTCGTCGACAAGTCGAGTGCCTTCCGCATGGACCCGCAGGTGCCGCTGGTCGTCCCCGAGGTCAACGGCGACGCCGCGGCGGCGCACCGCGGGATCATCGCCAACCCCAACTGCTCGACGATCCAGCTGGTCTGCGCGCTGAAGCCCCTGCACGACGCCGCGCGCGTCATTCGGATGCAGATCGCGACGTACCAGGCGGTGTCCGGCACCGGTAGCCGTGCGATCGACGAGCTTCGCTCGCAGTCGTTGGCGTCCCTGCAGGGTGAGACCGTCCGTGCTGACGTGTACCCTCATCCGATCGCCTTCAACGCGCTTCCTCAATGTGATGTGTTCGAGGGCGACGAGACCACCGAGGAGAGCAAACTGGTGCGGGAGACGCACAAGATCATGGACGACGACTCGATCGGGATCAGCGCCACCTGCGTGCGCGTCCCGGTCTGGCGCTCGCACTCCGAGGCGGTGTGGATCGAGACCGAGCGGCCGCTGGCGCCGGACCAGGCGCGCGAGCTGCTGGCGGCGGCGCCCGGCATGACCGTGGTCGACGACCCGGCGAACGCCCGCTACCCGATGGCGATCGAGGCCGCCGGCGGCGACCAGGTGCTGGTCGGCCGCATCCGCGAGGACCGTTCGCGGCCCAACGGACTGGCCCTCTGGGTGGTCGCCGACAACCTGCGCAAGGGCGCCGCTCTGAACGGCATCCAGATCGCGGAGCTCCTGGCCCAGCGCGACTTGATCCGCGTCCCCGGCGCGGAGGTCGCGGCTTGAGCGGCGCTCGGGGGACGCTGTGTCCCGTCTGCGTCCGCCGCGCCCCGGGAGGGGTGTGCGCCGCACACGGCGCGTGGAAGCGCCATCAGCTGCTGACCGTCGGCGACCGGCGGCGCAGCGCACGTGAGCAGTGGCAGCCCTACGACCCTGCGCCGCACGCCTGCCCCCGCTGCCTCGGCGACGTCACCGAGCACCGTGGCAGCCTGACCTGCGTGGAGTACGACCACGGCCCCGATCGCCACGGGCCCTACGAGATCGACGAGCTGCTCGGCCCGTCCGCCCAGCGCGAGTCCGCGATGGCCCGCAGCCGGCTCGCCCGCCGCCGGGCCCAGACCGGGTCGCTGGCGTCGCTGGGACTCGACCTGCCGGATCCCGCACGCACCTCGCGCGTGCTGCTGTCGGTGGCCGTGATCGCCGGCACCGTTGCCTACCTCGTGCGCTGACCGCCTAGACGGCCGCGGCGCCGATCGGCTTCGTGGTCGGCTGGTCCGACCCGCCGGCCGGCTCGACGGTGACCGCCACCTGGTCGCCCGGCCGCGCCTGCGCCGTCAGGTCGAGCACCACGGTGCCGCCGCCCTCGAATGTCCCCGCCGGGATCGGCCCGGACGAGCCGATCACCCACGCCTCGTAGGTCTTGCCCGCGGGCGCCGGGGCCAGATCGGCGTAGAGCGTGACGTGGCCTCCGGTGTCGGCCACCAGATTGCCCACGTTGTCGACGTGCACGGCGCGGTCCGACGCCAGCGACGCCTTGGTCGAGTCGAGGTCGTCGCGCAGCGAGACGTTCCAGACCAGCAGGCCGATCACGCAGGCCGCGAGGGCGGGCACGGCCACTGCGGCGACGCGCGGCCACCAGCCGAACCGTGTCCTGCGGGGCTCGGTGGCGACCGATGGCGGAGCCTCGACGACCGGCTCGAGGGAGGCCAGCAGGCGTTCGCGCAACTCCGGCGGCGGCGTCTCGCGCCGCGCGGCGTAGGCCAGGGAGGCGCTGACGCTCTCGTAGTCCGCCAGCATCCGGCGGCACCGGTCGCAGTCGGCCAGGTGCGTCGTAACGACCCGTTCGTCCTCGGGGTCGAGCGAGCGCATCGCGTGCGCGGGGATCAGCTCGTCGACGTGTTCCACTCGTCCTCCATGGTGATCCCCATCTCCTGCAGCGAACCGCGTAGCGATGCCATCGCCGCGAACGTCCGGCTCTTGACCGTACCCAGCGGCAGCGCCAGGCGCTCCGCCAGCTCGGACTGCGTGTAGCCCTCGAAGTACGCCAGTTCCAGCACCTCGCGGTGCGGGTCGGGCAGGCGGCGCAGCGCCGCGCGCACCTGCTGGCGGGCAACGCCCAGCCATGCCCGCTCGTCGACCGGCGGAGCCGGGTCGACCGCGGTGGCGGCCCTCGTCTCGTCGAGCGGCTCGGCCCGGCGGCGGTCCTCGCGGCGGACGACGTCGACTGCTTTGTGGTGGGTCAAGGTGAGGATCCAGGTCGAGGGCTGTCCGCGCCGGGAGTCGAACCGCGACGCCTGCTTCCACACCGCAAGGAACGCATCCTGCACGACGTCCGCCGCAAGGTCGCGGTCTCGCACGATCCGGACTGCGAGCGAATACGCGGACTCGCTGTACTGGTCGTAGAGTCTGGCGAACGCGTCCCGGTCGCCGCGGGCGACCAGTGCGAGCAGCCCATGATCGGACAGGTGCTCCGTTTGCGGATCCTTTCCGGTGTGTCTGTCAGGCATTCGCGCGCGAGCTCTCGTCGGTTCACGGAGCGGCGGGTGCCGGCTGGATCACGGCCAGCCGTGCCTTGATCCGCTCGGTCAGCGTGGCCTCCTCGACCGGGACGGTACCCCGAAGGTCGAGGCGCACCAACTCGATCCTGCCCGCGGTGCGCCGGCCCTGGAATCCGAAGTCGCGCAGAAAGTCGGCCGGGAAGATCGTCCGATGGCCGAGGAACCGGGCGGCGAATGTCTCCTCCGGCTGGTAGCGATAGGCGAACGCCTCCAGCGAGGGGAAGCCGCGCACCTTGCACTCGCCGATCGCCGCCAGGAACAGGCTCTGCAGCACCCACGGGCTGTGCACGTCTACCAGGTAGGCGCAGGTGATCAGCGCGGCGTCGGCGGCGGGCGGGCCGGCCGGCAGCGCCCGGGCCCGCGGGAAGCGGTCGGCCGGGCCGTACTGGATCAGGCCGACCGTCCGCCCGTCGTCGTCCACGTACAGCTTGCCCCACGGCCCGAACTCGTCCTCGGCCTCGAGCATCCAGCTCTCCCGGTCGGGCGGGCGGACGCCGGCGCCGGACTGCCACCACATGCAGGAGCGACACGGCGCCGGCGCATGCGAGACCGAGCCCTTGGTGAGGTGGTCGACCCGGCTCACGGGCGGAGCGGCGCGGCCACCTCGTCCACGACGACCGCGATGTCGGTTGGCTCCAGCTGGATCATCGATGAGAGGTAGCGGCGCACCTGGCTGCCGACCTGGTCGGCCACGTCGGGGATGCTCGCGCCCCACTCGGTGACCAGGTGCAGCTCGAGGTCGACCCGCTGGCCGTCCCCGTTGACGCGGACGCCCTTGGGGGCGCGCTCCGGGTCGATCTCCCGCTCGGGCGGCGCGGAGTGACCGGCCCAGATGCCGCGCACTCCCGGCACCTCGAGGGCCGCAGCTGCGGCGTAGGTGGCGATCACTGCGTGGGAGATGTGCGCGGAGGCGGTGGCGCTATGCACCGACTCCGCTTCATGCGGATGGTCGGTCATCTGGAGGCGTCGAGTATACGGCGCGAAATGCCTGCATCTTTGTGACATTTGACAGACGGCATGTGTGACGTCATAATGACGTCATGCAGATGACACACCACATCGAGGCCATCCGGGACGACCTCGCCGCCTCCGCGGCGATCGGCGGGCCGCAGTCCATCGAGGCCGCCCAGCCGCTGCTCCGCTCCGTCGAGCCGAGCCTGCGGGTGCGGCTGCTGGACGTCTTGTCGGAGGCAGCGGCCGAGCTCAGCGGCACACTGCCGTCCGGCCACATCGAGGTGCGGCTCGAGGGCCGCGACGCCGCCCTGGCATACGTCGCCGACGTCGAGCAGCCGGCACCGCCGCCCGCCGACGACGGCGCGACCGCCCGGCTGACGCTGCGGATGCCCGAGTCGCTCAAGGAGCGCGTGGAGTCGGCGGCCGCCCGCGAGGGCATCTCCACGAACTCGTGGCTGGTGCGCACAATCAGCCAGGGCCTCGAGCGCCGTCCGAAGTTCGGCAACCGGATCACTGGGTACCACGAGAGTTAGGAGCCACGGATGACGACCCACCGACACCTGCCCGGCACCGTCGCCGCGATGACCGTCCCCTGGCGCCGCGGCCACGCCGACCACCACCTTGATCAGTCCCCCACCGAGACCCGCACCGTCAAGCCGGAGTTGGCCGCCCGCGGCCTGCGCGGCTGGGCACGGGCATAGAGGAAGGAGCACGACATGAGCACGCATCACACACCCGGCGACCTGCAGGTGAAGATCAAGCTGCCCGCCGGTCTGATCGAGACGCGCACGCACGACGGCGACGACACGATCGTCGAGATCGAGCCGCTGGACGACCGCGAGGCGAGCCGGCAAGCGGTCGAGAAGGCCCTTGAGGAGCTGCGCGGCAACGAGCTGGTGATCGAGGTGCCCGAGCACTCGAGGTTCGGGTTCCGCGGTGGCGACGCGCAGGTGCGAGTCACCGTCGACGCCCCGAAGGGCGCGCACATCAGTACGCGCACGGCGTCCGCCGACGCCCGGCTGCTCGGGGAGCTGGGGTCGATCGACGGGGTCAGCGCCTCCGGCGCACTGTTCGCCGAACGGGTCGCCGGCAACGTCGACTTCAAGACGGCATCGGGCGATCTCTCGGTCGACGGCATCGGCCGCAACGCCAAACTGAACACCGTCTCGGGCGACGTCCGCGTCGGGTCGATCGGCGGCCGGGCATCGGTGAAGCTCGTCTCGGGCGACGTCGAGATCGGTCAGGTCGGCGACGACGTCCGCGTCGAGTCGGTCTCCGGCGACGCCGCCGTGCGCGCCGTCAGCCGCGGTGAGACGTCGGTCAAGTCGGTCTCCGGCGACATCAAGGTCGGCGTCGTCGCCGGCACGAAGGTCTGGCTGGACGTCAACTCGATGAGCGGCGACACCACCTCGGATCTCGATCCGTCGGAGGCGCCGGCGACCAAGAACGGCGAGTCGCTGCGGGTGAAAGCATCGTCCACCAGCGGCGACGTGCGGATCACCCGTGCTGCGTCCGCCGCGCCGGCCGGCTGATCCCGTCCAGAAAGCCGGCGACGGCGTGGTCGTAGCCGTCAGGGTCGCGGTTCCAGGAGCGGGCATGTCCCGCTCCCGGGACCGCGACCAGCTGCACGAGGTCGGGCCGGGCCAGCGCCAGGCGGCGGCTGGTGTCGAACGGCACCGTGCGATCGTCGGTGCCGTGGAGGATCAGCATCGGCGTCGTGAAGGACGCGGCCCGGCGCACGTGGTCGAGGTCGCGCCAGCGCACGCCGATCCGGCGGGCGGCGTACCGCTTGGCCGCCGCCGCGAGTGGCCGGGGCACACCGCGCCGGGCCGCCGCGTTGCGGAGCGTGGCCGACCAGTCGAGCAGCGGCGCATCCATCACGGCGGCCGACACGCGCCCGGCCAGCGGCGAGCGCAGCAGGAAGCGGCAGGTGAGCACCGCGCCCATGCTCGAGGCAACCAGCACGACATCCTCGGCGCCCTCGGCAACGGCATGGGCGACGACCGCCTCGACGTCCTCCCACTCGGTGGCGCCCAGGTGGTAGTAGCCGTCGGGCGATGCGGGCGCGCCGGCATCGTTGCGGTACGTCGCGAGCAGCACGGTCAGCCCCAGCCGGTGCAGCACCCCGAGCACGCGCAGCCCCTCCTCGCGGGTCGCGCCCCGCCCGTGCACGAACACCGCCCAGCGCGGCCCGCCGGGAACCAGCCACGCCGCCATCGGCCCCAGCGGACCGGACACCTGGACGTCGTCGAACGCGATGCCCCGCCCCTGCAGCGGGTCGAGCGGGAACGCGTACAGGCTGACCCCCACGGGATCGCCGGCCCGGAACTGGCCGACAGCGGATTCCAGCCTCCGCACCACGCCGGCCGCGTCGCTCTCCACGATCGCTCCGATCCGGCCGTAGGCGCGTTCCGAGTACACGCCGTACACGCCCTCGCGGCGCAGGTCGTCCTGATCTCCCGCGAGCGAGATCGTGCCGTCGCCGACGGCGCGCACGGTGACGTCGTACACGCTGGGGTACGCCACCGGCTCGAGCAGCGCGGCGACCAGCGATCTCATGCCGGATGCAGCCGCAGCAGCGCGATCTCGGGCCGGGCGACCAGGCGGAACGGGACGAGCGTGGTGCCGGTGCCCCGGGAGACGACGAGCGTGGTGTCGCCCACCCGGTGCGTCCCGTCGAGGTAGGTGAACGCGGTGTGCGACAGGCGCACCTTGCCGCGCGGGCCGGGGAGGCAGATCTGCCCTCCGTGCAGGTGGCCGGAGAGGACGAGGTCGGCGCTGCCCGGCGGCAGGTCGTCGATCGCGTCCGGGAAGTGTGCGAGCAGGATCCGCAGCCTGGCGTCCGACCGGAACAGCTCCCACGGCCGAGCCACGCCGTCGATCCACGGCTGCGGCTCCATGCCGGCGATCTCGATCGGCACGCCCGAGAGCTCGACAATCGCCGAGGTGTCGCGGAGCAGCTGCACCGGCGCCTCCTCCCAGTCCTCGAGCACCATCCCCCGCGAGAACGGGTCGCGGGTCAGTCCGATGTCGTGGTTGCCCAGCGAGGCATAGCTGCCGAGCGGGGGCGAGAGGCGGGCGAGCTGCTCGATCACGGCTCGTCGCGCCCGGGGGTGGGCAACGATGTCGCCCGTGATCACGACCATGTCAGGCTGCGTCTCCACGCCGAACGCGACGGCCTTGCGCAGCGTGCGCAGGTTGAACGAGGGCGACCCCGCGTGCAGATCGGACAGGTGGAGGATGGACAGCCCGTCCAGCGCGGGATCGAGGCCGGCGACCGGCACGTCCACCACACGTCGCTCGATCCACTGCGCCTCGAAGACGCCCCATGCCGCGAGCGCGCCGCCGGCCGCGACGGCCGCGGCCGCAAGCTTCCGCGGGCTCACTCGCCGCGAACGGTGTCGACCTCGTCGCGCAGGCGCCGCCGCGCCGCGGCGATCCGCTCGCGCAGCATCGCAATGCGTGCCTCGTCGGCGGAGTGCCCATTGCCCGAGGTCGTGACGCTGGCAGGCTCCCGGGAGCGGAAGGCGCGAACCGCGACCGCCGCTGCGGCCGCCAGGATGCCGATTCCGATCAGCCGGCGCATCACCCGCAGTGTACCCAGTCAGGTCGCGCAGGCACCCCACAGCCCGCGGCCGTCGACGGCCGCTCGCCGCTCCAGCGACGCCAGCTCCGCGGCATGTGCGGTGTTCGGCGGGATCGACAGCGTCCGGGCGTACCCGAGCTCGACCAGCGACGCGTTGACGAACCGGTCGGGCAGGTAGACGTAGGCCAGCAGCCGCCCATACCGGTCGTGCAGCTCGCGGTCGTAGACCAGCGAGACGGAGCGCCCGGTCAGCAGGTGCTTGGTGTACGCGGACGCCTCGGGGCCGAAGCAGCCCACCGGCCGGTCGGGATCGACGGTCTCGGGCGTGTCGATGCCGAGCAGCCGCACGCGCAGCGCGCCGCCGCCCGCGCGCACGATTACGGTGTCTCCATCCACGACGCGCTCCACCACGCCGGTGGCGGGCGGCGGGCCGTCACCGGCGACCGCGTGACGCGCTCCGAGGGCGATGACCGCCACGGCCGCGAGGGCGAGCATGAGAAGGACCGCCCTGCGTGACATGGCGGCACCCTACGACCGCGCGCCGTCAGGTGTCTGTCACGAAACGTGTGAGATGTGCCGCAGCGCCGCACCCGCAGCGTTGCGAACGTCCGGCGACTCGTCGTCGAGCGCCGCCGTCAATGCGTCGTTCGCGGAGTCGTCGCCGATCCGCGCCAAGCGCGAGCGCGGCCAGCTTGCGCACCTCGGCGCTGTCCCCGCTCGCCAGCACCCGCGTCAGGAACGGGATGCCGGCCCGGTCGCGGGCCGTGCCCAGCGCGAGCACCTGGCTGCGGAGGTCGGCGTCGCGCGACGTCCGCGCCGACTGGGCGGCGGCACGCCGCACCAGCGGGTACGGCCCGCCGGTCTGCTCGAGCGCGCCGGACGCTATCAGCCGGTCGATCGCACCCATCACCTGAGTCTGCGACTGGCGGACCAGCGCGCCGTGGCTGCGCAGCCGGTCGTGGCCGGACGAGACCAGCGCCTTGGCCTGCGAACCGCGGAGGATCTGCGCCAGCCGGGTCCGGCCGACGCGGCCGTCGGTCTCGTCGACGGCCAGCAGCACGGCGTCGACCGTGGCCAGCGCCGGCGTCCCGACGGGCTCCTCGCGTGTCGCCGCCGGGCGCTCGCCGTGGCCGTCGCAGCAAACGTCCGCCGGCCTTTCCTCAGGGCGCTCGCCGAAGTAGCCGAGCAGCGCCGCGCGCCGGCAGCCGTCGCCGGTCGCGTAGGCGTCGATCGCCTTCAGCCGTTCCCACCGCCGGTTCTCGACCTGGCGCATGGCGACCGCCGCCGCGTTCAGGTGGCGCGCGTCCAGCCGCGGGTCGGCGAGCCTGCCCGAGAAGGAGCCCGTCGGCGCCGGGAACACGTCCAGCGCGCCGGCCCGCTCGAGCACGGCCAGCGCCGCACGCGGATCCTCGGCCGGCACATCGCGCTCGAACACCGAGAACACCCCCTTGGGGTCGGCGCGCGACGCCAGCTCCGCGTGGACGGCCGCCAGGTCGGCCGGCGACATCTTCGCCCGGTTGATGAAGAACACGATCAGGCCCTTGTCGCGCCCGCTGTAGAGCAGCGTGCAGCGGGCGGGCAGCCCGTCGCGTCCGGCGCGGCCGGCCTGCTGGTAGTACTCCTCGGGCGACGCCGGAATCGCCCAGTGCACGACCGAGCGCACGTCCGCCTTGTCGATGCCCATGCCGAACGCGGTGGTGGCGGCGACCACGTCGATCCGGCCGGCCAGGAAGCTCTCCAGCGTCCCCGCGCGGACGCCCGGTGCCAGCCCGGCGTGGTACGGCGCGGCCGAGATGCCCGCGCCGAGCAGGTGCGCCGCGACCTGCTCGCAGGTCGCCCGCCGGCCGCAGTAGACGACCGCCGGCAGGGCGCCGGGCGAGCCCAGCAGCTCGAGCAGGACGGCCGGCTTGGCCGCGTCGCTGCCGACTCGCTCGACGGCGAAGAACAGGTTCGGGCGGTCGAAGCCGGTGTGCGGCGAGACCGGGTCGCGCAGTTCCAGCGCGCGGACGATATCCCCGGCGACACGGCGGGTGGCGGTCGCCGTCAGCGCGATCGTCGGCGGCGAGCCCAGCCGGGTTCGGACGTCCGCCAGGCGCAGGTAGTCCGGCCGGAAGTCGTGGCCCCACTCCGACAGGCAGTGCGCCTCGTCGATCGCCAGCCGGCGCACGCCGGCAGCCTCGATCGCCTCCAGGAACCGCCTGCTCGAGAACCGCTCCGGCGCGACGTACAGCAGGCGGACCTCGCCGCCGCGGACGCGGGCCAGCGTCTCTGCGACCGCCTCCCCCGTCATGCTGGAGGCGATCATCTCGACACCGTCAAGGCCGCGCGCGCGGAGCGCGGCGTACTGGTCCTGCATCAGCGCGATCAGCGGCGAGACGACCAGCGTCAGCTGCCCGTCGATCAACGCCGGCAGCTGGTAGCAGAGCGATTTGCCCGAGCCGGTGGGCATGATCGCGAGCACGTCGCGGCCGGCCAGCGTGGCCTCGCACGCCTCGCGCTGGCCCGGCCGGAAGTCGGCGAACCCGAACCAGCTGCGAAGCTGGTCGGTCAGATCGGCGGTCGTCGCTCCCACGGGACCATTGTGCCAGAGGGGTCAGGAGCCGATGGGTGTGCCGTAGGCGCTCAGCCCGCCGCCATCTCGTGCTGCTGCTCGGCGGTGGCCGGCTCGCGCTCGTCGCGCAGCCAGCGGCTGGCGATCACGCCGATCGCGCCCAGCGCGGCGGCCGCCACGTACGTGTGCCGCGCACCGGGGATGACCGCCGGCACGTGCGCGCCGGCCTTCTCCGCTGCGCGGATCGTCGACTCCGAGAGCGAGGACTCGAACACCAGGCCGGCGATCGCCGTGCCCACCCCGGCGCCGGCCTGGCGGGCCAGCGGGATCGACGAGGTCGCCTGTCCCTCGCGGCCCTCCCGCTTGTCGGCCAGGACGGCCGTGAACAGCGCCGGTGAGGCGACGCCCATGCCCAGCCCGGCGACGCCGTAAGCGAGGATCGGCAGCACCGGCCCACCGGTCGGCACAGCCATCACCAGCGTCCCGGCGAAGACGATCGTCGTCCCCCAGAAGATCTGCTCGCCGAAGCCGACGCCCAGCCGGGCGGCGCTCATCGACCCGGTCGTCCAGCCGATCGTCGCCAGCACCAGCGCCGCGCCGACCACCCAGATCGGCTCGCCCAGCCCGACCTGGAGCTGCACCGGCAGGTACACCTCGGCGCCCAGGAAGGCGGCGCCCGCGGCGAACGCCGCGACGTTCGCGGCCAGCGAGATCCGGCGGTGTGTGAACACCGGCGACGGTGTGCGGCGCTCGTGGAAGAAGAACAGCACCGCGGGCACGATCGCCAGCGGCGCGATCCAGTGCTCGGAGGCGAGCAGCGGCGCCACCGACAGGCCGAGCAGCACCGGGCCGATCAGGTTCAGCGGCTGGTGCTCCGGCTTGGCGGGGCGCTCGGGGTGCCCGCTCATCGCCAGCCGGGCCGACCAGGCGATCGCCGCGATCATCGGCAGGTTGATCCAGAACACCCAGCGCCAGCCGAGCGTGCCCGTCAGGGCGGCGCCCAGCGCCGGCCCGATGATCGCCGCGACGCCCCACATCGCGGCATTCAGGCCGAACGCGCGCGGGCGCAGGTCGTCCGGCACGTACAGCGCGAACAGTCCGAGCGGCACGGCGAACATGAACCCCGCGCCCAGCCCGAGGATCGCCCGCGCCACGGCGACCATCTCCATGCTGCCGGCCAGGCCGCCGAGCACGTTGGCCACCACGAACAGCACGCATGCGATGCCGAACGACCGGGCAACGCCGTAGCGGTCGATCACGCTGCCGGCGACCGGCAGGGTCATCACGATCGTCACCATCGAGGCGCCGACGGCGAGCGCGATCCGGTCGACGCCGCCGATCTCCTGCGCGGCGGTCGGCAGCGCCGTCACCACCATCAACGCGTCCACGGCTCCGAGGAAGGTCGCCCCGAGGGCGGTGATCAGCAGCGCCCGGTACGGCGGGCGCAGGAGTGCTGCGTAGCTCGGAGCCACCCGGCTCGGATCAGTGCTCGGCGTAGATCTTGTGGACCACGGGATCCACCTTGACCACGTGCCGCTTGAACAGGAGCTCGTCGTAGGACAACCCGGCCGCCGCGCCGACCAGCTGCGCCAGATGGAGGATCGGCAGGTCGAACTCCAGGTCGGCTTCGCGCGACGCCTTGCCCTGCCAGGCATCGAGCGACAGGTGGCAGAGCGGACACGGCGTGACGATCGCGTCGGCCCCCGCCTCCTTCGCCTCCGCCAGCGGCTGGATCAGCTCGCCCAGCGCGACCTCCTCGCGGGCCAGCACGATCGGGAACCCGCAGCAGCGGATCTTGGACGGGTAGTCCACCGGCTCCGCGCCGCACGCCTCGATGATCCGCTCAAGCGACTCCGGCCGGTCGGGATCCTCGAACCCGAGCAGCTTGGACGGCCGCAGGATCTGGCAGCCGTAGAACGGCGCGACCCGCAGGCCGGTGAGCGGCTTCGACGCGACCTGCTTGAGCCGCTCGTAGCCCTCGCCCTCGGCGATCTCCCACAGCAGGTGGCGCACCTCGACGCCGCCCGAGTAGGTCGCAGCGCCGACCTCGCGCAGGTTGTCGTTGACCCGGGCCAGCAGCTCCGGGTCGTCCTTGAGCTTGCGGTCGGCCTGCCGCAGGTTCAGCGTGCAGACGTTGCAGATGGTCATCAACGTGTCCTGGCCGAGCTGCTCGGCTTGGCCCAGGATCCGCGCGTTCAGGTGGAGGTAGTACTCGGGGCGCGCCTCGTGCACGTCGCCGGCGCCGCAGCACGTGAAGCCGGGGATGTCGACCAGCTCGAACCCCAGCCGCTCGGCGATCGCGCGGGTCGAGGTGTCGAGCTCCTTCTGTGACAGGCTGGCCAGACAGCCCGGGTAGTAGGCATAGCTGCTCTTCAACGTCCGTCCTTTAGTCGCCTCTCGCGGGGCCCGCGGACGCCCGCCTGAGCTCGTCCTTCTCCTGATCCCCGACGAGCTTGTTCAGCTTGTTCACCTCGTCGAGCTTCTTCGCCTTGTGCGGCTTCAGCGGGTTCGGCACCTTGCCGGCGCGCACCAGCTTCATCGCGAACGGGATGTCCTTGATCGCGGCCACGAGGCCGACCGTCTCCGGCACCAGGTTCGTCTCCAGCAGGTAGCCCGTCTTGTACGTCGACTTGACGAACACCTTCGCGTGGCGCGCGCCGCGGTCGCCGTGCATGCCCTCCTGGTAGATCCGGGCGCCGACCTTGGCGATCGCGTCACGCGGATCGACGCCCTTGGGGCAGCGCTCCTGGCAGAAGTAGCAGCGCGTGCAGTCCCACACGCCGTGTTTGCCGTTGACCAGCTCCAGCCGGCTCCTGCCACCCCGGTCGCGGACGTCGTAGACGAACCGCGCCGCCTTCGCCAGCGCCGCCGGGCCCAGGAAGTCCGGGTCGGCCTCCATCGAGTTGCACTCGGAGACGCAGCACCCGCACTGGATGCACAGCGCCTCCTTCATGATCTTGTCGAGCTCCTCCTGCTGGACGCGCCACTCCTTGACGGGAGGATCGGAGTCGGTGTCGTCGAGGTAGGGCTTGATCGCGCGGAACTTCTCCCAGAACGGGTCCATGTCCACGACCAGGTCCTTGATCACCGGCAGGTTGCCCATCGGCGAGATGACCGGGACGTGGCCCTCGTCGACCAGCGGCTTGACCGGCGTCTTGCAGGCCAGCACCGCGCCGCCGTCCATCCGCATGCCGCAGGAGCCGCAGACGGCCATCCGGCACGACTTGCGGTAGCTGAGCGAGCCGTCGACCTCGTCCTTGATCACGTCCAGGACGTCGAGCAGCGTCGCCTCCTCGGCAGCGTCGACCGTGTACGTCTCCAGGCCGCCGCTCTCCGTCTCCGGGTTGTACCGCTGGATCTTGAGGGTGACTTGCATGGGCTCCTCGGAAGTGGACTTAGTAGCTGCGGACGGTGGGCTGGTGCTCGGTGATGGTGACGTCCTTGTAGTCGAGACGCACCTGGCCGTCGTCGTAGTGGGCGATCGTATGGCGCAGCCAGTTCTCGTCGTCCCGCTCGGGGAAGTCGAGCCGGCTGTGGGCGCCGCGGCTCTCGGTGCGGGCGATCGCGCCGGTGACCAGGCAGTCGGCCATCTCCAGCATCGATCCCAGCTCCAGCGCCTGGATCAGGTCGGTGTTGAACGACCGGCCCTTGTCGTGCACCAGCACGCCGCGGTCGTAGCGCTCGCGCATCTCGCCGATCTTGACCTTGGCCTCCTCGAGCTTCTCCTCGGTGCGGAAGATGCCGACGTTCTCGTACATCGTGTCGGCCAGCTCCTGGCGGATCACGTGCGGGCGCTCGCCGGTGCTCTGGTCGACCATCGCCTTCAGCTTGCGCTCCGTGGCGCGCACCGCCGCCGGCGGGTAGACGCCGCCGCTGCCGTTCGAGCGCACGTCCTGTGCGGCGGAGGCGCCGGACCGGCGGCCGAACACCACGGTCTCGAGCAGGGAGTTGCCGCCCAGCCGGTTCGCGCCGTGCACCGAGACGCAGGCGGCCTCGCCGGCGGCGTAGAGGCCGGGCACCAGGGTGCGCCCGAACATGTCCGTGTCGACGCCGCCCATGTGGTAGTGGGAGCCGGGCCGCACCGGGATCGGCTCGTCGATCGGGTCGACGCCGGCATAGTCCATCGCCAGCTCGCGCGACCCGTGCAGGCGCTCATTGATCCGCTTCGCGCCGAGGTGCGTGAGGTCGAGCAGCACGCAGCCGTCGACGCCGCGGCCCTCGTCGATCTCGGTCTGCTCCGCCCGTGAGACGACGTCGCGCGAGGCGAGCTCGCCCGCGTTCGGCGCGTAGTTGAACATGAACCGGTCGCCCTCGGCGTTGCGCAGGTACCCGCCCTCGCCGCGGCAGCCCTCGGTGATCAGGACGCCGTTCGAGCGCAGCGTCGTCGGGTGGAACTGCATGAACTCCATGTCCTTCAGCGGCACGCCGGCCCGCCAGGCCATCGACATGCCGTCGCCCGTGCAGGCGTAGGCGTTGGTGGTGCCGCGGTACATGCGGCCCGAGACCGCCGGTGGCCAGGATCACGGCCCGGCCCTCGACGCCCTGCACGCCTCCATGCACGAGATCCCATGCCGTCACGCCGACGCAGCGGTCGCCGTCGAGCACCAGGTCGAGCGCGAACCACTCCTCGTAGACGGTGACGCCGCTCTTCACCAGTTGCTCGTAGAGCACGTGCAGCAGGACGTGGCCGGTGATGTCGGCCGCGTAGCACGTGCGCGGCGCGCCGCCGGCGCCGAACGGGCGCTGGGCGATCTTGCCGTCCTCGGTGCGGCTGAAGACGGCGCCCATGTGCTCCAGCTCGTAGATGTCTCCTGGCCCCTCCTCGCACATCACCTGGATCGCGTCCTGGTCGCCCAGGTAGTCCGAGCCCTTGACGGTGAAGAAGGCGTGCTTGTCGGGGTCGTCCTCGCCCGCGTTGCCGAGCGCCGCGTTGATGCCGCCCTCGGCCGCCCCGGAGTGGCTCCGCGTGGGATGCAGCTTGGACACGACTCCGACGTCGGCGCCGTACCGCGATGCCTCGATGGCGGCGCGCATCCCGGCGAGGCCTGCGCCCACCACCACCACGTCGTGTCGAACCATCAACGCCTCCGGAAACAGGGGTGGTCCCAGCAGCCGTCAGCGTACCAAGCCGGGCCGTCGGGTCGCGTTGCTTGCGACAGTACTTGGGGTATCCTGGATCAGGGCGCGGTTGAGGGGTATGGCCGTGCTATCACCATTCCCGGGAGGAACCTTGGCGAAGATGGCCTTTGCGTTGCCGGCGGCACGGCACGTTCATCGGAACCTGTCGCAGCAAGAGCTGCTCGACCGGACGCACCAGATGCCCAACAGCCGGAGCACCGACTACGGCGCCCCCAACGTCCAGACACAGGTTCTCGCGCGCTCGAAGGCCAGCACGTTCATCGTCGCCGACGACCCGTCCGGCCGAGCCGCACCAGGCCATCGACCGCGACGAGTGGGAGCGCGTCTCGGCGGCCCAGGACGCCTACATCGCCGAGCAGGAGATGATCGTCGTCGACGGGTACATCGGCAACGCGCCCGACCGGCGCGTCCCGGCGCGCCTCTACATCGAGGCCTCCAACGTCAACATCGCCGGCATGCAGGACGTCCTGTACTTCCACGACGCGCACGACGACACCGACGGCTTCGATCCCGAGCTGGTCGTCATCTACACGCCCAACCTGCCGGTGGCCGAGCTACCCCGACGACCGCCTGATCGCGGTCAACCTCGATCTCAACGTCACCCGCGTCTTCAACTCCGACTACTTCGGCGAGTCGAAGAAGGGCGGGCTGCGGATGTGGAACAAGCTCGTCCAGGACCGCGGCGGGCTGGCGCTGCACGCCGGCTGCAAGGTGATCCCGACGCCGAGCGGCGACCGGGTCGGCCTGATCGTCGGCCTGTCGGGCACCGGCAAGACGACGACCACGTTCACGCGCCAGAACGGGTCGCTGCCCGTGCAGGACGACTTCGTCGCCTGGTGGCCCGACGGCACGGTGAGCGCGACCGAGGCCGGCTGCTTCGCCAAGACCTACGCGCTCAGCCCGGAGGACGAGCCGACGATCTACGGCGCGGTCACCAAGCCGAGCGCGTACCTGGAGAACGTCAGCCAGAACGAGGGCGGCCACGTCGACTTCTTCGACGAGAGCTACACCAAGAACGGCCGCGCCGTCTTCTCGTTCTCCGAGATCGAGGCGGCCGACGCGTCGAAGCTCGAGCAGGCCGCACTTCCTGCTGATCCTGAACCGCAACGAGAACGTGATCCCGGCGGTCGCCCGGCTCGAGGGCCCGCAGGCTGCGGCGTTCTTCATGCTCGGCGAGACCACGGGCACGGCGGCCGGCGGCAAGGACGAGGAGGGCAAGTTCCTGCGCGTCCCCGGCACGAACCCGTTCTTCCCGATGCACCACGACCAGCAGGGGAACCGCTTCCTGGAGCTGCTGGAGACGAACCCGATCGAGGTCTACATCATGAACACCGGGCGCGTCGGCGGCACGGACGAGCGCTCGAAGAAGGTGCTGATCCCCCACTCCTCCGCGATCGTCAAGGGCATCGCCGAGGGCACCATCGAGTGGGAGACCGATCCCGACTTCGGCTACCAGGTCGCGCGCAGCGTGCCCGGCATCGACGAGTCCGACCTCGACCTGCTGCAGCCGCGGCGGCTGTACGAGGCGACCGGCCGCGGGCCGACGAGTACGGCGAGCGCGTGGCGCAGGCTGAAGGCCGAGCGGTCAGAGTTCCTTGCACAGTTCCCGAGCCTTTCGGCGGAGATCGTCGCCAGCGTCAGCTAGCGCCGGGCGCTGCCGAGCGCCGACCGAGGGGCAACCCGCGTGACCATCCGCGAGCCACTGTGCGGCGAGCTGGTCTGCCTCGCGCCGCTGACCGTCGAGGACGCGCCGGCCTGGGAGCGGTGGATGAACGACCCCGAGACCACCCGCTACCTGTACGCGCCAGGCGACCATCCCAGGCAGCCCCAGACGGAGGCGGCGCTGCGCGAATGGGGCCGGACGATGCTGGCCGATCCCCGGCGGATCGTCTTCGGCCTGCGGGAGCGCGAGGGCGGCGCGTCGATCGGCGACTCGCGGCTGGCTCCCGGCCCGGGTAGCCGCACGGCGCGGTTCTCGATCATGATCGGCGACCGCCGGTTCCGCGGCCTGGGCATGGGCACCGAGGCGACGTGGCTGGTCTGCAGGTACGGGTTCGATCAGCTCGGCCTCGAGGAGATCCGGCTCGAGGTCGATCCACAGAACGCGGCGGCCGTGCGGGCCTACGAGTCGGTCGGCTTCGTCCACGGCCGGCGGCGCAGCATGCGCCTCCAGCGGGGCGGTCTCGTTGCCGCGGCCGTGTCGCCTCAGTAGACTCGGCGGCCACGCCAGCAATCGAGGAGGACCCAGTGGCACGCGGAGCAGCCAGGACGATGGGGAAGGAATGGGCGGTGGTGCTCGCCGACCTGCCGCTGTTCGACGGGCTGTCGAAGCGGCAGCTGGGCAAGATCGCAGGGCTGGGCGTGGCCCGCAGGCTGCCGCCGCTGACCTCGATCGTCACCAAGGGCGATTCGGGCGACGCGTTCTTCGTGATCATCACCGGAAGCGCCGTCGTCCGCCGCACCGGCCGACGCAACGTTCCGCTCGGGCCGGGCGACTTCTTCGGCGAGATGGCGCTGCTGGACGGCGCCCCGAGGACGGCCACGGTCGAGGCCACGACCGAGGTCGAGGTGATGCTGATTCCGCGCTCGGCCTTCCGCAAGATGCTGCGGTCGGAGCCCGCCATCGCGGTGAAGATGCTCGAGACGCTGGCCGCCCGGCTGCGCGCGACCCAGTCATCGCCGACCTCCTGAGGCCATGCTCGGGCGGCGGCTGCGCGAGTCGCTGCGCTGCTTCCGGCTGGCATTCGCCAACCGCCGGCTGGGCTGGCTCCAGAGCGCCTGGGCCTGCTGTATCACGGGCGAGCAGTGCTTCGAGATCGCGCTTGCCGTGTTCGCCTACAAGGAGGGCGGCATCGCGGCCGCCGGCACGCTCGCCCTGGTGCGCGCCGCCGTGTCCGCGCTCACGGCGCCCCTGACCGCTGGCCTGGGCGACCGCTTCCGTCGGCAGACCGTGCTGGTGGTCAACGGCGCCGTCCTGACGGTCGTGGCCGGGACGATCGCGTTCGCGGCGGCCGCCGGCGAGACGTACGCCGTGTACGGCCTGTCACTCGCGTTCGCGGTCGCCATCCCGGCCTACCGGCCGGTTCAGTCGGCGCTGCTGCCCGCCGTCGCCCGCTCGCCCGAGCAGCTGACCGCGTCGAACGTCGCGGTGTCGCTGCTGGAGGGCCTGGGCGGCCTCGCCGGCCCGGTGATCGCCGGCGTCCTTCTGGCGACGTCGGGGACGGCGGCCGCACTCTCGGCGGTCGTGGTGCTGTTCGCCGCGACCACGCTGGCGGCCACGCGGACCGGCGGCCCTGCGGACGAGCCACAGCCGGAGGGCGGCGCCGACGGCGGCGGCGGAGCGCTGCACGAGGCGCTGGAGGGCGTCCGCGAGACGGTGCGCAATCCCGGGGTACGCGTGCTGGTCGGGCTGTACACCACGTCGATGCTGGTCTGGGGCGCGTTCTTCCAGGTGCTGGTCGTCGTGATCGCGATCCAGCGCCTGGACATCGGCGAGGGCGGCGCCGGGCTGCTGGCGGCGGTCACCGGCGTCGGCGCCGTGATCTGCGCGGCGGCCGCGTCGTCGCTCGTCGGCCGGCGCCGGCTCGCGCCCGCCCTCGCGCTGGGCGTCGCCTGCTGGGCGCTGCCGCTGGCGGTGATGGCGGTGACGCACTCACCCGCCGTCGCAGTGATCGTGGCGACGCTGATCGGGGCCGGCGTGGTGCTGGTGGACGTCGTCACGTTCACGCTGCTGCAGCGCGCAGCGCCGGACGACGTCCTGGCCCGCGTGTTCGGCGTGCTGGAGAGCGCGATGCGCGCAGCCCTCGGCATCGGCGCCGTGGCGGTGCCGGCGCTGGTCGCGGCCACCGACCTGGCGGTCACGCTGGCGATCGTCGCCGCTGTGCAGCCGATCGCGCTGGTCATCGCGTGGCCGTGGCTGCGTGCGGTGGACAGCATCGATCTCGTGCCGACCGAGCGGATCACGCTGCTGCAGTCAGTCGCCATGTTCGCGCCCCTGCCGGCGCTGCCGCTGGAGCGGCTGGCGGCCAGGCTCGTGCCTCACGAGGCCGTGGCCGGCGAGACCATCATCCACCAGGGCGATGGCGGCGACGTGGTCTACGTGATCGCCGCCGGCACCGTGGACGTTGTCCACGACGGACATCACCTGGCGACCCTCGGCAGGGGCGATGTGTTCGGCGAGATCGCGCTGCTGCACGACGTGCCCCGCACGGCGACGGTGGCGGCGAACGAGGAGTGCCGGCTCTACACGCTGCAGCGCGATGAATTCCTCGCGGCGGTGACCGGTCACGCGCCTGCGCGCTCGGGGGCGAGCGCAATCGTCAGCGCCCGGCTGGCGCAGATCCAGGCGCTCTGAGCGACCCGGTCAGTGCGGGGTCGTGGGGCTCATGTCGCGCACCCGCGCGGCCAGCGTCCGCAGGATCTTGTTCTCGATCCGCGGGTCGGAGGCCAGCATCGAGTGGAACTCGCGCGAGGCGAGCACCAGGAGCCGCGCATCCGTCTCGACCATGGCCGTCGCTGTCCGCGGGCGGCGGTCGATCAGCGCGATCTCGCCGAGGTAGTCGCCCGGCCCGAGCCGCGCCAGCCGCCGGCCCTTCCGCTGCACCTCGATGGTGCCCTCGAGGACGATGAAGAACTCGCCGCCGGTGTTGCCTTCGCGGATGATGACGGTGCCCGGCTTGAGATCCACCTCGTCCATCAGCCGCGACAGCGACATCAACTCCTTGGCGCTCAGGCCGCTGAAGAGCGGGACGTTCCGGATGAGTTCGACTTTCGCCGACGCGCGGGCCACGCCCGCATCCTACAGAGTCAGGCGGCTTCCGGGGCGGTGCGCTGCTCGACCGGCAGATAGCTCCGAAGCGGCGGTCCGATGTACTCGCTGCTGGGGCGGATCAGCCGGTTGTCGAGATGCTGCTCGATCACGTGCGCGGCCCAGCCGACGACGCGGCTCATCGCGAAGATCGGCGTGAACAGGCCCGTATCGATGCCCAGGTAGCGGTAGGTGCTGGCCGAGTAGAAGTCGACGTTCGGGTAGAGGCCCTTCTCGTCGAGCACGACCTTTTCGATCCGCTCCGACATGTCGTACCACTGCGGCGCGTCGGACTGCGCGGCCAGCTGCGCCGAGAACCGCTTGAGGATCACCGCACGCGGGTCGTACGTCTTGTAGACGCGATGGCCGAAGCCCATGATCCGTTCCTTGCGCTCGAGGCGCGCGCGGATCTCGTCCTCGACCCGGCTCGGGTCGTCGATCGACTCGAGGAGCTTCATCACCTGCTCGTTGGCGCCGCCGTGCAGCGGGCCCTTGAGCGCGCCGATCGCGCCGGTGATCGCCGAGTGCATGTCCGACAGCGTCGAGGCGATCACGCGCGCCGTGAACGTCGACGCGTTCATCTCGTGATCGGCGTGCAGGATCAGCGCGACGTCGAAGGTGCGCGAGGCGGCGGCGCCGGGGCGCTCGCCGGACAGCATGTAGAGGAAGTTCGCGGCGTGGCCGAGCGACGGGTCGGGGTCGATCGGCTCCTGGCCGGCGCGGCGGCGGGCATAGCGGGCGACCATGCTCGGCATCGCGCCGATCAGCCGGGTCGCCTTCCGCACGTTGGCGTCCTCGTCGTTCGACGCCTTGTCCGGATCGTCGAAGGAGTCGGCGGACACGGCCGTGCGTAGCATCTCCATCGGCTCGGCGTGGTCGGCCAGCATGTCGACTACCTCGGCGGTCTCGCCGGACAACGTTCGGGCGGCCGCGAGCTCGGCGTTGAAGCGGTCGAGCTCGTCGCGCAGCGGCAGCTCGCCGCGCAGCGTCAGGTAGGCGACTTCCTCGTAGGAGGCGTGCTCGGCGAGGTCGTTGACATCGTACCCGCCGTAGATCAGGACGCCCCGCTGGCCGTCGATGGAACACAGCCTGCTGCGCGCCACGACCACACCTTCGAGACCGCCCTTGTCAGCCATTGCCTCCCCGCCCTTCCTTCCGTTCGACCTGCAACGGATCGTAGCCAATCGTGCGACAATCGCCCGCGGTCAGACGGATGCAATCGAGAGCGGGGGACGGCACTTCATGAGTCGAGTCAAGATCACCGTGGTCGGTGCTGGGAACGTCGGTGCGACGACCGCGCAGCGGCTGGCGGAGCGTGACTATGCGGATGTGGTGCTGGTCGACATCGTCGAGGGCCTCCCGCAGGGCAAGGCGCTCGACCTGAACGAGACCGGCCCGGTCGCCGGCTACGAGCCGACGGTGATCGGCACGAACGGCTACGAGGAGACCGCCGGCTCCGAGATCTGCATCATCACGTCCGGAATCGCCCGCAAGCCGGGTATGAGCCGCGACGATCTGCTGACCACGAACCAGAAGATCGTCGGCGACGTCACCCGCAACCTGGTCGACCGCTCGCCGAACACGATCCTGGTCGTCGTCACCAACCCGCTGGACGCGATGTGCCAGGTCGCATTCGCAGAGTCGAAGCTGCCCCGCGAGCGTGTTATCGGCATGGCCGGCGTGCTGGACTCGGCGCGCTTCCGCACCTTCCTCGCCTGGGAGCTCGGCGTGTCGGTGCGCGACATCACCGGCTTCGTGCTCGGCGGCCACGGCGACCAGATGGTGCCGGTCGTCTCGTACACGAACGTCGCCGGGATCCCGGTGTCCGACCTGATCCCCGCCGAGCGCCTGGCAGAGATCGTCCAGCGCACCCGCGACGGCGGCGCCGAAGTGGTCAAGCTGCTGAAGTCCGGATCGGCGTACTACGCACCGTCCGCGTCCGTCTGCGAGATGGTCGACTCGATCGTGCTCGACCAGAAGCGCCTGCTGCCCTGCGCCGCGCACCTGGAGGGCGAGTTCGGCCTCTCCGGCATCTACATGGGCGTTCCCTGCCGGCTCGGCACCGCCGGCCTCGAGGAGATCGTCAAGATCGAGCTGACCGAGGACGAGCAGGGCCAGCTTGAGCGCTCAGCCGCCGCCGTCCGCGAGCTCGTCGGCGTCATGGGCCTCTAGCCACAGCGCCTTCAGGGACAACATCTCGAAGCAGGCGCTGGCCGCCACCCATGCAGTGATGTTCGCCGGTTGGTCGTATACCGGGGCGACCTCGACGCAGTCGAACCCGCGGAAGTCGATGCCGGTCAGCTCCCGCACATAGGCCAGCGCCTGACCGCTCGACGGCCCGCCCACCTCCGGCGTGCCCGTCGCCGGCGCGAACGCCGGGTCGACGAAGTCGATGTCGAACGAGAGGAAGGCGGGCCGGCCGCCGACGCGTGAGCGGACGCGCTCGCCGTACCGCTCGGGCCCGAGCGGCTCCAGCTCGTCCCACGGGATCGCGTCGAATCCCAGCTCGCCGGGCGCGGCAACGTCCGCCTCGCCGTAGAGCGTTCCCCGCATCCCGGCCTGCACCGACGCGCGCGGCTCGATCAGCCCCTCCTCCGCCGCGCGCTTGAACACCGTGCCGTGAAAGTACCGCGCTCCGTAGTACGACTCCCAGACGTCCGCGTGCGCGTCGAGGTGGACGAGCGCCAGCGGACCGTGCACCGCCGCAGCGGCCCGCAGCTCGGCGAGCACCATCGAGTGGTCGCCGCCCAGGCACAGAGGGGTGACCCCGGCGGCGTGCACCGGCGCCAGGTAGTCCTCGATCCGGCGCAGCGTCTCCTCGTGGTAGCCGGGCACGGTCGGCGAGTCGCCGTAGTCCACCATCGACAGGTGCTTGGTGACATCGACCCGAAGCAGGGGGTTGTACGGACGGAGCAGGGCCGAGGCGCTGCGGATGCCCTCCGGGCCGAACCGCGCGCCGGACTTGTACGACACCGCGTCGTCCGTCGGGATGCCGATCACGGCGACGTCCACATCCTGCGTCGTCTCCACGGACGGCAGCCGCATGAAGGTACGGGCGCCCGTGAACCGCGGCGTGTGTGACGAATCGGCGGGGCCGTAGCGCATGGCGGCGGCTATCGTACCGGCCCGATGGATCTGGGACTCGAACGCACGGCCGCGATCGTCTGTGGCGCGTCAGCCGGGATGGGCCTCGCCATCTCCCGGGCACTGGCCGCCGAGGGCTGCGACGTGACCATGGTGGCGCGCGACCCGGACCGGCTGGATGCTGCCGCGTCGTCCGTGCCGGGAGCAGTCGCCAGCGCAGGAGACGTCCGTGACCAGGCCGCGATGGAGCGCGCCGTGAAGGCCACGATCGATCGCCGCGGCAGGCTCGACATCCTCATCAACAACGCCGGCGGGCCACCGGCCGGGACCTTCGACGAGCTGCCCGCCGAGGCCTGGGCCGAGGCGTTCGAGCTGTCGCTCAACTCGGCCGTGCGGCTGACCAGGCTGGCGCTGCCCCACCTCCGCGAGAGCGGGCGCGGCCGGATCGTCAACATCACCTCCTGGTCGGTACGCGAGCCGATCCCCCACCTGATGCTCTCGAACGCGATCCGCCCGGGCGTCGTCGGCTGGGCGAAGGCGCTGTCCCGGGAGGTGGCAGGCGACCGCATCACGGTCAACACGGTCGCGCCCGGCAAGGTCGACACTGAGCGGATGAAGGAGCTGTGGGAGCGGCAGCCGGACCCCGAAAACGCGCGGGCCCGCGACGAGGCGTCGATCCCCGCCGGGCGGTTGGGATCGCCCGACGAGATCGCCGCTGCCGTGACGTTCCTCTGCTCCGCCCAGGCGGCGTACATCTCGGGCGTCGTGCTGCCCGTCGACGGCGGAGCACTGCAGGGAATCTGGTAGCAATCCGGCGCCCGTAGACTGGTCGTCACGATGGATACCTGCTACCGCCACCCGGATCGCGAGACCGGCGTCCACTGCTCGAACTGCGGTCGGCCGATCTGCCCCGACTGCATGACGGCGACCCCGGTCGGCATGCGCTGCCCGGAGTGCGCGTCAAACCGCGCGGTGCGCACGGCCGCGTTCGCACGACCCGCCGTCCCGTACCTGACCTACATGCTGATCGCTGCGAACGTCGGGCTCTACCTGCTGACATCGGCCAACCCGGTCGCCTTCTCGGCGAACCTGAACGAGCTCGGGCGGTCGCTGGCGCTGTTCGGCCCGGCGGTGCACAACGGCGAGAACTACCGGCTGATCAGCTCCGCCTTCCTGCACTTCGGCCTGATGCACATCGCGTTCAACATGTATGCGCTGTACTGGCTGGGTACCGCGCTCGAGAGCTACGTCGGCAGCCTGCGGTTCGGCGCCATCTACCTGATCTCGGCGCTGACCGGCTCGTTCGGCGCACTGCTGCTGTCGCCCAACGCACTGACGGCCGGTGCTTCCGCCGCCATCTTCGGCCTGATGGGCGCCCTGCTCGTCCTGGAGAGGCAACGCGGCCTGTCGCTGCTCGAGGGCCCGATCGGCGGCCTGCTGCTGGTCAACCTGCTGTTCACCTTCGCCTTCAGCGGCCAGATCTCGGTGGGCGGCCACATCGGCGGCCTGATCGGCGGCGTGCTGACCGGCCTGGTGCTGTCGAGCTTCGGCCGCGGCCATATCGCGTACGGGCGGATCACCCCGCTGACAGCCATCGGCCTCGGCTCGCTGGTGGTCGCAGCGATCGCCGGATCGGTGGCGATCGCGTGACGGCGCCCGCCCTCCGCAAGCCGCGCTGGCCGCTGGTGCTGGCGATCGTCTGCGCGGTGGCCGCCGGCACGGTCACCTGGGCCTGGAATACCGATTCGGGCTACTACGCGTTCCTTCCGGACAAGGCCCACCCGACGGCCCCCATCATCACGGTGCCGGGCGAGAAGCCGCAGGTGCCCGGCTCCGGCCTGTACTTCGTCGACGTCAGCATCCTCAAAGCCAACGAGGTGCAGCGGCTGTGGGCGGAGCACCTCGTCGACGGGGCGTCGCTGGTGCCGGACGACCACATCCTCGCGCCCGGCGAGAACGAGCAGCAGCGGATCCGCGACGACCAGCGGGCGATGGCCGACTCGAAGACGACCGCGCAGGTTGTCGCCGAGCGGGCGTTCGGGCTGGACGTGAAGATCGACAAGCTGGGCGCCCAGATCACCGCCTTGGCCCCCGGGTACCCGGCCGCGAAGGCGGGCGTCGAGCCGGGCCAGATCATCACCCGTGCGCAGGGGCAGCAGGTCGATGACGCCGGCCAGCTGGTGCAGGCCCTGTCCCCCGTGCGTCCCGGCCAGCCGATCACGCTGCGGTTCTCGGACGGTTCGAGCAAGACGATGACGTCCGTCAAGAGCCCGGACGACCCGACCCACGCGATCGTCGGCATCAACATCGGCGATGCGGTGAAGGTCGCCCACGTGCCGGTCAAGACAACGATCTCGACGCCGGGCATCGGTGGGCCATCCGCCGGGCTCGCCTTCGCACTCGAGATCTACGACGCGCTGAGCAACCGGACGCTGCTGCACGGGCACAAGGTGGTCGCCACCGGCGAGCTCGACCTGGGGGGCGGAGTGCACGAGATCGGCGGCGTGGAGCAGAAGACGGTGGGCGCGATCGAGGCCGGCGCGGACACCTTCCTGGTGCCGAAGGGCAACTACAAGGACGCCGTCTCGGCCGCCGACGGGCGCATCAAGATCATCGCGGTGTCCACCTTCGGGCAGGCTCTCGACGCAATCCGGACGCTGCAACCGGTCAGTCACTAGACGTTTACGGATTGCTCGCAAACAGCGCATTTTCATTCCGGCGAACGGTGGAACCGGGACCGTCTGCGACCTACACTTCGACCTTCGTTCGGCACCGTAGGGCAGGCATAAAGGGGAGAAGGGGACACATCTATGGCTTCAAAGGCTCGCTGCGTCACGTGCGATGACTGCTTCTTCCGGAAGACGAGCCTTTGCGCACTCGACCTCTCGGAGCCGTGTCCGACCTTCCGGCCGGTGCTCAAGGGCCAGATGATCGCCCCTCGCCAGGCGCGCCTGGTCGAGCAGCCGATCGTGCCCTCCCCGATGCTGACGGGCCCCGCACCGCGGGTCGCCGCAGGCGTCGCGTAGCGGTCAGGTCGCGGCGGGCTGGAGCGACTCGGCGAGCAGCTCGCCCAGCCGGGCAACGCCCTCGCCGATGCTCTCTGGCGGCACGGCGCTGAAGGCCAGCCGCAGCGACGACCTGCCCCCGCCGGAGCACGAGAAGTCGGCGCCCTTGACGTAGGGGACGCCGCGTTCGGCCGCCGCCGCCAGCAGCGCGCCGGTGTCCAGCGCCTCCGGCAGGTCGACCCAGTAGAAGTAGCCGCCGGTCGGCGTCGTCCAGCTCGCGCCGGCCGGGAAGTGCTCGCCGCAGACCCTCCTCCATCGCGTCCCGGCGCGCCTTCAGCATCGCGGTCACCCGCTCCACGTTGGGCTCGAACCGGCCGGCCCGGCAGTAGGCGGCGAGCGTGGCCTCGGCCAGCGAGTTGGGGCCGATGATGGTGTTCTCGGAGATCTCCTTGAGCGGCCCGACCAGCCGCTCCGGCAGGATCAGGTAGCCGGTGCGCACGCCCGGGCGCCACGGTCTTGGTGAACGACGACGAGTAGATGACGTTGTCACCGCCGTCAAGCTCGTGCAGCGTCGGCAGCCGCTCGCCCTCGAACCTGAGCAGCCCGTAGGGGTCGTCCTCGACCACCAGCACACCGTGAGCGCGGGCGAGCTCCACCAGCCGCCGGCGGCCGTCCTCGGGCAGCGTGACGCCGGCCGGGTTCTGGAAGGTGGGGATCGTGTACACGAGGTCGGCGGGGCCGGCGTCGAGCGCCCGCTCCAGCGCGCCGACGTCGATTCCCTCACCGGTCAGCGGCACGCCCTCGACGCTCGCGCCGAACGTCCGCAGCGAGATCAGGGTGCGGTCGTAGGTGGGATCCTCGACCAGCGCGCGCCCGCCCCGGCCGAGGAACAGCTGCTGCGCGAGGAACGCGACCCCCTGCAGCGAGCCGTTGACCAGCAGCACGCGGCCGGCGTCCACGCCGTGCCGCTCGCCGATCCACTCGCGCAACGGCGCATAGCCGCCCGGCGCGTACGACAAGGCCCCGGCGGCGTCGGTCGCGAAGGCCTGCGCCGCAGCCTCCCGCAGGTCGTCGACCGGCAGCATGTCGGCCGACGGGACGCCGCGGGTGAAGGGGATCCGGCCCACGCCCAACAGACTAAACCATGCCCCTACCGGAGGGTGTCGGCGGCCAGGTTGGCGGCCTCGGTGGGGCTTGAGCCGACGCGGATGCCGCGCGCCTCGAGCGCCTCCTTCTTGCCGGCGGCCGTGCCGGAGGAGCCGGAGATGATTGCACCGGCGTGGCCCATCGTCTTGCCGGGCGGCGCCTGGAAGCCCGCGATGTAGGCGACCACCGGCGTGTTCATGTGCTCGGCGATGAACGCGCCCGCCTTCTCCTCCTCGTCGCCGCCGATCTCGCCGACCATGACCACCAGGTCGGTCTCGTCGTCCTCCTCGAACCGCGACAGCACGTCGATGAACGAGCTGCCGACGATCGGGTCGCCGCCGATGCCGACGATCGTCGAGTTGCCGAGCCCGAGGTCGGCCAGCTCCTTGCCGATCTGGTACGTCAGCGTGCCCGACCGGGACACCAGCCCGACCCGGCCCTTGGCGAACACCTGGGCCGGGATGATGCCCACGTTGGCGACGTCCGGCGACAGCGCGCCCGGGCAGTTCGGGCCGAGCAGCGTCACGCCCCGCGGCCGGATGTAGTTGTAGATCCGCAGCATCTCGTGCGCGGGAATGCCCTCGGTGATGCAGACGATCGTGCCGATGCCGGCGTCGACCGCCTCGTAGATCGCGTCGGCGGCGAACCGCGGCGGGACGAACACCATCGCGGTGTTGGCGCCGCGCTCGGCGACCGCCTCGGCGAGCGTGTCGAACACCGGCACGCCGTCCACATCCTGGCCGCCCTTGCCCGGGCGTGACACCGGCCACGACCTGCGTGCCGTAGTCCCGGTTGCGAAGGGCGTGGAAGCGGCCCTCCCGGCCGGTGATGCCCTGGACGACAAGCCTGGTGTCTGCGGTGACGATGATGGCCATCAGGCGGCGCTCCCGGCGAGCTCGACGACGCGCGCGGCGGCGCCCAGCATGGTCTGCTCGACGTGCACGTTGGGCGGCGCCGCGTCGGCCAGCAGCTTGCGGCCCTCGACGTCGTTGGTGCCGTCCAGCCGGACGACAAGCGGGACGTTCACGTCCAGCCGCTCGAGCGCGGCCAGCACGCCGCGCGCCACCTCGTCGCAGCGGGTGATGCCGCCGAAGACGTTGAACAGCACCGCCCGCACCTTGTCGTCGGAGAGCAGCACCTCCATGGCGGTGACGATCTCGTCCGCCTGGGCGCCGCCGCCGACGTCCAGGAAGTTGGCCGGCCGGCCGCCGGCGAGGGCGACCACGTCGAGCGTCGACATGACCAGGCCGGCGCCGTTGCCGAGGATGCCGATGTCGCCGTCCAGCTTGACGTAGTTGACGCCGCGCTCTCGGGCCATCTGCTCCTGCGGATCGGCCGCCTCGACGTCGCGCATGGCGGCGATGTCGGGGTGGCGATAGAGCGCGTTGTCGTCGACGGTGTACTTCGAGTCGAGCGCGCGCACGATGCCGTCCGGGGTGACGATCAGCGGGTTGATCTCGACCAGCATGGCGTCGGTCTCGACTGAACGCGCGGTACGCCTTCTCCATGATCTGTGAGACCTGCTGGGTCTCCTCCGCCGGGATCCCTGCGGCGAAGCAGAGCCGCCTGGCGTGGAACGGCAGGAAGCCGGTCAGCGGATCGAGATGCAGCCGCGCCAGCTTGTCCGGCGTCTCGGCCGCGACCTGCTCGATGTCGACGCCGCCCTGCGTGGTCAGCATCAGCAGCGGCTTCTTGGCCCCCCGGTCGAACGTGATCGAGAAGTAGTACTCACGGGCGATGTCCGACGCGCGCTCGATCCACAGCCTGCGGACGACGTGGCCGCGGATGTCGAGGCCGAGCACCTGCCCGGCCTTCGCCTCGGCCTCGTCGGGCGTGGCGGCCAGCTGGATGCCGCCGGCCTTGCCGCGGCCGCCGACCAGCACCTGCGCCTTGACCACGACCGGCCCGCCGAGCTGCTCGGCCGCCTTCCGGGCCTCCTCCGGGGTCGTCGCGACCACCCCGTCGGATACCGGAATCCCGAACCGCGCGAACAGCTGCTTCCCCTGATACTCGTAGAGGTCCACGGCCGCGAGAGTGTACCCGGAGGCGCCCCGCCGGCGTCACGGTGGGGAGGTGTCGTTGAGACAGACAACACACAGTCGACCGTCTTCTGACTGGTGTGTGCACCCTTACAAATCTCTAACCGGATTGGTGAGTTTTCCGTACAGATTCCATGGACAATCGCCTCCGGACGCTGCGATCGAACGTGCCCACACCTCGCAGCTACCTGCCTCCTCCGACGGCCCGCTCTGCGGGTCGTCGGTCTTTAAGGCGGTGCGTTACCGGTTATCGGGCGGTGAAGCCGGCGGCGTCGATCGCAGCCCGCAGATCGGCCACAGAGACGGCCGCGGCGTCGTAGTCCACCTCGACGTCGTCGCCGATGTGCTCGGGCCGCGCGCGCGTCACGCCCGGCAGCGCCTCGAGCGCGTCTCGGAGGGTGCGCTCGCAGCCGGCGCAGTGCATCCCGCCGACTTGGAGGACGACGCGAGTCAACCGCCGGTGGTGAGCTCTTCCGGGCAGGGGTTGCAGGCGGCCGCCGCGACGTACGCCGCGACGTCGTCCGCGTCCTTCCCGGTCAGCAGCTCGGCGGGCATCGCGGGCTGCGCGTGCGTCGCCCCCAGCTCGATCTGCTGGCGCACCAACGCCTCGAACGAGGTGCGGTCGAAGCCCTCGTCCGCCGGCTGCTGGTACGCGGCGTCGAGATTTGGGCCGATCGTCCCCTTCGACCCGGCGGCCGCCAGCGTGTGGCACCCGCCGCACGTCACCTGAAACTTCTTCTGGCCGTTCGCCAGGTCGACGTCGGAGGGGCTCGCGACCCCGGTCCCGCCGCCGCATCCCGACGCCAGGACGGCCATCGCAAGCACGGCCGCGAGGGCTGTCAGGACACGCTTCACGGGCGGGAACACTACCAGTCGGACTCCCCGTCGCGGCGGGGATACGCGCCCCTCCAGGTCACCACCTGGGCGGCCTGCTCCGCGCCGAACTGCAGCGCCTGCTCGAGCGGCCGTCCGGCCGCCAGCCCGAAGGTGACGCCCGCCGCGAAGGTGTCTCCGGCGCCGTAGGTGTCGACCACCGGCCCGGGCGGCTCGACGGGCGTGTACCCGGTGCCACCGCGGCGGCCGTCCGTGACCACCACGTGGTCGGGCTGCACGGCCAGCCGCGACAGGTCGAACTGCTCGCCCGGGTCGCTGCGGCTGCCGATCAGCACATCCGCGCGCACGCGACTCTCGACAAGGCTCTCGAACCGCCGCGCGGTGACCACCAGGACCGGCGCCGCACGGGCCAGCTCGAGCGTGCGCGGGTCGAGCCCGGTGAAGTACACGCCGTCGACATCCGCCAGCCGGTCCCAGGGGAGCGGGTCGTCGGCGTCCGGATGCAGGTTGGGGCCGGTGACGACGATGGTGCGCTCGCCCGCCGGGTCGGTCATCGTCACCGCTCGTGTCTGATGCACGTCGCGCGGCGCGCCCTGCACGGTCACCCCCATGCTCTCCAGGATCGGCGCCGACCGGCCGTCGCTGCCGAGCGCCGTGTAGAAGCTGGTCTCGGCGCCCATCCGCGCCAGCCCGACCGCCGACACGGCGCCGCCGCCGGCCGGCTCCTCCAGCGGATCGGTCAGGTGGACGATCTGGCCGGGCGCCGGGATGAACGGCGCCCGGCCGTGGGTCGTCCACTCGATGTGGCCGATCACAGCGACGCGCATCAGGCTCTACGGCACGTAGACGATCTTCCCCTGGACCTTCAGGTCCTCCATCAGCTGCTGGCCGCTGGCGACGTCGCTGAGCGGCAGCACCGTGTCGATCACCGGCTTGATGGCCCCGGCCTCGACCGCCTTCAGCGCGGCCGACAGCTCGGCCTTGTTGGAGAGGTGGCTGCCCAGCAGGTTCTGCTGCTTGTTCCACAGGAACCGCAGGTCGGTGACGGCGTTGAACCCCGTCGACGCCCCGCAGACGACGACCCGGCCGCCCCAGCGCAGCGCGGCCACCGAGGTCGGCCAGGTCTCCTCGCCGGAGTGCTCGAAGACCACGTCGACGCCGACCTTGTTGGTGATCGCCTTGACCTCGGCGGCGACGTCCTGGGACTTGCGGTCGATCACGTTGACCGCGCCCAGCTCCTCGGCCTTCGCCACCTTCTCGGCGCCGCCGACCACCGGGATCGGGTTGGCGCCGAACAGCCGGCAGATCTGCATCGCCATCGACGCCCAGCCCGCCGACGCCGCCCCAGATCAGGACGTTCTCGCCGGGCTGGATCCGCGCGCGGGAGACGAGCATGCGCCACGCCGTCTCCAGCACCAGCGGCATCGACGCCGCCTCCTCGTGGGTCAGGTTGTCCGGCTTGGGCAGCACGTTGACCGCCGGCATCGTCACGTACTCGGAGTGCCCGCCGTCGTTGGGCCCGGTCTGGAAGCCCCAGATCCGGAACTGCCGGCAGAAGAACTCCTGGCCGGAGACGCACATGTCGCACGTCCGGCAGGACAGGCCGGGATGGACGACGACCTCGTCGCCCACCTGCACCGGCGACGAGCCGAAGCCCGTCCCCGAGACCTCCGAGCCGATCGCCCGCACGACGCCCGATACGTCGGACCCGGCGACGTGCGGCATGATCACCTTCATGCCGGGCATGCCGCGGCGGGCCCAGATGTCGTTGAAGTTGGCGCCGGCGGCCTTGACCTCGATCAGCACCTCGTGTGGTGCCGGCTCGGGCTCGGGGATGTCCGTGTAGCTCAGGACCTCCGGCCCGCCGTGCTCCTCGAAGACGACTGCTTTCATGCGGTGAGAGCCTTTCCGAGATACTCGAAGTTGTCGACGTAGCGCCGGACGTCCTCCTCGCTGTGCTGCACGGAGAGCGTCCAGTTCTCGCTCTTGCCCCACGGCGCCATGAACACGCCGCGGTTGAACTGCACGAGCCAGTTGACGTACGCCAGCTCGTCCGACACCTCGAGGTACTCGCGGTAGTTGCGGACGCGCTCGCCGCGGTACGTGACCGCCCCGCGGGCCGGACAGCACCGTCGTGTAGCCGGCGATACCGGTGTGCGCGATCACGCCGTCGCACCCCTCGCGCAGGATCTCGCCCAGCCGGTCGAACTCGGTGTAGGCGTCGGGCGTGAGGATCTCGGTCAGCGTCGCCACCATGGCCGCCATCGTCAGCGGGTTGCCGTTGAAGGTGCCGACCTGGTCGATCTTGCCGTCGGCGATCCAGCCCATGACCTCCTCGGAGCCGCCGATCGCGCCGCACGGCAGGCCGCCGCCGACCGACTTGGCCAGGCACAGCAGATCGGGGGTGACGCCGAAGCGCTTGGTCGCGCCGCCGTAGTGGATGGTGGCGCCGGTCTTCACCTCGTCGAAGGCGAGCAGCGCGCCGTGCGCGTGCAGCAGGTCCTTGACGCCCTGCAGGTAGCCGTCGTCAGGCGTGACGATGCCGGCGTTCATCATGCACGGCTCGACGATCATGCCGGCGACCCGGCCCTTGTGCTCCTCCAGCGTGCGCTCGAGGGCGTCCAGGTCGTTGAACGGCACGACCTTCGTCAGGTTGACGAAGTCGGCCGGCAGGCCCAGCGTCTGCGGCACCGAGACCGGATGGTCGTAGTCGCCGATCTTGTCGCCGGGGGGCGCCACCGACACCATCACGGCGTCGTGATGGCCGTGGTAGCTGCCCTCGATCTTGAGCAGCACGTCGCGGCCGGTGTAGGCGCGCATCAGCCGCACGGCGTCGAGCGTCTCCTCGGTGCCCGAGTTGCCGAAGCGCCACAGCGGCAGGCCGAAGCGCTGCTGCAGGTGCTCGGCCGCCACGATCGACTCCTCCGTCGGCTGGGCGAAGTGGGTGCCCCGGCCGACGCGGTCGGACACGGCCGCCACGATCTTGGGGTGCGCGTGGCCGACGGCCATCGCCCCGTAGCCGTTGTGGAAGTCGACGTACTCGTTGCCGTCGACGTCGACCACCTTCGACCCGTGGCCCTCGGCCAGGTAGATCGGGTGCGGGTCGGTCGCCTGCCAGCTGGACGCGACGCCGCCGGCCAGCGACTTCTGCGCCCGCTCGGTCATCTCGCGCGACTTGTGGTGGCGGTCGTTGAAGATCGCCTCCTCGGTCTCGATCAGCTTCGCAAGCTTGGTGGAATCGATGGTGCTGGTCGTGGACATCAGCTCACTCCTCCCAGTACCTCGCCGTAGCGAGAGTCACGCCAGGCGAGGGCCGCCTTCAGGCCCTGGCTCTGGACGATCGACATGAACTCCCGCTGCTCGGGCGTGTCGGCCGCGTTCAGCATGGAGGACAGATCAAGGTTCATATTGACAGCTTCGCGCAGACCCATGGCCTCGAAGGCCCGGACGAGCGCGATCTTGGTGAGCCGCAGCACCGGCAGCGGCGTCGGCGCGATCTTGCGCACCAGCTCCTCGACGGCCGCCTCGATCTCGCCGTCCGCGACCACGCGGTTGATCATCCCCGCACGCTCCGCCGCCTCGGCGTCGATCATGTCGCCCGTGAACAGCAGCTCGTTCGTCTTCTTCTGGCCGAGGATGAACGGCATCAGCAGCGTCACCGGGCCGGAGCCGTAGCGGATCTCGGGCTCGCCGAAGCGCCCGCTCTCGCCGCTGACGATGATGTCGCAGGCCATCGCCAGCTCGCAGCCCCCGGCCAGGCAGTAGCCGCGGACGGCGGCGATCGTCGGCTTGGGCAGCGACCATAGCCGCATCGTGGCGTCGATGTCGGCCGCCAGCACGCCGTGCCACTCGTGCGCCGGGATGTCGGCGTGCGCCGCCTCGGCCGACAGGTCGTAGCCCGCCGAGAACGCCCGCTCGCCGGCGCCGGTCACCACCACCACCTTCACCTCGTCGTCGGCGATCACACGGTCGAACGCCGCGTTCAGGCCTTCGAGCACGTCGTGGTTGATGGCGTTCAGCTTCTCCGGCCGGTTCAGCGTGATCCACGCGGCCGGGCCGCGCGTCTCGTAGAGGACGGCCTCGCTCATCGGCTCTCACTTCCCTTCAGGACGATCAGGCAGTCGAGCGCGACGGCGCGCTCGGGTGAAACCAGCAGGGGGTTGACGTCGATCTCCTCGATCTCGGGATGTTCCGCGGCCAGCGCCGAGACGGCGACGATCGCGTCGATCAGGCCGTCCGGCGCCTCGCCACCGAGCAGCTTGGTCAGCGCGGGCAGGCCGGCCACCAGCTCGCGGGCGCCGTCCCGGTCGAGCGGGGCGAGGCTGGCGGTGACCAGGTCGAGCGCCTCGGCGAGCGCTCCGCCGATACCGACCACCACGGTCGGCCCGTAGTCCGGGTCGCGCACCATGCCGACCAGCACCTCGACGCCGCCCGCGACCTGCTCGGCGACGATCACCGCGCCGCCCATCCGCTCGGCCGCGTCCCGCACCTGCGAGGCGTCCAGCAGGTTGAGCGCGACGCCGCCGACGCGGGCCTTGTGGGCGACGTTGTCGATCTTGACGACCACCGGGTACCCGATCCGCTCGGCGGCGGCCACCGCGGCGTCCGCGGTGTCGCAGCGCTCCGCCCGCACGTACGGCACGCCGTAGGCGGCGGCGATCTCGGCCGAGTCGAGCTCGGCCAGCGCCCCGGCGCCCGCCACCGGCTCCGCCGGCTGGACGTCGCGCGCGGGCGGCACCCGCCGCCGGTGGTTCAGCCGCGAGGCCAGGGCGCGCAGCCCGGGCAGCGACCCTTTGAGCATCGGGATGTCGTGCTCGCGGGCCCAGCGCAGGTCCTCGACCGGCGGGCATGCCGTGGTCACGGTGATCACGCACGGGAAGAGGTCGGTGCCGTCGCATGCGGCGCGGAGATCGTCGGCGATGTTCTGCGCCAGCTCCCGCTCGCCGGCGATCAGCCAGTTCGAGTGGTCGATGTCGGACACCAGCACGTCGAACTCGCCGGACTCGGCCATCAACTGGAACACGCGGGGGAAGACGACGCGGTCGTCGTCGATCGCCCAGCAGTCCGCCGGGTTGCCGACGTCGGTGAAGTTCGGGAACTCCTGCTTGATCCTGGCGGACAGCTCGTCCGACAGCGGCTGCAGCGGGATCCCCGCCTGCTCGGCCTTGTCGGCGAAGTACTCGCCCTCACCGCCCGAGTTGGTGACGGCGCCGATCCGCCGGCCGCGGGGCGGCGTGGCGCGCGAGAACACCTCGAGGTGCTCCAGCCAGGTGCCGAAGTCGTCGCAGCGGATCGCGTTGTAGTACCGCAGCATCGCCGAGAACGACCGGTCGGAGCCGACAAGCGCGCCGGTGTGCGCGAGCGCCGCGCGGGCGCCCATCTCGGACGTGCCGACCTTGAGCACGACGGCGACCTTGCCGGCCTCGGCGATCCGCCGCAGCGCCTCCTCGAACGCCGCCGGCCGGCGCACGGTCTCCAGGAACAGGCCGACCACCCGGCACTGCGGATCCTCCGCGAAGTACGCGGTCATGTCGGCGACGTCGGTGACGGTCTCGTTTCCTGCGGAGACGACGGTGCGGAATCCGATCCGCGGGCCGAGCGAGACCAGGATCTCGCCGATCGAGCCTGAGTGCGCCAGCGTCGCGACCGGGCCGCCGGTGAAGTGCTCGGTCAGTGTGCCGATCCAGGGCGACGGCGCGCCCGGTGTGGCCACGCCCATGCAGTTGGGCCCGACCATGGCGATGCCTGCGTCGCGCACCCGCTCCGAGACCCGGGCCGACACGGGCGGCCCCTCGGGACCGGCCTCGTTGCCCAGGCCGGGGGTGATGACCGCCCGCACGCCGTCGACCGACAGGACGTCGCCGATCGCGTCCTCGATGCGGCCGTGGCCGACGCCCATCACCACCATCTCCGGTACCGCCGGGCAGTCGCCGATCGACGGGTAGCAGCGGATGCCGCACGCCTCCTCGCGGGTCGGGTTGATCCCGTAGAAGGGCACGCCGGCCACCGTCATATTCTCCGCAATTCGCAGGGATGTCCGGTCGGATATGCCGTAGATCGCAACCGACGACGGTCGGAAGATCCCGTCCAGATCAGTGCTCAGCAGTGGTCGATCGATGGTTGCCATTCACGCTCCAGGGCCTGTGCGACGGTCGAGGATCCATTCTACGCAATTCGTTTTGACTTTGCATCTTTCTGCGAATATCGTATGAGTATGCCCGACCAGCTCGACCTCCGCATCGTCGACGCACTGGTCGCCGACGGCCGGCGGCCCTACGTGCGGATCGCCGCCGACCTCGGTGTCTCCGAGGCGTCGGTCAGGCAGCGGGTCGCGCGCCTGGTCGCCGACGGCGTGATGGAGATCACGGCGGTCACCAACCCGCTCAAGCTCGGTTTCGAGGTCGTATGCTTGCTTGGGCTGACCGTCGAGCTGGCCGACCGGGAGGCCGCCGGCGAGGCGCTTGCGGAGCTCGACGAGGTCACCTACCTGATCGCGTGCACCGGGCGCTACGACTACCTGGTCGAGGTCGTCTGCACCGACAACAAGCATCTGCTCGAGTTCATGCAGGTCAAGCTGGCCGCGGTGCCCGGGGTGCGGACGAGTGAGTCGTTCGGCTACCTGTCCGTGCTCAAGGAAAGCTACCGGACGACCCCCGGCGGCGAGAGCTGACACCGTCTAACGCTCGCCGTGCTCGACGAAGAAGCGGCCGGTCTCGCCGCCCGAGAACCAGCGCGTCGTGATCGTCTTCTTGCGCGTGTAGAAATCGACGGCGTCCGCGCCGTGCGCGTGCAGGTCGCCGAAGAACGAGCCCTTCCATCCGGAGAACGGGAAGAACGCAACCGGAGCGGCGACGCCGACGTTGACGCCGATCATGCCGACCTCGACGTCGTGCCGGTAGCGGCGGACGGCTGCGCCCGACTCGGTGAAGATCGACGTCCCGTTGCCGTAGCGGCTGGCGTTGACGATGCCGATCGCCTCGTCCAGCGAGTCGGCGTGGATCACCGACAGCACCGGGCCGAAGATCTCCTCCTGGGCGATCTCCATGTCCGCGGTGACGTCGGCCAGGATCGTCGGCCCGACGAATGCGCCGTCCGGATCGGCGCCCGGCGAGCGGCCGTCGACGACCATCGTCGCGCCCTCCTCCAGCCCGCGGTCGATCCAGCCCAGGATCCGGTCGCGCGACGTGGTCGAGACGACCGGCCCGACATCGGTGCCGTCGGCCAGTCCGTCGCCAACCGCGAGCGCCTCGGTGCGCGCCTTCAACTGCTCGAGCAGCGGCCCCTTCGCGTCGCCCACCGCGACCACCACCGACCCGGCCATGCAGCGCTGGCCGGCGGCGCCGAACGCGCTGCCCAGGATGTTCGAGACGGTGCGGTCCATGACCGCGTCGGGCATCACGACCATGAAGTTCTTCGCGCCGCCCAGCGCCTGGACGCGCTTGCCGGCGGCGGCCGAGCGCTCGTACACGTACTTGGCGACCTTGGCCGAGCCGACGAACGAGACGGCGTCGATGCCGGGATGGTCGAGGATGCCGTTGACCACGTCGACCGAGCCGTTGACCAGATTGACGACGCCATCCGGCAGCCCACCCGCGTCGTCGATCAGGTTGAACACCAGCTCCTGCGTGAGCGGCACCTGCTCCGAGGGCTTGAGGATGAACGTGTTGCCGCACGCGATCGCGAAGGGCAGGAACCAGAATGGCACCATCGCCGGGAAGTTGAACGGCACGATCGCCGCGCAGACGCCGACCGGCTGGCGGATCGTCTCGGTGTCGACGGCCGTTGCGACGTTCTCGAGGATGCGGCCCTGCATCGTCTGCGGGACGGCCGACGCGGCCTCGATCATCTCGATCGCGCGGCCGACCTCGGCGCGGGCGTCCGGCAGCGTCTTACCCATCTCGCGGGTCACCGACCGCGCCAGCTCGTCCTGGTGCGCCTCCATCACCTGGCGAAAGCGGAACAGCCAGCGCGCGCGCTCGATCGTCGAGCGGCTGCGCCACCCGGGGAACGCGTCGCGGGCGGCGGCGACGGCGGCGTCGACATCGGCTGCCCCGGAGAGCGGCACCCGTGCAAGCCTCTCGCCGGTCGCCGGGTTGGTGACGTCCAACGCAGCGGACTCGGCACCGGCCGGCACCCAGCGGCCGCCGATGTAGTTGCCCAGCAGGCGGGTTTCGGTGGTGGTCTCGGTCGGCACGGCGATCAGCTCCTTGGGGCGTGGTGTGTCGCCACGTAGTCAACACCAGCGACCGGGCGACCGCTCCTTTACACTCTGTCCATGATCCCGCCTATTTCGGAACACTCTGTCCTGACGGTCGGCGACCTCCTGAAGCTGCCGGCGGTGCGCGAGGCCGACGTCAGCGTGGCCGCCGCGCCCCACCGGCTGGGGAACCGGGTCGAGTGGGTGCACGTGTTCGAGACGCCGGCGATCGCCGGAATGCTGCGCGGGGGCGAGTTCCTGCTGACCACCGGGATCGCCCTGGCGGGGATGCCTGCCGGCGAGGTCGACGCGCTGGTGGCGGGTGCGGCCCGGTCGGGTGCCGCAGGGATCGGGTTCGAGTCCAGCCACGCCCCCGTCGACGCGCTGGCCGCGGCCTGCCGGCGGCACGAGCTGCCGCTGGTCGTCTTCGGCACTCCGGTGCGGTTCGTCGACATCACCCACGTCGTCCAGGAGCGGCTGGTGGCGAGCGAGCTGGCCACACTGCGGCGGGCCGTCTCGCTGCAGGCGCAGCTCCGCGAGGCGGCGCGCGAAGGGCTTGGCCCAGCCGGCCTGGTGGCGGCGCTGGGCGACGCGCTGAACGCACAGGTGCTGCTCGAGCGATTCGACCGCACGCCGATCGCGGCGTCACCCGAGGACGGGCTCGACGTTGCCTTCATGGACGCGCTGGATCGCCGCCGCCAGCGGCTGCCCACGCCGCTGCTGACGCGTTCCGTCAACCCGGGCGCGCGGCTGCACGTGCTGGCGCGGATGGCGGACGAGCTGGATTCCCTGGCCGTGGACGAGGCGTCGTTCCTGCTCTCGGTGGCGCTTGCGGCGCAGCCGCCGGGCGACGAGGAGCCGTCGGCCGAGCGGGCGCGGCTGCTGCAGCGGCTCGCCGAGGGTCGCGGCGGGACGGCGTCCGACGTCGTCCGCCGCGCACGGTCGGTGGGCGTCGACCTCTCGCGCGCATCGCTGTGGGCCGTGCGCGCCCGCGGATCGCTGGCGCAGCTCGAACGGCTGGGAGTGGATGCGCTGGTCGACGGCGACACCGCGCTGGTTGCGATGCGGGGCGACGACGACCCATGGGCGATCGCCCGCGACCTCGTCCGCCGCGGGGCCGGCGCGGTCGGGATCGACTCCCGCGGCGGCGAGCCGTGGCAGGTGCGAGACGCGCTGGCCGGTGCCGAGCGCGCGTGCCTGGTGGCCGCGGCGACGGCGACGCCGGTGCGTCACGGCTCGGAGTTGGGCGCGCTCGGCGGCGTCGCGCGCGACGTGCTTTCCGGCGAGCGGGTCGATCCACGGTTCTCGGACTCCGAGGCGCACCTGGTCGAGTCGCTGGTGGCGACGGGCTGGTCGAAGTCGGCGGCGGCGCGGCGGATGCGGATCTCGCGGCAGCGACTGTACGAGCGGCTGTCGGCGCTCGCCGCACGCCACCGCCTCGATCCCGACCTGCCGCAGACACGCGTCGAGCTCTCGCTGGAGATCTGGGTGCTGCGCATGGCCGAGCTGGCACACGGCTGACGGCGGCACCTATGCTCACCGCATGTCGCTGATCGACTCAGGCTGGGCGGCCTGGCTGCCCAACGAGCTGCTCGAGGCCCACGCCGCGCGACTCGGCGGCTCGGCCGAGCGGCGGGCGCTCCGCAAGCGGCTCGTGGCCGGTCCCAGCGATGAGGACCGCGAACGGTGGGAGCGCTTCCGCTTGGTCTGCCCCTCTCGCATCGACCTGCCGGCCGATGCCGGCGGCCTGACCGCCGAGCGGGCCGGCGAGCTGCTCGACGAGCTCGGCCTCAGCGGGCCGGCCGCCGAGCCCGTGGAGCTGGTGCTGACCCTCGATCACGACGATCTGCGCGAGCTGGAGCGGCTCCGCTCGGCGCGAGACCTGGGCGGCGAGGCGGTGCCGGAGGGCATGCCCGACCCGGGGCTGGTTCTCGGCGGCGGCAGCGTCGGCCGAAACGATCCCTGCCCCTGCGGGTCAGGGAAGAAGTTCAAGCGGTGCCACGGCCGCTGATCCCCCGGCCCAGCGCGGCTACACGGCGCCGTGGTTCGAGGTGAGGATGCGCAGCGTCTTCGCCAGGATGGTCAGGTCGAGCTTGACCGACCAGCTGCCGACATACGCCATGTCGAGCCGCACCCGCTCCTCGTAGCTCACGTTCGAGCGGCCGTTGATCTGCCAGTACCCGGTGACGCCCGGCCGCACGTTGAGCAGCGCGGCGGTGTGCGTGCCGTAGCGGCCCAACTCGTCCGTGGTGATCGGCCGCGGGCCGACCAGACTGATGTCACCCTTGACGACGTTCAGCAGCTGCGGCAGCTCGTCGAGCGACCAGCGACGCAGGAAGTTGCCGAAGGGCGTGACGCGCGGGTCGTCCGTCAGCTTGTACGCCGTCTCCATCTGCTGCCGGTACTTCGGGTCGTCCATCAGCTCGCGGAACTTCGCCTCCGCCTCCTCGCCCCCGAAGCCGGGGCCGCGGCAGAACTCCTTGTGCATCGTCCGGAACTTGTACAGCCGGAACGGCCGGCCGCCCTTGCCGATCCGCTCGTGGCGGTACAGCACCGGGCCGCCGCCGTTGCGGGCGAACCGGATGCGCAGCGCGATGAAGATCAGCACCGGCGACAGCAGCGTGAGCGCCGCGACGGAGACGACGACGTCCATCGCCCGCTTCACGGCGAGCGCCGTCTTCGACAGGCTCGGCGGCCGGACGCCGACCAGCGGTAGGCCCTCGACCATGTGCAGCTCGACGCCCGGCCCCAGGATCTCGAAGAGGCGAGGGACGATGTCGACCTGGATGTCGAGATCCTTCACCAGGCGGGTCACCTCGAGGATGTCCGCCATCGAATCCTGCGAGAAGGCAACGATCACGCGCTTCGCGCCGTACCGGCTGACGAGGTCCGGCAGGTCGTCGAGCTCGCCCAGCAGCTCGAGGTCTTCGAGGTCGTTCCAGCGGTCCTTGGGGTCGGCGTCGACGAACCCGACGGGCGTCAGCCCGTACTCGGGATGCTGGCGCAGCTTGCGCGCGACCAGCTGGCCGACGTAGCCCGCGCCGATGATGACGACGTTCTCGCGGAACGAGTAACGCCGGCGGAACCACGCGCGGGTACCGGCTCGCAGAGCTGCCATCAGCAACATCGCGGACACCCAGAACAGCCCGATGGCCGAAATCTCGATGTGCTCCACCCCGAACAGTGCCGTGCCGCCGAAGAACGCGACCGAGCCGACGGTGACCAGGTGGAAGATCGATGCGAAGTCGTCGGCGGTCGTGTGATCGACGCGCTTGACGTCGCGCTCGTAGAGGCCGTACAGCGAGGCCAGACCGATCCACAGCGGCAGTGTCGCCAGGAAAGCAAACGTTGGCTCTGAAGCCACCATGCCGGCCACCGCCGCAGCCAGCAGATACGCGAGCGTCAGACCGAGCGCGTCGGCCATCACCAGCGACCGCCGGACGATGCCGGCGCGATGGTCGCCGACTGCTATCACCTGCCCGGGCTCTGGCGCCCTGACGATTGAATGAACGGTCGCATGGCCGTTTGTCTGTGCCCCTTCGGACTCGCCATGAGAACCGATGTCCGGCGTCGGTAGCGACCGGATATCCGGCTCTTGATCGAGCATGCCTTGCCCCCCGCTAACGGTATCCCTGCCAAGTCGAGCATACACCAAACCCAACGCCGTGCAAGCGGAAATTCCGGGTACGACGAGGGGTTCAACGATACCGTAACCGGTCAGCCAGACGTCGTCGCCGATGTCACCGTATCGGCCGCTTTCAGGCGATGCGGATGAGCAGCTGGCCGCTGGTCACCTGGTCGCCCGGAGCGACCGCGATCTCCTCGACCCGGCCGGTGTCGCGCGCGACGATCTCGTTCTCCATCTTCATCGCCTCGACCACCACCAGCACCTGGCCGGCGGCGACCTCATCGCCGACCTCGGCGTTGACCTTGAGCACGGTGCCCTGCATCGGGCTGCGGACGACGTCCACCGCCCCCTGCTGGCGCGCGGCCCGCTCGGCCATCGCCGCGCGGCGGGCCCGCAGCCGCGTCCTGCCGGGATGCTCGGGCTCGACGACCGTGACGACGAACCGGCGGCCGTCGACCTCGACCGGCACCGTGCGCGCCTCCCGCTCGGCGGCCGGCCCGGCGCCGTTCAGCTCGGGGCCCGCCGGCTCGGCGCTGCGCGCATAGCCGCCGCCCTCGACGAACTCGCGCAGGGTGCCACCGGCGGCGAACTCCGGGTGCTCGAGGATCGCCTCGTGGATCGGGATCAGCGAGTGGACGCCCTCCACCCGAAACTCGGACAGCGCGCGCAGCATCCGCCGGCGGGCGTGGTCGCGGTCGGTGCCGAGCACCACCAGCTTGGCGATCATCGGGTCGTACAGGTCGGAGATCACGGAGCCCTCGACCACCCCGGAGTCGACCCGCACGCCGGGTCCGGACGGCTCGACGTAGCGGGTGATCCGGCCCGGCGTCGGCACGAAGTCGCGGAGCGGATCCTCGGCGTTGATCCGGCACTGGATCGAGTGGCCGCGCAGCTCGACGTCCTCCTGGCGCAGCGACAGCGGCTTGCCGCAGGCGATCCGCAGCTGCTCGCGCACCAGGTCGAGGCCGGTCACCTCCTCGGTGATCGTGTGCTCGACCTGCAGCCGCGTGTTCATCTCGAGGAAGAAGTACTCATCGCCGGACAGCAGGCCCTCGACGGTGCCGGCGTTGACGTACCCCGCGGCGCGTGCGGCCTCCACGCCGATCCGGCCGATCCGCTCGCGAAGGCCGGGGTCGACCGCCGGGGACGGCGTCTCCTCGATGATCTTCTGGTGGCGGCGCTGGATCGTGCAGTCGCGCTCGCCGAGGTGGATGACGTTCCCATGCGCGTCGGCGAGCACCTGCACCTCGACATGCCGCGGGTCGTCCAGGTACCGCTCGAGGAACACCGTGTCGTCGGCGAAGTACGCCTTGCCCTGCCGCCGGGCCGACTCGTAGGCGCGGGGCAGCTCGTCCGGCCCGGCGGCCACCTCGATGCCCTTGCCGCCGCCGCCGGCCGCCGCCTTGACGGCGATCGGGTAGCCGATCGCCTCAGCCGCCTCGAGCGCGGCCGCCGCTGACTCGACGGGGTCGGGGGTACCCGGGATCACCGGGACGCCGGCCTCCTGCATCAGGCGGCGCGCCCCGATCTTGGAGCCCATCGACTCGATCGCCTCCGGCGGCGGCCCGACGAACACCAGGCCCGCCGCCGCGCAGGCGCGGGCGAAGGCGGCGTTCTCGGCGAGGAAGCCGAAGCCCGGATGCACCGCTTCGGCGCCCGACCGTAGCGCCGTGCGCACGATCGTCTCCGACATCAGGTAGCTCTGCGCGGCCGGGCCGGGGCCGATCAGGTATGCCTCGTCCGCGTAGGCAACGAACGGGGACTCGCGGTCAGCTTCGGAGTAGACCGCGACGGAGCCGATCCCCATCTCCCGCAGCGTGCGAAAGACACGGATCGCGATCTCCCCCCGGTTGGCAACCAGCACCTTGGCGAACATGAGGCGCCGATTCTAGGTGCCCGAGCTGCGCCAGCGCGGCGCGAATCGCCGCGGACTCCGCCTCGGAGGCCGCCGGCTCGATGCGCAGCTCGTTCACAGCGGGATGTTGCCGTGCTTGCGCCGGGGCGCATCCACGTGCTTGCCGCGGGTCGCCTCCAACGCCTCGATCAACGCCGGCCGGGTGCGCCGCGGCGCGATCACGTCGTCGACATAGCCCCGCTCCGCCGCCGTGAACGGGTTGGCGAAGCGGTCTGTGTACTCCTCGACGAGGTCGGCGCGCCGGGCGTCGGGGTCGTCCGCCGTCTCGATCTCCTTGCGGAAGATGATGTTGACGGCGCCGTCCGATCCCATCACGGCGACCTCGGCCGTCGGCCAGGCGAAGTTGAAGTCGGCGCCGATGTGCTTCGACCCCATCACGTCGTACGCGCCGCCGTAGGCCTTGCGGGTGATCACGGTCAGCTTGGGGACGGTCGCCTCGCAGTAGGCGTACAACAGCTTCGCCCCGTGGCGGATGATCCCCCGCCACTCCTGGTCGGTGCCGGGCAGGAACCCGGGGACGTCGACGAAGGTGACCACCGGGATGTTGAACGCGTCGCAGGTGCGCACGAAGCGGGCGCCCTTGATCGAGCTGTCGATGTCGAGCACGCCCGCAAGGGCCCGCGGCTGGTTGGCCACGATCCCGACGCTGTGGCCGCCCAGCCGGGCGAACCCGCAGATCAGGTTCTCGGCCCAGCGCTCGTGGATCTCGAAGAACTCGCCGTCGTCCACCACCGGCCGGACCACGTCGTGCATGTCGTACGGCCTCGTTGCCTCGTCGGGTATCAGCCGGTCGAGCTCCTCCGACTCCCGGCCGGGCGGGTCGGACGGCGGCTCCCAGGGCGGGCCCTGCTCGTTGGACTGGGGCAGGAACGACAGCAGGTAGCGGCAGTCCTCGATCAGCGACTTCTCGTCGGGCGACGTCAGGTGGGCGACGCCCGACCGCGTCGCGTGGGTGCGCGCGCCGCCCAGGTCCTCGAACGTCACCTCCTCGCCGGTCACCGTCTTCACCACCTCCGGCCCGGTGATGAACATGTGCGACGTCTCCTCCACCATCATCACGAAGTCGGTCATCACCGGCGAGTAGACGGCGCCCCCGGCGCACGGCCCCATGACGAGCGAGATCTGCGGCACCACGCCGGACGCCTGCACGTTGCGGAAGAAGATGTCGGCGTATCCGGCGAGCGAGACGACGCCCTCCTGGATGCGCGCGCCGCCCGAGTCGTTGATGCCGATCAGCGGGCACCGGTAGCGCAGCGCCATGTCCATCACCTTCACGATCTTCTCGGCGAATGCCTCGCCAAGCGACCCGCCGAACACGGTGAAGTCCTGCGAGAAGACGAACACCCGCCGCCCCTCGATGGTGCCGTGGCCGGTGACCACCCCATCACCCAGCGGCCGGTTCTCCATCATGTTGAAGTTCGGGCTGCGGTGCTGGACGAACGCGTCGAGCTCGACGAACGACCCGGGGTCGAGCAGCAGCTCGACCCGCTCCCGGGCCAGCAGCTTGCCGCGCTCGCGCTGGCGCTCGACCGCGCGGGGCGTCCCGGCGTGCTGGGACTGGTCGCGCAGCTCCTCGACGCGCGCGATCCTGCTCTCGGTGGTGCGGTCGGGCATCGGCCGGAGGAGACTACCGGACGGCCTTTCGGCGCGAGATAGCATGCCGCGATGCCCGACCACACCTACGTCTTCGTCGGCGGGCTGCACCGGAGTGGAACGTCCCTGCTCGCCCGCAGCCTGGAGGCGCACCCAGCGGTCAGCGGGTTCCGCGGCACCGGCGTGCCCGAGGACGAGGGGCAGCACCTACAGACCGTGTACCCGGCCGGCAACCGGCTGGGCGGCGCCGGACGGTTCGCATTCTCGCGCGGCGCGCACATGACCGAGGACTCGCCGCTGGCCACCGACGAGAACCGACAGCGGCTGCTGGCGGAGTGGAACCCGCACTGGGATCTCTCGCGCCCCGTGCTGGTCGAGAAGTCGCCGCCCAACGCGATGCGCACCCGGTACCTCCAGGCGATGTTCCCGGGCGCCCGGTTCGTGGTGATGACCCGGCACCCGATCGCCGTGGCGATCGCGACCTCCAAGTGGACGCGCTCGTCGCTGCCGCGGATGATCGAGCACTGGCTGCGCTGCTACGAGACGCTGCTCGAGGACGCACCGCACGTCGAACACCTGCGGATGCTGCGCTACGAGGATCTGGTGACCCGGCCCGACGAGGAGCTGGCGGCCGTGCAGCGGTTCGTCGGCATCGAGCCGCGGCCCTCAGGCGTCGAGGTGCGGGAGGGGCTGAATGACTCCTACTTCGCCGGGTGGGAGCAGCGCCTGAGCAATCCGCTGCGCCGCGCCTGGTACGACCGCGCGGCGCGCAAGCTCGAGACGCGCGTCAACCGCTTCGGCTATAGCCTGGCGCCGCCGCGCACCCTGAGCACCGCGGCCGCGGCGATTGCGGGCAGCACCCAGAGCGGCGCGTAGAACTGCTCAGTCAGGAAGACGGCGGCGATGCAGGCCGTGACGAACGACGCCGCCAGCGCGGACTGGAACTCGTCCGCGCGGCGATCAGCGAACCGCATCCGCAGGTCGCGCCAACCGGCGATCAGATAGCCGATGAACAGCACCAGACCGGTCAGCCCGAGCTCGGCGAGGATGTTCATGTACGTGTTGTGCGTGCCCTGCGCTCCGGTGTCGAACGCGAACGGCAGCCCGAACTCCGAGAATCGCACGCGGTAGTTGCCTGCCCCGACACCGGTGATCGGCGACGACTCGAACTCGTCGTAGGCGATCTGCCAGTAGTAGAGCCGGGACTGGACGTTCGAGCCGGCCACCTGCTCCTTGCTGGCGGTCGCGTTGGCGACCTGCTGGTGCAGCACCGTGAAGGAAAGCACCCACGCGACGACCACCAGCGAGACGGCCGCCAGCAGCCACCGCGGGCGCAGCCGGCCTGCGAGCACCAGCCACAGGAAGCCGGCACCGAGCCCGACGGCGGCCCCGCGGGACAGCGTGGACGCGGTGGTCACGGCGATCATCACCGCAGCCAGCGTCCAGGCCGCCCGGTGCCATCCGGTCGCCCAGCGGAACCGCCAGACGGCAAGCGGCAGCGTGCTGCCGAGCAGGAACGCGAAATCGTTGGCTCCGGCCAGCGGCCCGGCCGCGCGGCCGTGGTGGACGACCAGGTAGTCGAACAGTCCGGCGGTCGCCGCGACGGCGGCGGCGGCGACCATCACGGTGACCAGCAGCTCCGTGTGCCAGGGGCTGCGGACCGCCACCTGGACGACCAGCACGAACATGACGAAGAACGAGATGTAGCGGGCGACGGTGCCCCCGGAGCTCGTCGCGTCGGGCGAGACCAGCAGGACGCTGGTGAAGAGCCAGATCGCCAGCCCGATCAGCCACAGCATGTGAGGCGTCGTCACCAGCCGGCGCCGGCGCAGGCCCCAGTCGATCAGCCACGCCAGGATGGCGGCCAGCCCGAGCACCTTGGTCATGGGCACGCCAGAACGGTTCAGATAGCCCTCGAAGAATGACGACGCGAGCAGCAGCGACAGCGCCAGCGTCGGGCTGCGGAGCACGGCGACGCCCCCGACCACGGCGACCAGCGGCAGCGCGACCTCCACCGGGGAGTGCCCGGTGACCCGGGACAGGGCGGCTACGGCCAGCGCGGCAGCGGCGGCGGCGGCGATGCCGGTCTGCACCGGCATCCTGGTGCGGTAGGGAACCGCCGTCACCCGGCCGCCATTCCGTTCGGCGTTCCGGCCAGGCCGGTCCACAGCTCCACCCAGCGCTGGTTCGACCGGGCGATCGCGAAGCGTTCGACCGCGCGGTCGCGGGCGGCGGCGCCGAGCCCCGCACGCCTGACCGGGTTGGCGAGCAGCGCATCGGCCGCCGCAGCGAACTCCGCCGGATCGCGACGCTCGGCGATCACGCCGGCGCCGTCGACGGCGCTCGATCCGGGCACCCGGGTGGCCAGGATGGCCGCCCCACACGCCATCGCCTCGAGCAGCACCAGCGACTGCGCGTCCCACTTGGACGGCACGATCACGACGTCGGCGGCCCGCAGGTGGGGAGCCGCGTCGTCGACGGCGCCGACGAACTCCACCCGCTCGGCGACGCCGGCGGCGACGGCCAGCTCGCGCAGCAGCGCCTCGTCCTCGCCGTCGCCCACCAGGCGCAGGCGCACACCGGCGGTGCGCATGCGGGACAGCGCCTCGATCGCCAGCGGCTGGCCCTTGGCTTCCGTCAACCGGCCGACGCACACGAGCAGCGGCGCCGGTCCCCGGTCGGCGACCGGCCCGTCCGGCGCGAACCGGTCGGTGTCGACACCGTTGCCGATGACGACGACCCGATCGGCCGACCGGCTGAGCACCTCGAGGCCGACGGCCCGATCGTCGTCCGAGACGGCGACGATGACGTCCGCCAGCGGCGCGGTTGCCCGTTCGAACGCACGGTAGGCCGGTGCCAGCGTGCCGCCGACCAGCCACGACCACCCGTGCGGGGTGAACACCACCCGCGGCCGGCTGCGCAGCCCGAGCCGGGCCACCCTGCCCAGCGCGCCCGCCTTGGACGCGTGCAGGTGCAGCACATCGGCGCCCGCGGCGAGCCTGCGCACGCGCGCCAGGTCGCGGACGTCGCGGGGGCGCGGCGCCCGCACCATCGGCAGCGGCGCCCAGCGCGCCCCGGAACCTTCGACCCAGCCCGCCAGCGGGCCGTCCGGCGGACAGGCGACGGTGACGTCGAAGCCGGCCCGCTGCCCGGCGTCCGCCAGCTGCCGGACGCACACCGCGGCGCCGCCGTCGGTGGGCTGGCAGACGTGCACGATCGCCCGCCTCACGAGGCACCCTGCCGGCGCTCGGGGACGTAGCCGTACCGCACCAGCAGGGGCAGCGTCATCAGCGCGACCGTGCGCCGTGTGCGCGTGTCCATCCGCTCGCGCCACTCCATGTCGGGCTGCACCGCCGAGACCTCGCGGTCGAAGCGGATCGGGTTGCCCGACACGCTGTGCACCTCGCGGGGCCCGTCGACGACCTCGCCCGGATCGGGATGCCCGGCCGCCGTCCAGCGGCGCACCAGGTCGGCGATGTGTCCCTCGGGATCGCGCGTGAACTCCTCGTAGAGCAGCCGCCGGTATCCGCCGCGGTGGCTGACCGCCATCAGCTCGAACAGCGCGTTCTTGCGCAGCCACTCGCGGGCGCTGGAGGCTGGCTCGAAGCGCCGCATGTACTGCACACGGGTCGAGATCTCGGGCCGCACTTTCGTGCGCTGCCACGAGTACGCGACCGCGCGGCTGTCGCGCACCAGGTGCACGACGAACGGGTCTATACCCGGCGACGCGGCCAGCGCGAACGCGTAGGGGGGCTCCTTCGACGAGTCGATCACCGCATCCGCGCCCGACACGTCGAGCACGGCGCGGTACAGCTTCGCGAGCAGGTCGCCGTAGCGCTCGAACTCGGGTCCGAAGCCGTTGCGGCGAAGCTGTGGGATCCGCATCTGGGGAATCCGCCGCATCCGATCGAGGCGCCCGTCCAGATCGAGCATCTCGGCCGCGACCGCGTCCGCTGAGGAGCCGTAGGCGCGGTCGAGCACCTCGATCCAGAACGGGCAGGCCGAGAACGGCTGCCCGCAGGAGCAGAGGTGGTCCTCGACCACCCCGCGCTGCCAGATGAAGCGCAGCTCGCCGACCGGCACCATGTTGCGGCGGCGGGCGAGCAGGAGCTCGAGCAGCGTCGAGCCGCTGCGGCCCGCACCCGCGATGTAGAGCACGCTGACCGGAGGATCTGCCATCGGTTCCTGGTGAGAGCTCAGGTGGCGGCCGGCCCGAGGCCGACCTCACCGGCCGGCAGCCCCAGGGGCTCGCCGACCCGGCGTACGCCGTACCCGTAGCGCCAGCGCCGCGCCTCGCGCTTCGGCGCGCCGGTCAGCACGGCGCCGGCCAGGTGGATGCCCAGCATCCGCAGGCCGGCCACGGCCTCCTCGACCTCGCGCGGCCGCAGTACGCCGCTCTCGACCACAAGCACGACCTCATCGACGACGCCCATCACCAGCCGGGTCTCGGGGCCTGCCCGCAAAGGGCGAGCAAGGACGATCACCAGGTCGGTCATCCCCTCGAACCGCGGGAGCTGCCGGTGGTAGACCTCGGACTCCTGGGCGCGTGAATCGGGAGCGTCGCCCGCGGGGACGACCCCAACGCGCGGGTACGTGGTCTGATGCGCGATCTTCGTCAGGTCGTCCTCCGCGTCCGTCACGGAGGACAGCCCCGGGCCGGCCGCGACGTCGAAGATGGTGCTGAGCGAGGGCTTGCGCAGGTCGGCGTCGACCAGCAGCACCGTCGACCCGAGCTCGGCCGTGACGATGGCCAGGTTGGCGGCGACCGCGGAGGCTCCGCTCCGCGACGTCATGCCGACGACGGCCAGCGAGCGCGCACGTGCCTCGCGTTGAGGCACGGTCAGGTTCGCGAGCACCATCCGGATCGGATCCTCGAGGATGGTCACCGGCTCGCTGCCGACGAAGGCCCGCGGCTCCTTGTTCACCGCCGGATGGCTGGGCAGCACGCCCAGCACGGGCATGCCGGCCGCCTCGCACAGTGAGCGGGCGTCGGTGATCCGCGGGAACAGGCGATCCCAGAGCAGCGCCGCCACGACGCCCAGCAGCAGGCCGGCGATGTCGATCGCGATCACCGTCAGATACGTCGGCAGCGACGAGCGCTTCGCCTTGTCGGTGGTGAAGTTCGAGTCGACGGTCGCGAACTGGCTGTTCAGCGTGACGTCGGACTGGATGGCCTGCGCCACGGCATGCGAGATCTCCTCGGCCTGACGTGGGTCGGTCGAGCGGCCGGTGATGTTGAGCAGCGTGGTGTCGTTGACCGGGTTCGCCGAAACCTGGCTGGACAGCTGGCCCTCGGAGATGTCGAAGGGCAGCGTCGAGGTGACGTGCTTCTTCAGCCAGGACGGGCGCACGGCGTCATGCGCCGCGTTGGAGATCTGCGTGCCCGACACCTTGTCCCAGGCGAAGGTGATCGCCGGGTTGATGACGGTGGTCGTGCCGGTCGTGCCGTCGCTCTGCGACTCGGTCGGCGTGAGCACCGTCTCCTTCTTGGGGCCGAACTGCAGCGTCGTCGTCGACTCATATGTCTGCTTCTGTGTCAGCGCGTACGCGGCACCCGCGGCAATCACCGCAACGGCGACGATCGCGAAGACCAGGAACCGCCGCCTCACGCATCTGATGATCTCGTACAGGTCCATTGCCGCTACTCCATCCTAGTTCGAGTCGGAGCGTGGTCGAGGCCCATCGCGTCGATGTAGGCATCGATCACAGTATCGAGTTCGTACGGCGCCGTGGCGTCCCTCCCCGGGACGATCGGGCGGTCGACGGTCTCCCCGATGGCGGCGGCCAGCGCCGCCGCATCGCCGACGGGCACGAGACGGCCGTGGCGGCCCCCGTCGAGGATCTCCGACGGGCCGCTGGGGCAGTCCGTCGCAACCACCGGCACCCCGAGGCAGACGGCCTCGAGCAGCACGGTGGGCAGGCCTTCGAACCGGGACGACAGGGCGAGCATCGCCGCGGCCCGGAAGTACGGGTACGGGTTCGGCACGAACCCGGGCATCGACACGTCCTCCTCCATGCCCAGCTCGGCGATCAGCGCCTCCAGCGACGCGCGCTGCTCGCCCTCCCCCAGCACCAGCAGCCGGCACGGCCGCTCGGCGCGAACCGCCGCGACGGCCTGGATCAGCGTCGCGAAGTCCTTCTGTGGCGTCAGCCGGCCGACGGCCAGCACCACCGGCGGCATCCCCGGCCCGAACCACGGATGGTCGAGCGGCTCCGAGGCAAGCTCCTCCAGGCGGTCGACCAGCAGCGGGTTGTAGATCACCCGCACCTGCGAGCGGGGAATCCGCGCTCGCCGGGACAGATCGTCGGCCACCCCCGTCGAGACGGCGACGATCGCGCCGGCCCGCGGGTACAGCGCGTGCATCATCCGCGGCATCAGCTTCGAGTCGCGGCGCTGCGGCGTGTCCACCCAGGTGGACGGCGGGAGGTGCTCGGTGACGACCACCCGCGTCCCCGACCGCGCGATCCCGGCCGCCGCGACCGCCATCAGGTTGGCGTGGGCGAGCGCGGTGACCATCGCCGCCGGCCGCTCGCGCCGCAGGTAGCCCACCAGGGCGGGAACCGACAGGGCGGTACGCCGTGCGCCCAGTGAGCGCAGGCGGACGCCGTCCGGCACCTGGTCGAGCAGCGCGCCCTCGGTCTTGGCGATCACGAGCTCGACCGGCAGCCCGCGGCCGACCAGCCCCGACGCGATGTCGAGAAACACGCGCTCGGCGCCGCCGCCGACGAGCGACGGCAGAAACAGCGCCACCGGCCGGGTTCGGGTCGTGCTCTTCACGGGTAGATGAACCGCTGCCGCGGCGCCCTCGGAACTGCCCACATCTCAAGCGTACGTGTCTTCCCTACGGATACCACCCCACCCACCCGGCTACCCGGCGTTGCGGCCGTACCGCAGCCGGCGGTAGGCGGAGCGCAGCGGCAGGGGCGTATCGTGCGCCCCGGCCACCTTCGCGGCGAAGTCGACCAGGCCGTCGCGCAGCTCGACGGCCGTGCGGTGCAGCAGCAGCGCATCGGTGGCCGGACCGTTCGCCCCGGGGTCGCAGGTGACGGCGGCCGTGAAGCCGGCGTCGGCGACCAGCCTCCGCTCGCGGTCGGTGTACAGGCCCGCGGGATAGCAGAACGCCTCAACCGCGCGGCCAAGCCGCTCCGCGACCTGCTCCCGCGAGCAGGCGATCTCCGACCTGGCCTCGTCCTCGGTCAGTGCCAGCAGGTTGGGATGGGTGACCGTGTGGGCCTCGAACCGGAACGGCGAGTCGCGGTCGAGCTCGACGATCTCGTCCCACCCGAGCACCGGCGGCTGACGGTCGTACCAGCTGAACCGCGCGGTGCCGTCGACCACGCCGGGCACCACGAACACGGTGGCCTTGGCATCGTGCTCCGCGAGCACGTCGGCGCCGTTCTCGACCACGTCCCGGTAGCCGTCGTCGAAGCTCATCCCGACCACACGGCCGGTATCACCGACCGCCGCGAGCCGGGCCGCCTCGGGCACGTCCACGATCCGGAACCCCTGCGAGGCCAGGTACTCGACCTGCCGCCGAAAGGCATCGGGGCTCACGGCCAGCGAGTCCGGCTCTTCGGCGATCCGGTGGTAGAACAGGATCCGCACCCCGGGCGCCGTCTTCGCGCCGCGCGTGCGCCAGACCAGCGACCGGGTACGGGTCATCGCCGCCTTGGCGACGGCCACCGCGGAGGGGCCCAGCTGGAGGTCGCGATCGCTCACGACGGCCAGCCGGGATGGCGGCCGAGCAGCTCGGCCAGGCGGGTGTTCGAGTCGCGGAAGGCGTCGTTCAGCAGGCGCCGGGTGGACGGCTCCATCTCGACGTAGCTGCGCGCGTTGGGGATCCGGAAGCCGGCGTCGCCGGGCATCGGCGGCAGGTCGAGGAAGTCGAGGATCTGGCCGACCACGGCGGGCGTGTCGGCGAAGAAGTCCTCGCTGACCAGGATCAGCACCTGGCCCCTCGGAAACACCCCCAGCCAGCGTTCGAGCTGGTCGGCGTAGTGGCCGCGGGCGACGTAGGAGTGGTGCTGGTGGGCCACGCTGACGTACCCGGGGAACTGCACGAGCCGCCGCTCCTCGCCGTCCAACCGCCCTGGCTCGGCCTCCAGCGCCCCTTCGAACGTGAGCGGCTCCATCCCCAGCGCGACCTCGTGGTGGTAGTGCGAGAGCGCCCGTGCCACGGGGTCGCGCAGCAGCACGATCAGCCGCGCGTCGGGCACCAGCGCGCGCACGCGCTCCGGCACCAGCGGGTGGAACAGGTAGTACGGGCTGGCCTCACCGCACACCATCTCGACACCGGTTCGGCGGCGGGCCACGGCCCGCCGCACGTCGTTCGGGAAGTGCCCGCGATACCAGCGCTCGCCGCGCTCGTGGTTGAGGTCGAAGTAGTGCACCTCCTTGACGTGCGCGGCGCCGATCGCCGGATGCCGGGCCAGGTGGTCGTGCAGCGCCGTCGTGCCGCACCGCTGGCCGCCGATGATCAGGTAGTCGGGCAACGGCCGGATCGGCGCGGTCGCCGTGCACCCCGCCTGGAGGGCCGACTTGATGAGCCGCTTGGCATCCATGGCGGGGTCGGAGCATACCGTCACCCGTGTTCCGATCCCTCTGCAAGACTGCCCTCCGATGACCGGGGGAGGACATCGCGAGGGGTTCTGGCGGAGGCGCCGTCGCCAGTCGCCGGGCTCGTCCGCGAGACGCGCAGCGGCGGCGTCCGGCAGGCCGTGGACGAGGTCGTCGCCTACGCCAGGCCGCGGATCACGCTCAGCAAGTACCGGTGGCGCCGCTCCCACGACGTGGCGCCGAACGCCGTCCCCGTGTACGTCGTCGGCCTGCAGCGCTCGGGCACCAGCATGCTGATGCGCGGGCTCGACGCGTCGCCCGCGGTGGCTGTGTACAGCGAGGGCAACACCGAGGCGTTCGAGAAGTTCCGGATCCGCCCGCTGCCCGTCATCCGCTCGCTGATCGAGAGCAGCGGCCAGGGCTTCGTTGTGTTCAAACCCCTGTGCGACTCCCACCGGGCCGACGAGCTCCTGGACACGATGGGCAACCCGTCCCCGGGGCGCGCCGTCTGGGTCTACCGCGGCGTCGACGGCCGCGTCCGCTCGTCGGTCGGGCTGTTCGGGGCGAACAACCTCAAGGTGCTGACCGAGATCGCCGGCGGCGGCGGCCGTGAGCGCTGGCAGGCCGGCGGCCTCTCGCAGGCGAGCCTCGACCTGATCGCGAGCTTCGACTGGGATGCGATGACGCCCGAGTCCGCGTCGGCGCTGTTCTGGTACGTCCGCAATTCCGTGCTCTTCGAGCGCGGTCTCGAGAGCCGGGACGACGTGCTCGTGTTCTCGTACGACGCGCTCGTCCGCGGCCCGGAGCGGTCGATGCGCCGGCTCTGCTCCTCCCTCGGCTTGGAATACGACCCGCGCCTGATCCGGCACATCGTCCCCAAGCCACCGGGCGCGCCTCGGCCGCGGATCGAGATCGACCCGCGCGTCCGCGAGCTTTGCGACGAGCTCGCTCCCCGGCTCGACCGGGCGGCAGAGGCAGACGAGCTAGGCCTGGGCTGAGCGGCTGCGGCGTAGGCGCAGGCCTCGCCGAACGCGTCGATCTGCAGCAGCCGCCGGCTGCGCCAGGCCCAGGCGCAGTAGATGGCCGACGAGACGACCGCGTACGCGATGAAGGCGGGGATCGAGTCGCCGAGCACCGCCCGGAACACCAGCCCGAGCACGCCGAAGCACAGCACCGACGCGGCGATCGCCGTCAGGTAGCCCTTGCCGACCGGCTGCAGCCCCCACAGGCCCTTCACCTGGTACAGCGGCAGCAGGTTGCCGATCGCGATGCTCACGGCCCACGCGACGGCCGCCCCGTTGATCCCGAACTCGGGGATCAGGATCACGTTCAGTGCGATGTTGGACACCAGCGCGGCGGTGTTGTCCCACAGGATCCACGAGCTCTTGCCGCCCATGAACAGCGCCGAGCGGACAGCCCCCGTGGCCATGTTCAGCAGCATCGCGATGGACAGGATCTGCAGCGCCGTCGCCCCTGCCGAGAACCCGGGGCCGAAGATCCGCATCAGCAGCGTCGCGTACACGGCCAGCGCGATGTACATCGGGAACGACAGCACGGACAGCCACAGCGTGGCCGTCTGGTACACGTTGCGGGCCCGGTCGAAGTCCTTGCGGGCGATCATCCCGGCGAGCTGGGGGCCGACGACGAAGACGATGGCGGTCGCGAACATCACCCCGGGCGTCAGGTAGCGGCTGGCCGCCGAGTAGATGCCGGCCTGCTTCGAGTTCTCGATGCCGCCGACCAGCAGCACGTCCAGCCGCAGCAGCACGATCTGGACGATGGTGGCCAGCGCCTGGTAGATCGTGAACCGCCAGAACTCCGAGGCGATCACCGGCACCGGCCGGCGCTCGGCCGGCTCGCGGCGCGCCTCGTCGCGGTGTAGCGCGCCTCCCAGCCAGGGGATCGCCACGACCAGCGACACCAGCGAGGGCAGCCCCCAGGCCAGGCCCAGGGCGGCGGGCCCGAGATCCGCGATCAGCACGCCGGTGCAGAGCACGGTGCGCAGCACCGGCACCAGCACCTGCGTGAGGGCCACCACCGGCATCATCTGGCCGAAGCCCTGGAACGCCCGGGCCAGCGTGCCGGCCAGCGTGCTGGCGATCATGAACGGCGCCAGCGTCCGCAGGTACTCGACGCCGACCGCGCTGTCGCCGCCCTGCATCACGACGTCGGTGATCCACGGCGCGGCTGCGACGCAGAACAGCCCCATCGCCGTCGAGACGACCAGCACCGGGATGGTCGCCACCCAGATCGTCGGGCGGACGTCCGCCTCCTGACCGACGGCGCGGTCGCGGGCGATCATCCGCACGAGGCCGGACGGCGCGCCGGCCTGGCCGACCACCTCGAGGATGTTGTAGAGCGCGATGACCTCGAAGAAGATGCCGGCGTCGTCGACGCCCAGACCGCGCGCGAGCACCACCGAGAGCACGAAGCCCAGCGCACCGGAGATGCCGGCGCCGGCCATGTTGATGGTGCTGCCGCGCGCCATCCGGCCGAGGTCGGAACGCTTGCGAGCGGTGGTGTCCACGGTGGACGTCAGCCGGCGACCGGGTAGCCGAGCCGCTCGAGGTGCCCGCCGAGCACCAGGTCGAGCTGCTTCACGTCTTCGGGCCGCAGCTCCTGCTGGTAGGCGTCGCTGCGGCCGGATCGGATGTCGTGCGACGAGTACGCCAGGCCGAAGCGGTCGCTCCAGGAGAGGCCGACGAACTCGAGGATGCGCAGGAACCACTCGCGCGGCTGGGCCACCAGATCCTCATAGCGCACCTCGAGCCACTGCACGCCGGGCACCGCCTCGCGGGCCTTCACGGCCGCATCCATCAGGACCTTCCACTCGAGACCGGCCAGCACGGCGAACGACCGGCCGGACTCCTCCCACTCCTGGCGGTACTCGTCGGGCAGATCACCGAACGTCCACGACTCCGGACCGCCGAAGCCCTGCCACCACGGCATCTGCAGCAGCGAGTTGGCAACGGCTCGGCCGTCACGCACGACGTGCAGGAACCGCGCCTCGGGGAGCACCGCGTGGACGAGGCCAGCTCGGGGCCAGCCCGTGAACTTGTGGAGGAACACCGGCGTGCCCTGCGCCGCGGCGCGCTCCTCGAAGAACCGGGCGAACCGCTCGCTGAGCCAGGGCGAGGCGTCCGCCGCAGTCAGGTCGCGGCAGGGCGTCATCAGGATCGGCGACACGCGGTCGGCCAGCAGCCGGTACGCCTCGCTCGGCTGGTAGCGGTCGCGCACGAAGTCCGGCATCGTCGCCCCGGGGGCGAGCCACAGCCGCCGGTTGAGGCGGCCCTTGGGACTAAATCCGCGCAGCCGGTCGTCGGCAGACGAGATCCAGCCGACGTCCGGATGCCCGGCCAGGACACGGTGGACGAGGGTGGAGCCGCACCGGCCGGATCCGATCACGAACAGGTAAGCCACTCGGCGCACCACCCTACCATACGGTCGAACCTAACCAGAGCAAAAGGCACCGACTGCAATTCCGAGCGCGACGGCCCTCGTATACTTGCCTGACCGTCTCCGATGACCGTCGACGACCTCATTCCGGGGCGCGAGCCGAGTGGGCTGACACGCGCCGAGCTGCTGCGACGGTCGGCCTTTGCGGCCGGTGTTGTCACGACTGGCACCCTGCTCGCAGCCTGCCGCGGCGGCGGGGGCGGCACTGCCGCGGCGTCAGCGTCGAGCGCGGATCGCGCGCCGATCGCCACGACATGGCAGATCTCGAACTGGCCGCACTTCATCGACACGGACACCGACGGCACGCACCCGACGCTGACCGCCTTCGACAGCCGCTACGACACGGACACCGTCTACACCGAGGACATCACCTCCAACGAGGCGGCGGCCAGCCAGTACGCCACGAAGCTCGCAGCGGGGGATGACATCGGGCTGGACGCCATCGTGCTCAGCGACTGGATGGCCTATCAGTGGATCCAGGCGGGGTACGCACAGCGGCTCGACGCGGCGCTGCTGTCCCACGTCAACACCCTGCGGATCCCGCCGCTGCGGAAGCGCCCGATCGATCCCCAGGACGAGTTCCTGATCCCGTGGCAGGCCGGGCTGACCGGGGTGATCTACGACCCGGCGAAGACCAACGGCGAGCTGTCCCGGGTGAACGACCTCTTCGACCCGCTGTTCCCAGGGAAGATCACGCTGCTGGACAACATGCGCGACACGCTGGGGCTGGTGCTGATGGGGATGCATGTCGCACCCGAGAGCGCCTCGCCGGACCAGGCGCAGGCCGCTGCCGACAAGATCCGCACCGAGCTGGTCGAGCCGGGCAAGGTGCTGCGGTTCGCCGGGGGCGACTACGTGGACGACCTCGTCCAGGGCAAGGTCGCCGCCGCGTTCGGATGGTCGACGGACTACGAGCGGCTGGTGCAGGCCAAGCCCGAGCTGCTGTTCATGATCCCCAACGAGGGCAGCCTGATCTGGAGCGACGACATCCTGATCCCGCTCGCGGCACAGCATCCCCAGAACGTGCACCGGTTCGCCGACTACTACTACACGCCGAGCACGGCGGCCGAGCTGACCCGGGCCGTGCGGTACACGACGCCGCTGGCCGGCACGAAGTCCGCGCTGACCCGCGCGCACCCGACCGACCCGCTGCTAACCGACGACACCACCTCACCCATGCAGCGGGTCGCCCAGCTGATCTTCCTGCAGGGCCGCGCGCTCACGCTGGCCCACCGGTTCCGCGGGCTCACCGCGGATCAGGAACAACAGTTCACCGACATCTTCAACTCGGCGAAGGGCTGATCAGATCCCGGTGCAGGTCACGTTCGTGACCTTGACCGTGTAGTGCGCCCGGGAGTCGACGTTCACACACTGCGTCGAGTGGCCGATCACCCAGCCGCCGAGCGACGGGTCGGTTGCCTTGGGATCGCGCACCTGAGCGCTGGCGCCGCCGTTGACCGTGACGCCGCTGATCGTCGCGCCGGTGAAGTTGCCGCCCGACGACGACTGCAGGTCGCCGGCGATGCGGACACCCTGCTCGCACGACTTGGCCGTCACGCCGGTGACGTGGACGTCGCCGTTCTTCTGGCTGTGCGGCGAGAAGACCAGGGCGGCGCGGCCGTTCGTGCATGACACGACAGAGGCGTTGACCGCCGAGACACGGCTGGGATAGCGCGCATCGGTCTCGAAGCGCAGCGCGACCCCGCCGTCCGACGAGATGTTCTTGAAGGTCAGCCCCGACCCGCTGGTGATCTGCGTCGCGCCGAAGCCGTACGGCGCCTGCGTGACGTGGATGTTCGAGATCGTGCCGTTGACCGGGTGATACAGCGTGCCGGCCAGCTTCGACGCGCTGTCCGACTGGAACGTCAGCACCGCCGAGTAGCTGGTCGGCGCCCGCCCGGAGGGGTTGGTGTTGTTCTGCATCGCGTTCATGTTCGCGATCGTGAAGCCCTTCACGTTGATCGCCGTGAGAACGTGATTGCGCGTGGTCGGCGCCGACCGCAGGTCAACGGTGAAGGTGCCGTTGACCCCCTCGACCGAGACGTCCTCGACGAAGGACGCGGCGGCGGCCTGCTGCGTGTAGACCCCCTGCTTGGCCAGGTAGAAGACCGACTCGTTGTTGGTCGCGCCAGACGCCACCTTGAACACCGTCCCGCCCTCGACCTGCACGTCGACGTGCGACTGCAGGTAGACGCTGCGCAGGGCGTAGGTGCCCTTCGGCACGTAGACCACGCCGCCGCCCGCCTTCGACGCCGCCCCGATCGCCTTCATGAACGCCGCCTGGTCGTTCGTCTTGCCGTCGGCCTTGGCGCCGTAGGTCTTGACGTTGTAGACGATGGCGGACTGCGCGGGCGCGGCCAGGCCTCCGACGGCCCCAGCCAGCGCGCCGATCGCGATGACGATGCTCAGGCGTGTTCGCACTTCCCCGTTCTCCCCCCGGTGGCTGACGGGGGCATCCTCGGCGACGCGCTTGGTGATTGTGTGAGCGTTTGTTGAGAATCCGGCGGGCCCCGGGCCCGCCGGCCTAACACGCCGTTGGGAATCTGTAAAGGTGCCTGCGGGGGCTTCTCAGAAGCCCTGGCAGGCGACGCCGCTCATGGTGACCTTGTAGGCGGCAGTCGAGGAGATGCTCAGGCAGGCGTCCGACGCCCCGATCCGCCAGGCGCCCAGTGCGCCGGTCGGGTTCTGGGCGAACAGCCCGTGCACGATCGTGGCGCCGGTCACGGTCGCGTTGGCGAACGTGCCGCCGTCCCCGGTGCTGGGATTGCCGGCGACCCGCACGCCCTCCGAGCAGCTGACGGCGTTCACGTCGTAGACGTGCACCTGGCCGTTGTTCTGGTCGTGCGGCGAGAAGCTGACCGCGGCATGGCCGTTGCGGCAGGTGATGCCGTGCGCTACGACGCCGTCCAGCACGTCGGAGTTGCCGTCGGTCTCCATGCGCAGCGCGATGCCGCCGGTGCTCGAGATGTTCTCGAAGTCGAGAGCCTCGCCCGCCGTGACCTGCGTGGTGCCGTAGCCGTACGGCGCGTTGGTCACCGAGACGTTCCTGATCAGCCCGTCCACCGGGTGGTAGAGCGTGGCGCCGATCCGGGACGCCGACGTCGAGTGGAACGTGATGAACGCGGCCTGGCTGCTGGGCGGCAGCCCGGAGGTCGCGCTGTTCGAGAGCATGCCCTGCACGTTCGAGATCTCGAAGTGCCGCACGTTCTTGACGGTGAACCCGTGGCCGCGCGGCGCGGTCGAGCGGGCGACGTCCATCGTGTAGCTGCCGTTGACGCCGGTGACGGTGACGTTGTCGATCCACGACGCCTCGCCCGAGGTGTAGTTCCCCAGGTAGAAGATCGCCGAGTTGCCGGTTGCGCCGGCGGCCAGCTTCATGGTCGTCCCGGCCTCCACGTTGACGGTGACGTTGGAGCGCAGGTTGACGTTCGCCAGCATGTAGGTCGCCTTCGGCACGTACACGACGCCCGGCCGGGCCGTGGAGCCCGCCGAGGACGCCGCGGAGATCGCCTTGGCGAACGCGGCCGTGTCGTTGGACGACCCGTCGCCCTTGGCGCCGTAGCTCGAGACGTCGAAGACATCGCCGGTCGGGCAGCTGTCGGTGGCGACCGAGATCGTCGCCATCGAGGAGCGGTTGCCGGCGGCGTCGAATGCGATCACACCGAACGCGTACGTGTGCCCGCAGGAGACGGCGAAGACGTGCGAGGTGACGACCTCGGTCGCGATCTTCGTGGTTCCGGCGTAGACGTCGTAGCCGGTGACTCCGACGTTGTCGGTGGACGCGCTCCAGCTGAGCCAGGCGGAGCTGCCGCTGAGCGTCACGTCGAGCCCCGTCGGCTTGCTTGGCGCAGCGCCATCGCCACCAGGGCAATCCGGCGTCGAGACCGACACTGTCGACATGTGAGAGCGATTGCGGGCCAGGTCGAACGCTACGACTCCGTAGCTGTACGTGTGCCCACAGCCGACGACGAACACGTGCGACGCGGAGGCCTCGGTGGCCACCTTGGCGCCGCCCGAGTAGACGTCGTAGCCGACCACGGCCGTGTCGTCGGTCGAGTCCTGCCACGTCAGAGTCGCCGACGACGCGGTCAGCGCCACCTGCAGATCGCCGGGGTCGCTGGGCGGGGTGGTGTCGCCCGCCGGGCAGTCGTCGCTGGCCGCCGTCACGATCGCCCGGCCGGAGCGGTTCCCCGCTGCGTCGAACGCAACCACACCGAAGATGTAGTCGCGGCCACAGGCCACATCGAACACGTGCTGCGTCGCGGAGTTCTCCGTGCCGACCTTGACCCCGTTCGCGTACACGTCGTAGCCGGTCACGCCGGTGTCGTCGGATGCCGCATCCCAGGTCACCGTCGCCGAACCGCCGTCGATCGAAACCGCCAGAGACGCCGGCGAGCCGGGAGGCGTGACGTCGGTGCCCGCCGGCGCAAAGCGCACATCCAGCGGATCCGACCATCGGGATGCGTTGCCGGCGCGGTCGAGCGCGCGCACGGCGTAGGTGTGCCAGCCGGCGCTCGAGAGATCCTCATCCGTGAAGCTCGTTCCCGCGGTCGAGCCGACCGTCCGGCCGTCGCGGCGGACCTGGTACAGCTCGACGCCCGACTCGTCGTCGACCACGGCGTTCCAGGAGATCGCCGGAGCGCTGTCGGTCGGGGACTCTGCGGAGGGGGCAGGGGTGGCCGGGGCGATCGAGTCGCGCGCGGCCACCTGAGGGGCCGACTCGCCGGAGACGTTGCCGGCACGGTCGTAGGCGGAGACCGTGTACACGTGCACCCCCGACTCGGCGGCGTAGTCGACGAAGCTGGTGCCGTGGGTGCTGGCGATGCGCCGGCCGTCCCGCGAGATCCGGTACCCGGCGACGCCGGAGCCGCCGGCGTCGCGGACGGCGCCCCAGGTCAGCTGCGGCGCCCGCGAGCTGGGCGCGGCCTCCATCATCCGCAGCCGGGGGACTGCGGGCGGCGTCGTGTCATGCGACACGGGCGCCACCAGGATCCGCACGATGCGCCCGAACCGCGAAAGCACGCCGCGGCTGGAGACGGAGCGGACGGTGTAGACGTGCAGCCCCTTGCGGTGCAGCGGCGCCGTGGTGAACCCGACCCTGCGCACCTTGCCGACGAGGCGGCCGGCATTGAAGACGTGATAGCCGGCCGCATGCGTGACCTTGGGCCAGGACAGGCGGAATCTCGATTGCCCCAGCGGCGATACCTTGATCGCCTGAGGCGCCGGCGGTCGGTGATGGGACTTCGCCGCAGCGGCGCTCGCCGGCAGGGCGCACAGGATGGCGACGATCACGACCGCCAGACCCGCGAATCCCCGGCGGTGCGGCCGCCTCGAACCCGAGGTTGTCGTCGTGCTGCTCATCCGGATCTACCCCCTGACCCCATGACGGGACACGGGCATGCCCGCCGCGCGCGGCAGCGCGCAGCCGGAAAAGCCCTTGTTGGTGATCAGCCCCGGCGGGCACCCCACCCCGCGCCGTCCGGGCTCCGTGTTAAGGTCGGCACGGTGCTCGGATCCTTTAGCACCTAATCCAAAGTGCTAAGAAAGGCGGAGTCGGGGATGGCGGCGGCGAAGCCCGCGGCTACGCCACGTTGACGGTGACCGTGGCGGGCAGGCTCTGCAGCTTGCGCTTGTCGACCACGGTGAACGTGAACGAGTCGGTGCCCGAGAAGCCGGCCTGCGGCGTGTACTTGACGTTGGCGGTGGTGCCGGACTGGCTGACGATGGTCAGGCTGCCGTGCGTGGGCTTGGCACCGATCGAGAATGTCAGCGGGCCGTTCGCCGAGGTGAACAGGTAGCAGCCGAGATCCTTGCGGACGTCCTGGCAGGCGCCCTGGCCGACGGCGAGGTTGTTCCGGGCGGGGACGTCGGCGGCGACCACGTGGCCGGTGATCGGGAACGTGGTGGCCGCGCCGTGCGCGATGTTCTTACTGGCCGCGTCGGCGATCGTGCCCGGGATCGTCCGGATGGCCGTGACGGTGTTGTTGTTCGGGTCGGACTCGTCGATGTACCCGCTCGGGTTGGCGGTTGCCCGGATCTGGTAGCTCCCCGGCTTCAGCCCCTTGATGTCGACCCACTGGTCGGTCGACTGCGCTGCGTACAGGTCGCCGTAGTTGCGTGAGATGCCCATCCGCGTGAACGTCGCCCGCGGGTTCTTGGGCGCGCACCAGGTGGTGGGCCCTGAGCCCTTGTAGTCGACCGGGAAGTACTTGGTCGAGCTACCGCCGTCCATCACCCAGCTGTCCCACATACAGAAGCCCACCTTGTCGGCGGAGCGGACGCCGCCCCCCGGCAGCAGCAGCGCGTAGTAGGCCGCCTTCTGGAAGTGCCAGTGGTTGTGGCCCTGGCTGGGATTGAAGATGAAGAACGCGCCGACCTGCTGGCTGCGGTTCTCCTTCACGATCCCGGGCGCATTGGGCACCTTGTTCGGGTCGGGCTTGACCGTCGGGTTGCCGTTCGGCCACAGCACCTGCATCGCCGCGCCGGAGCTCGGGTCCATGTACAGGTCCATCGCGCCGCCCAGGTTCTTGAGGACGGCGCTGAAGCGGTAGAGCACCTTGCCCGGCCGCGTGTAGGTGTCGACGTAGATCGGCGCGATGTGCCCGGTGTCCGTGGGCAGCAGGGCCACCATGTCGGGCTTGGAGGAGCCCGCGACGGCGAACGCCGATCCGACCAGCACGCCAGACGCGACGACCAGCGTCACGAACACCGTGCCGATTCCTCGGACGTGACTTCGGAGCCTCGAACCCACGGCGGAACCCTACGTGGCGTTACCCGAACATGTCAAGTGAGACCGGAGCAGATCAGCCGACGTGCAAGGTCACCGTGGCCGGCAGGCTCTTCAGCTTGCGGACGTCCATCACGGTGTACTTGAACGTGTCGATGCCCGAGAACCCGCTGTTCGGCGTGTACCGGACGGTCTGGGTCAGACCCGACCTGCTGACCAGCGACAGCGTGCCGTGCGCGGGCTGCTGGGTGACGGCGAAGGTCAGTGGCCCGGTGCCCTTGGCGACCACGTAGCAGCTCATGTCCGTGCGCACAGCGCAGGGGTTCGCGCTCTTCAGCGCCGGGACCGACGGGTTCGCGATCGAGCCGGCGATCCCGAACTGCAGCGCCTTGTTGTGCGCCACGCTCTTGGTCGCGTTGTTGGCGATCGTCCCGGGGATCGTGCGGTGCACGGTCTTCACGTTGTTGCCGGTCGCCGAGCCCTCGTCGACGTAGCCCAGCGGGTTGACGGTCGCGCGGACGTCGTACGACTGCGGCTTCAGCCCGCTGATGTCGATCCACTGCCAGGAGGCCTGGGAGGCGTACAGGTCGCCGTAGGTCGGCGAGATGCCCATCCGCGTGAACGTCGCGCCCGGGTCGAGCCGGTTGCACCAGCTGTGCTGCCCGCCCCCGGTGTAGCCGTCGGCGAAGAACCTGGGCTTGCCGCTGGTGGTCGACGGATAGGTGTCGAACATGCAGAACCCGATCTTGTCGGACACCCTCGACCCGCCGCCCGGCAGCAGCAGCTCGTACCTGGCTGCCTGCTGGAAGTGCCAGTGCCTGTGGCCGGTGGCCGGCGAGTAGACGAAGAACGCCCCGGCCTGGGCCGAGCGGTTCTCGATCGAGATGATGTTCGGGCCCGGGCTGGGCGCGTGGTTCGGGCTGACCGGTCCCGGCGGATGGCCGTTCTTCCAGATCACCTGGTAGGCGTTGCCGTTTTGCATGTACAGATCCATCGTGCCGCCCTGGTTGCGGATCACGGTGTCGAACCGGTAAAGCAGCGTGCCGGGCATCGTGTAGGCGTCGACGTAGATGGGGGCGACGCTCTTGCCCAGGCCGGCCGGCCGCTTGGCCGGCAGCTCCGGCACCAGATCCGGCTTCGTGCTGCCCGCGACCGCGAACGCCGAGCCCACGAGCACGAGCCCGCCGAGCACGATCACGACCGCGATCGCGCCGAAGCCGCGGACGCGAACGACCAGGCGCCTCACGAGACGGTCAGGGTGACGGTCGCTGGCAGGCTGGTCAGGTGGCGGGCGTCGGTCACTGTGAACTGCAGGGTGTCAGGGCCGGTGTAGCCCGTATTCGGGGTGTACTTGAGCGAGCCCTTGAGGCCGTTGGCGGACACGACCGAGATCGTGCCGTGCGCAGGCTGCTGGGAGATCGCGAACGTCAGCGGGCCGTTGGCCGTGGTGAACACGTAGCAGCCGATGTCAGTGCGCACGTCCGTGCACCCCGGCTGGCCGACGGCCAGCTCGTTGCGGCCGGGGACGTCGGGAGCGATCACCTTGCCGCTCACCTGGAACGTCTTCGCCTTGTTCTGCACGATGGCGATCGAGCGGGCGGTCGCGGTGGTGCCCGGGATCGTGCGCGGAACGGTCAGCGTGTTGTTGCTCGGGTCGGACTCATCTATGAACCCGTTCGGGTTGACGATCGCCCGCACCTGGTAGTTGCCGGGGCGGAGGCCGCCGATGTCCACCCACTGGTCGGTCGACTGCGCGGCGTAGAGGTCGCCGTAGTTGCGCGAGATGCCCATCCGGGTGAAGGTCGCGGAGGGATCCTTGGGAGCGCACCAGCCCTGCGGCCCGACGCCCTTGTAGTTGACCGGGAAGTACTTGGTCGAGCCGGCCCCATCCTTGACCCAGCTGTCCCACATGCAGAAGCCGACCTTGTCCGAGTAGCGGATCACGCCACCGGGGAGCACCAGCTGGTACTGGGCCGCCTGCTGGAAGTGCCAGTGGTTGTGGCCCTGGCTGGGATTGAAGATGAAGTACGCCCCATGCAGGGCGGTCAGGTTCTCGGTGGTGCCGCCGGTCGGCACGAGGTTCGGGTCGGGCATCGTGGTCGGGTTGCCGCCAGGCCAGACAACCTGCATCGCGGCGCCGGTGTTCGGATCCTTGTACAGGTCCATGGCGCCGCCCAGGTTCTTTATCACCGAGCTGAAGCGGTACAGCACGCGGCCGGGCCGGACGAAGGTGTCGGTATAGATCGGGGCCACCGCCTGCTGCGTCCCGGTCTCCGTTGGCAGAAGCGGCACCAGATCGGGCTTGTCGGATGTCGGCGTCGCCACCGCCGAGCCCACGAGCACCGCGGCGCCCAGCACTACGACCACGCCGAGCGCACCGAAACGGCGCACCGACCTTGCAACATGTGCCACCTTCACCCGAAGCCTCCTACGTCGGTGCCTGCCAATGACCCTGGTGCGAGGGTATTGGCGCCTCTGCAACCTGTCAAGCGGGACCCGTCGCCGGGGTCTCGTTTTCGCGGTTCCCCCGTATACTGGACCATGTGACTGGCGAACCGACCGTGAGCGAGCAGACCACGGCCGGGAAGGGATCCGGACTGACCGTCGGGACGCTCCGGCGGATCGAGGATCTCGAGGCGATCGGCGGCGAGTGGGATGCCATGGTCCGGGCGATGCCCCGCCCCAGCCCCTTCATGCTGCACGCCTGGCTGGCCGAGTGGTGGCGGTTCCACGGCCGCGGAGAGCTGACCGTGCACGTTGCCTGGCGTGGCGGCGAGCTTGTCGGCGGACTGCCGTTCCACGTCAAACGCTCGTTCGGGCTGCGGCTGGTCGAGTTCGTCGGCGGTCACGACTCGGCGCTGGCCGACATCCTGCTCGCGGATCCCGACGACGCCGCCGCGGCCGGCGCGATCGCGCGGCACGCCGTCGCATCACCGCACGACGCCGCCGACGTGTTCGGGCTCACAGCCGACAGCCGGCTCCGCCGGCAGCTGGGCCACACCGGGCTGCACGTGATCGAGCGGGTCGAGGCGCCCGTGCTGGACATCTCGGCCGGCTGGGACGCGGTCTACCGCGAGAAGACGACGTCGAAGAAGCGCAATCTGCACCGCCGCCGCCGCCGCCAGCTGGGGGAGATCGGCGAGCTGTCGGTGGAGGTGGCGCGCACGCCCGAGGAGCTGGTCGCGGCGCTCGAGGACGCGGTCCGGCTGCACGAGCTGCGCTGGGCGGGCCGGCCCGACGGCTCCGGCTTCGCCAGCACCGTCGGCCGCCGCTTCTACCGGTCGGGGCTGAGCCGGATGGCGGGCGACGACATCCCCCGGATCCTCACGCTCAAGGTCGGCGGCCGGGCGGTCGCGTTCCACCTCTACTTCGCGTTCTGCGGGCGGATGTACGTGCACCGGCTGGCGTTCGACCCGTCCTTCGGACGATTCTCCCCGGGCGTCGTGTCGACGCTCGACGCCATCGAGGCGGCGGAGGCCGAAGGCCTCAAGGTCGTGGAGTTCCTGGGCGGCGACGAGCGGTACAAGGTCGAGCTCGCAGACCGGTTCGAGCCGCTGCACCAGGGCCTCGGCCTGGCCCGCACGCCGCAGGGATACGCGTACGTCGCCACCCGTATGGCCTCGATCCGCACCCGCCGCAAGCTGAAGCGCTCGGAGCGCATCCACCGGTTCTACTTCGAGGGTCTCGCCCCGGTCAGGCGGGTTGTGGAGCGCGCCCGAGAGAACGTCCGGTAGGGAGCCCGCGTTGAGCGAGCGGATCGACGCGCTGATCCTGGACAGCCGCGAGCGCGGCAGTCTGGCCGTCGCGCGGGCGCTCGGCCCTTCCGGCTACCGGCTTGCCATGGGTGGCTACAGCGCGCGCGATCCCGGGCTGTTCACCCGGTACGCCCACCTGCGCACCCTGTTCACGCCGCCGGGCGTGGACATCGACCGCTACGCCCAGGAGATCGTCGACTGGCTGACGGAGCATCCGTGCGACGCGACGATCGCGTCGAGCGACCAGACGGCGACCGCGCTGCAGCGCCGCCGCGCCGACCTCGAGAAGCTGACCGGCCTCGGCGTCCCGCCCTCCCGGGCACTCGAGATCTCGCTGGACAAGCGGCTGACCCTGGAGGCCGCCGAGCGCTGCGGCGTCCCAACGCCGCGCAGCGTCGAAGCCCGCGACACCGGAGACGTGCTCGCCGCCGCCGCCGAGTTCGGCTACCCGTGCGTGCTGAAGCCGCTCACATCGTGGCGGATGCTCGACGAGGCAACCGGCGTCCGTGTGGTGTCAGCGCTGCTGATGGACGACGAGGACGCACGCCGCCACGCCGCCGAACTGCTCGGCGACGGCCGCACCGGTCTCGTCCAGGAGTACGCGACGGGCCGCCGCGAGGCGATCACGGTGTTCCGCCACGACGGCCGGCTGACCGCGGCGTTCGGGATGGCCGCGACACGCACATGGCCGCCGCTGGGCGGCAGCTCGGTGATGCGCGAGTCGATCCCGCTGCCCGAGGACTCCCTGCGCCACGCGGACGCGCTGACCGAGGAGATCGGCTACGGAGGGTACGGCGAAGTGGAGTTCCGGCGGACGGCCGACGGACGGCCGCTGATCATGGAGATCAACCCGCGCTTCTCGGCGTCGGTCGAGCTGGCGCTGCGGGCCGGGGTCGACTTCGCGGCGATGCAGGCCGAGTGGGCCGCCGGCCGCGAGCCGCAGCCCTCCACCGGCTACCGGCTGGGCGTGCGCCTGTCCTGGCTCGCCGGCGAGATGCGGCTGCTCGGCAACCGGCTGGTCGGCGCCCCGCAGCCGCGGACTCCGTTCCACCGCATGCTCGGCGCCCTCGTCCGGGACTACCTGCCGCCGCCGCGCATCGACGGCATCGACCGCCACGACGTCCGGCCGACGCTGCGCGCCATCACCAAGAGCGTCTCGGACGCTGCAGACGCGCTCAGCCGCCGGGATTCGTAGGCAGCCGGCACGTCACGTCGGTGCAGCTGACGCCGCTCACCTGCACGCTGTAGCGGCGGGCGTCGTCCAGCACGCCCAGCACCGAACCACCCACCCGCCAGCCGTCGTGCGTCATCAGCTGGGCGTCGTCGCCGCCGGTCACGCGGATGTCGGCCAGCCTGCTCGCCGCATCGAACGAGCCGCCGCACCCACCGCGGCAGCCGTCGCGCACCTTGACGCCGTAGGCGCAGCCGACGGCCGTGACGCCGTGGATCCGCACCTCGCCGTTGACCTGGTCGTGGGGCGACAGCGAGACCGCGGCGTTCCCGCCGCTGCACTCGATGCGGCGTGCCGTCAGCCGGTCGAGGATGCTGTAGCGGCCCTTCTGTGCGTCCGTCTCCAGCCGCAGCGCGGTCCCGCCCTGCGAGTACATGCCGTCGACGCGGATGCCGACCCCGCTGCCGAACTGCACCGGCCCGTAGCCGGGCGGCGCGCTCACCGTGTAGACGTTCTCCAACGTGCCCCGCCGCGGGATCAGGGGCCGGGCCTCGCTCGACCCGGGCTGTGAGCGCAGCGTGATGCCCGCGCTGTTCGAGTTCGGGTACTCGGTGCCGCAGCTGGCGCAGGACGACCCCTGGCGGATGACGACGTTCTGCACCAGGAAGTCCTTCGCCCAGAGCACGGACAGGCCGCGGGCGTCCGCGCCGGTCCCGGTCTGGGCGGGGTCGAGGTCGAACGTGAACGACCCGTCGACGTTCCAGCCGGCTGCCGCGTCGGGCTTGCCCGCGGCGCTCGAGCCGACCCCGACCAGCGAGACGTTGGTCACGCCGTCCTGCCACAGGAACGCCGCTCCGTCGCCGCCCTTGACGACCTCGATCACCGCACCGGCGTCGACCTCCATGCGCACGTTGGACGGAAAGACGACGTTCTCCAGCCGGTAGGTGCCGGCCGGCACCTCGACGATCCCCTGCGGCTCGCCCGACGGCCCGGGCGGGCCGGCCGCCCGGTGCGACGCGGCGCTCAGCGCCTGGGTGAACGCCTGGGAGCTGTCGCCGCCGCCGTCCGGCTGGGCGCCGAAGTCGAGGACGTTGACCGCGGGCTGCGCCACCGGGCTGCCCCGGCGGCGGCGCCTGGTCGTCCCGCACGAACCACCAGACCGCGGCGATGCCGGCGATCAGCACCACCCCCGCCACGATGAAGCGTCGGCGCATGCCTCCAGATTACGGGCGCGCGCGGAGCGCGTCGTACGTGCCCCAACGCGTTCGCAATACGTCGCACACCTCGCCGACCGTCGCGTATGCCGCGAGAGCATCGCGCATCGGCGGCAGCAGGTTGCCTTCGCCGTCCGCCGTCTCGGCCACCCGAGCCAGCGCCGCCTCGACCGCGGCGGCGTCGCGGCGGGCACGCAGGCCGGCGATCGCGTCGCACTGGCGGCGCTCGGACGCCGGGTCGAGCGCGTGCAGTTCGATCGGGTCCTCCTCGTCCGCCGTCCATCGGTTGACGCCGACCAGCACCTCGTCCCCCGCCTGCACCCGCTCGTGGAAGGCAAAGGCGGCCGACTCGATCTGATCCTGCACCCATCCCCGCTCGACCGCGGCGACGGCGCCGCCCAGCTCGTCGATCTGCGCGATCAGGGTGGTCGCCTGCTCCTCCAGCTCGGCGGTCAGCGCCTCGACGTAGTACGAGCCGCCGAACGGATCGGCGGTGGCGGTGCACCCGGCCTCCGTCGCCAGGATCTGCTGCGTGCGAAGCGCGATCGTCGCGCTCCGCTCGGTGGGCAGGGCGAGCGCCTCGTCGAACCCGTTCGTGTGCAGGCTCTGGCCGCCGCCGCACACCGCCGAGAAGGCCTGCAGCGCGACCCGGACGATGTTGTTCTCGGGCTGCTGCGCGGTCAGCGTGGAGCCGCCGGTCTGCGCGTGGAACCGCAGCATCTGGCTGCGCGCATCGGTCGCGCCGAACCGGTCGCGCATGATCCGCGCCCACAGCGTGCGCGCCGCCCGGAACTTCGCGATCTCCTGGAAGACGTCGTTGTGGGCGTTGAAGAAGAACGAGAGCCGGCGTGCGAACGAGTCGACCTCGAGCCCGGCGTCGACCGCCGCCTGGACGTAGGCGATGCCGTTGGCCAGCGTGAAGGCGAGCTCCTGCGCGGCCGTCGAGCCGGCCTCGCGGATGTGGTAGCCGGAGATCGAGATCGTGTTCCACCGCGGCATCCGCTCGGTGCAGTAGCGGAACGTGTCGACGGTCAGCCGCATGCTCGGCCGGGCCGGGAAGATGTAGTTGCCGCGGGCGATGTACTCCTTGAGGATGTCGTTCTGGACTGTGCCCGACAGCCGCTCGGGCGGGACGCCCTGGCCGGCCGCGACCAGCTCGTAGAGCAGCATCAGCAGCGAGGCCGGGGCGTTGATCGTCATCGACGTCGACACGTCGCCCAGCGGGATCGCCGTCCAGCAGGCGCTCCATGTCCTCCAGCGAGTCGATGGCGACGCCGGTGCGGCCGACCTCGCCGCGCGCCAGCTCGTGGTCGGAGTCCAGGCCCAGCTGCGTCGGCAGGTCGAAGGCCACCGACAGGCCGGTCTGGCCGCGCTCGAGCAGCAGGTGGAATCGCTCGTTGGTCTCGCCGGCGGAGCCGAACCCGGCGTACTGGCGCATCGTCCAGGCGCGCGACCGATACCCGTCGGCGCGCACCCCGCGGGTGTACGGGAACTCGCCCGGGTCGGCGGCCGGCGGCGGCGCTTGCGCCGCGGTGTAGTACCGGCGCACCGGAATGCCGGACTCGGTGGTGCGCTCGCTGTCGGGTGGCGCCATCGCCGGCTCATCCTACCGACAGCCCGGTGATGTCCCTCCCGGCAAAGAGCGCGCAATCCGCGGCCGATACTCTGTAGGCATGCAGATCACCGTCAAGCTGTTCGCCGCCCTGCGCGAGCGGGCCGGGACGCGCGAGCGCAGCGTCGACCTGCCCGCCGGCGCCAGCGTCGGCGACGTCTGGCCGGTGCTCGAGCTGGGCGACGAGCCGCCCGGCCTGGCCTACGCGCGCAACCGCGAGTACGCCGAGCGCGACGTCTCGCTGGCCGACGGGGACGAGGTCGCCGTCATCCCGCCGGTGTCCGGCGGCAGCTTCCGGGTGGTCGGCGGCCCGCTCGACCTGGCGGCGCTGGTGGCCGAGGTCTCCGACCCCGCATGCGGCGCGATCGCCACGTTCATGGGGACGACCCGGGACGCCAATCGCGGCCGCGCCGTCACCCACCTCGAGTACGACGCGTACCCGGAGATGGCCGAACAGGAGATGCGGCGGATCGCCGACGCCCTGCACGAGCGCCACGACGATCGCTCACGTGGCGATGGTGCACCGCACCGGGCCCGTGCCGATCGGCGAGGCCAGCGTGATGATCGCCGTCTCGGCGCCGCACCGCGGCCCTGCGCTGGCGGCCTGCCAGGAGGCGATCGACACGCTCAAGCTGACCGTCCCCGTGTGGAAGAAGGAGATCTTCGAGGGCGGCGAGGAGTGGATCGGGATGGAGGGCACCGGATGAGCCTCGAGCACCGCTCCGCTGGCACCTCCGCCCGAGCAGCCGCCGATGCAGTCGCCGGTCAAGGAGCGCCCGCATCCGCTGAAGCGGATGGGCGGCATGCTGGTCGGCGGCGCGCTGCTCGCTGTGGAAGGTGGCCGCCCCGCTGCTCGCTGGTTCTCAAGAACGCCAAGTTCTTCTGGGCCGGCCTGACGTTCTTCGTGTCCGTCGCCGCCTACACGCACCATCTGGAGCTGGCGGTTCGCCCTCGGGTTCACCGTGCTGCTCCTGATCCACGAGATGGGCCACGTGATCCAGCTGCGGCGCGAGGGTGTGCCGGCGACGGCGCCGCTGTTCATCCCGTTCCTGGGCGCCGTCGTGGGCATGAAGGGCCTGCCGCGAGAACGCCTGGGTCGAGGCCAAGGTCGGCCTGGCCGGGCCCGGTGCTCGGCACGGTCGGCGCCGGCGTCTGCCTGGCGCTGGCCGTCACGCTGGACAGCGACCTGCTGCGGGCGCTGGCCTACACCGGGTTCCTGCTCAACCTGTTCAACCTGATCCCGGTGCTGCCGCTCGACGGCGGCCGCGCCGCCGCGGCGGTGCACCCGGCGTTCTGGTTCGTCGGGCTGTTCGCGGTCGCGCTGCTCTTCTTCATGCACGGCAGCACGATCCTGCTGCTGATCGCCGTGCTCGGCGGCTACGAGCTCTATCACCGCTGGCGGCGGCGCAACGACGAGGAGTTCAAGGCCTACCACGACGTCTCCCGCAACCAGCGGATCGCCGTCGGCGTCGGTCTACCTCGCGCTGATCGTCGTGCTGGTGGCGGGCATGGACGCGTCGTACATCCACCGCACGCTTTGAGAAAAATCGGGGTCAGACCCCGTTTCTTCACGCGTGCTTGAAGCCCCAGTCGAGCATCCGCGACGCCTCGGTGAACTCGTCGCCGCCGGCGTCCAGCACCACGGCGATCATCGTCCGGCCGCCGCGCGTAGCCGCCGCGACCAGGCAGCGGCCGGAGGCGTCGGTGAAGCCGGTCTTGACGCCGCGCGCGCCGGAGTACGTCCACAGCAGATGGTTCGTGTTGACGTAGTCGGCGCCGCTGCGCGGCACGTACACCTTGCGGCCGACCAGCGCCGACAAGCTCGGCGTCGCCAGCAGTTGGCGGGCGAGCACGGCGATGTCCCAGGCCGACGAGTGGTTGCCGGTGTCGAAGATCCCCGACGGGTTCGAGAACCGGGTGTCATGCAGCTTGAGGGCCTTCGCGGTCGCGTTCATCCGCTTGACGAACGCGGTGACGCTGCCCGAGGTGTGGACGGCGATGGCGTTCGCGGCGTCGTTGGCCGAGGGCAGCAGGGTGGCCGCCAGCATGTCTCGGGCGGAGACGCGCTCGCCTGACGGACAGGCCCACCGTCTCGCCGGGCACGTCGGTCATGGCCGGCGTGATCACGAACGTCCCGGTCGTCCGGTGGGCGCGGGCGGCGACCAGCGCGGTCATCATCTTGGTCAGGCTGGCGATCGCCCGCTGCTTGTGCGGCGAGCCCATCCACAGCACGTGGCCCGACTCGGCCTCGACCACCAGGCCCGCGGCCGCGCCCACGCCGGGGATCGGCCGAGTCGACGCCGCTCCCGCTCCGAACGCCGGTAGCTTGGCCGGCGCCTGGCCGGCGCCGCCCTTCGGCGTCTCGGGCAGGCTCGGCACGAGCCCGGGCGGGATCACGCCGGCACCGCGGTCGGTCAGCGGCCGCACAACCCACAGGGCGTACAGCGCAACGCCGACGGCCGCCAGCAGCAGCACGCCGACGACCACCAGCCAGGGCGACAGGCGTGGCACGATCGGCGGCCGACGGTGCTTGCCGGTATCGAACGAGTACAGGGGCGAGCGTCGGGAGCGTGCCACGAGGGCGTAGAATTGCACGGGTGGCGGAGCATCCGTTGAGAGAGCTGCCCTCGGTGGACGCGCTCCTGCATCGCGACGACGCTGCGGTGCTGGTCGAGCGGCACGGTCGCACGCCCGTCCTCGGCGCGCTGCGGTCGGCGCTCGACGACGCCCGCGCCCGCGGCCGGGGCGAGCCCGCCGAAGACCTGGTCGCGGCCGCAGCCCGGCTGCTGGAGCGGCCTCCCAGCCTGCGGCCGGTCCTCAACGCGACCGGCGTGATCGTCCACACGAACATGGGCCGCGCGCCGCTGCCGAGCGCGGCGATCGAGCGGGTGGCGCGGGTGGCGGAGGGCTACTCGAACCTCGAGCTCGATCTCGAGACCGGCCGCCGCGGCTCCCGGCATTCGCACCTGGGCCCGCTGCTGGCCTCGCTGACCGGCGCGGAGGACGGGCTGGCCGTCAACAACAACGCCGCCGCGCTGCTGCTGTGCCTGGCGGCGACCGCGGCCGGCCGCGAGGTGCTGATCGGCCGCGGCGAGCTGATCGAGATCGGCGACGGCTTCCGGATACCGGACATCCTCGCCCAGTCCGGCGCGACGCTGGTCGAGGTGGGAACGACCAACCGCACCCACGCGGCCGACTACGAGCGAGCCGCCGGTGCCGACACCGGTGCGATCCTGCGCGTCCACCAGTCGAACTTCCGCGTTGTCGGCTTCACCGGCCGACCCTCGCTCGCCGAGCTGGTCGCCATCGGCGCACGGCACGGGCTGCCGGTGATCGACGACCTGGGATCCGGCGCCCTGGTCGACCTGCCCGACCTGGCCGACGAGCCCACCGCCCGCTCCAGCGTCGAGGCCGGCGCGACGCTGGTGTGCTTCTCGGGCGACAAGCTGCTGGGCGGCCCGCAGGCCGGCATCGTCGTCGGCCGAGCCGACGCCGTCGAGCGCGTGCGCCGCCATCCCCTCGCACGTGCGGTGCGCCTCGACAAGCTGTCGCTGGCCGCGCTGGAGGCGACCCTCGAGCTGTACCGCGACCCTCCGGCGGCCGTGCGAGCAGTGCCGGTGCTGCGGATGGTCGCGGAGCCGGCGGAGGACGTGCATGCGCGGGCGGAGGCGCTCGCGGGCCGGCTGGGCGGAACCGTGGTCGAGACCGTCGCCCGCGTGGGCGGCGGCGCACTGCCGATGCTCGAGCTGCTTTCGTTCGCCTGTGCGCTGGACGGCGGAGACGCTCTGGCGGCGCGCCTGCGCGAGCTCGACCCCCCGGTCGTGGCACGCGTCCGGGAGGGCCGCGTCCTGCTCGACTGCCGGACGCTGACGGCCGCCGAATGCGATCTGATCACCCTCTGACGCTCGGCACCGCCGGGCACATCGATCACGGGAAGACGGCGCTCGTCGCGGCACTGACGGGCGTCGACACCGACCGGTTGCCGCAGGAGAGGTCGCGGGGCATCTCGATCGAGCTCGGCTACGCACCGCTCGAGCTGCCGTCCGGACGGCGCCTGTCGGTGGTGGATGTGCCGGGCCACGAGCGGTTCGTGCGGACGATGGTCGCGGGCGCGACCGGCCTCGACCTGTTCCTACTGGTCGTCGCGCTGGACGACGGGGTCATGCCCCAGACCCGCGAGCATCTGGCGATCATCCGGCTGCTCGGGCTCGAGCGAGGCGTCGTCGCGCTGACCAAGCGGGACCTGGTGGACGACGAGACCGCCGAGATCGTGCGGCTCGAGGTGGCCGAGCTCGCCGGTGAGCTGCCGGTGGTCGAGGTGTCGTCGCGCACCGGTGCCGGGCTGGAGGCACTGCGCGAGGAGCTCGACCGCGCGGCCGGGCGCGTCTCGTCGCGGGCGGCGGACGGGCCGGTGCGGCTGCCGGTCGACCGGGCGTTCACGCTGCGCGGGATCGGGACGGTGGTCACGGGCACCCTCTGGTCAGGCACCGTCGAGCCGCAGATGCGGCTGGCGGTCGAGCCGGGCGGGCACCAGGTACGGGTGCGCAGCGTGCAGGTGCACGACCGGCCGGTGGACGCGGCTGGCGCCGGCCAGCGGGTGGCGCTCGCCCTGGTCGGCGCCGAGCGGTCCGTGGCGCCGCGCGGCGCCACGCTGGCGACGCCGGGCGCGCTGCAGGCCACCTACCGGTTGGAGTGCCGGCTCGATGTGCTGCCGACCGCGCCCCGGGCACTTCGCCACGGCGAGCGTGTGACCGTCCACCACGGCACGGCCGAGACTCCGGCGACCGTCGCCGTGCGCGGCGCCGGCGAGCTGCCTCAGGGCACCTCCGGCGATGTCCAGCTCCGCCTCGTGACGCGGGTAGCGGCATTGCGCGGCGACCGGGTGATCGTCCGGCTGACCGCGCCCCGTACCACGGTCGCCGGCGGCGTCGTCACCGACCCCCATCCCACGCGGAGCGGCCTCACACCCGTTCCCGCCCCTCTGCCGGCGGAACCCGCGGCCCGTGCCGCCCCGTCGGCGACAGGCGCGGAGGAGCTGCTCGAGCGGCTGCGCGCGGAGGGTGTGACGCCGTCGGCGCTGGAGCCGTCCGAGCGCGAGCCGGCCGCGCACCTGGCCGCCTCCGGTGCGATCGTGCGCGCGGGCGACGACCTGGCGTTCGCAGCGGAGCCGTTCGCCGAGGCGGCGAGGGCCGCGGTCGGGCTGGCCGGCGAGCCCGACGGCCTGACGCTCGCCCGGCTGCGCGACCGCCTGGGCATCTCGCGCAAATACGCCCAGGCGATCCTCGAAGCGCTCGACGAGCAGGGCTACACACGGCGCAACGGAGACGTTCGCCAGCTGCGGCGACGCGGCCGGGAGCTGGCCGGCGGATGAGCCACGCACCGGCCGCGATCGTGCTGGCCGGCGGCCGGTCGACCCGGATGGGCGCGTCCAAGGCTGCGCTCGACTGGCACGGCATGCCACTGGTGGCCCGGATCGCGGGCATCGCCGGGCGCGAGTTCGCGCCCGTACTGGTCGTCGCGAGCCCCGGGCAACCCGTGCCGGCCGGCGCCGAGCGGGTCGAGGACCGCCGGCCCGGGCGCGGCCCGTTGGAGGGGATCGCTGCCGGCATGCGGGCGCTGGACGGGCGCGCCGACGCGGCGTTCGTCACCTCGACCGACGCGCCCTTCCTGCACCCGGCGTTTCTGCAGGGTGTCGCAGCCGCGCTCGGCGATCACGACGTGGCGGTGCCGGTCGCCGACGGCCGGGAGCACCCGCTCACGGCGTGCTGGTCGCTCGCGGCCCTGGCCGCCGTGGAGGCCGCGCTCGCCGCCGACCGGCTTCGCGTCCGATCGCTGCTCGGCGACGTCGACGTCGCCTTCGTCGACGGGGGAACGCTCGAGCATCCCGAGTCACTGCGCAACCTGAACACTCCCGCGGACTACCGGGCGGCTCTGGGCGAGCCGCTGCCTCGGGTGACGGTCATCCGGCCCGACGGCGGGCGCACGCTGCGCCGCGCGGCCGCGCTGCCGGTCGTCGAGCTCAACGGATCGCCGGTCGGGCCTGGCAGCGTGCCGCTGGTCGAAGGCGACATCGTCAGCCTGGCGCGCTAGCCGATCGGCGGCGCGGTGGCGTTCGCCGGCATCCGCGCGGCGTCGACCGCAGCACCGGACGGATAGTGGCCGTCGCCCGGCCAAGGCGCCAGCAGAAGCACGAGCCGCGCGTCGGTCTGCGCCGACACGGCGTGGCGCTCGTCGGGGGCGAAGGTGATCAGCGTGCCGGCCCCGCAGGACTCCCCCTGGACGGTCACCTCGCCGGCTGCCACCCAGAGCACGGCTCGCTCATGCACGCTGTGCTCGCCGAGCTGTTCGCCGGCGCGCAGATCGAGCGCCACGGCACGGCACTCGGGGGCCGAGAACAGCACCCGCGGCTCCCGCCGCCCAGCGGCGTCGATGGAGGGGACGTGCCAGCGCTCCATGGCACCACTTTACCCTATCGCGGATGTGGTGAGGAGTCGTGCCATCAGGGAAATGTCATTGCCCTACATGTCACGGGAGGGGTCCACCCAGCGACGGCGAATCTCGGCCGCATGTCATCATCATTCACTGAGGTGCAGGGCAGCCAGGCGACCGACGCCGCTGTCCTCTCGAGAATCGTCGTGCCGCTGGGCCAGACTCAGCGCGAGGACAACCTCGGCGGCGTGCGCGGCATGTCCCGCGAGTTCTGCGCCGTCCCGTTTCCACCGGGCGCACGTGTCGTCCAGGCGGAGAAGACCGAAGGCGCGTGGGTGGTCTGGTACGTCGAGCGCGTGGAGGCGATCTAGCCGCGTCCGTGGCGGTGCTTGCCGCCGTGGCAGTGATGGCCTGAGCCACCGCCGCGGTGGTGCGCCCCGGCATGGTGCCGGCGATGGTGCGAGCCGCCGCGGTGCTCGCGGTGGTGCCCCGACCGGTGGTGCTGCGGTGAGCCGCCCCCGCGATGGTGCCCCGAGCTGTGCTGCCGGTGATGGCCGCAGCCCTGCCCGTGGTGATGGTGGTGGTTGCCGCCCTGCTGCCCCTGGCCACCGTGCTGGCCTGGGTGATGACCGCCGTCGTTGCCGCCCTGCCCCTGGCCGTGGTGCCCGTGATGGCCGTGGTGGTGCCCCGGGCCTCCGTGATGCCCCTGGCCGCCATGAGGTCCGTTCCCACCGTGGTGGCCGTTCCCGCCATGGTGCCCGTGGCCGTGGCCGTGGCCATCGCCATCGCCGTCGCCGTTCCCGCCCTGGCCTCCGCCGGGGTGGTGACAGTCGTCCGTGTGCTTGACCTTGCCGTCGCAGCCGCCCGGATGGGGGTGGTTGTGACCTCCGCCGCCCTGGCCGTTGTGCGGGTTGTTGCCCTGGCCGCCCGTGTTGCCGCCCGGCGTGTGGTGCCCGCCGCCGCCCTGGGGCTGCGATCCGCCGCCCTGGTTGGTACCACCGCCCGAGCCCGAGCCGCCGGTGTTCTCGAACGCGGAACCCGGCGTCACCGGGGTCGCCTGGATGATCGGGATCGTCGGCGTCGGCTGCCCGCCGGCCCGGGAGTTCGAGCCGACCGGCGGCGCGTTGTAGTCACCGCCTGACGGCTGCGCCTCGAATCCGACCGACACGACCTTGTTGATTGCCGCCTCGGGCAGGTGCAGCACGGAGCCCACATCGACCGCGCCCAGCGCGATCGCCGCAATGGCCCCATAGGTCGCAAGCACGCTGAAGACGAGCACCGCAACGGCACCCATCCCCCCCAGTCGCTTGACGAGTCGAGAGTACACGGTAGAAGACCCCACCAATTCTAGTCAGGGGACGCCCACAATGGTTCCCCCTGGAGCACTCAGCATATCCTCGCAGGCGCTTCGGATGGCGTTGCACGGAAAAGTCTTTACACAAGACCGCAATCTGCGAACTTTTTCAGGTGCAAGCGTCCGATTTCGGATCGTCAGCAATCGATTCCGCGAGCAAGGTCGCGACATCTGCCACCCGAAGCTGCTTCCCGCTGGTGCGGACGCCGTCGTCCAGCATCACCGTGCAGAAGGGACAGGCGACGGCCAGCGTCTCGGCGCCGGTCTCTGCGGCCTGCCGCACGCGCTCCTCGTTGATGGCCGACCCGCGCTCCTCCATCCACATGTGCGCGCCCCCGGCGCCGCAGCAGAACGTGCGTCGGCCGTGCCGCTCCATCTCGACCGGCCGGCCGACGGCCTCGACCAGCTCGCGCGGCTCGGCCATGACGTCGTTGTGGCGCGCCAGATAGCAGGAGTCGTGGTACGTGATCGTGCCCTCGCCCTGCACCGGTGAGAGCCGGCCCTCGCGCACCAGGTCGGACAGCAGCTCGGTGTGGTGCACCACCTCGTAGCGGCCGCCGAAGTCCGGGTACTCGTTGGCCAGGGTGTTGAAGCAGTGCGGGCAGCTGGCCACGATCTTCGTCACCCCGGCGTCGTTCAGCGTCTCGACGTTCCCCTCGGCGAACGCCTGGAACACGTACTCGTTGCCCATCCGCCGGGCTGGATCGCCGGTGCACGACTCGCGCGGCCCGAGGATGGCGAAGTCGACGCCCGCAGCCTGCAGCAGCTTGGCGGTGGAGATCGCCGTCTCGCGGGCGCGCTCGTCGTACGATGCGGCGCAGCCGACCCAGTAGAGCACCTCGGGCGGCGCCTCACCGGGCTCGAGCACCCGCACTCCGAGACCCTCGGTCCACGACGCCCGCTCTTGCTGCGCCTTGCCCCAAGGGTTCGACGAGCGCTCGACGTCGCGCAGCATGGGCTCGGCCTCCGCCGGGAACCGCGCCTCGGCCATCACCAGGTGGCGGCGCAGATCGACGATGTGGTCGATGTGCTCGATCGAGACCGGGCACTCGCGCACGCACGCGCCGCAGGTGACGCAGTCCCAGACCACGTCGTCCGTGACCGCGCCGGGAACCAGTGGCGCCATGCCGGCGGCTTCGTCGCCGGCCAGCAGCTTCGGGCCCTCGGCCAGCAGGTGGTCGCGCAGTCCCATGATCAGCAGCTTCGGCGACAGATCCTTGCCGGTGGCCCACGCCGGGCAGACCTCCTGGCAGCGGCCGCATTCGGTGCATGAGACGGTGTCCACCATCTGCTTCCAGGTCATGTCGGTCAGCGTCCCGGCGCCCATCCGGATCTCGTCCTCGGGGACGTCCGGATCGTCGAACCGCAGCGGCTCGAGCCGGCCGCGGGCCCGCGTGCGGCCGAAGTACACGTTGATCCCGGCGGTGACGATGTGCAGGTGCTTCGAGTAGGGCAGGTATGCCAGGAACGAGAGGATGATCAGCACGTGCGCCCAGACGAACACACGCTCCGCGACCTCGGTGCCGTCGCCGCCGCCGAAGAGATTGGAGACCGCGTTCGACACCGGCGACCAGCCGGCGGGCCACTCGTTCAGCCCCAGCGCGATGCGCGACGCGTGCCACAGCAGCAGCGTGGTCACGATCCCGGCGATCATCGCCAGGATCAGGTCGGCCTCGCCCAGGTGGCTGCCGCGGAAGCGGTCGGGGCGCTGGACCTTGCGGATGAAGAAGGCGGTCGCCACGCCGGCCAGCACAAGCACCGCGAACAGGTCGACCAGGAACGCGAACCAGCCCTGCTCGGCCAGCCAGGGCAGCGACGCGTCGCGGTCGACGGCGCCGATCATCGCCATCACGATGGTCGGGAAGAGCACGATGAAGCCCCAGAAGATGAAGGCGTGCATCAGCCCGGGGACGAGCCGCTGCAACAGCTTCTTCTGGCCGAGCACGATCACCGCCTCCTGGCGGACGCGGGCCGGCACGTCGTCGAAGCGGGGGGCCGGCTGCCCCAGCCGCATGATCCGCACGAGCAGCACCGCGCGCCGGGCGAACACGCCCCCGCAGATCGCGAGCGCCGCCAGCAGCGCGATCAGCGCGACGGGGTCTATCCGCTGCCCGCCTTCCGCACCTCGGCGGCGATCGCCGGGATCACCTCGTGCAGGTCGCCGATGACGGCGTAGTCGGCGTTGGCGACGATCGGCGCCTCGGGGTCGGTGTTGACCGCGATGATCCGCTTGGCGCCCTTGCAGCCGGCCATGTGCTGGGTCGCACCGCTGATGCCGCAGGCCAGGTAGACGTCCGGCGCGATCTTGGTGCCGGTCTGCCCGACCTGGTCGGTGTGCGACCGCCACCCGGCGATGGTCACCGCGCGCGAGCACCCGACGGCGCCGCCCAGCAGCGCGGCCAGGTCCTCGGCGGCCGCGAACCCCTCGGGCGATCCGGCGCCGCGGCCGCAGCTGACCACGAACCTGGCGTCGGCCAGCGACACGCCGCCGCCCGTGTCCGGCGTCACCTGCTCGGTCACACGCGCGACCAGGTCGGCGTCCTGCAGCGCGGGGGCGAACGGCTCGACCGCCGCCGGCCCGCCGCCGGTCTGCTCCGCCTGGACGGTGTGCGGCGCGACGGTCAGCAGCTTGAGAGGTCCGGACACGCGCGCCTCCTCGAGCAGGCTGCCGCCCCAGCGCACGCGGGTCACCGTCAGCTCCTCGGCCGGTACGACGGCGGTGCAGTTCGCGGCCAGCGGCAGGTCGCCGATCGCAGCCGCGTGCGCCAGCACCTCGTTGCCGCGCTCGGTGCCCGGGCCGACGACCGCCGGAGAGGACAGCCGCCCGGCGAGCTCGGTCAGGCTGCGGCCAAGGGCGGCCGGCGCGTGCGTCGCCAGGGCGTCGTGCTCGGCGACGTGCACCGTCGCTACGCCGTGCCCGCCCAGCGCCGCCGCGGTGTCCGCGGCACCAGGCCCGGCCGCCATCGCGTGCACCGGGCCGCCGGCGGCCAGCTGCCGCGCGACGGCGATCGCCTGCAGCGACGCGTCGTCCGGAGCGCCCGCTTGGTGCTCGACGTAGACCAGCGTCACGAGACCAGCCCCGCCTGGCGCAGCACCTCGACCACCGCGGGCGCGGCGTCCGGCCCGTGGCCGAGGATCTCAGCCTGCTTGCCCTGGCCGGGCGGCAACTTGAGCCGCAGCTTCTGGACGTCGCCCGCGCGCCGCTCGGGCGTCCGCGTCTCGAGCGGCTTGCGCTTGGCCCTCAGCCGACCCGGCACCGATGGGTAGCGGGGCAGGTTGAGGCCCTCCTTGACGGTCACCACCGCCGGCAGCGGCACGTCGTAGACGTCGCGGCCGGACGCGGTCTCCTGCTCGCAGCGAGCGCGGCCGCCGTCGACCGAGATCGCCTTCACCCCGGTGACGCAGGGCATGCCGAGCGCGTGCGCGACGCGGATGCCGACCTGGTAGTTGCCGGAGTCGGCCGACTCGTTGCCGAAGAAGATCAGGTCGAACGCGGTGCCGGCCTCGCGCTCGGCGTTGACGGCCTCGACGATCGCTCGGGTCGTCGCCTGGGCGTCCCACTCGTCCTCGACCTGCAGCAGGATCGCGCGGTCGACGCCCAGCGCCATCGCGTCGCGGAGCTGCTCCTCGGCCTCGGCCGGCCCCAGGGTGAGCACCACCGACTCGCCGCCGTTCGCCTCGACCAGCCGCACGGCCTCCTCGACGCCGCACTCCTCGTGCGGGCTGATGGTGAAGCCGAGGTGGCGGGTCTCGATCGCCTGCTGGTCGGCGGTGAGCACGATCGTGCCGCCGGTCATCGGCACCCGCTTGGCGCAGACCAGGACGTTCACGACCGGATGCGCTCGTTCTCGGGATCGAAGATCGGCGTCGAGCCCGCGACCGCCACCGTCACCGGGTACCGCTCGTTGAGGTACTCGACCGCCAGCTGCTCGCCCACCGTCGCGTGCTCGGGGGGCAGGTAGGCCATCAGCAGGTGCTTGCCGACGGACGGGCCGGCGCCGGCGCTGGTCACGTACGACCTGCGACCCTTCGCGTCGGTCAGAGGCCGGCCGTCGCGCGTCTGCACCGGCTCGCGACCGAGCATGTACCGCTTGACGCCGGACGCCGACGTGTGGTCGTCGACGGTCAGCGTGCACAGCACGGCGGCGGGCTCCTCGTCTCGGTGGCGCAGGTGCGCCTCCCGGCCGACGAAGTCCTCGTCCTTGACGTTCGGCCCGGCCATGCCGGCCTCGCACACGTTGTACTCGCTCTCCAGCTCGAAGCCGTAGGCGCGGTAGCACTTCTCGAGCCGCCCGGTCGTCCCGTAGACGCCGATGCCCACCGGGGCGATGCCGTGCGGCCGGCCCGCCTCCCAGAGCGTGTCCCACAGGCGGCGACCCTGCTCGATCGGCACGTAGAGCTCCCATCCGAGATCGCCGACGTAGGAGATGCGCGATGCCAGCGCTCGCAGCGAGCCGATCTCGATCGTCCGGCAGGTTCCGAACCGGAAGCCCTCATGCGAGATGTCGTCGCGGGTCACCGAGGACAGGATGTCACGCGCCCGCGGCCCCCAGAGCCCGAGCGTCGTCCAGGCCGACGTGACGTCCGTCAGCTGCGCCGAGCCGTCCTCGGGCAGGTTGTCGATGAACCACTTGCGATCGGCCGCGCCGTGCGCGCCGCCGGTGACGACGCGAAACGTCTCGTCGGCCAGCCGCATGATCGTCAGGTCGGAGCGGAAGCCACCCCCCGGGGTGAGCAGCGCCGTGTAGACGACGCGCCCGACAGCGACATCCATCTGCCGCACCGACACACGCTGGACGGCGGCCAGCGCGCCCGGTCCCTGGATGTCGAACACGGCGAAGGCGCTGAGGTCGACTATGCCGGCGCGGTCGCGCATCGCCAGGTGCTCGGCGTTGATGATCGGCGACCACCAGCGGGCGTCCCACTCCGCCTCGCGGGTGTTGATCCGGTCGGCGTACTCCTCGAGCAGCGGAGCGTTCGACTCGTACCACTGCGGCCGCTCCCAGCCCGCGGCCTCGAAGAACACCGCGCCCAGCTCCTTCTCGCGCTCGTGGAAGGGCGGCAGCCGCAGGTCGCGGTTGGACGCCCACTGCTCGCCGGGGTGGACGATGCCGTACGTCTTGTTGAAGCCCTCCGAGGTGCGCGCGCGGACGTGCTCGCGGGTCTTCTGGTGCTCCCAGAAACGGGCGATGTCCGAGGAGTGCAGGTCGATCTCGGACTCGCCGTGCACCATCCACTCGGCCACCGACTTGGCGATCCCCGGGCCCTCCTTGACCCACACCGCGGCGCACGACCAGAGGCCGCGCACCTCGTGGGTCTCGCCCAGCAGCGGCATCCCGTCGGGCGTCAGCGAGAGCAGGCCGTTGATCGCGTACTTCACGCCGACCGACTCGTCGCCGACGATCTCGGGCATCAGCTCGAGCGCGTGCTCCATCTGCTGGTCGAAGTCGGCCTGCGTGAACGGCATCTCCGTCGGCGACAGCGCGGCGGCCTCGATCGAGGGGATCTCCTCGGGGTCGTGCAGTATCGGCCGGTGCGCGTACGACCCGATCTCCAGGCCGATGCCATCCTGGCGCTCGTACATCAGCGCGTCCATGTCGCGGACGATCGGGAACTCGATGTGCCGTGTCGAGCTGGCGAACCGCGGCACTGGGCCGATGTCGATCATCTGGTGGACGGCCGGCGTCAGCGGGATCGACGAGCCGGCCATGTCGGCGACCGCGGGGCTCCAGACGCCGCAGGCGATGACCACGATCTCGGTCTCGATGTCGCCGCGGGTGGTGCGCACGCGGCGGACGCGGCCGCGCTCGACGTCGATGCCGAGCAGCTCGGTGTTGGCCATCGCGAGAGCGCCCGCCTCGACCGCGCGCTCGCGCATGATCGTGCCCGCGCGCAGCGAGTCGACGACGCCGACGCCGGGCGACGAGAAGCCGCCGACCAGGATCGACTCGTCGATGAACGGCACCATCTCCCTGATCTCGGCGGGCGTCACCATGGCGATGTTGTCGACGCCCCAGGCATGGCCCGAGGACATCCGCCGGTGGAGCTCCTGCATCCGCTCCTCGGTGCGTGCCACCTCCAGGCCGCCGCTCTCGGTGAACACACCGAGATCCTTGTACTGGCGCGTGCTGTCCAGCGTCAGCGCCGTCATCTCCTTGGAATGGTCGACCGGGAAGATGAAGTTGGAGGCGTGCCCTGTCGAGCCGCCGGGGTTGGGGAACGGGCCCTTGTCCAGAAGCACGAGGTCGCGCCAACCCAGCTCGGACAGGTGGTAGAGGAGGCTGTTCCCGACGATGCCTGCGCCGATCACGACGGCGCGGGCGGTGCTTGGCAGTTCGCTCATGTGGTGTGTCGTCTCCCGGCTTGCCGGATGGGCCGTCGTCTGGTAGACAACTCGTATATCAGACTGATGTCCGCCGTGCAACTCCCCTCAGAGCTCCTGTCCGACCGCGCCTACGCGGCGCTCCGCGACCGGCTGGTCGACCTGCAGATCGCGCCCGGTGCGCCGATCGACGAGGACGCGCTGACCCGCGAGCTGGGCGTCGGCCGCACCCCCGTGCGCGAGGCCATCCGCCGGCTGGCGCTGGAGGGGCTGGTCGTCGTCTACCCGCGCCGCGGCACCTTCGCCACGGCGATCAACATCACCAGCCTGTCCGACATCACGGACGTCCGCGTGCAGCTGGAGGCGCATGCCGCAGAGCGCGCCGCGGAGCTGGCCGACGCCGCCGACCGCGAGGAGGCGGCGGCGCTGATCGCCGCGCTGGATGCGGCGGAGCCCAGCCAGCGCTCGCTGATCGAGCTGGACGCGCAGGTGCACCGGTTCGTGTACCGCTGCTCGCGCAACCCCTACCTCGCACAGGACCTCGACCGCTACCTGAACATGTCGCTGCGGATCTGGCACCTGACGTGGGACCGGCTGCCGCCCCTGCGCGACCGGATGCGCGAGCACCGCGACCTGCTGGCCGCGATCCGCGAAGGCAATGCGTCCGCGGCGCGGTCGATTGCCGAGGCCCACGTCCGGGCGTTCGCCGACGAGATGCGGGCGGCGCTGTGACGCTCGACGGCCGCGTCGCGGTGGTCACCGGCGCAGCGGGCGGCCTGGGCGCGGCCGTCGCCGAACGGCTGGGGGCGCACGGCGCAACCGTGGAGCGGATCGACCTCGAGGGCGGCGGACGGCGGCTGGATGTCCGCGACCATGCCGCGGTCGCGACGGCGTTCCGGGAGATCGCCGGGGAGCGCGGCCGGATCGACGTGCTGGTCAACTGCGCCGGCATCCGCGAGATCGCCCCCGTGCTCGACCTGAGCGCCGAGGAGTGGCAGCGCGTGATCGACGTCAACCTCGGCGGGACGTTCCACTGCTCGCAGGCGGCGGCCCGGGTGATGTCCGAGGCCGGCGGCGGCTCGATCGTCAACGTCGCGTCGACGTCCGCGCTGGCCGCCGACCCGTCGCGCGCCGCCTACTGCGCGAGCAAGGCCGGCATCCTCGGCCTGACCCGGGCGATGGCGCTCGACCTGGGGCCCCGCGGCGTACGCGTGAACGCGGTCTGCCCCGGGCTGGTGCGCACGCCGCTGACGGAGGCGTACTTCGCCGACCGGGCGTTCGTCGACGGACTGGCAGACGTCGCCCCGCTGGGGCGGGCCGCCGACCCGGCCGATGTCGCCGACGTCGTCGTCTTCCTGGCGGGCGACGGCGCCCGTCACATCTCGGGCGTCGCGCTGCCCGTCGACGGCGGTTTCCTGGCCGGCAAGACGTGGGGCGGCGGGAGCTTTCACGGCCCCGCCGCCCCCATCTCGATGAGCTATGCGCAGCTCGGGTTCGCCATGATCGGCCCCTCGAGGTTGCCGAAGAAGTAGGCGGACGGGCCGCCGTACTGCGCGGTGCCGCCGAATGTCCGGCCGTTGCGCATCTGCCCGAACTCCCAGACGCAGAGGCCGTTCACGCGCGCCTGCGTCCAGTACGGGTAGAAGTGCCCGGGGCCGCCCGGCGGCGGGACAGCGCAGCCCTGCCCGGTCGGCTGGCAGCTCGCCTCGCTGGCCGGTGCGTTGGTCTGGAACTGGATCTGCTCGTAGCGGTTCCCCCCGGTCGTCGGCTGCTGCTGCAGGAACGGCGACGGGAACGGGCCGGGCGTCAGCCGGGCCGGCCAGTCGGGCCAGTACGACGTCCCGTCGAAGTCGAGGTCGCCGTTCTGGGTGAAGAACAGCGCACAGCCGGAGACCAGGTTCGGCGGTGCGTGGCCGTGATGCGTGAACCCCTTCGGGTAGCACGGGGCATCGCCCTGCTCAGGGTTGTTGCCGCCATCGGGCGGAGCGGCGTTCTCGTACGGCCCCGTGCAGTCCTGCCACACGGTATCGGTGAAGGACAGCCCCGTGGAGAACGGCATCGGGTTCAGCACGTCCCGGCACGGCTCGAAATGCCCGATCTCGAACTGTGTCGAGATGTTCGTCTCGAGCGCCGCCCAGGGAATGATGTTCTGGGGCTTCGCCGTGTCGTACTCCGGCTGGTAGTTGAACGGGATGCCGCTGCAGTCCGACATCCGCGTCTGCGCGAACCCGTTTGCCGCGGACGCCACCATCCAGCCGTGGGTGCCCGCGGTCAGGTCGACGATGTCCACCTTCAGCGCGTGCCTCCCGTCGGGAAGCCGCGAGTTGAAGATGTGCACCCGCAGCCGGTCGCCCGGGTTCATCATCAGCGTATGCGAGTCCGGGGTGAAGCTGTCCGCGGTTGCCTCCTGCGGGCCCGCCGGCCCTGTCGGAACCCCGTTGTCCTGGATGAAGGCGAAGTTGGTGGGCTCGATGCAGTTGGCGTTGCAGTGCACGAAGCCGGCCGTGCACTCCAGGTCGTTGATATGCAGCGAGGCGCACCAGTGCTGGTTGTCGCACGAGATCGAGTCGCCAAACGGCGCAAACCCCGGCGCGTAGAACTGCACCTCGAGGAACGAGCTTCCACCGCCACCCTGATCGAACGTCGGCGGGTGGTGCGGCGCGTTGGAATCGCTCATCGGCGTGCACGGGTTCAGCGGGAACGAGTGCGAGTTGCACAGCGCCATACTGAACCACGGGGCCACCGACAGCTCGAACCAGTTGGTGACGTCCTTCCCCGGCGTGGACACGGTGGGCTGCTGCGATGGATCGCGCGGCAGCTGCTCGTTCCACGTGACGTCGTTCCCCGACCCGTGCCGGCTGGAGATGAACTTGATGATCGGCTCATCGTGGCCGACGTAGCGGCCGTTGTCCTCGAACCGCGTCGGCCTGCCGCCCTCGAAGCCACGCGGGTCGCTGCAGGCAGCGGTGTGGTGCACCGGCTGCTGGACCGGGCTGAACCCGTTGCAATCGAGCATGCCCGCCGGAGCCGGCTGGAGCGGCACCGGCCCCGTATCGGCCGGGGCGGACGCCGTCACCACAGCGAGCGCGCCGGCCACCACCACCCCCGAGATGCACCATCGGACGACGCCGGCTACACGTGGCGATTTCATGCTGATCCCCCCATGGTCCGCTCACGACAACAGAGACGCGGAAAGCTCTATCGACTCCCCGCGGGGGTGTCAAGAAGGCGCGATCACCAACGGCGTCAGGCGAGCTGGAGCACAGCGCGCGTCGCCTCGCCGGAGCGGACGGCGTCGACCGCATCGCCCACCTGCTCGAGCGGCAGCCGATGGGAGATCAGTTGCTCCAGGGGCAGGCGTCCGCGCTGGTACAGGTCGAGGATCAGCGGGAAGTCGTGGTCGGGCCGCGCCGAGCCGTAGATCGAGCCCAGCACACGGCGCTCCATGCGCGGGATCGAGAGCGCGGGCAGCCGCAGCTCGACGTCCGCGCGGGGGATCCCGGCGAGCACCGCCGCACCGCGGGCCCGGGTAGACAGGAATGCGGCGCGCATGTTCGCCGGGCGGCCGGCCGTCTCGAAGGCGAAGTCGACGCCGCCGCCGGACGCCTCGGTGACCGAGATGGCGACCTCATCCGGCTCGCCCTCCCAGAGCAGGGCGGCGGACGCGCCGAGCGCGAGCGCCCGCTCGAGCCGGCTCTGGCGGGCGTCCACCGCGACGATCTGCGACGCGCCCGCGGCGACGGCGCCGAGCACCGCCGAGAGCCCGGTGCCTCCCAGCCCGAACACGGCAACGCGATCGCCGGGACGCACCTGCGCCGTGCGCCAGACGGCGCAGACCCCGCTGGTGACGGCGCAGCCGAGCAGCGCCGCGACCTCGAACGGGACGTCGTCGGGGATGCGCACGCACGAGCGGGCGGGGACGACGGCGCGCTCGCTGAACGACGACAGGAAGCAGTAGTGGTGGACGACTGCGCCGCCGAACGACAGCCGGGTCGTGCCGTCCAGCAACCCGCCCTGCAGCATCATCGGCCAGGCGGTGCTGCATAGATGCGGCAGTTCGCGGAGGCATTCGTCGCAGTGGCCGCAGTACGGTGCCCAGGACAGGGCGACGTGGTCGCCCACAGCGAGGTCGCGGACGCCCTCGCCCAGCGCCTCCACCACGCCCGCGCCCTCGTGCCCGGGGACGAGCGGCGAGGGGACGTCGACCGTGCCGTCGAGCACGTTGAGGTCGTCGGAGCAGACGCCGCTGGCATGCAGCCGCACCTGCACCTCGTCGGGGCCGGGCGGCGCCAGCTCGAGGTCGACCACGCGCAGCGGCGTCCCGGCGGCGGGCAGCAGGGCGGCCCGGGTCATGCGGCCGGCTCCACGACCAGGGTCTCGAGCTGACGCTCCAGCCCGGCGTCGCCGACCTCTGCCACCTCGAGCGGCAGCCCCAGCATCGCCGCCGCGCGGCGGGCGGCGGCCTCGAGCTCCGGCGTGCGGCGCTGCGCCAGCCACACGACGCGCGTGTAGTTGCCGAAGTAGGCATCACGGAGGTCAGGATGCCGGTCAAGCCCCAGCGATCGCCACACCGTCCGGTCGAAGCTGCGGGCCAGAAAGTCCGTCAGGAAGTACGTGCCCGGCTCGTGCTCCATCGCCTGGCGCACCTCATCGCTGCCGAACACGTCGTAGCAGTGCATACCCGCCAGGCGGGGGATGTCCCGCGCCTCCAGCTCGGCGTCCAGCGCCCCGAAGGTGCCGCAGTCGGCGTAGCCGACGACGACCCGGTCGTAGCCGGCCTCCAGCCGGTCGATCAGCTCGGCGACCCGCGGCGCGATCCGCTCCGGCCGGTTGTGCAGCTCCGGCGGCAGCGGGTGGACGTCGACCTGCCAGCCGCGCCGCTCGGCGATCTCGCCGACGTGCAAGGCGATTGCCCCACAGGCGACGACCGCGACCCTCATCCCGGGAACGCCAGCTGGTCGATGAACACGTCCTGGAAGTCCGTCCGGCCGGAGAGCTCGACGTACTCCACCTCGTCCAGGATGGCCTCCGCTGCGGCTCGCTCGCGCAGCGAGAGCGCGGCCATTTTGGCTCCCTCGCCCGCCACGTTGCCCGCAGAGACGATACGCGGCAGGGCGAGCCTTGGCACGAGCCCGATACGCACCGCGCTGGACGCCGACAGGTACGAGCCGAAGCTGCCGGCCAGCAGCACCTGGGTGATCTCCTCGATGTCCACACCCAGCTCCTGCACCAGCGTCATCCAGCCGGTGGCGATGGCCGCCTTGGCGAACTGCAGCTCGCGGACATCGCGCTGCGACAGGTAGACGGAGTTCGCCGGGTCGTCGCCGCGCCAGGCCAGGACGAAGACCCGCTCCTCGCCGATCCGCACTAGCCGCTTCGCCAGCCCGGGATGCTCCTCGGCGGCCTGCTCGTCCGGGATGTAGCGGCCCGAGTGGTCGATCAGCCCGGCCGCCACCAGCTGGGCGACGGCGTCGACCAGCCCGGAGCCGCACATGCCGACCGGATCGGTGTCGCCGATCACCTCCAGCTTCAGCTGGTCGCCGTCGACGGCGACGCCCTCGATCGCCCCCTCGGCTGCGCGCATGCCGCAGCGGATCTGGGCGGCCTCGAACGCCGGGCCCGCTGGAGCGGCCGTCGCCAGCACGCGCTCGCTCGAGCCGAGGGCGATCTCGGAGTTCGTGCCGACGTCGATGAACAGCCGCAGCCGCCGGTCGCGCGTCAGCCCGGTGGCAAGCATCCCGGCGACGATGTCGCCGCCCACGTACGCGCCCAGCGCCGGCATCACGGCGGCCGGCGCCCGCGGGTTGACGTGAACGCCGAAGTCGAGCGCGGTGGCCGGCGGGAGCGTCCGCGCCGTGATGATGAACGGCGCCATCGACAGCGGCTCGGGGTCGATGCCGAGCGCGATCTGGGTCATCGTGACGTTGCCGCAGAGGACGATCTCGTAGACCTCGGCCGGGTCGACCGACGCCTCCTCGCAGACCTCGGTGGTCAGCTGGTTGAGGGTCTCGTGGGCGCGGGTCTGCAGCATCTCCAGCGCGTCCGGGTCGGTCATCGTCGCCGAGACCCGCGAGATCACGTCGGCGCCGAACGGCTGTTGGCGGTTCAGCATCGAGCGCACGGCGACCGGCTGGCCGGTCGACAGGTCGAGCAACGTAGCCACCACGGTCGTCGTCCCCAGGTCGAAGGCGATCGCGAACCGCCGCTCGGTCGTATCGCCCGCCTCCACATCGATCAGCACGTCGTCGCAGATCACCGCGGTCACCTTGAAGTCCGACGAGCGCAGCACCTGCCCGAGCCGCCGCACCGCCGTCAGCTCAACCCGCAGCTCCAGGTCGTCGATGGCGGCCAGCACCCGCTCGAGATCGGACGTCTGATCCTCCAGCGTCGGCTCCTCCAGCTCCAGGTAGCGCTTCTGCACGGCCGGGCGGAGGATCACGTGGCGGCCGACGCCGACCAGCGCCGCCTTGGGCCGCGTCTGCAGCGGCGGCACCTCGATCTGCAGGTCGTCGCGAGCGATCGCCCGGCAGGCCAGCCGCCAGCCGTCGCGCAGCTCGTCCGGCTGGAACGCGCGCGGGTCGAGCCGGTCGACCGGCACGTCGCCGTCCAGCACCTTGACCTTGCACTTGCGGCACGTGCCGTGGCCGCCGCAGGTCGAGTCGATGGCGATGCCGTTCCAGCTGGCGGCGTCGAACACGGTCGTCCCCTGGGGGACGCGCACCTCGCCACCCTCCGGCTTGAAGGTCAGCCGGACGCGGCCAGTGCCTGCGTCGACGGCCTCGAAGCTCACGATGCCACGGCCGCCTGCCTTGCCCTGTGGGCCGCGATCCAGCGACCGCCCCACTCGTCGTGGCCGAGCAGCAGGTCGGCGGCGCGCACCGCCTCGACGCACTGCGGGGACCGGGCGTCCATGATGGCGCTGGTCAGCCCGTGGCTCTCGGAGATTGCGAGGAACGTCGCGCTCAGCACGTGCCGACCGGGTAGCCCAAACGACGTGTTCGAGGCGCCGCAGGTCATGTTGACGCCGAGGTGCTCGCGGATCAGGCGCACCGTCTCGATGAACAGCGTCACCGCGCGCGGCTCCGCGCCGACCGGCATGGCGAGCGGGTCGATCACCACGTCCTCGGGCGGGATGCCGTGGTCGCCGGCGGCGGACACGATCTTGCGCGCCACCTCCAGCCGGCGCTCCGGCTCCATCGGGATCTCGTCGTCGTTGGCCAGCGCGATCACGGCGGCGCCGTGCCGGGCGACGATCGGCAGGATCCGCTCCAGCCGCTCGTCCTCGCCGGTCACGGAGTTGACCAGAGCCTTGCCCTCGTAGGCGGACAGCCCCGCCTCCAGCGCCTCGACCACCGACGAGTCGATGCACAGCGGCACCTCGGTCAGGCCCTGCACCATCTTCACCGCCTGCTCCATCAGCGCGATCTCGTCCGCCAGCGGGTCGCCGACGTTGACGTCGAGCATGTCGGCACCGCCCTCGACCTGCTCGGCGACGTCGATCGCGACCTGCGAGAGGTCGCCCGCCTGCAGCTGGGCCTGGAAGGCCTTGCGGCCCGTCGGGTTGATCCGCTCGCCGATGATGCAGAAGGGCCTGCCGGCGCCGATCACGAACGTCGACGACCGGGACTCAAGGACGGTGTCCATCAGGCGGTCACCGCCTCGGCGCCGGCGCCGCGCATCTCCGCCAGCCACTCAGCGGAGCGCTCGAGCCCGCCGAACAGGAACAGGTGCATCCCGGAGATCAGGTTGGCCGGGTCGGCCGCGCTGGCGGCGGCGATCTCCTCGGCGATCTCGGTGGGCTTCCACTGGCGCGTGGTGGCCAGCTTCAGCAGTCCGCCCGACTTCTTGCGCAGGATCTCCAGCGACGGGCCGATGCCGCACGCCATGCCGTACTTGAGCAGTGTCCCCGGCGAGGTGACGCCCGGCAGGCCGGCGATCACCGGCAGCCGGTTGCCCGCGTCACGGATCCGCCGCTCGTACGCCAGGTACGGGTCGGACGCCAGCGCGAACTGGGTGACGACGCGCAGCTCGATCCCGTGGTCGCGCGCGAACGCGTTCTTCCAGGCGAGCGCGCGGTCCTCGGCGTCGCGCGGGATGTCCGGGCTGCCCTCGGGGTGCCCGGCCACACCGGCCCGGCGGATGCCGTGCCGCTCGAGCAGGCCCGAGCCGAGCACGTCCATCGAGCTCGCATAGGGGCCGGCCTGCTCCTTGACGGAGCCGCCGATCACCAGCACGTCGTCGACCCCGGCCTCGCCGGCCAGCGCGCCGAGCAGCTCGTCCAGCTGCCGCTCGCCGGCGATGCTGCGGGCGCTGATGTGCGGGATCGGGACGCAGCCGCCCGAACGGATTGCCGCCGCGGCCGACACCAGGCCCTCGGCCCCGGCACCGGGCAGCGCGGTGATGTAGACATGCGTGCCCGCCGGCAGCAGGCCGGGAACGTCGGCCGCGCCGCGCGGCGTGACCTCCACGCTCGCGCCGGCGGCCAGTTCTCGGAGGCGTGCTGCGGCCGAGTCGTTCACGCGGTGACCGCCGCCTGGCGTTGGCGCTCGATCAGATCCTTGGCCTTGCGCACCGCCGTCGAGGCGTCGGCCGCGTACGCGTCGGCGCCGACCGCGTCGGCGTACTCCTGCGTGACCGGCGCGCCGCCCACCATGACGATCACCTTGTCGCGCAGCCCCGCCTTCTCCAGCGCGTTGATGTTGGCCTTGAACATCGGCATCGTGGTGGTCAGGAACGCCGAGAAGCCGACGATGTCGGGCTCGTGCTCGACGACCTGCTCGACGAACTTCTCGGGCGCCACGTTGACGCCGAGGTCGTGGACGGTGAAACCTGCGCCCTCCAGCATGATGTTGACGAGGTTCTTGCCGATGTCGTGGACGTCGCCCTTGACCGTGCCCATCACGAAGGTGCCGACCGGCTTGGCCCCGGTCTCGGCCAGCAACGGCCGGAGGATGTCGAGCGCGCCCTGCATCGCCCGGGCGGCAATGAGCATCTCGGGCACGAAGAAGTCGCCGCGCTCGAAGCGCGCGCCGACCTCCTCGAGCGACGGGATCAGCCCGTCGTACAGCATCTTCTCGGGATCGAGGCCGGCCTCGAGGCCGGCGTTGGTCAGATCCTTGACCGTCGGCGCGTCCCCGACCAGCGTCCTCTCGTACAACCCCTGCAGAATCTCGTCGTGTGTCATGCGGCTCCCTTCGTCAGGGGATTGTGGCCAAGTCGCTCGGAGAGTGCGGCGATCTCGGAGACGAGCAGGTCGCCAAGCTGCTCCAGCCGATCACCGTCGAGCCGCAGCTGCGGCCCGGAGATGCTGATTGCGGCGATCGCGGTCCCATCCGATCCGAGCACCGGGGCGGCGACTGCGACCAGGCCCGGCTCCAGCTCGCCGACGGTGATCGCGTAGCCGCGCGCGCGAACGCTGCGCAGCTCTTCGGCAAGCCGATCGGGGCCGGTGATCGTCGCCGGGGTGAACCGCTCGAGGCGCGCCGGCGAGCTGGCCGCGCCGAACGCCATGAAGACCTTGCCGACGGATGTGCAGTGGTGCGGCAGCCGGCGGCCGACCCAGTTGACGGTGCCCAGGAAATGCCGGCTGTCGACCTGGTCGAGATACAGCTCCGAGCCGCCGGGCACGGGCACCGCCAGGTCGATCGTCTCCCCGCTCGCCTCGCCCAGCCGCTCCAGCGTGTCGCGGCAGAGGGCGACGATGTCGTCTCCCGAGACGCCGCGGCGGGCCAGGCCGAGCAGCACCGGGCCGGGGCGGATGCCGCCCCGCGATCCCTGCCGCTGGACGAGCCCCTGCCGCTCGAGTGCGGAGACCACACGGGAGACGGTGCTCTTGGGAAGTCCGGCGGCCTCGGCCAGCTCGCCCACGCTGCTCGACTCGTCGCTCTCGACGACGAGGACGAGGAGCTGCGCGGCTCTGTCAATGGCCTGTGTCCCGGTCTGCATTGCAGTTCGACTCACGATGTGGAACGATTGTTCCATTAACCAGCTTAGAGGAGCGCCAGCATGTTCGTCAACAGGATGCCGAGGTACGAGATCCTCTCCGAGGACGCCGTCGCGACGCTCGATCGCGGCTGGCGGAGGATCGTCTCCGAGATCGGCGTGGAGTTCGTGCTGCCGGAGGCTGTGGAGATATTCGCGAAGGCCGGTCAGAAGACCGACGGCCAGAACGTGGTGCTCGACCCCGACTTCGTGATGGAGCAGGTGGCCAAGGCGCCTCGCGAGTTCGACGTCCAGGCCCGCAACCGCGAGCACGACATCCACCTGGGAGGCGAGCACATGGTGTTCGCCTCGGTCTACGGCCCGCCCTTCGTCCGCGAGGGCGACACGCGGAGGGAGGCGACGATCGAGGACTTCCGCCGCTTCGCCATGCTGTCGCAGCACTTCCCCCAGCTGGACTCCGCCGGCGGCACCATCTGCGAGCCGAACGACACGCCGCTCGACTCCCGCCACCTGGACATGGTGTACGCGCTGCAGACGCTGACCGACAAGCCGTACATGGGCTCGGTCACCTCCGGTCCCAACGCCGTGGACACGATCCGCATGAGCGAGATCCTGTTCGGCGGGCGCGAGGCGATCGAGGCGACCCCTGTCTCGATCTCGCTGATCAACGTCAATTCGCCGCTGCGCTACGACGACCGGATGCTGGCGGCGATGATGGAGTACGTCCGCGCCGGCCAGCCGGTCGTGATCACGCCGTTCCTGCTGATGGGCGCCATGTCGCCGGTCAGCATCCCGGCCTCGCTCGCCCAGCAGCTGGCGGAGGCGTTCGCCGGGATCGCGCTGGCGCAGCTGGTGCGGCCGGGCACGCCCGTGCTGTTCGGATCGTTCCTGTCGAACACCGACATGCAGTCGGGGTCGCCCAGCTTCGGCACGCCGGAGTCAGCGCTCGGCCTGCTCTGCACCGGGCAGCTGGCGCGCCACTACGGGCTGCCGTTCCGCTCGGGCGGCGCCCTGACCGCCAGCCAGACGGTCGACGCCCAGGCGTCGTACGAGGCGATGATGACGATGCTGCCCACGTTCCTCGCGGGCGTGAACTGGGTGATGCACTCGGCGGGCTGGCTTGAGTCGGGGCTGGTCTCCTGCTACGAGAAGTTCATCGTCGACATCGAGATCCTGCGGATGCTCAGAGAGGAGTTCACGCCGCTCGAGATCGACGAGGCCAGCCTGGCGTTCGGGGCACATGAGGAGGTCGGGCCGGGCGGGCATTTCCTCGGCGCGGTGCATACGCTGGAGCGGTTCCGCGACTGCTTCTACCGGCCGCTGCTGTCGTCCACGGAGAACTACGAGCGCTGGGAGCGCAACGGCGGCAACGATGCGACGGCGCGGGCCGGCCTGCTCTGGCGTGAGGCGCTCGACGAATACCAGCAGCCGCCACTGGACGATGCGGTCCGCGACGAGCTGCAGGAATACGTCGTCCGCCGCCGCGCCGAGCTAGGCGACTAGTACGACGTCCAGCCGCCTTCGCGGCGGGTCTGATTCTCATCCCAGAGTGTCAACGAACGGGCGGCTGCGGCGCGGATCGGCGCCGGGTCGACGCTGACATGGGTCTCCGACACATCGAGTGCCGGCCACTCGCAGACGAACTCGAAGGCGCCTTCCGGCGGAAGCGGCCAGAGCCAGTATCCGTGCTCCCACTCGCCCCCGCCGCCGCCACCCCCGCCGTATTCGGTCAGGTGAGGTGCCGATGGGGGATCGGCGGCGTCGCCGCCGTACCAGGCCGAGTAGCTGGCGGCGGTGCCGTCCGCGGTGGCAACGCCGAGTCGGAAGACCTCGTCGGCGAGGACGCCTTGCTGCGATCGCCGCAAGGGCCGTGGCCCGTACAACACCTCGTCGATCCGCGGGTCGGCTCCGCGGATCAGCAGCTGGAACACGACGCCGTTCGGGAACGCGACCATCGTCGTCACGGCGATGGCGAGGTCTGCGCGATGCACTAGAACAACCCGCTCTCCGACCGGCATGCCAAGAACGTTCCGAGCAGGGCCGGCCCAGTCGGGCGGACTGACGACCGGCCATTCCGGCTCCGGCTCGGCCGGGGGTTGCGGAGGCTCGAAGAAAGGCACGGGCTCAGGCTCGGAGGCCGGCGCCCAGCGACTCGCGCATGGCGGCGGTGTGCGCGGGGGTGCTGCCGCAGCACGAGCCGATCACGTCGACGCCCAGCTCCTGCATGCGCACGGCGTAGCGCGCCATCACCTCGGGCGTGCCGCCGTAGCGGAACTCGTCGCCGACCAGCTGCGGCAGGCCGGCGTTGCTCTGCGCCATCAGCAGCACACCGCCCGGGCGCTCTGCCGACATCACGGTCATCACCTGCTCGATCTCCTCGGGGCCGGATCCGCAGTTGCCGCCGATCAGCTCGATGCCCATGGCTGCAATCTCGTGCAGCGCGTGCGACGGGCTGACGCCCATCATCGTGTGGCCCTTGACGTCGAAGGTCATCGTCACCGCCAACGGAACGTCGGGCGCGGCGCGGCGCGCGCCCTCGACGGCGGCCCGCACCTCGCCCAGGTCGCTGAACGTCTCGGCCAGCAGCAGCTGCGCGCCGCCGGCGGCCAGCCCCGCCGCCTGCTCGGCGAACAGGTCGACCACCTGATCGTGCGTGTAGAGGCCGAGCGGCTCCATCAGCTCGCCGGTCGGGCCCATGCTGCCCATGGCCAGCACGCCGGAGGCGTCGGCGACCTCGCGGGCCAGCCGCGCGCCGGCCTCGTTCAGCTCGTGCGCGCGGTCCTCCAGGCCGTGGAGCGCCAGCCGCGGCCGCGTGCCGCCGAACGTATTGGTGGTCAGCAGGTGCGCGCCGGCATCGGCGTACGCGGTGTGGATCACGCGCAGCCGGTCCTCGTGCTCGACGTTCCAGATCTCGGGCGACGTGCCCGGCATCAGCCCGGCCGCCTGCAGCATCGTGCCGATCGCGCCGTCAGACAACACCGGCCGTGAATCGCCCAGCAGCTCCGCGATGCTCATTCTGCGAACTCCTCGTCCAGCCTCGTCGCGACGGCCGCGGCCACCGTGTCGGGCGTGCCGTCGGCCGCCTCCCACTCGCCCAGCCGCCACTGCTCGAGGTACTCGTTCGTGCCGGCGAGGCCGAGATCCATCGCCCGCTGATCGATCAGCTCCTGGAACCGGTCCGGGAGCTGCACCTTGGCCGTGGCCCCCGACTCGTCGCGGGCGGTGACCATCGATGGGATGTCACGCCAGTAGGTGATGCGGTACTCGGCCATCCGACCTCATCGGTTGCGCTCTCTGATCATGTCGGCCGCCTTCTCCCCGATCATGAAGGTGCCGACCATCGGGTTGACGGTGGGCATACTCGGGAAGATCGACCCGTCGGCGATCGAGAGGCCCTCGACGCCGCGCACGCGAAGCTCCGGATCGACGACCGCCAGCTCATCATCGGCCGCGCCCATCCGGCACGTGCCCGACGGATGGTAGACCGTGTGATGGGCGGCGCGGCCGTAGCGGGACAGCTCCTCGTCTGTGCGCAGATCCGGCCCCGGCGCCACCTCGCGGCGGAGCATGCTCTTGAACGGCTCAGTGTTGGCCACCTCGCGGGCGATCTTCAGGCCGTCGACGATCGTCTGCTCGTCGTAGCCCTCCTCGTCCGTGAAGTAGCGGAAGTCGAGTGCCGGCTTGATCGCCGGATCCTTCGACAGCAGCCACATCCGGCCGACCGACCGCGACCGCGGGATGTTCGGCGTCATGCAGATGCAGTGCTCCGGCACCGGGTACCCCAGCCGCTCCGTGTTGAAGGTGAACGGCAGCTGGTAGGTGTGGTACATCAGGTCGGGCCGGAAGTCGCGGTCGAAGCGGTTGACGAACAGCGCGCAGTCCGCCTCCATCACGCCCTGCGGCGGGAGCGGATCCTTGAGCTCCCAGATGATGATCGACTCCGGGTGGTCGATCAGGTTCTCGCCGACGCCGGGGAGGCCGTGCTGCACCTCGATGCCCAGCTCGCCGAGATCGTCCGCCGGCCCGATCCCCGACAGCAGCAGCAGGCGGGGCGTGTCGATCGAGCCTCCGCAAACGATGATCTCGCGCTCGGCCCGCGCCTCGCCGTTGTCCGTGCTGACGGAGACGGCGCGGCCGTTCTCGAGGTTGACACGCCGTACCCAGCTGTCAGTGAGGATCGTCAGGTTCGGGCGCCGGCCCATGATCGGGTGCAGGTAGGCGACGCTGGACGACGAGCGGACGCCGGTCTCCGGGTCGTAGCCGACGTCGAGGAAGCCGACGCCGTCGTGGAACGGCGCGGCGTTCCAGTCGGGGTTGGCCTGTACGCCGGCGGCCTCGGCCGCGGACGGGATCCAGTCCAGCAGCAGCGGGTTGCGGTCCTTCTCGGCGACGATCTGGTGCACCGTCTGGAGGCGGTCGTAGTACTGATCCATGCCCTCCGGCTCCCAGCCGGCGGCGCCGCGGTCGACCCAGTCCTGCCAGTCGCCGGGGAACGGCTTGAAGAAGATCTGCGTGTTGTGCGACGAGCAGCCGCCGAGGACGGCGGCGCGCGAGTGAACGATGTGGGCGTTGCCCCGCGGCTGCAGCGTGGTCGGGTATGCGAGGTCGATCGGGCCTTCGAGCAGCGACAGCCAGCGGCGCAGGAGCAGCACGTCGTCCATGCCGACATCGGAAGGCCCAGCCTCGATCAGGCAGACACGGGTGTCGGGGTCCTCCGACAGCCGGGCGGCGACGATGGCGCCGGCGGTGCCGCCGCCGACGACGACGTAGTCGAAGGTGCCGATCTCAGCGCTCGAGCTCATCGCGTTCTCCTTCGGTCGGGGGAGCCATCATCTCCGATCAGGCCGCGCTGCGCCGGTAGCCCAGGCGATGCGACGCCGTGCGGGCGGCGGTCTGGCAGTGGCCGGCCAGCTCGACGACCCGCGCCGGGCCGATCCGGTACAGCGGCCCGGACACGCTGATCGCCGCGACGCAGCCGCCATCGGCGTCAAGCACCGGTGCCGCGACGGCGACCAGGCCCGGCTCCAGCTCCTCGACCGCGATTGCGTAGCCGACCCGGCGGGCCTGGGCGATCTGTTCGGCCAGCTCGGGCGACGGCGCGTCGATCGCGGCCGCGCCGAACGCGACCAGCACCTTGCCGTTGGCGGTCTTGGCGAGCGGCAGCCGGCGGCCGGTCCAGTCCGTGACGCCGACCAGGTGGGCCGCCCCGATCTGGTCGATGTTGAGCGCGGCGCCGCCGTCGGCGACGGCGAGGTTGACGGTCTCGCCGGTGCTCTCGGCGAGCGACGCCATGGCTGGCCGGCAGGCGTCGGTCAGACCGAGGCCGTGCAGCGCGAGGCCGCCCAGTCGCACGATCTCCGGGCCCAGCCGGTAGCGCTCGCCGCTGCGGGCAACGAAGCCGCGGGCCTCCATCGCGGCCAGCATCCGCGACGTGGTGCTCTTGTGGACGCCGAGCAGCCGGGAGAGCTCCGACACCCCGCGCTCGGCGTGGTGCTCGTCGAACAGACTGAGGATCCTGAGAGCTTTGTCGGCCGACTGCATGTTGCGAACCGCGCAACCGGGACGCGGTGCGCGCAACGGCGACGGTACCACCTCCCGGCTCAACGCGCATTGCGGTGTGCCGATAACCGTGCCGTGGGTTACGACTTCGGATCTGGTGGCCGTCGGCTCGGGGCCGGCGGGACAGAAGGCTGCGATCCAGGCCGCCAAGCTCAGCCGACGCGCCGCCGTGGTCGACCGCGGGCACATGATGGGCGGCGTCTGCATCAACACGGGCACGATCCCGTCGAAGACGCTGCGCGAGGCCGTCCTCTACCTGACGGGGATGAACCAGCGGGGATCTACGGCCAGAGCTACAGGGTCAAGGCGGCCATCACCGCGCACGACCTGTGGTGGCGGATGACCCACATGATCGGCCGCGAGGTCGACGTCGTGCGGAACCAGCTGGCGCGAAACCCGTGCAGGTCGTCACCGGTGGCGGCCGACTCGGGTACCGAATCCGGCACCGTGCCGGGGTCCGTCTCGGGCACCGCACCGGAGTCGCGCCTAGCGCATCGGGGCGCCGCAGTCGCGGGCCGACCGCAACGATCGCGCGACGACCCGTGCCGAACCGGCCACGGAAGCGTCACGGCGGCCGTCGGCCCTGGCACTGTGCCCGGCACCGAGCACGGCACTGTGCCCGGCACGCCACGGCCAAGCGCGCCGCGGCGCGGCGGCGCGGCGGGCGGGGCTTACGCCGAGGGGTGGGCGCCGGTGCCGGAGTCGCCCGCCGCCGCGAGCGCGACCGGCCGGCCCGCCAGGACTCCGCGGAACCAGAGCAGCGCCGCGAGGATGACGAGGTCGAGCGCCACGAAGAGCCACGCGAACGGCGAGCCGTCGGCGGCGGCCGAGCGCACGTCGAACGGGAGCAGCGCTACGAGGCTGGCGACGAACAGCCAGTAACCCCACGGCCGCCCGGAGAGGAAGCCGGCCGCGCCGGCCAGCTTGACGGAGCCGAGCAGGATCAGCCCCAGCGCGACCAGCGTGCCGTGGGCGAACAGCGTCGGCAGCTGCCGCTGGAGCATCTCGACCGCCGGGTTGTCCGGCTGCTGCGACGCCATCCAGTCGACCAGGCGCTGGATCTGGTGCCGAACGCCGGACGGCGCCACGAACAGCCAGATCAGCCCGGTCGACAGCTCGACGGCGCCGAACAGGATCTTCAGGCAGGCGACGACGGTGGCGAAGCGGCGGGCGAACATCTCACCCACGGAATCGGCATCCGCGGCGCGGCGGTTGAGGCCTAGCTGCGGACGAGCGGCTTGTACGTGATCCGGTGGGGCTGTGCCGCCTCGTCGCCCAGCAGCTTGCGGCGGTGCTCTTCGTACTCGTCGTACGACCCCTCGAACCACGTCACCTGCGAATCGCCCTCGAACGCCAGCATGTGCGTCGCCACCCTGTTCAGGAACCAGCGGTCATGCGAGATCACCACCGCGCAGCCGGCGAAGTCGTCGAGCGCCACCTCGAGCGCGCGCAGTGTGTCGACGTCCAGGTCGTTGGTCGGTTCGTCGAGCAGCAGCAAGTTGCCGCCGCTGCGCAGCAGCTTGGCCAGGTGCAGGCGGTTGCGCTCACCGCCGGAGAGGTCGCCTACCCGCTTCTGCTGGTCGCCGCCGCGGAAGTTGAACGACGCCACGTAGGCCCGCGAGTTGACCTCGCGCTTGCCCAGGTGGATCAGATCCTTGCCGCCCGAGACCTCCTGCCACACCGACTTCGCCGGGTCGAGCTCGGCCCGGGCCTGGTCGACGTAGGCGATCTGCACCGACTCGCCGATCTCCAGTACGCCGCCGTCTGGCTGCTCGTCGCCGACGATCATCCGGAACAGCGTCGTCTTGCCTGCGCCGTTCGGGCCGATCACGCCGACGATGCCTCCGGGCGGCAGCGAGAACGAGAGATCCTCGATCAGCAGGCGGTCGCCGAAGCCCTTGGAGAGGTCCTTCGCCTCGACCACCTTGTCGCCCAGCCGCTCGCCGGCCGGGATGTGGATCTCGACCGAGTCCAGCTTGAAGTCCTGTTCGTCGGCCAGCAGCTTCTCGTACGCGTCCACCCGCGCCTTGGACTTGGCGTGCCGGGCGCGCGGTGCCATCCTCACCCACTCCAGCTCGCGCTGCAGCGTGCGCCGGCGGGCCGACGCCTGCTTCTCCTCGATACCCAGCCGCGCCTCCTTCTGCTCGAGCCACGACGAGTAGTTGCCCTGGAAGGGTATGCCGTGGCCGCGGTCGAGCTCGAGGATCCACCCGGCGACGTTGTCCAGGAAGTAGCGATCGTGGGTGACGGCCAGAACGGTGCCGGAGAAGCGCTCGAGGAATTGCTCAAGCCAGGCGACCGACTCGGCGTCCAGGTGGTTCGTCGGCTCGTCCAGCAGCAGCAGGTCGGGCGCCGAGAGCAGCAGCCGGCACAGCGCGACGCGCCGCCGCTCACCGCCGGACAGCGTGGCAACGTCGGTGTCGGACGGCGGGCACCGCAGCGCGTCCATCGCGACGTCGAGGTCGCGGTCCAGGTTCCAGGCGTCGAGCCGCTCGATCCGATCCTGCACCTCGCCCTGCTCCTCGAGCCGCGCCGTCATCTCCTCGTCGGACATCGGTTCGGTGAACCGCTGCGACAGCTGGTTGAACTTCTCGAGCAGATCGCGCTTCTCGGCGACACCGTCCTCGACGTTGCCGCGCACGTCCTTCGCCGGGTCGAGCTGCGGCTCCTGCGACAGCAGGCCGACGGTCGAGCCGGGCGCCAGTTCGGCGCGGCCGCTCGACGGCTCGTCCAGCCCCGCCATGATCCGCAGCAGCGTCGACTTGCCCGCGCCGTTCGGCCCGAGCACGCCGATCTTGGCGCCCGGGTAGAACGACAGCGTGATGTCGCGGAGCACCTGCCGCTCGGGTCCGTGGAACTTCTGGACCCGGTGCATCGTGTAGATGTACTGCGCGCTCATCGCGCCCGGAAGGATAGGCGGGTGGCCGGGTGCGCGGCGTCAGGCGCGTCCGCGCCGTCGGCCGCCCCACATCAGGCCCAACACGGCCGCCGCGGCGAACCCGACGGCGCCGGACAGGATGCCGACCACCATGCCACCGCCCAGGTAGTGGACGCCGAGCAGCCCAGGGCCCGCGATCAGGAACACGGGGATCAGCACCATCACGCGCTCGCGCATGAACTCGGGCGGCCCGGCCGCCCACCAGTAGATACAGAACACCGAGACGAGGACGGCCACGGCCACCTGGACGCGCCCCGCCGTGAGCTCCGAGAGCGATCCCAGCTCCACTGCGGCGACCAGGCTGTACGTCCAGATCGCGATCAGGCTGCCCATCGCCACCACGACCAGGTCGCGGCGGACGAGCTTGCGCAGGCGTTCCTGTTCCATCGTCACAGCACTCATTGTCACACAGGCATCCGGCGCGAAGGCGGGGCGGCCCGCCTGGTGCGGGCCGCCCCGGTGTCTCCGCTCAGGTCATGGGCCGCCGTGGATCGGCGGCTGGGTGACCTCGGCCATCGCCTCGGCGGTGCCCGCGCGGTGCTCCGGCAGGACCTCCATCTTGTTCTTCTGATAGCCGTAGTAGACGATCAGCCCGGCGCCGACCGCCAGGGCGACGCCCAGGATCGGCCCGTACTGCTGGTACCACTTCGTTCCGTAGAAGTAGTCACGCGGCCAGGCCAGGTTGATCACCATCAACGAGCCGTAGACGATGGCGATGCCGTTGGTCAGAAGCGCCACGCCGCCCAGCCTGAACAGGCCCTGATTGGCGGTCGGAAGCTCCTTCGGCCAGCCCGCCAGCCGCCGCTGGAAGAGCGGGATCGTGACGCCCAGGTATGCCAGGTACATGTAGATGATCCCCAGACCGAGGACGATCGTCACGGCATACGGGTTGGCGATGTTGAGCGCCAGGATGGCGATCGCGATCGCGCCGACCAGGACGGCCGGGAACACCGGCACCCGCCGGGTGCCGGAGACCGAGGCCAGCCTGGCGCCGCCGGGCAGGTTGTTGTCCCGGCCCATCGCGAACAGAATGCGCACCGACATCGCGTGGATCGCGAGGCAGCACACGAAGATCGCCAGCGCGCAGTCCCACAGGAACACGTCGCCCCAGAAGTCACCGAGCACGTCCTTGGTGATCAGCGCGAGCCCGCCGGCCCCCAGCCCATCCGGGTACAGGGAGTCGCTGACGGCCATCGTGCCGAACAGGATCAGCAGGAAGCCCATCGTGCCGGCCGTGGCCAGCGCCTGGATGATGGCGCGCGGCGCCCGTTTGCGCGGCTCGTCCGTCTCCTCAGCGAGCGATCCGGCCGAGTCGAACCCGTACATCACGTACAGCGGCATGATGGCGCCGACCAGCAACGCACCCAGGTAGCCCCAGGCGTGGTCGACGGGGACGTTCGCCGTGTTCGCCGTCGTCGTCAGGACGTCGGTGGGCGAGCGGTTGGCGTGGATCAGGAACAGGATCACCAGGCCGCTGGCGCCGACCAGCTCGGCCGCAACGCCGACGTTGTTGATCCTGGACAGCACGCTCACCCCGAGCACGTTGATGATCGTCGTCAGTGTGATCATGACGATGCCCAGCAGGATCGCGTTCTTGGCGAAGTCCGGGTTGTTGAACAGTGGGAAGCTGGGATCCGGGCAGGTGTCGCTGGGTGAGCACTTGAACACCTGGAACCGGGTCGAGATCTGCGGCAGGATGACCTGCCAGGCCAGCGCCACCGCGGGGACGGTGACGATCTGTGCACACAGGTAGACCCATCCCGTGTTCCAAGACCAGGCCTTGCCGGCGACCTGCTTCGACCACTGGTACACCGAGCCCGCCAGCGGGTAGTGCGCCGACAGCTCCGCGAACTGCAGTGCGACCATCATCTGTCCGAAGAGGACGACCAGCCACGCCCAGATGAATGCCGGCCCGGCGAAGAGGAAGCCGAGATACGACGTCTGGAACATGCCCGTCAGGATCGAGATGTAACTGAATCCTGCGGCGAACGACGAGAAGCTCCCGAGCGTCCGGTGGAGCTCCTGCTTGTAGCCGAATTCCGCAAGCTGCTCGGCATCCGAGCGCTGCTCCGAGCTCATGCGCACCCCTTTCTGAAGCAAATTGGGTGAAAGATGACAGGGCATCTTCCGCCTCGCATCGGACGATGTCAATATCGCCGAGATCGCGTTGCGAAATCTGCAACAGACGACGGGTTCTCGGCGGTGCTACGATCGATTCCGCCGAGCGCGCCCGCTGCGCGCTCCGCGCGCCCGCCGCCAGCCCCATACGCGTCCGACCGCCCGCGAAGGCCCCTGCGCCGTGCCGGCGGTGCCACCGCGTCCCGGAGAGGATGCCCCGTGTCCGCCTTACCGGCCGTCTCGGTCGACAACCTGCGCAAGGACTTCATCCGCCGCGACGGCTCGCGCCGCTTCGGGCCGCGCCGCCGCGTGCCGGCGCTGCACGACGTCAGCTTCCAGATCGCCCGCGGCGAGTGCGTCGCGATCCTCGGGCAGAACGGCTCAGGCAAGTCGACGCTCGTCCGCCTGCTCTCGACGCTGCTCCTGCACGACGGCGGCAGCGCCGAGGTGTTCGGCATCGACGTGTTCGCAAAGCCGCGGGCCGTCCAGCGCCTGGTCAACCGGGTGTCCGTCGAGGCGTCGTTCTTCAAGCGCATGTCGCCGGTCGAGAACCTCAGCTACTCCGCCCGGTTCTACGGGCTCGGCCCGCGCCAGACCCGCGAGCGGATCCCGCAGATCCTGCAGCAGGTCGGCTTCCCGGCGGACCGGCGCGACGAGCCGATGGAGGACCTCTCGCGGGGCATGCAGCAGAAGGTCGCGCTGGCGCGCGCGCTGCTGACCTCGCCCGTGCTGCTGCTGCTGGACGAGCCGACCACCGGGCTCGATCCGCGCTCGAAGCTCGAGGTACAGGCGTTCATCCGCAAGATGCGCGCGGAGCACGACGCCACGATCCTGCTCTGCACACATGACATGGCCGAGGCCGAGGCGCTCGCCGACCGGGTCGGGATCCTCCACCACGGCGAGCTGCTGTGCCTGGGCGGCGTCGACGAGATCAAGCGCCTGTACGGCGCCGACACGCTCGAGCAGGCGTTCCTCAACGCCACCGGCCGGGCGTTCGAGGACGAGGACGAGGACGACCAGGAGGTACGAGCCTGATGCAGCTCGAGCAGGGAGCATTCCGCCGCGAGCTGACCGGCTTCGCCGGCATCGTCGAGCGCAACATCTACCTGATCCGCCGGTTCGCATGGTGGGAGGTCGCCTGGTTCCTGTACACGGTCGCCAACACGCTGACGATCGTCTTCATCGCCAAGGGCGTGGAGGCGGCGGGCGGCCAGCTGGACGTCAACGAGGCGACCATCGTGCTGCTGATCGGCGCGGTGATCTGGTCGTACCTGGGGCTGATCTTCGAGATCGTCACCGAGACCGTCGCCTGGGAGCGCTGGGAGGGCACGATCGAGTACACGTTCATGGCGCCGCTCTCGCGGCCCGCGCACCTGCTCGGCATGGGCGCGTTCGCGGTGCTCTACGGCGTGCTGCGCACCGTCCTGCTGTTCGGGGCGGTGGCGCTGTTTCTGGATATCCACTTCGAGCAGCCGGACTTCACCGCGGCGGCCGTGGTGCTGGCCGTCTCGTCGTTCTCGTTCATCGGCATCGGCATGATGACCGCGGTGCTCCCGCTGATCTCGCCGGAGAAGGGCACGCAGCTCGGCTTCATCGCCCAGGGGCTGCTGCTGGTGGTCTCCGGCGTCTACTACCCGGTGACCATCCTGCCGCAGTGGATGCAGTGGCTGTCCGTGATCTCGCCGGCCACGTACACGCTGGAGGGCGCCCGCCGCGCGATCATCGACGGCGCCAGCGTCAGCGAGGTGTGGGACGACATCTGGCCGCTGCTCCTGATCGGCGCGATCGCCATCCCGGTCGGGCTGCTGGTCTTCCGCCGTGGCGAGCAGTACGCCAAGCGCCACGGGCGGCTGAAGCGCTCGGGATAGAGTTGTCGGATGGGACGCGAGGTGCGGTGCCTGGTGCGTTCGGGCGGCGACGAGGCCGAGGCCAAGGCGCTGCTCGAGACCGACGAGGTGATCGTGCGCAGCCCGTTCCGCCTCAAGGTGCCGCGCTCGGCCATCACGGGCACGGCCGTCGACAGCGATTGGCTGACGATCGAGCACGCGGGCGGGCCGCCGCTGGTGCTCGAGCTGGGCGCGAAGGAGGCGGCCAGGTGGGTGCGCGACATCGCCAACCCGAAGACCCTGGCCGACAAGCTGGGCGTCAAGCCCGGCCAGCGCGTGCGGCTGGTCGGTGACGTCGATCCGGAGCTGGTGGGCGCCGGCGAGGCGGTCGGCGACAGGCAAGCGGACGTGGTCTTCCTGCAGGTCGACGACCCGTCCGACCTGGCGCGGATCGCCGAGCTGCGCTCGCAGATCGCCTCCGACGGCGCGATCTGGGTGATCCGCCCGAAGGGCCGCGCCGACCTGACCGAGGCGATGGTGCTGGGCGCCGGCCGCGACGCCGGCATGTACGACGTGAAGACGGCGCGCGTGTCCGCGACGCATACCGGGCTGAAGTTCGTGATCCCGGTCGCCGACCGGGCCTGACCAGGCGACTAGTGCAGGAAGTGGCGGCGGCCGGTGAAGACCATGGCCACGCCCAGCTCGTTCGCGGCGGCGACGACCTCGTCGTCGCGCTTCGAGCCGCCGGGCTGGATGATCGCCTTGATGCCGGCGGCCACGGCGGCCCGCGGCCCGTCGTCGAATGGGAAGAACGCGTCGGATGCCAGCGCGGCGCCGGACGCCCGGTCGCCGGCCTTCTCGACCGCCAGCCGCACCGCGTCGACGCGGCTGCTCTGGCCGGCGCCGATGCCGACCGACGCCAGGTCGCGGGCGATCACGATCGCGTTCGACCTCACGTACTTGCACAGCCGCCAAGCGAACAGCAGGTCGCCCCAGCCGCGCTCGTCGGGCGCGGCCTCGCTGACCACCCGCATCGCGTCACGGTCGTCGATGTCCGTGTCGCGGTCCTGGATGAGCACGCCGCCCAGCACGCGGCGGAAGTCGCGCTCGCCCGGGCTGGCTTTGCGCCGCTCGCGGTCCTCCAGGATTCGCAGCTCGCCCTTCCCCCGCAGCACCTCGAGCCCGGCGTCGTCGTAGCCGGGCGCGAACAGCACCTCGACGAACTGCTCGTGCAGCGCTCGCGCCAGCTCCTCGGAGACGGGGCGGTTGACGGCGATCACGCCGCCGTAGGCGGACTGCGGGTCTGCTGCCAGCGCCTTGGCGTAGGCCTCTTCGAGCGTCGCGCCGACCGCGGCGCCGCACGGGTTGCCGTGCTTGACGATCACGCACGCCGGCACCTGGAAGGCCGCGACGGCGGAGCGAGCCGCGTTCAGGTCGCCCAGATTGTTGAACGACAGCGCCCTGCCGCCCAGCTGCTCGATCCGCGAGAGCAGGTGCCGCCGCGCCCCGGCCTCGACGTACAGGGCGGCGCGCTGGTGCGGGTTCTCGCCGTAGGTCAGGTCGCCGGCCTTCACCAGATCGAGCACGACGTGCTCGGGGAAGGGATCGGTGTCCGTGAACCACGCCGAGATGGCGGCGTCGTAACCTGCGGTGTGCGCGAAGGCCTCGCCCGCGAGATCTCGCCGCGTCTCGTTGGACAACGACCCGGCGCCGGCGTGCAGCTCGTCCAGCAGGAAGCCGTAGCGCTCGGGGTCGGTGACCACCGCTACCGCCTGATTGTTCTTGGCCGCCGCGCGCACCATGGTCGGGCCGCCGACGTCGATGTTCTCGGTCACCTCGAGGTCGGACACCTCGCGGCGGTTCGCCACGGCGCGGAACGGATAGAGGTTGCAGACCACCATGTCGATCGGCTTGATGCCCTGCTCCTGGAGCGTCCGCATGTCCTCGGCCCGGTCGCGGCGGGCAAGGATGCCGGCGTGGATCGACGGGTGCAGCGTCTTCACGCGGCCGCCCAGCATCTCGGCCGCGCCGGTCAGGTCCTCGACGCTGACGAACGGGATGCCGGCCTCGGCCAGCGCCGCGGCCGTGCCCGAGGTCGAGACCAGCTCGACCCCCAGCTCGTGCAGCCCGCGGGCGAACGTCTCCAGCCCGGACTTGTCACTGACCGACACAAGCGCTCGCTCGATCCTCACACTGGCTCCTTCACACGCACTCGCCGTCCCTCCACCTGGAGGCGGCCCGCCGCAAACAGCCGCACCGCCTCGGGAAGCAACCGGTGCTCGATCTCGTGCACCCGGCCCAGAACCTCCTCGGGCGGCTCATCATACGAAACGGCCAGGGCCTCCTGCAGCACGATCGGACCCGAGTCCGCGGTCACGTGATCGTTGTCGACCAGGTGAACGGTGACGCCGGTGACGCGGACGCCGTGCGCCAGAGCGTCCGTCACCGCAGTCGCGCCGGGAAAGGCCGGCAGCAGCGACGGGTGCACGTTGAGGATCCGCCCGGAGTACCGGTGGACGAAATCCGGCGACAGGATGCGCATGTAGCCGGCGAGCACGACGACGCCGGCGGCGTGGCGGTCCAGGAACTCGAGCGTCTCCGCCTCGTCGGCGGAGACCAGCGCCGGCAGTCCGGCCACCTCGGCCCGGGCCAGCCCGCCCGCGTCCGCACGGCTCGACACCACGCAGGCGACCTCGATGTCGGGCGCGTCGATCAGCGCCTGAAGGTTCGTGCCGGATCCCGAGATCAGCACGCCGGCCTTCAGTGCAGCACCACCCCGTCGCCCTCGACCAGCTCGCCGGCGACCCACGCCGTCTGGCCCGCCTCGGTCAGCACCCGGACGGCCAGCTCGGCCGCGTCCGCGGGCACCACGGCGATGTACCCGACGCCGAGGTTGAACACCCGCCGCATCTCGTCCTCCTCAACGCCGAGCGAGGCGAGCCAGCCGAACACAGCCGGCCGCTCCCAGCTCGAGAGGTCGAGCCGCATGCCGACTCCGGCGGGCAGCGAGCGGCCGACGTTGCCGGGGATCCCGCCGCCGGTGATGTGCGCCATCGCGCGGACGTCGAGCGTTGCCACGAGCATCCGCACCGGCTCGGCGTAGATCCGGGTCGGCTCGAGCAGCGCGTCGGCGACCGACCGGCCGCCCAGCTCGGGCGGCGTGTCGTCCAGCGTGGCCCCGGACCGGTCCAGCAGCTTGCGGATCAGCGAGAACCCGTTCGAGTGCGGGCCGCTGGAGGCCAGCGCGATCACCGCATCGCCGGCCTGACAGCGGGCGCCTGAGATCATCTCCCGCCGCTCGCAGCCGCCGACGCAGAACCCGGCCATGTCGAAATCGTCGGCCGGCATCATGTCGGGATGCTCCGCCGTCTCGCCGCCGAGCAGGGCGCACCCCGCCTGCCTGCAGCCGTCCGCGACGCCCTCGACCAGCTCGGCGACCCGCTCCGGGACGACCTTGCCGCAGGTGATCACATCCATGAAGAACGCCGGCCGCGCGCCGCTGGTCAGCACGTCGTTGGCGCACATCGCCACCAGATCGACGCCCAGGCCGTGCAACCGGCCGGCCTGCTTGCCCAGCAGGATCTTGGTGCCGACGCCGTCGCAGCCGGCTGCCAGCAGCGGGTCGCCGAGGCTCGGAGTGAACAGGCCGGCGAACCCGCCGACCCCGCCGACGACGCCCTTGACGTGCGTCGAGGCCACCGCTTCCTTGATCCGCTCGACCACCTCGTCCCCCGCCTCCAGGCTGACGCCGGCGGAGGCGTAGGTCAACGGCTCGTCGCTCACCCGGCGGCCGCCGGCGCAGGCAGCGGCTCGAACCGGAGCTTCGACAGCCGCATCTCGTCCGGGATGTGGGTCGGGTAGTCGCCGGTCAGGCAGGCGCGGCAGAAGTGGTCGGAGGTCTGGCCGGTCGCCTCCTGCAGCCCGTCCAGCGACAGGTAGGCGAGCGAGGTCGCGCCCAGCGCGTCGCGCACCTGGCCGACGTTGCGGCCGGCGGCGATCAGCTGATCCTGGTCGGCCATGTCGATGCCGTAGAAGCAGGGCGAGATGATCGGCGGCGACGAGATGCGCAGGTGCACCTCCTGGGCGCCCGCCTCGAACAGCATGGTGACCAGCTTGCGGGTGGTCGAGCCACGGACGATCGAGTCGTCGACGACCACCACCCGCTTGCCCTCGAGCACGGAGCGCAGCACGTTGAACTTGAGCTTGACGCCGCGCTCGCGCAGCGCCTGGTCGGGCTGGATGAACGTGCGGCCGACGTAGCGGTTCTTGACCAGCCCCTCGCCGAACGGGATGCCGCTGGCCTGGGCGAAGCCGACCGCCGCGGGCGTCCCGGAGTCGGGCACCGGGATGACGACGTCGGCGTCGACCGTTGACTCGGCGGCCAGCCGCCGGCCCATCTCGACCCGGGCCTCGTACAGCCCGTGGCCGTTGAGGGTTGTGTCAGGCCGGGCGAAGTAGATGTACTCGAAGATGCACAGCGACTCGCTGCGCGGCGGCACGGCCTGACTGAAGTGGGCGCCGTGCTCGTCGAGCACGACCAGCTCGCCCGGGGCGAGCTCGCGCTCGACGGTCGCGCCGATGATGTCCAGCGCGCAGGTCTCGGATGCGAGCACCCAGGAGTCGTCGACGCGGCCGACCACCAGCGGGCGGATGCCGTCTGGATCGCGGAACCCGGCGACCGCGTTCTCGGAGAGGACGACGGCGGCGAAGGCGCCCTCGATCTGCTGCATGGTGTCGGTGACGGCGGCGCCCAGGTCGCCCGACGGGTGGTTCGCGATCAGCGCCGCGATCACCTCGGTGTCCGAGGTCGAGTGCAGCCGCACCCGCTGCTCGCGCAGCTCGTCGCGGAGGGTGGTCGTGTTGGTCAGGTTGCCGTTGTGGGCCAGCGCGATCGTCCGGCCGCCGGCGTGCTGCACGATCGGCTGGGCGTTGCGCCACACGGTCGAGCCGGTGGTCGAGTAGCGCGCGTGGCCGATCGCCATCCGGCCGGGCAGCGCCGACAGCTTCGGCTCGTCGAACACCTGGTTGACGAGGCCCATGTCCTTCATCGCCATCACCCGGCTGCCGTCGGAGACGGCGATGCCCGCGCTCTCCTGGCCGCGGTGCTGCAGCGCGTAGAGGCCGAAGTAGGTGAGCCGTGCGACGTCGCGGTCGGGGGCGCCGACCGGGTCGTAGATGCCGAAGATGCCGCACATCAGGCGCCCACCGCGTTCGGGATTCCGGCGTCGTGCAGCGCGGCCGCCTCGGCCAGCGACAGCTCCGCGGCGCCGACCCGGATGGCCGCCCCACCGACCGTGCCGATCTCGCGCAGCGGCAGGTCGCCGGCGAGCTCGCGCAGCGCAGCGACGTCGACGTCGGCGGCGGTGACCACCACGCGGCCGTCGCCCTCGCCGAACAGGTCGTCGGCCTCGACCGACGCACCGACCGACCCGGCGATCGCCGCCTCGGCGACGCACATCGCGAGGCCGCCGGAGGCGACATCGTGGGCGCTGCGCAGCAGCCCGCGCTCCGCCGCCTGCGCCAGAAACTCGTGCAGCCGCCGCTCGGAGTCCAGGTCGGGCTCGGGGATCCGGCCGCCGTGCGTCGCCGAGCACCACCTTCTGGTACGCCGATCCGTCGAGCGCCGCCTCGCCGTCGCCGGCCAGCAGCACCACGTCGCCGGCCTCGCGGAACCCGGCCCGCACGGCCAGGGACGCGTCGTCCAGCACGCCGACCACGCCGACCACCGGCGTCGGGTGGATCGCCCGGCCGAAGTGCTCGTTGTAGAGCGAGACGTTGCCCGACACCACCGGCAGGCCGAGCGCCTCGCACGCCAGCGACATGCCCTCGATCGACTCGGCCAGCTCGTAGCCGACCTCGCCGGTCTCGGGGTTGCCGAAGTTCAGGCAGTTCGTCATCGCCGCCGGCCGCGCGCCCGTGCAGGCGACGTTGCGGGCCGCCTCGCAGACGATGCTCATCCCGCCGCGCCGCGGGTCGAGCGACGTCCGCCGGCCGTTGCCGTCGAGGGAGACGGCGATCGCGCGCGCCGAGGGCGTCAGCCGCACGACCGCCGGCGTCGCCGCCCGGCCGCACCACGGTGCCCGAGCCGACCAGCTGGTCGTACTGGCGGGTCACCCACCGCCGGCTGCCGCAGTCGGTCGAGCCGAGCAGCGCGCGCAGCGCGGCGGACGGATCGGCCGGCTCGGCGAACCGCCGGGGCTGGTCCTCCAGCCGGGCGGGCCGCTCCTGCGCGACCTCGTAGCGGGGCGCGCCGTCGACCAGCGTGTCGACCGGCATCGACCCGACCTCGGCGCCGCCGGCGAACGCCCGCAGCAGGCCCGAGCCGGTGATCGACCCGATCACCGTCGCGTCCAGATCCCAGCGAGCGCAGACGGCCAGCACGTCCGTCCAGCCGGGCCGGCTCGACCACGGCCGCCATCCGCTCCTGCGACTCGGAGATCATGATCTCGAACGGCTCCATGTCCGCCTCGCGCAGCGGCACCGCCGACAGGTCGACGTCGATGCCGACGCCGCCGCTCGCCGCCATCTCGCTGAGCGACGACGCGAGCCCCGCCGCGCCCAGGTCCTGCAGCGAGGCCAGCAGCCCGCGATCAAGCAGGTCGAGCGTGCACTCGATCAGCTTCTTGCCGGTGAACGGATCGCCGATCTGCACGCTCGGGCGCTTGTCCGCCGAGCTCTCGTCGAAGCCCTGCGAGGCCAGCACGGAGGCGCCGCCGATGCCGTCGCGGCCGGTCTTCGACCCGTACAGCACGACCAGGTTGCCCGGGCCGGTGGCCTTCGCGCGCGTCAGCTTCTCGGCAGGCAGCAGGCCGACGCACATCGCGTTGACCAGCGTGTTGTGCTCGTAGGAGTCGTCGAACTCGACCTCGCCGCCCACGTTGGCCACGCCGACGCAGTTGCCGTAGGAGCCGACACCGCCCACGACGCCCGTGAACAGGTGCCGCTGGCGGTCGTCGTCCAGCTCGCCGAAGCGCAGCGAGTCGAGGATCGCGATCGGCCGCGCGCCCATCGCGAAGATGTCGCGGAGGATGCCGCCGACGCCGGTCGCCGCGCCCTGGAACGGCTCGACCGCAGACGGGTGGTTGTGGCTCTCGACCTTGAGGGCGACGGCGAGCCCGTCACCCACGTCGATCACGCCGGCGTTCTCCCCCGGGCCCTGGAGCACCCGTTCGCCAGACGTCGGAAACCGGCGGAGCAGCAGCCGCGAGTGCTTGTAGCCGCAGTGCTCGCTCCAGAGCAGCGAGTAGACCGCCAGCTCGAAGTCGTTCGGATCGCGGCCCAGCAGCTCCTGGATACGCCCGAGCTCCCCGTCGGTCAGCCCGAGGGTGCGATGCAGCGGCTCTGGCGAGACGGCATTCAAGGCCTGAGGAATGCTACCCCACGGGGCAGATCGACCGGTTACACCGCCACCGGCTGGCGGGCCAGGTCGAGCATGCCCTGCAGCAGGACGCGGCCGTCGGTCGAGCCGAGCAGCGGGTCGACGGCATGCTCGGGGTGCGGCATCAGCGCGGCGACGTTGCCGCGCTCGTTGGTCACGCAGGCGATCGAGCCGACCGAGCCGTTGGGGTTCTCGCGGTAGCGCAGCAGCACCTGGCCGCGGGCGTCCAGCTCGGCGACGGCCTCGGGCTCGGCGAACCAGCAGCCGTCGTGGTGCTTGATCGGGATCGACAGCACGTCGCCGGCGATCCGGCCCGGCAGCCACGGCGACTCGCGCTCGACCACCAGGTTGGCGTCCTCGAACCTGAACTGCATCGAGGTGTTGGTGCGGAGCACGCCGGGCACCAGCCGGGTCTCGGTCAGCACCTGGAAGCCGTTGCAGACGCCGAGCACCGGGCCGCCCCGCATCGGCGTGCGCGCGCACCGCCGTCATCACCGGAGACAACGACGCCAGGGCGCCGGGGCGCAGGTAGTCGCCGTAGGAGAAGCCGCCCGGCACGAGCACGGCGTCGGCGCCGCGCAGGTCGGCGTCGCCGTGCCACAGCGCGACCGGCTCCGCGCCCATCGTCTCGACGGCGCGCATCGCGTCGCGGTCGTCGCACGACCCCGGGAACACCACGACGCCGACCCGGGTCACGCGCCCACCAGCTCGACCTCGTACTGCTCGATCAGCGGGTTCGAGAGCACCTTCTCGGCGATCTCCCCGGCGATCCGCCGCACCTGCTCCTCGTCGCCGCCCTCGACGTCGAGGTCGAACACCTTGCCCGCGCGGACATCCGCCGCCGGGTAGCCGAGCCCGGCCAGCGACCTGCGGACAGCCTCCCCCTGCGGATCGAGGATGCCGTCGCGCGGCCTGACCAGCACGGTCACCTTCATGTCACTCCCATCCGTTGCAGATAGTCCCCGAACGGCTCCCCGACGAGCCGCTCGTAGGCCTCGAAGTAGCGGCGCTGCGTGCCCTCGACGACCTCGGGCGGCAGCTCCGGCCCGGGCGGCGTCTTGTCCCAGTCGAGCGTCTCCAGGTGGTCGCGCACGTACTGCTTGTCGAACGACGGCTGGGGGCCGCCGGGCGCGTAGCCGTCGGCCGGCCAGAACCGCGACGAGTCCGGCGTCAGCAGCTCGTCGCCCAGCACCAAGCTCGCCGGTCAGGTCGATGCCGAACTCCATCTTGGTGTCGGCCAGGATCAGGCCGCGCTGCTGGGCGAACGCCGCGCCCGCTTCGTACACTGCCAGCGACAGCTCCTCGAGCTTGGCCACCCGCTCCTCGCCGATCAGAAGCTGCGCGGTCGCGCGGTCGATGTTGATGTCGTGGCCCTCGGTGTTCTTCGTGGCCGGCGTGAAGATCGGGCTCGGCAGCCGGTCGGACTCGCGCAGGCCGGACGGCAGGGAGTGTCCGCACACGGCGCCGGTGGCCTGGTAGTCCTTCCAGCCCGAGCCGGCCAGGTAGCCGCGGACGACGCACTCGATCGGCAGCATCGTCAGCCGCTGGACGAGCATCGAGCGGCCGATCAGGTCGGGATCCTCCGCCGCCTGCCCGGCGAACGCCTCGGGCAGGATCGAGATCATGTGGTTGGGGACGATGTGGGTCGTCTGGTCGAACCAGAACCGCGACAGCGCCGTCAGCACCCGGCCCTTGTGCGGGATCGGCGTCGGCATGATCACGTCGAAGGCCGAGATCCGGTCGGAGGCGACCATCAGGATCGTGTCGCCGTAGCGGTACAGCTCGCGCACCTTGCCGGATGCCTCGTGGGCGCGTGCCAGATCGTCAGGCACGGGTCAGCCCCAGCCGCTCGGTGGTGCGGTCGAACACGTCGTCCACGTGACGCAGGAAGCCGTCCAGGTCGAACACCCGGTCGAGCTCGGCCTCGTCCAGGACGCGGGCCGCGTCGGGATCGACCTCCAGCAGCCCGCGCAGCGGCAGCCCTTCGTCCCAGGCCCGCAGCGCGTTTCGCTGGATCACCTCGTAGGCGACCTCGCGGGACATCCCCGACTCGACCAGCGCCAGCAGCGCCCGGCCGGAGAACACCAGCCCGTGCGACGCCTCCAGGTTGCGCATCATCCGCTCGCCGTCCACGACCAGGCCCTCGATCAGCCAGGTGAACCGGTCGAGCATGTAGTCCAGCCCGATCGTCGAGTCCGGCAGGACGACGCGCTCGGCGGAGGAGTGCGAGATGTCGCGCTCGTGCCACAGCGGCACGTTCTCGAACCCGACCTGGGCGTTGGCGCGGAGCACCCGGGCAAGTCCGCTGATCCGCTCGCTGATGATCGGGTTCTGCTTGTGCGGCATCGCCGACGAGCCCTTCTGGCCCACGGCGAACGGCTCCAGCACCTCGCGCACCTCGGTGCGCTGCAGGTGGCGGATCTCGGTTGCGAACCGGTCGAGCGACGAGCCGGTGATCGCGATCGCAGCCAGCAGCGTGGCGTGCCGGTCGCGGGGGATCACCTGCGTCGCGACGTCCTCGCGCTCCAGCCCCAGCGCCGACAGGGCGAAGTCCTCGACGCGAGGATCGCAGTTGGCGTAGGTGCCGACGGCGCCGGACAGCTTGCCGACGCGCACGCCCTCGAGGGCGGCGGCGAGCCGGTCGCGGTCGCGGCGGAGCTCGGTCACCCAGCCCAGCAGCTTGAGCCCGAAGGTGGTCGGCTCGGCGTGGACGCCGTGCGTCCGGCCGATGGTCGGGGTGTGGCGGTGCTCCTCGGCGCGCAGCAGCACCGCGCGCTCGGCGCGGTCGACGGCGGCCAGCAGCAGCTCACCGGCGTCGCGCAGCTGCAGCGCGAGCGCAGTGTCGACGATGTCCGACGAGGTCAGCCCGTAGTGGAACCACCGCGCCTCCGGCCCGACCTGCTCGGACACCGACTCGGTGAACGCGAGCACGTCGTGGTGCGTGCGGGACTCGATCTCGATGATGCGCGCGACGTCGACGGACGCACGGCTGCGCACCGCGGCGACGGCGTCGGCGGGGACGACACCCAGGTCGGCCCACCCCGCCATCGCCGCAATCTCGACGTCGAGCCACCGCTGGAACCGGCGCTCGTCCGACCAGACGGCGCCCATCTCAGGGCGGGTGTAACGGGAGATCACGGCTGGAACGAGTCTACCAACCGGCCCCGACCGCCCCCGCCGGTGGCACCGCCGATCAGAGCTGGGCGGCGGGCCCTGGCCCTGGGCCAGGATCTTGGCGGCGTAGATCGCCGCGTTCTGCGCGCCGTTCACGGCCATGCAGGCGACCGGCACGCCGTCGGGCATCTGCACGACGGACAACAAGGCGTCGAAGCCGCCCATCCCCATCTCCTGGCGGCGGATCGGGATGCCGATCACGGGCAGCTCCGTGTAGCTGGCCAGCACGCCCGGCAGCGCAGCCGCACCGCCGGCCGCGGCGATGATCACGCGCAGGCCGCGGAGCGCGGCGGTCGACCCGTACTCGGCCACCTCACGCGGGTTGCCGTGCGCGGACAGCACCTTCAGCTCGAACGTGATCGCCCGCTCCAGCAGCTCGTCGCAGGCGGCGGAGATGATCTCGCGGTCGGCCTCGGTCGCGATCACGATGCCGACCTGCGGGCCGGCGGCTTCCAGCTCCTCCCAGACCGGATGCACCTGCGGCAGCGGCTGTGGCTCAGGCATGCTGCTCGACCGCCGCCGCGGCGCCGATGTCGGTGCGGTGCTGCTCGCCGGGGAACTCGATCGCGTCGACCGCGGCATAGGCGCGGCGCCGGGCGTCCGCCAGGTCGTCGCCCAGCGCGGTGACGTTCAGCACCCTGCCGCCGGCGGACACGAGGCCGCCGTCCCGCAGCGCAGTGCCGGCGTGGAAGACCATCACGTCCTCGAGCTCGCCGGCGTCGCCGACTCCCCCGATCGGGATTCCGTCCTCGGGCGCGTCCGGATACCCGGGCGCGGCCATCACCACCGTCACGCACGACCGCCGCGAGACACCCAGCGCCGAGCCGGGCAGCCCGCCGGTCGCGCACCGCTGCAGGGCGTCCAGCAGGTCGCCCTCGAGCCGGGGGATCAACACCTGCGCCTCGGGATCGCCGAACCGGACGTTGAACTCCAGCACCTTCGGCCCGTCGGCGGTCAGCATCAGCCCGGCGTACAGGCAGCCGCGGAACGGCATGTCGCGGCGGGCCAGCTCGTTGACGACCGGCCGGTGGACGGTGGCGACGATCTGCTCGACCAGCTCCGGCGGGACGTCCGGCGTCGGCGAGTAGCAGCCCATGCCGCCCGTGTTCGGCCCGACGTCGCCGTCGCCCAGCCGCTTGTGGTCGCGGGCAGGCGCCAGCGGCACCACCGTCTCGCCGTCGCACAGGGCGAGCAGCGACACCTCGGGGCCCTCCAGCCGCTCCTCGACCAGCACCCGCGAGCCGGCCGACCCGAACCGCCGGTCGATCAGGCACGACTGCACCGCCGCCTCGGCCTCGGCCACCGACGAGCAGACGAACACGCCCTTGCCGGCGGCCAGTCCATCGGCCTTGATCACCACGTTGCCGTTGGCGTCGGCGATTGCCATCTGCGCCGCCGCCGGCGTGTCGCACACCGCGAACTCCGCCGTCGGCACCATCGCGGCGTCCATCACCGACTTGGCGAACGTCTTTGACCCCTCGAGCTGCGCCGCCGCCCCGCGCGGCCCGAACGCGGCGATGCCGGCGTCCTCCAGGCGGTCGACGAGGCCGCCGACCAGCGGCGCCTCCGGCCCCACCACGACCAGGTCGGCGGCCAGCGAGCTCGCCAGCTCGGTCAGGCCCTCGTGGTCGCCGACGGCCACATCGTGCAGCGTGGCGACGTCCCCGATACCGGGGTTCCCGGGCGCGGCGTGCAGTTCGCCCAGCAACGGCGAGCGCGCCAGCCCCCACGCGAGTGCGTGCTCGCGCCCGCCGGATCCAACGAGTAGGACACGCATCGAGACGCCCCGAGTGTATCGAGTCGGGCCGCGATCCGGGATACTCCGCGCATGCCCACCACGAACCGCCTCACTCCGCAGGATCTGCTGCGACAACGCCTGATCGGCGAGATCGCCGTGTCACCGGACGGACGCCAGGTCGTCTACGCGGAGCGCACCGTCGTCGACGGCGCCGACCGAACCGGCCTCTGGATCGTCCCCTACCGCGGCGGGCGCGCCCGCCGGCTGACCGGCGGTTCGTGGACCGACGGCCGGCCGCGCTTCTCGCCCGACGGCGCAACGCTGGCGTTCACCTCCAACCGCGAGAACGAGACCGCACAGGTGTGGCTGCTGCCCATGGAGGGCGGCGACGCCAGGCGGCTGACCGAGTTCAAGCGCGGCGTGATCGAGTTCGAGTGGATGCCCAACGGCCGCGCCGTCGCGGTGATCGCGACTGACGACGAGTCGCACCTGCTGGTCGGCGAGCGCGAGAAGGGCACCGCGACGGCTCGCGTGCTGCGCCGGGTCGACTGGCGGTCGGACGACGACGGGCTGCTCGACCACGCGACGCACGTCCACCTGGTGCAGATGAGCGGACGCGCGCGGCGGCTGACCGAAGGCCCCTGGTACGCGACGTGCATCGCGCCGCACCCTGACGGCACGCAGATCGGCTTTCTCGCCGACCGCGGCGAGCGCCGCGACATCGACCCGCTGGCACAGCTGCACGTCGTCGACGTCCGCAGCCGCCGCGTCCGCGTCCGCTCGAAGCTCCCCGGCCACGCGGTCCGCGCCTCGTTCGATGCCGACGGCACGCCGGTGTGCGTGGCCGTCATGCGCCACCCGGCTATGTCGGACGACCCGCAGGTGCTCTACCGGGTCGAGCGCAACGGCACCGCCGTCCCGCTAACAGCCGACCTCGACCGCTTCGCCGGCGAGGGCGACACCACGGACGAGCGGCTGACGGTCATCCACGACGACGGCAACGAGATCCCCCACCGCGTGACCGACGACGGCATCGGGCCGCCGCTGGTCGATCCCGCGCTCGGTCCCGGCGTTCAGGCCGTCGCCGAGGGCGGCGGCAGCACGGTGGCGCTGATGACCCTGGGCGCAGTCAGCGATCCGGACGTCTACGCGGTCGAGGCCGGCGTGCCGCCGCGGCGCCTGACGCGCAGCGGCCATGCCTGGTCGCGCGGACGGGCGCGGCCGGTGCAGGAGGAGCTCGAGATCCGCGGCCCGGGCGGCAAGATCCAGGCGTTCGTGCTCTCGCCGCCGAACGCGCGCAAGCGGCCGTTGCCCACGATCCTCGAGATCCACGGCGGCCCGACCTGGGCATGGAACCGCTCGCCCAACCAGGACACCAAGATGTGGGCGTCCGCCGGCTACCGCGTCGTCCGGCCGAACATCCGCGGCTCGTACAACCGCGGCCGCGACTGGATCGCGCCGCTGCTCGGCGACTGGGGCGGCGTCGACGCCGCCGACTGCCACGCCGTGCTCGACCACCTGGTCAGGGCCGGCCTGTCGGACCCCAAGCGGCTCGGCTGCTACGGCAACTCGTACGGCGGCTTCATGGTCAACTGGCTGGTCGGCACCAGCAACCGGTTCGCGGCCGCAGTCTCCTCGAACGGCGTCGCCAACCAGGTCGCGGCCTTCGCGAACTGCGACTTCGGCGTGATGTACAACGAGTCCGAGGGCCTGGGCACGACGCTGACGCCGGAGGGCATCGACAGCCTGTGGCAGCAGTCGCCGCTGCGCAACGTCGCGAACATCAAGACGCCGCTGCTGATCCTCCAGGGCGAGGCCGACCTGCGCTGCCCGCCCGCCGACAACGAGCAGCTGTTCGTCGCCCTGCGAGCGCTCGAGCGCGACGTCGAGTACGTGCTCTTCCCGGAGAGCTCACACGGGATGCGCTACCTGGCCAGGCCCGACCGGCGCGTCGACCGAGCCGAGCGGATCCTCGCCTGGTTCAAGAAGTACCTGTGACCTAGATGGCCGCGTAGGCCTCGACCGCGCGCTCCCGCGCGCGGGTGGCCCGCGCCAGCGCCGGGCGCAGCTTCTCGAGCTGCGCATCGGCGATCGATCCGCGCGAGAGCATGCTGACGTTCATCTGCGCCAGCGTGGCCGCCGAGCGGGCCGCCGCCTCGGCCAGTAGCGAACCGGCAAGGGCGTCGCCCTCCAGGTTCCGGTTGCCGGTCTCGGCAACGTCGGCCGCGAGGGTGGCCACCTCCGACGCCAGCTCGAGCACGCGCATCGGCACGGCGATCGCCTCCGACACGGCGCCGTCCAGCTGCCGGTGCCGCTCGTCGCCCGACGCGCGCAGCGCATCGAGCACGTGGCCGTAGGCGACGCCGTCCGCGTGCGCGAGCAGCGACACCTCCTCGCGGATCTCGTGCGCCCGCGCGCGCACGCGATCGAGCCCGTGGGCCGAGCCGAACGACGTCGCCATCTCGACCAGCGCCGCACCCATCGCGCACGTCAGCGCCGCCGCCGCGCCGCCGCCGGGCGCCGGCGTCCGGTCGGCCATGTCGTCAAGCAGGTCAGCGACCGAGCGCGACAGGTAGGGGTCGCTAGAAGAGTCCGACAGTCTTGCCGTCCTTGTCGATGTCGACGTTGAATCCGGCAGGTGTCTTGCCGAGCCCCGGCATCTGCATGATGTCGCCGCAGAGCGCCGTCAGGAAGCCGGCGCCCGTGTACGGCCGGATGTCCCGCACGGGGATCCGGTACCCGGTCGGCGCGTTGGTCAGCGACGCGTCCGCGGACAGCGACAGGTGCGTCTTTGCCATGCAGATCGAGAGGCCGGTGAGGCCGTCCTTGGTGAACTGGTCGATCTTCTGCCGGGCCGCCGGCGCAAAGTCGACGCCCTCCGCACGGTAGATCTTGGTCGCGATCTTCTCGATCTTGACGTCGATCGGATCCGAGTCCTCGTAGACGAAGTGGAAGCTGTTCGGCTGCTCGCAGGCGTCGGCGACCGCCTCGGCCATCTCGGCCGCGCCCTCGCCGCCCCGTCCGAAGCCCTCGTTGAGCACGGCCGCGTGGGCGCCGTACTCCATCGCCAGCTTCTGTACCAGCGCGACCTCCTCGTCCGTGTCGGTCGGGAAGCGGTTGGCGGCGACCACGCAGGGGACGCCGAACTCCTTGGCGTTCAGGATGTGGCGCTCGAGGTTCTTCGCGCCCTCCTCGATCGCCTTCAGGCCCTCGGCGCCGGTCGCCTCGAGGTTGCCGCCGTGGTGCTTGAGCGCCTTGGCGGTCGCCACCATCACCACCGCGTTCGGGCCGAATCCGCCCGCGCGGCAGACGATGTCCATGAACTTCTCCATGCCCAGGTCGGAGCCGAAGCCGGCCTCGGTGATCAGGTAGTCGCCCACCTTCTTGCCCAGCAGGTCGGCGACGATCGAGCTGTTGCCGTGGGCGATGTTGCCGAACGGCCCAATGTGCATGAAGCAGGGCTGACCCTCGAGCGTCTGGATCAGGTTCGGCTTGAGCGCGTCCTTGAGCAGCACCGTCATCGCGCCGGCGCAGCCCATCTGCTCGGCCGTGACCGGGTTGCCGTCGACGTCGTAGGCGACCGTGATCGACCCGATCCGCTTGCGCAGGTCCTGCAGCGAGGTGGCCATGCCCATGATCGCCATCACCTCGGAAGCGGCGACGATGTCGAAGCCGGTCTCGCGAGGGTTGCCGTGGGTCGGGCCGCCGAGGCCGCTGACGATGTTGCGCAGGTTTCGGTCGTTCATGTCCACGGCCCGCCGCCAGGCGACGCCGTGCGGGGCGATCCGACGCTCGTTGCCGTAGAAGATGTGACGGTCGATGAACGCGGCGAGCATGTTGTTCGCCGCGGCAACCGCGTGGAAGTCGCCCGTGAAGTGGAGGTTCAGATCCTCCATCGGGACGACCTGGGTGTAGCCGCCACCCGCAGCGCCGCCCTTGATCCCGAAGATCGGCCCGAGCGACGGCTCGCGCAGGCAGAGCACGGGGCGCTTGCCGATATGGCCGAGCCCCTGGGTCAGCGACACGGACGTGGTGGTCTTGCCCTCGCCCGCCTTGGTCGGCGTGATCGCCGACACGCACACGATCTTCGCGTCCGGCGCGCCGGCCAGACGGTCGATCGCGCTCAGGCTGATCTTGGCCTTGTACCGCCCGTACAGGTCGACCTCGTCCTCTTCCAGGCCGATCTCCTTGGCGATGTCCATCACCGGCCGGAGCGTGGCTTCCTGCGCGATCTCCAGGCTGCTCTTCATGGTCATCGTGGTCATGTGCCTTTCCTCAGTGACTGACTGCGGCGGCGCCGCGCTCGGAGACGAGCTCGTCCTCGTAGAAGCGGGCCAGCCGGAAGGGATGGATCAGATCGGGGGTGGTGCCGGTGCCGACCAGGTCGGCGATCGTACGGCCGACGATCGGTGAGGCCTTGAACCCGTAGGTGCCCCAGCCGGCGTCGATGATGAAGCCGTCCACCTCGGTCAGGCCCATGATCGGCGAGTAGTCGGGCGAGACGTCGCACAGCCCCGTCCATTGCCGCAGGATCTTGGCGTGGCCGAGCATCGGCAGCAGCTCGATCATGTGCATCGCCAGGTCCTCGATGAACCGGAACGTCGAGGTCGGCGAGTAGCCTGAGTACGGCTCGATCTCCGAGCCCATCACGAACTCGCCGCGGTCGGACTGGCTGATGTAGATGTGCAGCGTGCCGGACACGATGATCTTGTCCAGCAGCGGCTTCACCGGCTCGGTGACGCAGGCCTGCAGGATGTGGGTGGTCAGCGGCAGCGGCACTCCGACCATGTCGCAGGTCAGGGTGCTCCAGCCGGCGACGCATGAGATGACCGTGCCGCAGGCGATCGTGCCGCGGTTGGTCTCGACGCCGGTGACCCGGCCGTTGTCGACGTTGATCCCCGTCACCTCGGTGTACTGGTGGATCTCGACGCCGAGCTTGTCGGCCTCCTTGCCGTACCCCCAGACCACCGCGTCGTGGCGGATCACGCCGCCCGGCGGGTGGTACAGCGCGCCCAGGATCGGGAACGTCGGGTGGTCCGACGTGTCGAGCTGCGGGCACAGCTCCTTGACCTCGTCCGGGTAGACGACGCGCGAGTCGACGCCCACCAGCCGGTTCACCTCGGCGCGCTCCATCATCGTGTTCAGCGACCGGTCGGAGTGGGCCAGCGTCAGGTGCCCGTGCTGGCTGAACAGCATGTTGAAGTCGAGATCCTGGGACAGCGACTCGTAGATCTTGACGCTCTCCTCGTAGAACCTCGCACCCTCCGCCGTCAGGTAGTTGGAGCGGATGATGGTGGTGTTGCGGCCGGAGGCGCCGGCGCCCATGTAGCTCTTGTCGAGCACCGCGATCCGCTTGAGCCCGTGCCGCTTGGCCAGGTAATAGGCCGTGGCCAGGCCGTGCGCGCCGGCGCCGATGATGACCACGTCGTAGCTCGACTTGAGGTCGTGCGAGCGGAAGTACTTGTGCTTTCGCAGCAGGCCCAGCATCAGACGGCCACCCCCTCGCGCAGCGCGACGCTCGCGGAGACAGGCGCGATCCCGAAGTTCACGCCGGCGTCCAGGATCGCGTCCCAGAAGTACTCGCCGACCTCCCAGTTGACCAGCATGCGGAAGCGGTCGCCCTCGTTCAGGAGGATCGTCCCCGCCCGCATCACCGACCCGGCCATGCAGCGCCCGGCCGCGAACCGGCTCTCGCGGACGTCCAGGCTCGACGAGCGCATGAACACGTCGCGCATGGCGGGACCGCCGAGCGTGAACGCGGCCCAGCCGCACGTCATGTCGGTGACGCCCGCGCCGATCCGCTCGCTGAGGTCGGTGACCCGCTCGAACGGGCAGATCACCGCGGCGTGGGTGGGCGAGATGCGCAGCGTCCAGACGCCATCGTGGTGGCTGGCGGCGCCCAGGTCGGCGCCGCCGGTCAGCTCATCGACCCGCGCGGCGTCGCCGCGGACGTCCAGCTTGCCCGTGTGGGACACGTCGGCCAGCCACGCCTCGCTGGGCTCGGCGTCGTAGCGGGCGATCCGCCAGCCGCCGGCCACCTCGATCGTGGCACCGGCGGCGATGTGGCTTCGCTCGACCGGGGTGCGCAGCAGCGGCCGGTGGCCGTCGGTGGCGCGCACCGCCGCGGGCGACAGGAACGCGAACGAGTCGCTCATGAGCGCAACCTCTCTCCATCCGGGTCGTAGAAGGCCTTGTGCGTGACGACGGCCGGGATCCTGGCGCCGGTCGGGTCGGAGATGTCGATCCGCGTTCCCTCCTCGGAGGACGCCACCGGCACCCAGGCGATGCCGATCGCCCGGCCGAGCCGTTTCGAGAAGCGGGAGCTGGTGATCCGGCCGGCGGGATCACCGTCGGCGCCGATCACCTGCGAGCCCTCGACCGGCGTCTTGCCGTTGTCGCAGACGAAGCCGACCAGCTCGTCGCGGTTTCCGCGCCGGTTCAGGTACTCGAGCTGGTAGCGGCCGATCCAGTCGCTCTCCTTGTCCAGCTTGACGATCCACGGCATGGCGGCCTCGAACGGGTTCGACTCCGCGTTCGTGTCCTGGCCGATGATCACGTGCATCTTCTCGAGGCGCAGCACCCGCTGCGGCTCGAGGCCGAACGGCCGGACGTCGTGCTCCGCCCCGGCGGCCATCAGCGCGTCCCACAGGTACTCGCCCGCCGCCGTCGGCAGATGGATCTCGTAGCCGAGCTCGCCCACGAAGCCGATCCGCAGCAGCAGGCAGGGCACCCCGGCGATCTCGGCGTGGCCGGCGCCCAGGTACGGGAATGCCTCGTTCGAGAGGTCGAACGAGGTCAGCGGCGCCAGCGCCTCGCGCGCCTTCGGCCCGGCGAGGTTGAACGCCGCCACGGCGGAGGTGACGTTGACGATCTCGACGTCCATCCCCCAGACCGCGTTCCACCAGGTGAACCACTGCTCCATGCCGCCGGCACCGGACGAGGTGGTCGTCACGTAGTACTCGTCCTCGGACACCCGGGCCACGGTGCCGTCGTCCAGCACCGACCCGTCGTCCCCGCAGACGATGCCGTACCGGACGCGCGCCAGCTTCATGTCGCCGAAGCGGTTCGGGTAGATCCGCTCGAGGAACGCGGCGGCGTCGGGCCCGCGGACGATCATCTTGCCCAGCGTGGAGACGTCGATCAGGCCGAGCGACTCGTGCACCGCTGCGACCTCGGAGTCGGCGTCGCCGTAGTCGTACGGCCGCTTCCAGTCGCCGGCCCACAGCATCTTGCCGCCATGCTCCGCGTGCCAGTGGTGCGTGCTCGTGCGCTTCACGGGCTCGTACCCGCGGGCCGCCAGCAGTGAGAAGCTGGTCGGGTTGTGCGGCGGCCGCGCCGTGGTCACGCCGACCCGCTGCTCGTCGGCATCGACGCCCAGCTCGTCGGCGATCACCAAGCCGGAGTTGCGGTGGCACATCCGGCCCTGGCACGGCCCCATGGTGACGGTCGTGTAGCGCTTGGACAGCTCCAGCGATGCGAAGCCCTCGCTGACGGACAGGTTGACGTCCTTGGTGGTGACGTCCTCGCAGAAGCAGACGAACTGCTTGCACCCCGAGTCCTTCGCCTTGGCGGGCACGGCGCCGCCGGCCGCCGCGGCGCCGGCGAGCTCGCCGACCACCCGCACGCCAACCGGCACCACGTCCGGGACGTAGCGCCCCTGTCCGCGGTCGTAGCGGATGCTGCCGCCGGCCTGCGAGAGAAAGCCGTAGGCACCGGCGCTGCGCCCGGAGACGACCAGCAGGTCGCAGCCGAACGTCCGCTCGTCGCCGTCCCTGGCGACGACCACGCCGGTCACGTGCTTCGAGCCCTTGGCCCGCACTGGCACGAAGCCGGTCAGGTGCTCGATGCCCGCGTCCGACAGCCGGACGTCCGTCTCGGTGTCGCGCGAATCGGCGACCGCGACCACCTCGACCCCGGCCGCGGCCAGGTCGCTGGCGGCGACGATGCCCTCCTCGCCCGACGTCACGACGACAGCCTGCCCGCCTGGGGCGATGCGGAACTGGTTGGTCAGCCGGCGGGCTGCGCAGCCCAGCATGATGCCGGGGAGGTCGTTGTTGCCAAACACCAGGGGCTGCTCGATCGAGCCCGTGGCCAGCACCAGCTCGGCGGCCCGGAAGCGGTACATCGTCTTGCCCTGGAACACCGGCACCAGCAGCCCTTCGTAGACGCCCCCGGCGTACGCGGGCTGCAGGAACTCGACGCCGGCGGCGCGCGACGCCTCGACCAGCGCGTCGCGCTCACGCATCTCGTCGGCTGTGCCGTAGGCGAGCCGCCCGCCCAGCGCCAGCCCCTCATCGACCACGACCGTGTGCTTGCCCGCAGACGCGGCCTCGGTCGCGGCCTCCAGGCCGGACTGGCCGCCGCCGATCACCAGCACGTCGACGTGGCGGTGCACCTTCTCGTACCGCTCGGTGCGCCGGTGCTCCTCGTCCAGCCGGCCCAGGCCGGCCGCGTTGCGCAGGATCTTCTCGTAGAAGGGCCACAGCCGGCGGGGCCGGATGAAGGTCTTGTAGTAGAAGCCGACCTGCATGCCGAACGACGGCGTCGCCTTGCCGACCATGTGCAGGAAGTCACGCTCCAGCGACGGCCACGCGTTCAGGTGGTTGACCTCCATGCCCTGCTCGATGGGCGTCACGCAGGCGCGCACGGTGGGCTCGCCGTCCACCTCGACCAGGCAGTTCGGGCACTGGCCGGAGCAGCACATCAGCCCGCGCGGCCGGTGGTATTTGAACGAGCGGGAGAAGACGCGGACGCCGGCCTCGTACAGCGCCGAGGCGATTGTGTCGCCCTTGTGGCCCTTGTAGGTCTTGCCCTCCCAGCTGAACGTGATGGTTCGGCCGCGGTCGATCAGCTCGCCGCGGCGCTCGCTCAGCCGGCTCACTGCAGCGCCCCCGGCCGCGCGACCTGCAGCACCTGGTTGCGATCGGTGTTGCGCTCGGCCTGGAACCACTCGCGACAGCCGCTGGAGTGGAACCACCACTCGCGCTGGTCGCCGGCGACGTTGCGCCGGAAGTAGAGGTAGGAGAACAGCTCGCGCTCGTCCTCGGAGGAGGTGACCCGGTTCGTCACCTCGCCTCCGTAGCCGAACTCGTCAACCGGGCGGGGCCCGCAGTTTGGACAGGTCAGGATGAAGCTCAATGTCGCACCTTGGTCGTTTGCCGGTCGCGCCGGTGGGCGATCTCTTATAGAGGATTGAACACAGCGCACGTGCCGGTCCATACCCGTCCGCCCGGGCCTGGACCTGGGCAGATGGTACGGATCTCCGGCTCTCGAGGGCAGTGCCGAGGCGAAAACAATTCACCACCGCCGTATGTGCGGATGTGAACCATGGTTCGTCCTAGAACAGGGTCAGGTAGCGCTGCACCTCCCAGGGGGTGACCTGCTCGTGGTAGGCGTTCCACTCCTCCTGCTTGGTCTTGACGTAGTAGTCCACGTAGTCCTCGGTACCGGTGTTGCCCAGCGCCTTGCGGATGACGTCGTCCTCGGCCAGGTTGCGGGTGGCGTCCAGCAGGTTGGCCGGCAGCAGCTCGATCCCCGCCGCCTCCAGCTCATCGCGGGTCATCGTGTACAGGTTGGCGTCGTTGAACGGGCCCGCGTCGAGCTCGTTCTCGACGCCGTCCAGGCCGGCGGCCAGGATCACCGCCATCGCCAGGTACGGGTTGCACGAGCCGTCCACGGTGCGATCCTCGACGTGGCCGCCGGGCACCCGCAGCATCTGCGTGCGGTTGTTCGCGCCGTAGGTGATGAAGATCGGCGACCAGGTCGCCCCCGAGGTCGGCGTGCCGGCGGTCGTCGTCAACCGCTTGTAGCTGTTCACGGTCGGCGCCGTGACCGCGATGTACGCACTGGCGTGCTTGAGCAGACCGGCCGTGAAGTGATAGCCCAGCTGCGACAGGCCCAGACCCTGCGAGTCGTCCGCGTCGGCGAACAGGTCGACCGCGCCATCCTCGTCCCAGAGGCTCATGTGGAAGTGGCCGCCGTTGCCCGTCAGATGGCCGAACGGCTTGGCCATGAAGGTCGCCAGCATGCCCCGCTCCTGCGCCATGGCGTGCACCATGTAGCGAAAGAAGATCGCCCGATCGGCCGTCGTCAGCGCATCCGCGAACTCGAAATTCGACTCGAACTGGCCGTTCGCATCCTCGTGATCATTCGCATACGACCCCCAGCCCAGCTGATTGACGTACCCCGACAGCGTCGACAGGAACTCGTACTGGCGGGTCAACCCCTTCATGTCGTAACACGGCTGGGCCAAGTTGTCGAGCGGATCGGCCAACTCGATCCCACCACCCGCCGACTCGCGCAACAGGAAGAACTCCAACTCCATCCCCACCTTGAACGTGTAGCCCATCGACTTCGCCCGCTCCAACTGCCGGCGAAGGATCGTCCGCGGACAGTACGGCCACTCCTCACCCTCCACCGTGATATCGCACGCGAACCGAGCCAAGCCCGGCTTGAACGGCACCGCCGTATACGACGCAAGGTCAGGCACCGCCATCATGTCCGGCGACGCCGGCGTCTGCCCAATCGGCCCCGCCGCAAACCCAGCAAACCCCGCACCCTCCGACACCATACTGTCCCAATTCGTGATCGGCACCAACTTCGCCGACGGCTTCGCATTCATATCCACAAACTGCGCGAAGACGAACTCGATCCCGTCCTCCTCCGCCTTGCGGCGGATCACGTCCGCGAGCGGTCGTGTGCTCGTAGTGGCCATCGTTCGATCTCCTCCTCCCGACGCGGCAGACGGGTCAGGATGTCACGAATCGACGGCCGGGGAAAGAGGGCTCAGCCTGCGCCCAGCGCCTGCTCGAGGCGCAGCAGCTTGAGCTCGATCTCGATCATCAGCCAGTCCTCGTCGGCGACGTCGAGACCGGTCAGGTCCTGGATTCGGCGGAGCCGCTGCCGCAGCGTGTTCGGGTGCACGTACAGGGTCTGGGCGGCGGCCGCGATGTTCCCCCGCCGGCGCAGGTACTCCTCCAGCGTGAGCAGCAGCTGGGCCTGGTGGCGGCGGTCGTACTCGGCCAGCCGCTGCAGCGCCTCGCCGCGGCGGTCGCGGACGCGTCCGTCCTGCGCGACGCGCAGCAGGTACTTGTAGGCGCCCAGGTCGTCGAAGCCGACGACGCCGGGGTCGGCGCTGACCAGGGCCGCCGCGGCGACCGCGTGGTCGGCCTCCTCGAAGCCGGTTGCGAACGTCGCCGCGCCCTGGCAGGGGTCGGACACGCCGACCGCCAGCGGGTGCCGGTCGGCCACCGACGCGTGGATCTCCCGCAGCTTCTCGAGCGCCGCCCGCTCGTCGCCGCCGCGCAGCCGCACCAGCCCGCGAAGCGCCGCGTCGCGCTGGTCGAACAGCGAGCCGGGGAACGCCCGGGTGACGGCGGTCTCGAAGGATTCCGCGGCGACCTCCCAGGGCTCCTGCGAGGTGCCGGCCCGGGTGGCGGCCTGGAGCACGACGTGGGGCTGATCGAGATCGCAGCCCAGGGCGCGGGCGCGCTCGGCCAGGTCTGGCGCGGATCCGCCGCCGTGCGACAGGTCCTCGAACAGATCCTTGATCGCATTGCGCTCGGTCAGCCGGTCGATCAGGTGCACCCGGCGGATCGCCACGGCGGTCTGGCCGGCGACGGACGACGCGATCTCCCGGGCCTCGGACGCCGCCCGGTGCTCGGGCATCCGCAGCGCCAGGAACCCGACCAGGTCGTCGGTCACCACCATCGGCACGACCATCGGCGTGCCGGCCGCGTCGTCGCCCCACAGGATCGACGCCAGCCGGCGGCCGGCGTCACCGCCCCGGCGCGCGGATTTGGCCAGCTCGAGGCCGAGCTCGTTGGCGTCCAGCGGCCGGCTCGCACCCTCGCGCAGCGGCCACGCGGCACCCAGCCGCAGGCGGCCGCCGTCCTCCAGCACGAGCACGTCGCACTGCTCGGCACCCAGCAACCGGTGCGCCCGCTTCGCCACCGCGGGCAGCAGCGCGTCCTCGCCGGGGGCGGCGGAGACGGCGCGGGCCAGGTCGGCAAGCCCCTCGACCAGCGCCAGCCGGCGCCGCGTGTCCTCATACAGGCGCGCGTTCTCGATCGCACCGGCGACCAGGCTGGCGGCGTGCACCAGGAAGTCCGAGTCGGCGCGCCCGAACTCCCGCGGCGCCTCCGCGTGCAGCGCGATCACGCCGATCACGTGGCCGGACTTGAGGCGCAGCGGCGCGGCGCAGAAGGACTGGTACTTCTCCTCCTCGGCCTCCGGAACGATCTTGATCCGCGGGTCGGCGAGCGCGTTGTCCGTGATGAACAGCGGCTGGTCGTGCTCCGCCACCCAGCCGGCCAGGCCCTCGCCGCGCTCGAACCGCAGCCGACCCGCCAGGTCGCCGTACGGATCGGACACGGCGCGCAGCACCAGCGATCCGTCATCGGGCTCGACGAAGTACACGAAACACGCATGGCAGTCGATTGCCTCGCTGACCAGGTCGACGATCGCGCGCAGCACGCGGTCGAGATCGAGCGAGGAGCTGACCGTGTTGATGATCTGGTACAGGTAGCGGGCATCGACCGTCCGGCCGGCCCGCTCCCCGACCTCGAGTGTGTCCGTTTCGGACATGTACAGATCGTACATGGCACCGCTCGAAAACCTGGCCGCGGCCGCTACATAGACCCGGCCGGCGCCCGGGGACTAGGATTAGCGGCCGAGAAGTTCAAAAACGAGAGGGGTGCTGCATGGCAACGGTCGCTCCCGAGTCGGCTATGTCCGGGCTCGATCCGATGTTCGATCCCGACTGGTTCCTCGACGACGAGCAGAAGGCGCTGCTCGAGCGGCTCAAGGAGATCTGCGAGGAGACGATCCGGCCGCTTGCGGCCGAGAACGATCGCACGCTGACCTTCCCGCGGACGAGCCTGGAGGCTCTGGGGCCAGACGGCTTCCTCGGTCTGATGCTGCCCAAGGAGTGGGGCGGCCTCGGCCAGAACCACGTGATGTACGCCCACGTGACCGAGGCGATCGCCCGCTACGGCGACGCATCGTGCGCGATGTGCTACGTGATGCACATCGGCGCCGTCGAGGCGCTCAAGCTCCGTGCCACGGAGTACACGATCGAGAAGTACCTGAAGAGGGTCCGGGAGGGCCTGATCGGCACGCTCTCCTACTCCGACCCGGAGACCGGATCGCACTTCTGGTACCCGATCGCCTCCGGCGCCCGCCGGGTCGACGGCGGCTTCGAGGTGCTGAAGAAGGCCTCGTGGACGACGTCGGCCGGGTTCGCCGATTTCTACGTGCTGCAGACCACCTCGCCGGACTACAACGGCGACTACTCGAACCTGTCCGTGTTCGTCGTGGACAAGGATGAGATCGAGGCCAAGCCGCAGGAGTGGGACGCGATGGGCCTGCGCGGCAACCAGTCGGGCACGCTGCTGCTGGACTGGAAGTTCGTCCCCGAGCAGCAGCTGGTCGGCGAGGTCGGCGACGGCGCGTTCTCGAACGACGAGTCGGTCGACCCGAACTTCCTGATCGGGTCGTCGGGCACGTGGAACGGCATCTCGCTGGGCGCGATCGACATCGCCTGCCGTCACACCACCCGCAAGACCCACAAGGACGTCGGGCTCCGCGTCTGCGACTACCCGACCATCCAGGACGCGGTCGGCGAGGCGATCATGGACACGAACGCCTCCCGCAACCTCGTCTTCAGCGTGGCCAATGCGCTCGACCGGGTCACGGACGGCTCGCAGAAGAAGATCACGAACGAGCTGGCCCGCGGCAACTACCTGCCGTGGCTGTGGCAGATCAAGTTCAACGCGGCGAAGAACGTCGCCCACGTGGTGGACAAGATGCTCCACTGCTGCGGCGGCACCGCGTTCAAGAAGGAGCCGCTGCAGCTGGAGCGCTACCTGCGCGACGGCAAGGCGGGCTGGGTGATGGGCCCGACCAACGAGGTGCTGCGGCAGTTCGTCGGCAAGACCGCCCTGCTCGGCATCGACTCGCTCGACTACTGGAACGTCAGCATCAACCAGCGGGCGCTGAACAACGAGCTGAAGAAGTTCTCGGCCGACCAGAAGCGTGAGCTCGCAGAGCGCCTTCTGGCCGAGGCCGGCGAGAACGGCGGCAGCTGAGGGAACTGGGGGTCAGGCACCGCACGGTGCCTGACCCCCTCCCGATCTACTCGGTGACCGCGCCCTCCGGCGGCTGCTCGTCCGGCATGCTCGGCGCCCAGATGCGGAACGCCAGCGGCCGCTTGTCCTGGACGACGACGCGGAAGACGTAGAGCACCGCGGCGATCAGCAGGACGCCGATTCCCTGGAACACGATCGTCTTGCTGGTATCTCCCCACGCCAGGCCTGAGTTCCAGCCGCCCCACACCAGAAGCAGCGCATCGAATGCGGCCAGCGCCCCTGCGACCGGCAGCCAGATCGGACTGAGCTTGAGCGGTCGTGGCCAGTTCGGCCGATCCTTGCGCAGCAGCAGGAAGCCCGACATCGCGAACACGTGGCACGTCACGTACCCCAGGTTCGAGAAGATCAGGATCTTGATCGCTCCCTCAGGGTCATAGGCGTACGTGCACAGCAGCACCAGGTTGATCAGGGCATCCAGCGTCATCGCGTTGGCCGGGACGTGCTTTCTGTTCAGCTTCCCCAGCCAGCGGATCGTCATGCCGTCCTGGGAGATGCCGTACAGCGCTCGAGATCCGTCGGCAGTGGCCGTGTTCATCGCGAGCACGATGCCCGCGCAGAGCGAGAACACGGCCAGGCCGGCCAGCGCCCCCGGAAGCAGGATCCGCAGCGTGTCCGGCATGAACGTGTAGATGTTGGTGATGTCGAGGTTCTGGTCGCCGAAGGTGCCCATCGCGCCCATCGGCAGCAGTCCGTAGGTGATCACCCCGAAGACCGCTGCGACCCGCAGCGCCTTCGGAGTGTCCCGGGCCGTGTCGTGGTACTCCGGCGCGAAGGTGGCGCAGCACTCCATCCCGTACGCCGACCAGCACATCGCGTACAGCCAGACGATGATCAGCGTGAAGCTGCTCGCCCCCAGGGAGTCCGCCGTCGCACTGATGTTGTTGTGCATGTTGGCGCTGTGCCAGTCGCCGGTCAGGTAGGGCAGGAACATCATCACCGCAAGCGGCAGCATCAGCAGGGCGCCGGTGACGTAGCCGACCCAGACGGCCGGCCGCATCCCCGACACGTTGAAGGCCCAGATGACGACGATGATCACCGCTGTCAACGCGATCGGGAAGCTGAAGTAGATGGTCTGGCCCAACACCGACCAGGTGTGGTTCCAGCTGGTCGAGGTCGCCGAGGACGGATACCACTCGTACTGGACGAAGAATCCGACCACGACGCCGGTCGCCGACAGCACCACCGACCACCCGATCCAGTACCCGAACGCGGCGATCGGTCCGATGAACGAGAAGTACCGCTTCCAGGCCTCGTGGGCGTAGATCGCGATGCCCCCGGACAGCTTGGGGAACATCGCCGCCGTCTCGGAGTAGATGTAGTTGTGCAACGCGCCGAGCAGGACGGACACGGTCCACAGAATCACGGCCCCCCAGCCGCCCAGCGAGAGGGCGGAGCCGCCGATGGCGGTGATCAGGAAGCTCGGGTTCGCGAGGGCGACAACGAACCCGTCGAACCAGCTGATCGTCTTGAGGAGCTCTCGTTCCTCGACCGAAGCAACAGCCATGTGCACCCTCCGTTGAAGCCGGAAGATTCCGGGAGTGGAAAATGGGGATGAAACCCCATACAGATTGGAGCGTCAAGCACGGATTCCTCCACCGTGCCTGATCAGCGTGCGACGATTCGCACATGCCGGCACGGGCCGAGCGGCCGGGCTCCTTGCGGCGCGCCCTGAGAATGGGTGAAGATAGGGCGATGAAGGAGCCGGCAATCACGCTGCGCTGCGACTGCGGCTCCGAGGGGCGGGCGGCCTACGGGGAGCGGTGGACGTGCCCGAGCTGCGGCCGGGTGTACGACCTGTCGCAGATCCCCTCCGCGGACTACGACGAGATCGCGTCGCTCGACCGTCGGTATCGGCTGGGAGGCTGGGCGGTCATGGCCGTGCTGGCGCTCGCCGTGCTCGCCGTCGCATTGACCCGCCAGGTGGTACCGATCTTCGCCGGACTCGCGGTCGCGATGCTCTCCTGGTTCCTCTACATCAAGCCGATCGTGCATCGCCGGCACCGGCGTGCGGTGGCCCAGCTGACCCGCCAGTGGGACGTCAAGGCGGAGGCGGAGTGAGCCCCAGCCTGCGATCGCGCAGCCGCGCCCCCGAGGCACCGGCACTCGGCGGCGGCAGCCGCCACCGCCCGGTCGTGCTGGCCACGCTCGCGGTGCCTTTCGAGGCGGAGGCCGCGCGGATCGCCATCCAGGCCGCGATGGAGGGCAGCGTCAAGCTGATCGTCGTCGACGCGGTCGAGATGCCGCTCTGGCCGCAGTCGATGGCGATGCGCTACGCCGAGCTCGAGGAGGACTACTGACCGCGAGGCCATCCGCCGGCTGGTCGAGCAGACCGCCGCGCTGGGCATCGACGTCGAGCATCTCCGCGTCCGCAGCCCGCGCCCGGTCGAGGCGCTGCTCGAGGTCGCCGGCGAGCGCGATGCCGGCCTGCTGGTGATCGGGCCGGATCCGGCCCGGCTGCGCCCGCGCACCTTCCGCAAGGCCGTCAAGCGCATCCGCAAGCGGTGCTCGTGCCTGTTGTGGGTGGCGGGCGAGGGCCCGTAGGCCCCCGCCCGCTGCGAGGTCAGTCGCCGACCGCTGCAGCGCTGGGCTGCGGCGTGCCCATCAGCTCGTAGACCTCGGGCGACGGTCCCTCGTCGCTCGGGTCACGCCAGCTTGAACGGCTTGCCGTGCTGGCGCTGGGCGATGATGTAACCGAGCACGCCGGCCGCCAGCGCGGCGACGCCGACGATGATGATCCGGTTGAGGTACGCCGTCGGGTCGGTGAACGCGTCGTTGAACGCGTACCCGGTCTCCTTCAGGCGCGCCACGCCGAAGATGATGAACAGCAGGTTCGCCACGCAGAAGATGCCTGCGAACGCGACCCAGATCGGCCCCAGCTTGAGCGGGCGCGGCCAGGTCGGCCGGTCCTTGCGCAGGAGCAGGAAGCCCGACAGGGCGAGCACGTGCGAGAGCATGTAGCCGAGGTTGCCCGCCGCGAGCACGAAGAAGATGCTCGGGAAGGCCATCAGCAGGAAGATGTTCATCAGCAGGTCGAGCGTCATCGCCCTGGCCGGCACGTGGTGCGTGTTCAGGGTGCCGAGCTGCTTGACCGTCATCTTCTCCTTGGCCAGCGCATAGAGGGCTCGCGAGCCGTCCATGGTCGCCGTGTTCATCGACAGCAGCAGACCGCCGCACAGGCAGACGACCAGGAACCCGCCGATCGTGTCGTTGGTGATCGTCTTCAGCACGTCCACCAGGTAGACGACACCGGACAGGTCGCCGGAGACGACGCTGATGCCGACGGTGCCGACCACGGCGATCGGCAGCAGCAGCGAGAGGACGACGTTCAGACCGCCGGTCGTCGCGATGGCGATCCGGGTGTCGTTCTTGGTGTCGACGAACTCCGGCGCGAAGGTCGCCGGCGCTTCCGGGCCGTAGGTCGACCAGCCGATGATGTACAGCCAGACCATGATCAGCGCGAAGGAGTCGAACGTGCTGTTCCCGTAGCCGTAGTAGGTGTTCGTGGCGTCGATGTTGTTGCTGCCGACGGCGAAGTTGTTGAACGAGCCGGTGATGAAGGCGCCGAAGGCGATCGTCGCCACCGGCAGCAGCATCAGCGCGCCGACCACGTAGCTGAACCAGACGGCCGGCCGCATGCCGCGGACGTTGAAGATGTAGCAGGCCATGATGCAGATCAGGCCGATGATCCGCGGCCCGGTGATGTCCCAGCCGAGGATCGGGATGGTGTCGCTCATGGTCGCGAAGCTGGAGTCCGCATCGAAGAACTCCGCGGTGATCAGCAGGCCGATGAAGCCGCCGTACACGGCGAGCACGCTCGACCACGCGAACCAGTACCCGAACACCGCGATCGGGCCGGCCAGCGAGAAGTACCGTCGCCAGCCCTCGCGGGCGTACACCGACAGGCCGCCCGGCTTGTCCGGGAACATGGCCGCCGGCTCGGCGTAGATGTACGCCTGGAGCGCGCCGATGCACGCCGAGATGAACCAGACGATGGCGGCGACCTTCGCACCCAGTGCGGTCACCGAGTACGCGAGACCGACCAGGAGGAACCCCGGGTTGGCGAGGCCGATGACGAACCCGTCGTACCACCTGATCGTCTTCAGAAGGCGTCGTTCGTCAACTGCGACTTCAGCCATGGAAGACCTCCTCTCGGGGCTTTGGAGCCCGGCGGAAGAAGATGGAAAGAGGGATGACTCTAAGGAGCGTCCCGGTCGGAGTCAATGCTGTGGGGGATTCCACCCACATCTATGCTTGATCCAGGATGAGCGTTCCCCTGACCGTTCGCTGCGACTGCGGACACACCTCCGAGGCGCAGCTCGGCGAGCAGATCACCTGCGTCTGCGGGCGCCGGTACGACACGTCGCAGATCTCGAACGACAGCTACGTCGATCTGCGCCGGATGGCGAACCGCCAGCGGCTGTACGTCCGGCTGGGGATCGTGCTGGCGATCGGCGTCGGCCTGATCACGTACCTGTTCTTCGGGATCAAGGGCCCGGCGCTGTCGGTGCCGCTGCTCGCACTCGGCTGGTGGCGGGTCGTGCTGCCGCGGTTCCAGCGCGGACAGGCGGAGCTGCTGCGCTCGGTGCCGGTCGTCCAGATCGAGCCGGGCGAGCCGTCGTGAGTCCCTCGACGCTCTCCGCGACACCCCGGCCCGCTCAGGCGCCGGCGAGGGGACGGCGTCGAGGCCGGTGATGCTGCTGACGTTCAACGTGCCGTTCTCGCCGGAGGCGGTGCAGTTCGCGATCGACGCTGCCGGCGACGCCGGCTGCGAGCTGATGGTCTGCGACGGGATCCCGCTGAACGTGAACCCGGCGGCACGCGGCCCGCGCTCGTTCGGCGACCCGGACACGCTCGATTCGGCGACCGCCGCCGTCCGCCAGGCGGTCGAGGCCGGCGTCCGCGCGGAGCAGTTCCTGTTCCACAGCCCGCGGCCGGAGCGGGCGGCGATGGAGGTCGCCCGCGACCACCGGGTCGGGCTGCTCGTGTTCGGCCCCGACCCGGCGAGGTACGGGCGCTGGCGGCACCGCCGCGCCGCCCGGCGGGTCAGCCGGAACGCGCCGTGCCTGGTCTGGACGCAGCAGTAGCGGCTAGCCGAGGTCGAACGTGATCTGCTTGGTCTCGGTCAGCGCGTCGATGATCCACGCCGCCAGCTCGCGGCCCGATCCCGACTTCTTGGCGCCGCCGAACGGCGCCAGCTGATCCCAGTAGTTCGTGGTCTCGTTGATGTGGACGGTGCCGTGCTGCAGCGCCTCCGCCGCCCGCCACGCGTCGTGCAGCGAGCGGGTGAACACGGATGCGGTCAGGCCGTACTCGGTCTCGTTCGCGATGGCCAGCGCCTCGTCCAGCGTGTCGAACGCCATGATCGGAGCGACCGGGCCGAACGTCTCCTCCTGCGCGATCCGCATCGCGCTGGTGACGCCGTCGATCACCGTCGGCTCGTGGAACTGGCCGTCGCTGCCGCCGCCGAGGACGACCGTCGCGCCCTTGTCGACCGCGTCGGCGACGTGCTGCTTCGTCCGCTCCAGCACGGCCGGCGTGCACAGCGGGCCCATATCCGTCTCGTCGTCCAGCGGATCGCCCACCTTCAGGCCGCGTGCCCGCTCGACCAGCAGCTCGACGAACCGGTCCTTGACCGACGAGTGGACGAGGATCCGCTCGGCGGCCGTGCAGCACTGGCCGGCCAGGTAGAAGCAGCCGACGATGGCGGCGTCCGCCGCCTTCTTCAGGTCGCCGTCTGCCAAGCACGATCTGCGGGCCGTTGCCGCCCAGCTCGAGCACCCGGTTCTTGAGGCCGGCGTCGCGCGCGACCTTCTCGCCGGTCTCGACGGAGCCGGTGAACACGATCGAGGCGACGTCCGGATGGCGGACGACCTGGGCGCCGGTCTCGCCGCGGCCGTGCACGACGTTGATCGTGCCCGGCGGGAAGCCGGCGTCGGACAGCAGCTGCGTGAACATCTGGGCGCACAGCGGCGCGTACTCGGACGGCTTCCAGACGACCGTGCAGCCGAGCGCCAGGCCGTAGACGATCGGGATGCCGGCGATGTCCACGGGGAAGTTCCACGGGCTGACTGCGGCGATCACGCCGATCGGCTCCTGGACGACCAGGATCCGCTTGTTCGTCGTCCGCTCCTGGGTCGACGGGTGCACGGCACCGGTGTGGCGCAGCACGTCCTCGGACGCCCGCCGGAAGTGGTCGACCGTGAACTCCTCCATCTCCTCCCGCGACTCGCGGATCGTCTTGCCGACCTCCATCGAGATCATCCGGGCGATCTCCTCGTTGCGCTCCATGCACATGTCGAACGCCCGGCGGCAGATCTCCACCCGCTCCAGCACCGAGGTGGCGCGCCAGGCCGGGAAGGCGGCCTTGGCCGCGGCGACCGCCGCATCGACCTGTGCCGGCGTCGATGTCTGCACGGATCCGACGAGCTCGCCGGTCGACGGGCTGTGGACGTCGATCCGCTCGCCGTCCCCGTCGACCCATTGGCCGCCGATGAATGCGCCGGTGGGTGTCGCCACAATCGCCACGTCGTGCTCCTCTCGCTCTATGACCTCGGTCGCAGTTTCTCCGGATCGTACGCCGGATGGGTGGTCACGCGGGCGCCGAGCCCGGCGATCTCGACCTGCCGGCCGACCTCGATCTCGGCGGCCTCGAGCACGGCCAGCGCCACCGGCCGGCCGACGGTCGGCGCCGGACCGGCGCTTCGCACCTCGCCGACGGCGCGGCCGGACGCGCGCACCTCTGCGCCGGGCGCCGGCGGCTCGTTCCCGTCCATCACCAGGGAGGCCACCCGCCGCGCCAATCCCCGGGCGGAGCGCCGGATCAGCGCGTCACGGCCGCGGAAGGCCGGCTTGGCCAGCCGCACCACGCGGTCGAGGCCGAGCTCGAACGGATCGCTGGCACCGGGCTCGAAGTCGATGCCGAGCAGGATCAGCCCGGCCTCGCGCCGCAGGGTCTCCATCGCCCGCATGCCGTAGGGCCGCACGCGCCGGGTGCCGATGATGGCGTCCAGCAGCCGCGCGGCGTGCGCCGGCTCGGTGTACAGCTCGTAGCCCAGCTCGCCGGTGTAGCCGCAGCGCGCGATCGAGACCGGCACGCCTCCGACCAGCACAGGCTCGGGCAGGAACCGGTAGTAGCGCAGCCCGCTGAGCTCGCGGCGGGCGAGCGCCTCCAGCACCGCGCGTGAGTCGGGGCCCTGCAGCTGCAGGTGTGGAGCGTCAGCCGTGACGTCCTTCAGCTCGTACTCGGCGTCGCCGGCGGCCTCGGCGAACGCCTCGCCGTCGGTCTCCAGGCGCGTCACCAGGCCGAACTCCTGGTCGGCGAAGCGGAAGGCGATGCCATCGCCGAGCATCATCCCGGCGTCGTCGCAGAACGCGCCGTAGCGCAGCTGGCCGCGCTGCAGCGTTCCCATCTCGTTGGTGAAGAACCGCTCGACGGCGAGGGCGGCGCCGGGTCCGCGGACGTCCCACTTGAGAAGCGGCGAGGCATCCCAGACCCCGCAGCCCTCGCGCACGGCACGGTGCTCGGCGACCGGATTGCCGAAGTCCCGGGCGGTCTCCCAGCCGTCCACCACCTCGAACGCCGCGCCCGCGATCGCGCGGAACGCACCGTCGAAGGGGGTGCGCTGAGCGGTGGCTCGACCCATCGAGCCCGAGTGTACGGCACAATAGAGCGCGTGCCGCCCACAGGACGCCCCGCGGAGCGCAAGCTGGAAGCCGTCGAGCGCGCCATGCGCGTGCTTGACGCCTTCCTCGAACTGCCGGGCGAGGTCGGCACCAACGAGCTCTCGCGGCGGACGCAGATCAACGCCAGCACCGTGTCGCGCCTGCTGGCGACGCTGGTCGCCGGGGGCTACGTCGAGTACGTCAGCGAGACCGGCCGCTACCGGCTCGGCCCGCAGCTGATGCGGCTGGCCAACCACGCACTCTCCAGCGTCGACCTGCGGGCGCTGGCTCGGCCGCACCTGGCCGCGCTTGAGGCCGCGACCGGCGAGACCACGACGCTGTCGATCCCCGGCGAAGGCGAGGCGGTGACCGTCGACTTCGTGGCCAGCAGCGCCGCCGTGGCAAGCATCGCCCGCGTGGGCCGACCGAGCATTGCCCACGCCACCGCCACCGGCAAGGTGATGCTGGCGTTCGCCCGCGGCGTCCAGGCCCCCGGCGCGCTCGACGCCTACACCGACCGCACCATCACGGAACCCAAGGCGCTGCGCCGCGAGATCGATACCGTCCGCAAGCAGGGCTGGGCCCAGGCCGTGCGCGAGCGCGAGGCCGACCTGAACGCCCTGGCCGCGCCGGTGTTCGGCGCCAACGGCGACCTCGCCGCGGTGCTCGGCATCCAGGGCCCCGCCGACCGGTTCCGCCGGCGCCGTCGCGAAGCGGCGCTTTCCGCTCTGCTCCAGGCGTGTGAGGCGCTGTCGGCATCCCTCGGGTACACTGGGCTGGAATCCAGTGAAATGGCATTGCCGTAAAGGCAATAGGAGGAGCAATGAGTCTGCCGCAGAGCGCGAAGTACCTGGTCATTGGCGCCGGGGTGCACGGTCTTTCCACCGCCTGGCACCTCGCCAAGGAGCAACGGGCGGCCGGTGAGGAGCCGGATGTGCTGCTGGTCGACAAGACCGGCGTCGGCGCCGGCGCGTCCGGCATCGCCTGCGGGGTCGTGCGCAACAACTACTACCAGCCCGCGATGAGCGAGCTGATGGCCGTCAACGTCGAGGTCTGGGAGCAGGATCCCCAGGCGTTCTCGTACCACCCGGTCGGCTACATGGCGCTGGGCGCCGAGCGCCAGGTCGGCGACCTGACCGAGGTACACGACCGCCAGCAGCGAATCGGCTACCCGTCCGACCTGATCGTCGGCGAGGACGAGGTGCGCGCCCACATGACCAACATGTTTCCGGACTGGCGGGCGCAGGGCGTGCACGTCGCGCTGCACGAGCACAAGGGCGGATTCGCCAACAACATGGCGTCGATGCACGGCCTGGCTGCGAAGGCGAAGGAGGCCGGCGCCCGGATCGTCGACGGCGTTCGGGTCACCGGCTTCGACATGGACGGCTCCGGTGCCGTGACCACCGTCAAGACCGACCAGGGCGAGATCGCCGTGGAGCAGGTCGTGATCGCCGTCGGGCCGTGGGTCGCAGAGTTGTGGGAGATGCTCGGCCTGCCCGACCACACGGACGTGCGGACGCCGTCCGGCGACGTGCACCGCGATCAGCACATGTGGACGTACTGGTACCTGCAGGAGGGCGAGATCGAGGTCGACCCGGCGCTGCTCTCGCTGGAGGACGGCAGCATGCCGCCGGTGCTCCACGTCGACTCGGACGCCCCGCTGTACGACGACGAGGGCAAGCTGATCACCGACGAGTTCTGGGGCAACTACTTCAAGCAGGACCTGCACGGCGTGCAGGGCGGTGCCGCGCCGGTGATCGTCGGCGAGCAGTTCGACGTCGACCCGTATCCGACCGCCTCGGTCGAGCCGGGCTTCGCCGACATGTGGTGCGCCTCGCTGTCGCACTGCATGAAGCGGTTCGAGGGCAAGCGGGCGACCTACAAGAACATCCGCTCCGGCGGCGTCGGCTGCTTCACCGTCGACAGCTTCCCGATCTTCGACTACATGCGGCCGAACGCGTACGTGATCGCCGACTCGAACCACGGGTACAAGATGATCGGCGTGGGCCGCGAGGTGGCGAAGGTGATGACCGGCGGCCACTCCAGCGTGCTGCGCCCGTTCCGGTTCGAGCGGTTCGCGACCGGCGACCTGCACCCCGTTTCGAACAGCCCCTATCCCTGGAGCTGATCGCCCGGCCGGCGCAGATGCGCCGCGCAGATCAGCACGGCGGCTGACGTGACCAGCGCCGCCGCCCAGCCCGGCTCGAGCAGCCAGGTCGCGGCGGCGCCGGTGACGGCTCCGGCGATGCCGGCCGCGACCAGCTGTCTGGTCGCCAGGGCGACTGCCGCGCAGGCGACGAGGGCGGCCAGCGCCGCGAGCGGTGCAACGACCAGCAGCCCGCCCAGCGCCGGCGAGAGGCCGCGGCCGCCGCGCAGGCGAAGCTGCACCGGAAGCACGTGGCCGGCGACCACGGCCAGCAGACAGGCGGCCTCGACCGTGTCACCGGCGCCCGCCAGTGCGGCCAGCCCGACGGCGACGACGCCCTTGCCGGCGTCGAGCCGCGAACACGGCGGCACCCACCCGCCGGCCGGCCATCCGGCCCGCGTTGCGCGCGCCGGTGCTTCCGGTCCGCGCGGCGCGCAGGTCGAGCCCGGTGGCGCGCCGCACGAGCAGGTAGCCGGGCGAGATGCAGCCGATCGCGTAGGCGACCGCGACGAGCAGGACGGGCACGGCGCGCAGGCTACGCGATCGGCCGGGAGACCGGCCCGGACGAGCCGCCGCTCCGCGCCGCGGCCGCCAGGACGCCACGTGCCTGGCGCCGCGCCGCGGCGCCGGTCAGCGGTCCGGCGGGGAGCTCGACGACGAACGAGCGCTCGCCGAGAACGGTGTTCTGCCAGTGCGGCGCCGTGCCGGCCAGCCACGGCCTCGGGGCGAAGCTCATGCCGGCGGCGCGTGCGTACGCGGCGCCCGCAGCGCGGCTCGCACCCCACGCCCAGACCAGGTCCATGTGCTGGTGGTACCAGATGGTGACGTCCGGGCGGACCTGGTCGATCAGCCGCCGGACGGCCCGCGTCTCCGGCTCGGAGAAGGGCCGCGGTCCGGGGTACTGCAGGTCGCCCGGCCGGCCGCCGGGGCGCCAGCCGGCTGAGAAGTTGCGATTGAGGTCGACGCCGCGGCCGTTCAGCCGGGTGCCCTGCGCGAGGCCGTCGGGGTCGAGGTCGGGGACGAGCCACAGGTCGATGCCGGGCGGCAGCGGCATCGTGCGAAGCACGCGCACGACGCGCATGCCGGCGCACTCGGTGCCGTGGATGCAGCCGACCACCAGGACACGCTCCGCCCCGGCCGGGTCGCCCCGCTGGTGGGCGACGACCGGCCGCCCCTGCGCCGAGTGGCCGGCGATGAGCACTGCGGCGATGGCCAGCGGCGCGAGCATGCCGGGACTACGTCCGGGCGCGGGCCGCGCGTCCGTCCAGGTGTGCACCACGCGTCGTTGAAAGGAAGGAGCGCCCGGTGGGGAGTACCGGACGCTCCATCGGGGGTCGGAGCCTTTGGGCCGCCGGAGCTAGTGCATCGGCGGTTCCCAGCCTTCGAGAACAGGGCGGCTTCCAATCGGAGCCCACCGTCCTCGACCCCTCGACCCATGGGCCGAGCTCGGGCTGGGGGAACTTGCAATGGTACTCCTTCAGGCGAATGCCGTAGGAGTTGCCTTCCTGGAGGTGTTTGATCAGCACCTTGCGGGCGATCTCGTCCTCCTGCCCCTCGGGGATCGCGAAGTAGATCTTGAGAAACGAGTTCGAATATCGGTCGAAGACGGCGGGCGTCCCCTCCTCCTCGAGCAGCTGGATGTCCTCGAGCCAGTTGATGTCGTCGCCCGGCGTCGACGCCTCCAGGTCGACGTCCTCCACCAGGCTGATGTCCTCCTGATAGGGGAAGCGGCGGCCGGACAGGTACTCGGCGTCGATCGATGCGATCTTCTGTGGTTCCTGCGGGTTCGCCATGTCAGTCTCCCGCCTCGACGTGGCTGGGCACCTGGGTGGGCTCGGTCTGGTCGTAGACGAGCTTCTCGAGCATGCCCTTGATCTCGGCCAGCGTTCGCTCCTCGGTGACGCCCGGCACGTAGTTCGTGCCCGCCAGCGGCACCTTCGCCATCGCCGCGGCCTCGACGGTCAGGGCCGCCAGGTCCTCCGGCTCCAGGCTGTGGATGTTGGTCTTGCCGCACGCTCGGGCCAGCATCTGCACCTCGAGCGTCAGGGTGTGCAGGAAGTTGTAGACCCGCTCGGCCGCCTCCTCGACGACCAGCCGCTTGCGCAGCTCGGGATCCTGCGTGGTGATTCCCACCGGGCAGCGCCCGGTGTGGCAGTGGTAGCAGGAGCCCGCCGGGACGCCGACCGTCCCCTCGTAGTCGGTGACGCCGGGGATCTCCTTGTTGCAGTTCAGCGCCATCAGCGATGAATGGCCGAGCGCCACGGCCTTCGCCCCCAGGGCGATCGCCTTGGCGACGTCGCCGCCGTTGCGGATGCCGCCGGCCACGACCAGGTCGATCTCGTCGGCCAGGCCGACGTCCTCCAGCGCACGCCGGGCCTCCGGGATCGCCGCCATCAACGGGATGCCGGTCTCCTCGGTGGCGATGTGCGGGCCCGCGCCCGTGCCGCCCTCGGCGCCGTCCAGGTAGATGATGTCCGGGCCGCACTTGGCCGCCATGCGGACGTCGTCGTAGACGCGCGCCGCGCCCAGCTTGAGCTGCACCGGGATCTGGTAGTTGGTCGCCTCGCGGATCTCCTGGATCTTCAGCGAGAGGTCGTCCGGTCCCAGCCAGTCGGGATGCCGCGCCGGCGACCGCTGGTCGATGCCGGCGGGCAGCGACCGCATCTCGGCCACCTGCTCCGTCACCTTCTGGCCCATCAGGTGGCCGCCCAGGCCGACCTTGCAGCCCTGGCCGATGAAGAACTCGACCGCGTCGGCCAGCATCAGGTGGTGCGGGTTGAACCCGTACCGGCTCTGGATGCACTGGTAGTACCACTTGGTTGACAGGTCACGCTCGGGCGGGATCATGCCGCCCTCGCCCGAACAGGTCGCCGTGCCGGCCATCGACGCGCCCTTGGCGAGCGCCATCTTCGCCTCCAGGGACAGCGCCCCGAAGCTCATGCCGGTGATGTAGACGGGGATGTCGAGCTCGATCGGCTTCTTGGCGAACCGCGCGCCGAGCACCGTCTTGGTCTCGCACTTCTCCCGGTAGCCCTCGATCACGAACCGGGTGAGGGTGCCGGGCATGAACATCAGCTCGTCCCAGTGGGGGATCGGCTTGAACATGGAGAACCCGCGCATGCGGTAGCGCCCCAGCTCCGACTTCATGTGGATGTCGTTCATGACTTCCGGCGTGAAGATCCGGCTGTGGCCCAGCACCGCCCGGCGGCGTGTGACGAGGTCGTCGTTCTGCGCCATCGTGCCTCCTGGTCCTAGAGCACGAGCTTCCGCTCGGAAGGCTCGAGGCTGTCGTAGTTGTAGAGCTTCTTGCCGCACACGAACTTGTCGAACTTCGGCGGGGAGCCGAGGCCGTAGATGCGGAACTTCCGCTCGATGAACTCGGTGTCGGCGTCCGTCCACTCGCCGGGCACGCAGTCGATGCCCAGCGCCTTGACCTTGCCGCCGACGTAGATGGTGCCGTCGTACATCGAGTCGCCCAGGCCGGGGCCGGCGTCCTCGCAGATGATCTGGCGGCCGCGCTGCATCATGAAGCCGGTCATCGAGCCGACCGAGCCGAGGGTGATGATCGTCCCGCCCTTCTGGTCGATGCCCGACCGGGCCCCCGCCCGGCCCTTGATCACCAGATCGCCGCCGCGCATCGCGGCGCCGGTCAGCGAGCCGGCGTTGCCCTCGACGACGACCACGCCCGACATCATGTTCTCGCAGGCGGACCAGCCCACGCGGCCGGTGATGTGCACCTCGGGCCCGTCGATCAGGCCGCACCCGAAGTAGCCGAGGCTGCCCTCGAACGTGATCTTGCAACGGGTCAGGATGCCCACGCCGAGCGAGTGCTTCGAACCCGGGTTCTTGACGGTGACGTCCTTGACGCCCTGCTCGTTGATCAGCCACTTCAGCTCGAGGTTGATCTTGCGCGTGGTCATGTCGGCCGCGTCGAAGACGGCCGTCTCCCCGTCGATCTCGGCGACCTTGGGGGTCGTGTCGTCGGGCTCGACGAGCCCGCGGGCGTCATACGTGATCTGGCGCTCGCCTACCGCTTCCATACCAGCACCTCACGCTCGTAGGGGTCGTACGTGTCGATCTCGTGGTCGACGATGGCACGGATGGCGATCTCCTCGGAGGCCAGCGCCACGAGATCGTCCGACTCGTACAGCACGAGCGGCTTCGCGGCCATCTCGTCCTTGGCCACGCCGAGTGCGTCCGCGGTCACGCAGATGTAGGTGAACACGCCGTCCAGCTCGTCGAGGCTGGCGTTCATCGCCTCCTCGAGGCCCATGCCCTCGCTCATCTTCTCGGCGAGGTACACGGCGATCACCTCGGAGTCGCACTCCGACTGGAACCGGTGCCCGCTGCGCTCGAGCCGCCGCCGCCACTGGAAGTAGTTGGTCAGCTGGCCGTTGTGCACCACGGCGACGTCCGAGAAGGGGTACGCCCAGTACGGATGCGCGCCCGAGATGTCGACGTCGGACTCGGTCGCCATCCGGACGTGGCCGATGGCGTGGGTGCCCGAGAAGTCGTCCAGGTGGTACTGGTTGGCCACCGTCTCGGCGTCGCCCAGGTCCTTGACGATCTCCAGGGAGTGGCCGAGCGACAGCACCTCGGCGCCGGGGATGTCCTCGACGTAGTCGGCGAGCTCCTTCAGGTCGCCCTCGTACTGCATGGTCGCCCGGAAGGCGTAGTCAGTCTCGTGTTCCACGTCGTCGACCTTCGCGCCGATCACGGCGAGCCGTGCCTCGACCTCGGCCTTGTTGCGCTCGAGGCGCTCCGAGAAGTCGAAGTCCCGGGGGTCGTTCGCGTCGGCGAGCTTGTAGCGCATCAGCACCACCTTCTGCGTGGGGCCGTACAGCGCGTAGCCGGTCGAGTCCGGCCCCCGGTGCTTCATGGACTGAAGCATCCGGGTCATGTCGCGGCCGACGTCACGCGCGCCGTCGCTGTAGATGATTCCTGCGATTCCGCACACCTTGGTGCCCTCTCCTCGTTCGCCGCCGCTAGGGCAGCACGTCCAGGTACTCGTTGACGTCCCAGTCACTGACCTGCGCGCAGTACCGCTCCCACTCGTCGCGCTTGTAGTGACGGAAGACCTTGAACATCTCGTCGGGCAGCGCCGACTGGATCACCTCGTCGGCGTCGAGGGCGTCGAGGGCGTCGCCGAACGTCATCGGGATCTTCTCCACGTCCTTGCCGGCCTCCATCGCCTCGTAGATGTTGCGCTCCTCCGGATCGCCCGGATCGAGCTTGCGGTTGATGCCGTCGTCCATCGCCTTGATCAGCGCCGCCAGCGACAGGTACGGGTTGACCGCGGAATCGACCGACCGGTACTCGAAGCGGCCCGGCGCCGACACGCGCAGCGCAGTCGTCCGGTTCTGGAAGCCCCAGTCGGCAAAGACCGGTGCCCAGAAGCCGGTGTCCCACAGCCGGCGGTACGAGTTGACGGTTGGCGACGTCACCGCCGTCAGTGCGCCCAGGTGCTCGAGCACGCCGCCGATCGAATAGAGGCCGATCTGGCTCGGCTTGCGCTGATCCTCGCCCTCGGGCATGAACGTGTTCTCGTCGCCCTTCCACAGCGAGATGTTGTGGTGGCAGCCGTTCGCCGAGACGCCCATGAATGGCTTCGGCATGAAGCACGGGAATGCGCCCATCTCGCGGCCGACCTGCTTGCAGATCTGGCGGAACGTCGACAGGTTGTCGGCTGTCTGCTCGGCGCGATCGAAGTTGAAGTTCAGCTCGATCTGGCCGGGAGCGTCCTCGTGGTCGCCCTGGATCATGTCGAGGCCCATCTTCTGGCCGTACTCGATGACCTTGTGGATGATCGGCTGGAGTTCGGAGAACTGGTCGATGTGGTAGCAGTAGGGCTTGGTCACGCCCTCGACGTCGGGCGTGCCGTCCGGCTTCAGCTTGAGCCACATCATCTCGGGCTCGGTACCGGCGCGGAGGTGCATGCCCGTGCGCTCCTCGAACTCCGTCTGGATCCGCTTCAGGTTGCCGCGGCAGTCGGAGGTAAGGAACGAGCCGCCGTCCTTCTCGTCCTCGCGGCCGCGGAAGCAGGTGCACCAGACGCGGGCGATCTTCGGATCCCAGGGCAGCGGCTGGAACGTGTCCGGCTCGGGCATGCCGACCAGCTCCCAGGCCTCGGGCCCGTAGCCGATGTAGTCGCCGTGCCGGTCGACGAACAGGTTCGCCGTCGAGCCGTAGACCAGCTGGAACCCCTTGCGGGCCATGATCTCCCAGTGCGCGGACGGGACGCCCTTGCCCATGATGCGGCCCGTGACCGAGATGAACTGGTAGTAGATGTAGGTGATGCCCTCGGCGTCGATGCGCCGGCGCACGTCCTTGATCAGGTCCTCTCGGCCGTCGGTCTCAACAAACCGCTCGAGGTCGGTCGCCACGAACTCCTCCTTGGTCGTCCACGCCATTCAGGGTGGAGAAACGGACACGTTTCTCCCGGCGTAGCACAGGCTACGTCGGAAATACCGGGACCGGCAATGGTGGAATCCCACATATGCGACCCGGTCCGCGCATGTCGGCGGACATGCCGATCATCCCATCTCGACGGGGGTGTCGTCACGGTTCCCCCACTCGTTCCACGACCCGTCGTAGACCGCGGGCCGGGGCGCCCCGGCCAGCTCGACGGCATGCGCGACCGCCGTCGCCGACACGCCGCCGTTGCAGTACGTCACGATGGGCCGGTCGAGGTCGACGCCCGCCCCGCGCAGCCGCGTCCGCAGCTCATCGGGCTCCAGGAACGTCCCGTCGTCGGCCAGCAGCGAGCGGTGCGGCACGTTCAGCGCACCGGGGATGTGGCCGGCGCGGCGAGCGTGCGTCTCGCCGCCGGCGTACTCGAGCTCCTTGCGGGCGTCCACCATCTGCGCGCCCAGCTCGATCGCCCGGCGCATGCCGTCCAGGTCGATCAGCCCCTCCAGCCGAACGGGCACGGGATGCGGCGGCACCGCCGGCGCGGGCTCGATCCTGCCCGGCTCCAGCGGCAGCCCGGCCGCGCGCCAGGCGCCCAGCCCGCCATCGAGCACGAACGCCGCATGGTGCCCGTAGCTGCGCAGCACCCACACGATGCGACCGGCGAGCACGTTTCGGTAGTCGTCGTACGCCACCACCGTCGTCGTCGCACCGATGCCCAGCCGGGTCGCCTCGGCGGCGAACTCGTGCGGCCCGGCGACCGTCACCGGCACCGTCGCCGAGCGGTCGGTGAAGTCGTGGCGCCAGTCTGCGAATACGGCACCGGGCAGATGGCCGGCCTGGTATCGCTCGGGGTACGCCCGGTAGCGCGGCTCGCCGTCGACCACCTCACCGCGCACGTCCAGGAGGCGCACCGCGTCGAGGTGCTCCGCGAGCCACTCAACGGGAACGAGCGGGTCGATCACGGCGCGAATGGTACAAAGCTCGTCCAGGCGCCATGGACATTGTCTTCGAGACACACTCGACTAGCACGGACAACGAGGCCGGGATCGCCACCGGCTGGCTCGGCGGCGAGCTGTCGGCGGCCGGCCGCGAACAGGCGCGGCTGCTCGGCGGACGGCGGCGGTGCGACGCGATCGACACCGTGCTCGTGTCCGACCTGGCGCGCGCGGTCGAGACCGCGCAGATCGCCTTCGTCGGCTCCGGCCTGACCGTCCGCCGCGACCCGCGGCTGCGCGAGTGCGACTACGGCGAGTGGAACGGCATGCCGGTCGCGCGGCTGGAGCGCGAACGTGCCGCGCACATCGACGAGCCTTTCCCCCGCGGCCAGAGCTACCGCGACGTGTGCCGCCAGATGGAGCCGCTGCTTGCGGAGCTGCGCGAGGGCCGCCACGGCAGGCGGGTGCTGCTGATCGGGCACTCGGCCACGCGCTGGGCGCTCGACCACCTGATCGACGGCCGGCCGCTCGAGGAGCTGGTGGACGCACCATTCGCCTGGCGCGAGGGCTGGGAGTACTCATGGGAGTGACCGACCGCTACTGGCGGCCGATCGAGCCCGGGGAGGCCGCGCGGGTGTTCGGCCGCCCGGTCGAGATCGTCAAGGCCCACCTGCGCTGGCTGTTCGCCGTGGCCCACTGCCGGTGGGAGGGCGGCGAGGCGATCCTCAAGCGGCAGCCGCCGATGGGGCGCGCCGCCGGCGAGCTGCGCTGGCAGCACCGGCTGACCAACCATCTGGCGGATGCCGGGATCCCCGCCGTGCGCGTCCGGCGGATGGTCGAGATGGATGGGCTCTGGTATGAGATCGCCGACGTCGCCCAGGGAGACGACGTGTACGCCGGGACCGACACATGGGAGCCGTTCCACTCCGCCGCCCATGCCGCGGAGGCGGGTGCGGTGCTGGCCCGCCTGCACGACGCCGCGGTCGACTTCGTGCCGGCGAGGCAGCAGCCGCAGACCGGGTTCGTGGTGCAGCTCGACCTGGTGCGGATGGAGCCGGCGGACGCCGTGGCCGAGCTGGCGGCCGCCCGTCCGGCGGTGGCCGACTACCTGGCCGGGCTCGACTGGCGCCCGCAGGTCGATCGTGCCTACGGCGACGCGTTCCGGCGGCTTCGCCCGGTGCTGCCCGGCCTGCCGCGCACGGGCCTGCACGGCGACTGGCAGACCAACAACCTGTTCTTCGAGGGCGACCGGATCAGCGGCATCATCGACTTCCACCAGGCCGACCACGGGCCGAGCCTGCTCGATCTGGCCACCGCCGTCGAGCGCAACTGCTTCTTCTGGAACCGCATCTCGGAAGGCGAGGACGACGCGTACGACCTCGACCACGCCGCCGAGCTGCTCGGCGCCTACGACCAGCTGCGCCCGCTGTCGGCGGCGGAGCGGGCGGCCCTCGCCGACGTGCTGGCCTGCTGCCAGTTCGAGTACGGCATCTCGTTCCTCGACTACTACTGGGGAGTCGAGGCCGACCGCGAGAAGGCCGACTGGGCGTGGCACACGTTCGTGCTCGGCCACGCCGAGTGGTGGCAATCGGACGCGGGTCGGAGGGCGCGGGCCGGGATCGAGCACGTCGTGCCACCTACAGCGTTGGGCGCCCCGTCCACTCAACGGCCGCCGGCGCGCCCACCGCGATGAACGTGATGCCGCCGTCGCCGGCGGTCATCTGCCGCGACACCGACGGGCCGACCCGCACGTAGCGGCCCGGCTCGAGCGCGATCTCCTCGCCCTCGACGCTCAGCGTGCCGGTGCCCGTCAGGACGACGTAGACCTCCTCGTGGGTCGTGTCCTCCTCGTCGTGCTCGGGGCCGGAGGCGCCGGCGGGCAGCTCGATCTGGTTGATGCCGAAGGCATTGGTGCCGAGCGCCAGGCGCATCTTGCGAAACGCGCCCCGCATCGCCTCGACATCACCGGCATCGACAACGGTGTAGTCAGTCATGCGGCGAGCCTAGCAGCGACAGGAGCGGCCGGGCCTTGACCAGCGACTCCTCCACCTCCGCCGCCGGATCGGAGTCCCAGACGATGCCGCCGCCGACCCACAGGTGTATGCGATCGCCGGCGACCGCGAAGGTGCGGATCGTCAGCCCCAGGTCGATGTCCCCGTTCGGGTAGATCCGGCCCAGCGCCCCCATCGAGGCGCCGCGGCCGACCGGCTCGAGGCGGGCGATGTGGTTGATCGCCGAAACCTTGGGCGCGCCGGTGATCGACCCGCCGGGGAACGTCGCGCGGAGCAGCTCGCCCAGCCCCACGGCCAGCCGCAGCCGGCCCTGCACGCGGGACACCAGATGGCGGACGCCGGCCATCGGCCGCTCGACCAGCAGGTCGGGAACGTGCACGCTGTGCGGCACGCAGACCCGGGCCAGGTCGTTGCGCTCGAGGTCGACGATCATCACGTGCTCGGCGCGATCCTTGGGATCATCGGCGATCCGGTCGGTGCTTGACGCCGGACGCGTGCCCTTGATCGGCATCGTCTCGACGACGTCCCCGCGGCGGCGCAGGAACAGCTCGGGCGTCGCCGACACGATCGACCAGCCGTCCCCGTGCATCGCCCCGCCGTGCTCCGCGCCCAGCCGGGCGAGGGCGGCCTCGACGGCGGCGACATCCCCACCGAACGGCGCCGACAGGTGCTGCACGATGTTGGCCTGGTAGACATCACCACGCGCGATCGCCTCGCGAACGGCCTCGACCGCGGCCCGGTGCTGCGCCGCCGTCCACGTGGGCGCGAACCGGCCCACCGTGAACCGGCCGGGGACAGCGCGGCGCTGCCCCTCCGCCGGCCGCACGCGGCAGGCGAGCGCGGGCAGCGGGCAGGGCTCGGGCGGCTGCGGCTCGGTGACGCCGGGTAGCGCGGAGGCCAACCGGTAGCCGAGGAAGAGGTCGGCGACCAGCCCGTCCGCTGCCGGCACGAAGGGCTCGTCCCAGACGCCGAAGCCGTGCCGCGTGAGGAAGTCCTCGAGCTGCGCGAACGGGTCGCCGGCGACGTCGTCGATGACCAGCCAGGAGTCGGTGCGCGTGACGGTTCCGATGCGCATATGGTACCCACCGATGTCCGCCCCGAACGTCCCGTTCCCGATCGAGGAGTACCGCGACCGCGCGCGCCGCGTGCGCGAAGAGATGGCGCGCCGCGACATCGACGTGCTCTACGTGATGAGCCCGTCCAACCTCTGCTACCTGACCGGCTTCGAGTCGATCTGGTACCCGCCGCGGGCGCCGCTGGGCGTCCTCGTCCACCGTGAGGACGAACGCATCGTCTTCCTGGACTACGAGCGCCACGAGCACCTGGTCGGCATCTCGGCGCACTTCGACGAGGCCGTGTTCTACCGGTACGACGACGCCGTTGCGACGGTCGCCGGCGCGATCCAGGAGCGCGGCTGGGCCGGCGGCTCGGTCGGGATCGAGCGCTGGACGCAGAGCCCGGGCGCGCCGCTGGTGGACGAGGTGGCCGAGGCGATCGCGGCGACCGGCGCGCGTGTCGTCGACGGCGACTGGACGGTCGACCGCGTGCGGCTGGTCAAGTCGCCGGCGGAGCTGGAGCGGGTACGGCGGGCCGGGGAGATCGTCGACGCCGCCTTCGCGGCGCTGCCCGGCGAGGTCCGCCCGGGCATGACCGAGCTGCAGATCGCATCCCGGCTGGACGGGCTGATGGCCGAGCTGGGCGGGGAGCCGGCGGCCATCCGGACGATGGTCTCGGCCGGGCCCGACGTCTGGGCACGCACGCACGGCGCCCCCGGGCGGCGGCCGGTCGAGCGCGGTGACGTGATGTACGTCGACGCATGCGGGGTGGTCGACCGCTACCACGCCGACCTCTGCCGGACGTTCGCGATGGGCGTTCCCAACGAGGATGCCGCCAGGATCCTCGAGGTGACCGGCGGCAGTGTGCTCGAGGTGCAGGCCGCGGTGCGGCCCGGCGACCCGCTCGACGTCGCCCAGCGGATCGCCGAGGTGTACGTCTTCTCGCGCTTCCCCCGCGAGCAGGTGTGGTGGGTCGGCGGCTACGCGCTCGGCATCTCGGTGCCGCCCAACTGGGTCGGCCACACGTACCTGTCGAACGACGCGTTCGAGCAGTTCACGTGGGAGCCGGGCTACGTCACCAACTACGAGAACATCCTGTTCGGCCGCGAGGGCGCGTTCACGGCGAGCTACATGGAGACGCTGCTGATGACCGAGGGCGGGATCGAGATCCTCTCCAGCCGCCCGCGCGGCCTGACGGTCATCGGCTGAACAGCTCGTCCAGCTCGCCGAGCACGCCGGCGTCCAGCGCCATCATCCCGGCCTCGGTGTTTCCCGCAGTGTGGTCCGGGTTGCGGCTGCCGGCGATCGTGGCGGTCACGCCTCGCTGCTCGAGCGCCCAGCGCAGCGCGAGCGTCGGCACCGCCACACCCAGGCGCTGCGCGATCGGCCGCATCGCGTCGACGCGGTCGAGCGCCGCCGTCAGCGGGCCCGGGTCGAACGCCCACTCCTCGCCCTCGTCGCGCCACGACGCGAACGACCCGCGCCCGCTCCGCCAGTCGTCGTCGCCGAAGCCGTGACGCGGATGCATTGCCCCGCTCAGCCGCCCGCTGGCCAGCGGCGCGTAGGCCAGGTAGCCGATGCCCTGCTTGGCCAGCCAGGGCAGCAGCGACTCGCGGTCATCCTGCTCGAGCAGGGAGAACTCGTTCTGCACGCTGGCCACCGGATGGATCGCGTGACATCGCTCGATCCGGGCGCGATCGAAGTTGGAGACGCCGATGTGTCGCGCCTTGCCGGCAGCGGCCACCTCGGCCATCGCGCCCCACGACTCCTCAAGCGGCACGTCGTCATCGGGCCAATGCACCTGGTAGAGGTCGACGTGATCGCGGCCGAGCCGCCGCAGCGAGGCGTCGATCGCTCCCGCGATCTCGTCCGGGCGGATGCCACTGCCTTCGTCGGGCGCGACCTTGGTGAAGACCAGCACGTCGTCGCGACCGGCCAGCGCGCGGCCGACGATCCGCTCGGACACGCCGTCGCCGTACACCTCCGCGGTGTCGACCCACGTCATCCCGGCTTCCAGCCCGGCGTGGATCGCCGCGACCACGCCCGCCTCGGAGGTGTTGGCGCCCCAGTGGTTGCCGCCCGCCTCCCAGGCGCCGTAGCCCACGACCGAGATCTCGGGCCCCTGAGCTCCAAGTCGCCTGGTCTCCATCGGAGCCGGAGATTAGACGGTCAGGCGCGGGCGCCTGGCCCGTAGGCGAGGTGCAGCAGGTCGCCCTCCGCGAACCGCTGTGGACGCAGGGGCGAGATGTCGATCGGCGGTTCGCGGCCCGCGATCTGCGCCGCCGCGCACTCGGCGACCGCCGGCGCCAGCTTCAGGCCGTGACCGGACATCCCCATCACCACGTACCGCTCGTCGTCGAGGAACCCGATCGCCGGGTTCCAGTCCGGCGTCGTGTCGTACGCACCCGCCCACCCGCCGATCCGCGGCGCCCCGGCGATGCTCGGGTAGCGCTGCCGTAGGGCCGCGCGCACCGCGTCCTCGTACGCCGGGTCGGGCAGGCCGTCGCAGTCGTCCCGGCGGGCGTACCGCACATCGCCGCCGTAGGCGACGACCCACGCCCCGCCCGAAGCCATGGGCCGGGTCACCACGTTGGTCACGGCGTCCGATACGGTCGCCCGCACCGGCGCCTCACCGTGCACCGAGATCTCGATCCGCCGCAGGATGACCGGGATCTCCGGCGCCATCTCGGTCGACCAGCCGCCGGCGCAGATCGCGGTCACGCGTGCATCCGGGCTGACCGCCTCGCCGACGTGCACCTCGACCCCCAGCGCGACGGCCTCGGCGAACCAGGCAAGTGCCAGCTTGCCGGCGTCGACCACGCCCGCATCGGGCTCGTGGGCGGCGGCCGCGATGCCGTCGAGTGAGATCAGCGGCTCGACCTCGGCCACCTGGTCGGGCTCGAGCAGCTCGGTGTCGACGCCGACGCTAGCGCTCAGCGCAACGTTGGCTGCACAGGCGTCGCGCTGGTCGGCGGCCACGGTGAGCATGTAGCCCGTGCGCACGAAGGCGCTGGACGGGTCGGCCTGGAGCAGCTCGCAGCCGCGCTTGGCCAGCCGCACGGTGACCTCGTTCGAGTAGTGGCGGCGGATCATGCCGAACGACCGCCCGGTGTCGCCCGCGCCGGGCAGCGTGCGCTCGTGGAGCGCGACCGATAGGCCCTCGCGAGCCAGGCAGCAGGCGAGCGAGGTGCCGTAGAGCCCGGCTCCGATCACGGCAACGTCCCGGCGCGCCATCGGCGTAGTGTAGGTTCCTGCGCCTGATGCCGCCGACCGCCGTCGTCTTCGACTTCAACGGCACGATCTCGCACGACGAGCCGCTGCTGGCGGTGCTGTTCCGCGAGATGTTCGCTGAGATCGGCATCGACGTCACCGAGTCGCTCTACTTCGAGGAGTTCGCGGGCTACTCCGATCCCGAGATCGTCGACCGCGTGCTGGCACGGTTCGGCCGGGGCGGCGAGCCCGAGACTGCGAAGCGGCTGGTGGCCCGGCGGATCGAGCTCTACCTGGCTGCCGTCGCGGAGCACTCACCGGTGCAGCCGGGGGCCGCGGCGGCGGTGCGGGAGATCGCCGCGCGCGTGCCGGTGGCGATCGCATCGGGAGCGTCCCGCCCCGAGATCGAGGCCGTGCTGAAGGCGACGGGCCTGCGCACGCTGTTCGAGGTGATCGTGACTGCCGAGGACATCAGCAACAGCAAGCCCCACCCCGAGGGCTACCGGATCGCGCTCGAGCAGCTGGACGTGCCCGGGGCCGGGGCGCTGGCGTTCGAGGACTCGGATCTAGGCGTCACCGCGGCGATCTCGGCGGGCATGCGGTGCGTGGCGATCGAGGGCACCTCGCCGCCCGACCGGCTGCGCGCGGCCGGCGCGGAGGACGTGATCCCCGCGCTGGACTGGTCGCTGCCCGCAGTCAGCGGCCTGTTCGCTACGCCTTGACGGCGCGGGCCTTGAAGGTGATCCGGAAGGTCGCGGACTGGCAGGCGTCGGCGACGGTGCGCGGCATCGTCACGTGCAGCGTCAGCGGCTTGGTCACCTTGCGCTTGATCACGGTGGCCTTCACCCCGCGCGTCGAGACGGTGACGTTGGCCGCGATGCCAAGGCATCCGGCGCGGTTTGTCGTCCGCACGACCGCGGCGGTGACCGGCAGCACGCGGATGCTGTAGCCGTATGGGTTGGTCACGCGCAGCGTGAGCGTCTTGGTCGCGCCGGGATAGAGCCCCGCGACCGGCGTTGCCTTGATGCCGAATCCGCGCTTGGACGCGACCAGGTCGAGGTTCGTCGCCTTGGCCGGCCCCAGGTCGCTGAGCGACGCGATGGCAATGGCGACCGCAAGGGCGCCGAGCGTGAAGAGGAGCAGTCGTCTGATCATGGGTGGAAGGTGAAGCCGGTGGACGCGGATGCGCTGTTACCTGCTTTATCGGTCGAAACGGCACGGATCATGTACCCCATGTTGTTGGCGAAGCGGTTGGCCGCCATCGCCAGGTTCCAGTTCGGCGTCGCCCAGGTGGCGCTGGACAGCACCTCGGCCGCGGACAGGAACCCGTTCGCGCCGTCCCAGTAGAGGTTCGGGGCGGCCGACTGGCGGAAGCTGACCTGCACCTGCCAGATGCCGGCGCTGGCGTCCGACGCGGTGCCGCAGACGTCGTCGATGCCGGCGGTGCCGCAGCCGCTCGCCCATCCGCTGGCGTAGGCCGCGGTCGGGTACGTGATGGTCACGGTGGGCGCGGTGTTGTCGACGGTGGCGGACTGGGCCGGGCTGGTCAAGGCGTTGCCGGCCAGGTCGGTCGCGGTCACGGTGTACGTCTTCGTTCCCGCGGACAGCGTGGCGTTGGTGCTCAACGGCGCGCTGGTGAACCCGTAGGTGACACCGCTCGCCGAACAGGAGCTCGAGCATGCGGCCATCGCCAGGGCGGTCTGGCCGCTGCTCAGAGTGTTGACCTTGGCCGTCAGTGTGTTCAGGCCGCTGTACGCGTCCGACGCACTGCCGTAGACGACGTAGGTGCGGTTTTGCGCCAGGTATCCGGCGACGTTCGTGATCGAGGTGGCCACCGCCGCCGAGGTGAACACCGGCGCGGTGTTGTCGGCAGTGCCCGAGCCGTTCCCGGTCGAGGAGTTGTTCGCCTTGTCAACAAGCGCGAGCATGTAGCTGACTGCCCCCTGTACAACGCTCGAGTCGGCGGTCTTGTTCGCACTCTTGTAGGCATACGTGACACCGCCGACGGTGCACCCGGTCGAGCAGGCGCTGAGCGCGAGAGCGGTCTGCCCGCTGGTGATCGACGAGACGTTCGCCTTGACCGTGTAGACCCCGCTGGCGGCGTCGGACACGTTGGCGTACAAAGCGTAGGCGCCACTCTTGCGGATCCAGCCCGCGGCGTTGGTCGTGGTGTTGGCGATCGTCGTCTGGGTGACGACGGCGCCGGTGTTGTCGATCGTGACCGAGAACGGCGTGGTGGTGGCGTTGGCGGCCTTGTCGGTCGACGTGATGCTGAAGGTCGCCGGACCTTCGCCAAGAGTTGCATCGGCTGTCTTGCTCGCGCTCTTGTAGCCGTAGGTAACGCCTCCCACGGTGCAGCTGGAGGTGCAAGCGCTGAGCGCCACCGCCGTCTGCCCTGCAGTCAGTCCGCTGACGTTCGCGGTGACGGCGTTGATCGCGCCGCCGTCGGCGGAGTTCGCGTAGACGATGTACGTGCCGCCCTGCTTGATGAAGCCGGGCGTGCTGGTGGCGCTGGTCGAAACCACCGCTGCGCTGACCGTGGGTGCAGTGTTGTCGACGGTCACGCTGTAGTTGCCGGTCGTGGCATTGCCGCCGCCGTCGGTCGCGGTCACCGAGAACGAGACGGCGCCGGCCGCCAGCGGCGAGCCGGCGACGGTGGTGGCGCTCTTGTACCCGTAGGTGACGCCACCCACGGTACAGCTCGTGGTGCACTTGGGCAGCGAGAGGGAGGTGACACCGGATGTGATGCCGGCCACCGAGGCGGTGACGGTGGCGACGCCGGTCGCCGGAGAACCGGCATCCGTCGCCGATGCGTAGACGATGTAGCTGCCGCCCTGAGCCACCCAACCGGCACCGGTCGTGGAAGCTGTGACCATCGCACTAGCGGTGACCGACGGGGCGGTGTTGTCGACGGTCACCGAGAAGCTGGTCGGGGTGCCTTGGTTGCCGATGTTGTCGGTGCCCCAGACGCCGTACGTCTTGGCGCCCTGGGTGAGACCGGCGTCAGCCGTGAGCGGTGCGCTCGACCAGTTGTACGTCTTGGTGCCGATCGTGCAGTTGCTCACGCAGGGCGAGAGCACCACGGAGGTGGCACCGGCCTTGATCGCCGAGACGTCGGTCATGGCGGACGCGACGCCCGAGCCGCCTGGATCGGTCACGTTCGCATAGACCACGAACTGACCGCCCGCGCGAACGCCGCCGCCGGCCGCGGTCATGCCGACCGGGGCGATCGTACTGAGCGACACGCTGGGCGCATGGAAGTCGGGGCTGGCAATTGCCGACCCGGAACCCGAGCCCGGCACGCTCCACGCCGCCCATGCGGTGGTCGCGGTGACCACCAGCATGAGCGGAACGAGGGTGCGCCGTCGGATCAGCAGGCGCGTGAGGCCCGCGATCATCGGTTCGGACCTAGGCGCTGACCGCAGACGCCGTCAGGTACACGGTGAAGGCCGCGCCCTGGCAGGAGTCGTTGGCGCCGGAGCCCATCGCGATGGCGTTCGCGGGATCGATGTCCAGCGAGCCGTTCGCCGGGATGTCCCAGCCCGAGCCACCGTTGGTCTGCGTCGTGAACGACAGCGTGGCGATGTTGCAGCCGCTGTGCGCGCCATCGACCTGGAAGCCGTTGGTGCCCTGGGCGGTGTTCAACGCGACAGAGGTCACGTGTACCGGGAACGGGTTGGGGTTCGCGATCGTCGTGGCGACGTCACCGGTCGCCCCCGGATACAGCGCCGAGGACGGCGAGCCCGGCGTCAGCGTCAGGTTCAGCGCGCTGGTGGCGGAAGCGGCACCGGAGCCACTACCGTTGACCGTCCAGGCAGCGTAGGCGAGCGCGCCGACGGCCAGCAGTGCGACGACGGCGATCGCCGCAGAGCGAGTGAAGAGCGTACGAGTTCATGAGATCCTTCGTGGGGGATGGAAGAAGACGGCCGAAAACGACCGTCGGGGATCCCTCCCAGAATCGGCAATCCTGGGTATCTCTGCATGACGCTGATGGGGGATTCAAGAACAGCGGCGTCCGGACATCTGACTTGACCGGTCTATACCAGTTGTGGCAGCATCCGGCGGATGCGCACGGAGGCCAGAGCTGTTGTCATCGGAGGCGGCGTCGGCGGCTGCAGCATCCTCTACCACCTCGCCAAGCTGGGCTGGACGGACGTCGTGCTGGTCGAGCAGTACGGCCTGACCCATGGGTCGACGTGGCACTCGGCCGGCCTCGTCGGCCAGCTGCGCTCGACCGTCAGCCTGACCAAGATGATGCAGTACTCCGTCGGCCTCTACGCCGAGCTGGCCGAGGAGACCGGCAAGGATCCCGGCTGGCACGAGCTGGGCGGCCTGCGGCTGGCATCGTCGAAGGCCCGGTACGAGGAGATCCAGCGGCAGGCCGGCTGGGCGAAGAGCTTCGGCCTGCCGATCGAGATCGTGTCCGCCCGGGAGGCGCAGGAGCTGTTCCCGCCGATGAGCACCGACGGCGTGCTGGCCGCCGCGTACATCCCGCAGGACGGCTACCTCGACCCCAGCCAGCTGACCTTCGCGCTGGCCGACGGCGCGCGGCTGCGCGGCGCCGACATCGAGCAGCGGACGAAGGTGGTCGAGATCGGGCTCAAGAACGGCCGGGTGCACGAGGTCGTCACCGACAAGGGCACGATCCGCACCGACGTCGTGATCAACGCCGGCGGCATGTATGCGCCCCAGATCGGGCGCATGGTCGGCGTCGACGTGCCGATCATCCCCTACGCCCACGAGTTCCTGGTGACCGAGGCGTTCGACCCGCCGTTGCCTGCGCTGCCGACGCTGCGCGACCCCGACAACCTGATCTACTACCGCACCGAGGTCGGCGGGCTGATCATGGGCGGCTACGAGCGCGACCCGGCGCCCTGGGCGCTGGACGGCGTGCCCGACGGCTTCGAGGCAGAGCTGCTTCCCGAGGACTGGGAGCGGTTCGAGGAGATCCTCCAGAACTCGACGATGCGGGTGCCGGCGATGGAGACCGCCGAGGTGCGCAAGCTGTTCAACGGCCCGGAGGCGTTCACGCCCGACGGCGAGTTCATCCTCGGCGAGTCCGACGTCGGCGGCTTCTGGGTGGCGGCCGGCTTCTGCGCGCACGGCCTGGCCGGCGCCGGCGGGATGGGCTGGCAGATGGCCGAGTGGGTGGTCAACGGCGAGCCCGGCCTCGACCTGTGGCACATGGACATCCGCCGCTTCGGCCGCCAGTACCGCAGCCAGCGCTACTCGCTGGCCCGCGCCAACGAGGTGTACTCGACCTACTACGACATCAAGTACCCGAACCACGAGAAGCAGTCCGGCCGCCCGCTGCGGCTGTCGCCGGCCTACGCACGGCTGACCGAGCTGGGCGCGTCGTTCGGCGAGAAGTCGAGCTGGGAACGTGTCAACTGGTTCGACTCCAACGCGGCCGACGGCGACGAGTCGCTGCGCCCACGCGGCTGGGCGGGCGAGCACTGGTCGCCGGCCATCCACGCCGAGGCGATGGCGACCCGGGAGGCGGCGGGGCTGTTCGACCAGAGCTCGTTCGCCAAGATCGACGTGCAGGGCCCGGGCGCGGCCGCGTTGCTGCAGCGGCTGTGCGCGAACCGGGTCGACCGCACCGTCGGCGCCATCGCGTACACCCAGATGCTGAACAGCCGCGGCGGCATCGAGTCCGACTTCACCGTCACCCGGCTCGGCGAGCGGTCGTTCCGGATCGTCACCGGCACCGCCTTCGGCAACCACGACATGGCGTGGATCCGCAAGCACCTGCCCGACGACGGCAGCGTGATCGTCAACGACGTCACCTCCGGCCTGGCCTGCTTCTGCCTGTGGGGCCCGCGGGCGCGCGACATCCTCCAGCCGCTGACCAAGAGCGACCTGTCCAACGAGGCGTTCCGCTACATGACCGCCGCCGAGATCTCGGTCGGCGCCGTGCCCTGCCTGGCCGCCCGCGTCACCTACGTGGGCGAGCTCGGCTGGGAGCTCTACTGCCCGTGCGAGTACGGCCAGGCGCTGTGGGACGCGCTGTGGGAGGCGGGCCGCGAGCACGGCCTGCGGGCGTGCGGCTACCGCGCGATCGACGCGCTGCGCCTGGAGAAGGGCTACCGCGCGTGGAGCACCGACATCACGCCCGAGGACACGCCCGGCGAGGCCGGCCTCGGGTTCGCCGTCGCGGTTGACAAGGACGACTTCATCGGGCGCGAGGCGACGCTCGCCGAGCGCGAGCGCGGCGGCCGGCAGCGGCGGCTGTGCTGCCTGACGCTGGCCGACCCGCTGGCCGTATGCCTCGGCTCCGAGCCGGTGCGCGTCGCGGTGACGAGGTCGCCGGCCGAGTGACCAGCGGCGGCTACGGCTTCGCGGTCGAGCGCTCGATCGCCTACGCCTACCTGCCGGCGTCGCAGTCCGAGGTGGGCTCGGCCGTCGAGGTCGAGGTGTTCGGCGAGTGGGTGGCCGCCGAGGTCGCCGCCGAGCCGCTGTGGGATCCCCGCGGCGAGCGCATCCGCGGCTGAAAGCTACCCTGCGGGTGTGTCGATCGGGTCGCCCGAGGAACTGGATGCGATGCGAGCGGCGGGACACGCCGTCGCCCTGACGCTGGAGGCGATGCGCGAGGCGGTTCGGCCCGGCGTGACCACCAAGCAGCTGGACGAGGTGGCCGAGCGCAGGCTGCGCGCGCTGGGCGCGCGATCGGCGCCCAGCCTGGTCTACGACTTCCCCGGCTGGACGTGCATCAGCGTCAACGACGAGGCCGTGCACGGGATCCCCGGCGACCGGGTGCTGCTTGCCGGCGACCTGGTCACGCTCGACGTGACCGCCGAGCTGGACGGCTTGATGGCGGACGCCGCGATCACCGTGCCCGTCGCCGAGGTGGACGACGAGTCGGCCAGGCTGTGCTCGTGCGCGGCCGAGGCGCTGGAGCGCGGGATCGCCGCCGCCCGGGCCGGCAGCCCGGTCTCCGAGATCGGCCGGGCCGTCGAGGCCGAGGTCGAGCGGCAGGGCTTCCGCGTGCTGCGCGAGCTGACCGGGCACGGGATCGGCCGCACGATCCACGAGCCGCCGACGGTGCACAACCACGAGGCGCCGGGCCAGACCGCGGTGCTCGACGAGGGCGCCGTGATCACGATCGAGCCGATCATCTCGACCACCACCCGCTCGGCGCGGATGCTGGCCGACGGCTGGACGGTGGCCACCGCCGACGGCAGCCGGGCGGCGCACGCCGAGCACACGATCGCGGTGTTCCACGACGGCGCGGTCGTCCTCACCGCAGCGTGAGATGAGCGCGAGGACTGGGACCTCGAGTACGGGCGGCCCGACCGGGCGCCGGCGCAGCGGCCCGGGCGGCTGCTGGTCGAGGCGGCCGAAGGCCTGGCGCCGGGGCGGGCGCTCGACCTGGCGTGCGGTGAGGGCCGCAATGCCGCCTGGCTGGCCGAGCGCGGCTGGCGGGTGACTGCCGTCGACTTCTCCGCCGAGGCACTGCGCCGCGCACGGCGGCTGAACGCCGCCGTCGACTGGCTGCAGGCGGACGTCCGCAAGGTGGAGATCGCCGAGGGCGCCTACGACCTGGTGGTGCTCGCCTACCTGCACCTGCCGCCCGAGGAAATGCGGGCGATGCTGGCGCGGGCGGGCGCCGGCGTGCGCGCCGGTGGGCGGCTGGTCGTGATCGGCCACCACTTCGACAACCACGAGCAGGGCTGCGGCGGGCCGAGCAACCCGGCGGTGCTGCACGACCCGGAGTGGATCGGACGCGCGCTCGACGGCTTCGAGGTGGAGCGCGCCGACCGCGTCGCGCACCCGTCGACGCCGGAGCACGGCGGCACCGGCACCGCGATCGACTCACTGGTCGTGGCGCGAAAGCCGCCCGACGTAATGGCTGAAGGTCGGCCACGGGTCGGTCAGGCTGACGCCGTCGATCCGGTCGCCGGGCCCCCACCAGCCGAGCGCCCGGAGGCGTGACCAGCGCCGCGACCGGGCGGCGATGCGCGCCTCCAGGGGCAGCACATGAAACGTCCGGCCGACCGGGACGCGCGCGGGCGGCAGCGCGGGAAGCCCGAGCGCCAGCCGGACGGCACGCTCGGTCGGCCGGAGGCCGAGCCGCTCGCGAAACCACGTCGTCCCCGACAGCCGAGGGTTCAGCTCGATCAGCGTGATCACCGTCCCCATGCTCGAGCAGCTCGGCGTGGACCACGCCCTCGTAGCCCGCGGCGGTGCAGACGCGATCGCAGAGCCCGATCGCCCGGATGGCGCCGTGATCCTCCCGCCTGGCGGTGCGCACGGCGGCCGCGCGACCGCCCGCGGGCGGGTACTCCCGGAGCACGACGTGGGCATAGGCGAGCTCCAGCGCGCTTCCGCGTCGCAGCAGCACAACGCCGAGCTTGCGGCCCTTTGCCACGCGGCGCTGGACGATCGGCTCCAACCCGCGCTCGCGCAGCCGGGCGATCTTGCCGCGCGCCGCCCTCGACCGAGTCGACCGTCGTCGCGCCGCGCGCGCAGGCCACGCCATCGGCGGTCGCGGTGCCGACGTGCGCGCCTTGACCACCGCCGGGAGCGCGGCGGCGACCAGATCGCGGCCGTCGCTCTTCGCAGGCACGGTCCAGGTCTCCGGGTAGGCAACGCCGCAGGACGCACACAGCTTCCGCGAGTCCGGCCGCCTTGTCGACCAGCGAGCGTCTGGCCGCTCCGAGACCCGGGACGGATGCGACCGGCAGGTCGATCGAGTCGAGCCGGGCGATGGTCGCATCGTCGGTCGTGACGACGACGTCGATCCGGCGCGTGTCGATCAGCGATCGCAACGCCTCGGCGTACGGCGCGGCGGGCCCCCGGGCGTCGGGCAGCGCGTGGGTGGCGCGCACATATCGCGATCGCTCGGCGATCCCCGCGAACCGGTCGCCGCCCACCTCGGCGACGACGCCCGCCCGCCCGAGCGCGCGGCAGGCGGCGAGGGATACGTGGGAGTCGGGATCGAGTACCAGCGCCCGGACACCGCCGAGCACGCCGACCTCAGACGGCACGCAAGACCTCGTGCACGGTGATGATCTGGTCGCGCCGCTGGCCGGTGCCGACGATGGCAACAGGCACGCCGACCTGCTGCTCGATGAACTCGAGGTAGCCACGCGCGGCGGTCGGCAGCGCGTCGAAGGTACGGACGCCGGAGATGTCGGTGTTCCAGCCCTCGAGCTCCTCGTACACCGGCTGGGCGTGGTGGAAGTCGCTCTGGTGGGCCGGGAACTCGTCGATCATGGTGCCGTCGGGCAGCCGGTAGCCGACGCAGACGGGGATCCGCTCGAAGATCGAGAGCACGTCCAGCTTGGTCACCGCCAGCTGGGTGAGGCCGTTGATGCGGGCGGCGAAGCGCAGGCCGACCAGGTCGAGCCAGCCGCAGCGCCGCTCGCGGCCGGTGACGGTGCCGTACTCGGCGCCGTGCTCGCGGATCCGCTCCGAGCCCTCCTCGTCGGCCTCGCTGGGGAAGCCGCCGGCGCCGACCCGCGTCAGGTAGGCCTTGGCGACGCCCAGCACCGCGGTGATCCGGGTCGGCCCGATGCCCAGGCCGACACACGCGCCGCCGGCGATCGGGTTCGAGCTGGTGACGAACGGATAGGTGCCGTGGTCGAGGTCGAGCAGGGTCGCCTGGGCGCCCTCGCAGAGCACCGTCTGGCCGTCGTCCAGCGCGCGGTTGACGATCAGCGAGGTGTCGGCGATGAACGGGCGGATCCGCTCGGCGTAGCGCAGCGTGGCCTCGGTCAGCACGTCCTTGTCGAGCGGGCGCTGGTGGTAGATCTTGCGCAGCAGCACGTTCTTCACCGACAGCGCGGTCTGGATCTTCTGGCGGAGGATCTTCTCGTCCAGCAGGTCCTGCACGCGGATGCCGACCCGCGACGCCTTGTCGGCGTAGGTGGGGCCGATGCCGCGCCGCGTCGTGCCGATCTGCAGGCGGCCGAGCATCAGCTCGGAGTCGGCGTCGATGATCTTGTGCCAGGGCATGATCAGGTGTGCGTTGCCCGAGATGCGGACGCCGGCCAGGTCGATCCCGCGCGCCTCCAGGCCGTCCAGCTCCTCGATCAGCACCTCCGGGTCGAGCACCACGCCGGCGCCCAGCACGCACAGGGTGCCCGGCCAGAGAACGCCGCTCGGTACCAGCCGCAGCTTGTAGGTCTCGTCGCCGAGTACGAGCGTGTGGCCGGCGTTGTTGCCTCCCTGGTAGCGGGCGACGACGTCCGCCCGCTCGGCGAGCAGGTCGACGATCTTGCCCTTGCCCTCGTCGCCCCACTGGGCGCCGACGACCACCGTGCAGGACATGGCTACGCCGCTCCGCGAGCCATGTTCGCGAACCGCGTGTAGCGTCCCTGGTAGACCAGGTTGACCGTGTCCAGCGGGCCGTTGCGGTGCTTGGCGACGATGATCTCGGCCTCGCCCTTGTGCTCGCTCTCCTGGTCGTAGTAGTCGTCGCGGTAGACGAACATGACGACGTCGGCGTCCTGCTCGATCGAGCCTGATTCGCGCAGGTCGGACAGCTGCGGGCGCCGGTCCTTGGTGGCCCGCTGCTCGACGGCGCGGGACAGCTGCGACAGCGCCATCACCGGCACCTCCATGTCCCTCGCAATCAGCTTCAGCTGGCGGGAGATGTGCGAGATCTCGGTGACGCGGTTGTCGAACCTGCCGCCGCCGGACATCAGCTGCAGGTAGTCGACGATCACCAGCCCGAGGTTCGGGTGGCGGGTCTTCAGGCGCCGCGTCTTGGCCTTGATCTCGAGCGCGGTGACCCCGGCCGTGTCGTCGACGTAGATCGGGGCGGTTGACAGGCGGCTGCAGGCGTCGGTCAGCCGCGGCCACTCGTCCTGGGCCAGCTTGCCGGTGCGCAGGCGGCTGGAGTCGACCTTGCCCTCCGCGCACATCAGGCGCTGCGTCACCTCGTCGCGCGACATCTCGATCGAGAAGATGGCGACCGGCAGGCCCTCGCGGATGGCGACGTGTGAGGCGACGTTGAGCGCCAGCGACGTCTTGCCCATGCCCGGACGGGCGGCCAGGATCAGCAGGTTGGAGGGCTGGAAGCCGGCGGTGATCCGGTCGAGCTCGCGGAAGCCGCTGGGCACGCCGGTGATGTCGCGGCCGCTCTTGTGCAGCTCCGAGATCCGCTCGAACGAGGCGTTCAGCAGCTCCTTGATCGGGCTGAAGTCGCTGGAGATCCGCTGGTTGGCGATCTCGAACACGACCTGCTCGGCGCGGTCGACCGCGTCACGCGGGTCGCCCAGCCGCTGGTACCCGAGGTCGGCGATCTGCGTGCCCGCCCGGATCAGCCCGCGATAGGTGCTGGTCTCGCGGACGATCTCCGCGTAGCGCCGGGCGTTCGAGACGGACGGCACGGTCGAGGCCAGCGTGTTGATCGCCGCCTTGCCGCCGACGTCCTCGAGGATGCCGCGGGCCTGCAGGGCGTTGATCACGGTGATCGAGTCGACCGCCTCGCCCTCGGCGTACATCGCCCGGATCGTTTCGTAGATCTGGCCGTGCGACCGGCGGTAGAAGTCCTCCGGGCCGAGCACCTCGGCCACGATCGAGATCGCGTTGGGCGACACCATCATGGCCCCGAGCACCGACTCTTCGGCGTCCAGGTCCTGCGGCGGCAGGTTCGCCTGCCGCACCTCGTGCTGCTGCTCGGAGACCGCCATCTAGCTCAGCTCCCTAGACGAGATCGTCGTCCACCGGCTCGGCCTCGAACGCCTCGACGGCGCCCTCCTCGCCGGTGGCGGCCGGCACGACCATCACCTTGACCGTGGCGCGGACCTCGCCCCATACGGTGATCGGCACCTTGTAGGAGCCGAGCGCCTTGATCGGCTCGTCGAGCTCCACCTTGCGGCGGTCGACCCGCAGCCGGCGCGCCGTCCAGATCGCCTCGGCGACGTCGGTGCTGGTGACCGAGCCGTACAGCTTGTCCTCGACGCCGGCCCGCGCCTTGATGGTGAGCACGGTGCGGTTCAGCGTATGGGCCATCTCCGTCGCCTGGTCCTCGCTCTGCGCTTCGTGGCGGCGGCGCAAGTCCTCCTGCCGGCGCACCTGGGCAACCAGCCCGTCGGACGCCTGCAGGGCGAGCTTGCGCGGCCCCAGGTAGTTGCGCAGATAGCCGGACGCGACGTTGACGACATCGCCCTTTCGGCCAAGCTTCTCGACGTCCTGCAGGAGGATCGCCTGGGTTCCCTTGCTGCTCATCGGTTCCTCGGATTCTCGGGACGGGGAGACGGCTCGCCGTCCATGGTTGCACGGCCGCGGCCGCCGGTCGAGGCCGACCGCGGTGATTTCCCCGCTGACTGCGGGAAAATCAGAATCGGTCAGGTCAGTTGACGGCGTACGGGAGCAACGCGACCTCGCGTGCCCGCTTGACCGCCACGGCCACCTGGCGCTGATGTCGGCGGCAGGCCCCGGTGATCCGCCGCGAGCGGATCTTCCCCTTCTCCGACACGTACCGCCGGAGCTGGTTGTAGTTCTTGTAGTCGATCTCCTCGACCTTGTCCTTGCAGAAGTAACAGGTCTTGCGCCTGGTACTCCCGCCCGCCCCGGGACGGGGCTTCGTGCGACGCTTCGGCTTGGCTGCCACGTCGTCCTCCTTCTAGAACGGGATGTCGTCGTCCTCCGAGCCGCCGCCGGCGGGCACGGGGTCGGGCCGCAGCTCGGCGGTCTGCTGGAAGCCGCCGCGGGATGCGCCAGCGCCGGCAGCAGCGCCGCCGCCCTCGCCGTCGCCGCGCGAGCCCAGGAACTGGACGGTGTCGGCGACGATCTCGACCGCCTGGCGCTTGGAGCCGTCCTGCGACTCCCACTCACGCCACTCGAGGCGGCCGTCGACCGCGACGCCGCGGCCCTTGGACAGGTAGTTCGCGCAGTTCTCGCCCTGCGCGCCCCACACCTTGACATCGAAGTAGTTGGGCTTCTCGACCCACTCGCCGCTGGCGCTGTCCTTGTACCGCCGGTTGACGGCGACCCGCAGCTTGCAGACCGACGTGCCGCTCGGCAGGCTGGACAGCTCGGGATCGCTGGTCAGGTTGCCGGTGATGATGACTCGGTTGATGTTGGCCATTGGTGGGTGTCTCCTCCCGCCTCGTTGATCGAACGTGTGTTCGTTATGGTAGAGGCCGGCGCGGACAGCGCCGATCGGGTTCTAGGCGGTCGCCTCTACGGGTGGATGGGCCGACTCCTCCGGCTTCGCGGCGGAGCTGCCGGTCACCCGGTTGACGGCCATGAAGCGCATCACGCCGTCGGTGATCGCGAGCACGCGCTGGGTCTCGGCGAGCGCCTCGGCCGGCGACTCGAAGGTGATCACGTAGTAGAACGCCTCGGTCTGGTGCCTGATCTCGTACGCCAGCCGGCGCTTGCCCCACGGCTCGACGTCGCCCCAGGTGCCTGCGCCCTTCTCGACGATGTCCTTGATGCGATCGATGATCTCGCCGTGTCGCTCCTCGGCGACCTCCGGCTCGATCAGCAGCATGATCTCGTAAGATTTGATCCTGATCACCTCCCTCGGTCTGATGGCGGCCCCGGCTTTCCCGGCGCCGCGATCAGGATCAGCGGCGGCGCCGTGCCGTGGCAGGAAGCGGTTCGATTGTGCGTCGCGGAGTATACTCGCGGCCGCTGATGGCTCGAGTCAGATGGTTCATCGCAGGAGCGGCTACGGCCGCGGGCGCCCTGGTCGCGGCACCGAAGGCGTACGAGCGGCTGCGGTCGCTGACCGGGGCCGATGACGCCCCCCAGCTGGTGGACGCCCCGCCGCCGCCGCCCGCCGAGCCGCCCAAGGCCCGGCCGGCCGCCGCGATCGCCACGTTCGACGTCGAGCGGACGAGCGAGCTGCGGCAGAAGATCGACGAGACGCGCGCGCGGATCCACGAGAAGACCGCGGTTCGGCCCGACCAGACCGAGGCCGAGGACGACCTGACCGAGGAGGTCGAGCCGGACTAGGAGGGGTCGGGGTACGCGACGATGCCCTGACGCTCCAACATCCGCGCGACGCTCGGCCGCTCCGTGAGCCGCCGGTAGTGGTCGCCGACGTTCGGTCGCGACCAGGCCTGTCGATCGAGGTGCCGGCCCCAGCGGGTCAGCATGTGCAGGTAGAGGTCAGCGCCGCTGAACGGGCCGAGCAGGTAGCTGTGCCCCTCGAGGCCGGCGTCGATCACGTCGAACATGCCGGCCAGCTGCAGCTCCGAGCCGGCCAGCACGGCGGCCTGCGCGGCCTCGTCCGGGCCGACCAGCCGCTCCGGGTAGAGCCGGTGCATGAACATCGCCTGCACGGTGTTGGTCAGGTAGGCGAGCCAGCGGTAGGCCAGCGCCCGCTCGCCGGTGCCGACGTGGGGCAGCAGAGCGCTCTCCGGCACCTTGTCGGCGACGTGCATGACGATCGCCGCACACTCGTACATCACCAGGTCGCCCTCGACCAGCACCGGGACCCGCTCGTGCGGATTGAGCCCGTGGATCTCGCTGCGATCGTGCTGGTCGATCAGGTGCTGCTCGTACTCGAGCCCGGCCTCCTCGAGCGCTGCCTGCGCCGCCATCGCGGCGCTGCCGGGGATCACGTAGAGCTCGCGCTGCACGCCCGGACCCTACAACGAGGGGCGCCGGTACGATGGTCCGCCCATGGAGCGGCACGGGCCCGGTGGCCCATCCGGTCTTCAAAACCGGCAGGGCGCTGTAACCCAGCGCTTGGTAGGTTCGACTCCTGCGCCGCTCCGCTAGGCGAATCCGGCATGGTTGAACTGTGTAGCGTGGGGTACGTGCTGGTGGAGTCCGGCTCGTCCCCGCAAACCGGGTTCAGCTGATGCTGTCGCCCGGTGCGTACGTGTTCACGAGCACGTTGAACGCCGCCAGCGCGCCGTTGCCGCCGGCGGCAAAGGTGGCGGCGCGGGCGTCCAGCGATACCGCCGACAGGCCACCGGCGAGGGTGGCCGAGCTGCCATCGAGGACGATCCCAGTGTCCTGGCATATGCCCAGTACGATCGCGTTCGGATGCGCGTGGGCGAGCCCGTACAGCCGGCCCCAGCGGTAGTCGGCGGTCAGCCGCGGCTCCAGCGAGACGCCGGCCAGGATGCCCAGCCCGGGCCGCACCGGCACGCCGTCGCTGCGGAAGCTGTCCACCCCCTGCGTCTCCAGCGTCTTTCGGCCCGGCTCCGGCAGCGCCGAGTACCACGAGCCCATGGCCGCAGTCATGGCGTGGTCGGTCATCACCACCGGCGCGCCGTTGACGGCCGCACGCACGAACGAGCGGAAGCCGGCGTTGCCGACCGGCGCCGCCAGCTTCGTCTGGTCGCCGCCGACGAACAGCACGCCGGCGGCGCCAGCCAGATCGCTGTTCGAGAGCACATGCTGCCCGTAGACGACCTGGGTGACGGCACCGCTCCAGCCGGCGGTAGCGACGGCCTTTCGGTAGGTCTGCTGGTCATTGGTGGTGCCGGTACTGGAATAGCCCGCGAACACCTCGAGGATCCTGCTCTTGCCGGATGCCCTGGCCCGCTGCACGAACTGCGACAGCACCGCGCCCGACGGGGTCGCCGACACGTCGCCGCCCAGCAGCAGGGCGGCCGGGCCGGGCGCGTGCAGAAGGCCGGCTGACCAGGCGCCGGGCGACTGGAAGGCGACCGAGTGCCCGTGCGAGAACGGGGTGCGCGCGGCCACGTCGTAGGAGAAGTCCCCGGACGGGATCAGATGCGTGAGAACGTTGCGCTCCGAGAGCGTCCGGTCGGCGCCCTTCCAGCTGTGGGTGGCGCCTGCGGTCTCGCTGTCGATGATGGCCGCCGAGGAGGCGCCCCACACGTCCGACAGCCGGGCGTCGCCGATCAGCCGCACGCCGGTGACCAGATCGACGCCGACGCCCAGCCTGCTCGCTCCGCCGAAGCGGTCGTCGCTCTGGGCGACCACGTTCAGCAGCCGGCCGAACCGGCCCATCTGGTAGAAGTGCTGGTCGAGAATCGTCGCAGTAGACCCGAAGCTGAGGCCGCGCTCGAGATCGTTGTCGTCGCCCCACCAGACCAGCACCGACCCCTGTTGCAGCTCGTTGTCCTGTGACCCGGAGTCGGTGAAGCCCCAGATCATGTTGCGCGACTCGACTGCGTCGCCGGCGCTGGTGCCCGAAACGACAACGCCACGGTGGTAGGCGCCGGCCATCGCCGACTCGGTGGGCGTGCCGGCCAGCGCCTCCATCGCCAGGTCCTGATCGCCGCCGAGGATGAACACGCCGTCCAGCGACGGGGCGTCGAACAGCGCCGCGTTGGCGGGATCCTCGGCGGACGCGCGCGTGAACAGCGGCACCAGTCGCGCGGTGCAGCCGCTGAGGCCGGCGTACTCGCCCACGATCGCGTTGCAGGCGGCGGCGATCTGGTCGGTGCGCTTCTGCGCGAGTTGGGTGTTATTCCCGATCGACGGAGTGGTGCCGTATGCGGAAGGCACCACCAGGATGTCCACGGTGGGGCTGGTCGCGCGCTCGGCCGCGATGCGGGCGAAGCCCTGCAGCGCGTCCGCCGCGTAGTCGCCGCCCACCGGTGCCAGCGTGGGTGTGCCGGTGGCGGCAGCCGAGGCTCCGCTCATCGCCAGCAGCACCGAAATCGCGCACGTCAACGGAATCCAGCGCTTCGCAGATCGAAACACGACGCATCCCCCCAGCTGTCGTTGACCGTCCGGAGCTCATCACGACCATAGCCCCGAGCGAGCGGGAGGGCAAGACCCTGCCTTGGGGCGGCTGCGCTGGTGATTGCGTTCTCAATAGCAAGCCGGCGAGATGGCGCATTTCTGGCGCTTGCCGTGTGGTCACGCTCATGGTCACCCAAAGCCCAGTCGCCGCCTGGACGGCGTCGGTCGGACTGGCAATCCAGCGGATGGCGTCGAAGAGCTTTACGCGGATCGGATAGCGTGTTGATTGGCCGCGTCTGCAACGAAGGGGAGCAACGACGACGAGCATCGACCCCTATCGTGTGACCGATCAGCTGGAGGATGCCGTTCTCGACGCCATCGTCACGCGTCTTGAGGTGCGTGGCCGGCAGCCGGTTTTCGTGCGGATGCTGGATGAGTATCTCGATGCGATGGGCATCGATAATGCCCACGCGGTCGTCGATTTTGGTTGCGGCACCGGTGTCGCGTCCCGCCGGATAGCCAGCCGGCCGGGGTTTTCCGGACACGTCACGGGTATCGATCGCAGCCCATTTCTCATCCGCATGGCGACGCGGCTTGCGGGCGAGCAGAATCTCGCAGGTCGCATCGACTTCCACGTCGGCGATACGGAGGGTCTCGATGTGGGTGCTGCCGAATTCGATGCTGTCGTCGCGCACACGTTGATCAGCCACGTGGAGCGGCCCGCTGCCGTGCTGGCCGAAGTCGCCCGCGTCGCCAAGCCTGGCGGGTCGATCGGCATCTTCGACGGCGACTTTGCGTCGCTCACGTTCGGCCACCCGGACCCCGATCAGGGCAAACGTGACGACGAAGCTGTGATCGCCGCCATCGTCACCAACCCGCGTGTCATGCGCCAGATGCCGGTGCTCGCTCGTGAGGCTGGGCTCGAGCTCATTGCCTCGTTTCCTTACGTGGTCGCCGATGTGGGCGAGGCGGACTTCTGGCGTCCGGCGATTGAGTCCTTCCGCACGCTCATACCCGCGGGCGGATCGATGACGGAACCCGAATCGAACGCGTGGGCCGAACGGCTGCTGCAGGCGTCGGACGCCGGTCTGTTCTTCGGCGCCGGCAACTACTACGGATACGTCCTGCACAAACCACTCCCCGCCTAACCCCCATGGGGGCACGATGGGGGCGGCGCAGGGCTTGTCAGCAGTGCGAGCGCTCGCGGGCCAAGTGCACGATCAGCCGGCCGAGCACATGTGGGTCGCTCGGCAATGAAAAGTGGTCGACACCGGGATTGTTGGTGAGGCTGAAGCGGAAGCAGGGCATCGCTCGCCACGCCCGTACGGCGACGTTGGTGATGTCCTCCTGATTGACGTCGCCGTCTCGCGTGAAGAACGGCGTCGAGGCATCGACGACCTGGCCGACGTTGAGATTGGGAAGCGTGGCGCCAACCGCGGTCTCGATCCCCGAGCCTCGCTCGGCATAGACATCAACGTCCGGGAACGCTGCAGGGTCGGCAAACCGAACGAATCCGATGTAGTGCGACGCGATCGCGTTTACTCGGTGCAGGCCGGCATCGTCAAAGAGGCGCCTGAAATCAGCCGGCGTATACGAGCGTCCGGTGGACGCATCGTGCACGACGATCTCGCGCCGCCCGAAGATCCGCGGGTCGGCGGCACTCATGTAACTGGACGGCGCGGCCAAGTACATCCGTGCACTGCTGACCGCGTTCCGCTGCGTCGTCGGGAATGTGAAATCGGTGACATTGAGGCCGGTAAACAGCAGCGGATAGAGGAGCCCCTGACCCGGGAAGTTCCCGGCGATCGGCGTGAACCCCTGGATGTAGCGGTGCCGCCAAGCCGGCGTTGTGTGGGTCAGCAGATACTGTGCGTATAAGGGCCCGTTGGAATGTCCGACGAGGTGCACCGGCCGGTGGCCGTTGTCACGGTAGGTGCTCTCGATCAGCGTCTTCGTGCGGGCCAGAAAGCCCCCCATGTCGGGCGTCAGGCGGGAGTCGTAGCCGGCTACTCGGATGTTCTGATCGCGAGCGTATCCGACCGACTCGAGTGCCTCATACATCGGCTCATAGAAGGGTGCACTGCCGGTCTTGCCATAGTCGACGATCGAGACGTGCACCCCAATCGGATTGTGGAAACGCCGCGACATCGGGGTGTGCGGATCCGCCTCGTAGCGCAGGGTAAGCATTTTGTCCTGACAGACCTGCGAGAAGATGGTGCTGGGATGATCGTTGAGAAACCAATCCTCAAACGAGCCGGAACGCGGACAACCCGGCGCAACTCGCTGGTCGCGCACCGAAACCCGCAGCTTGGTGAAGTGGAAGGCGGGAAACAGGACCACCGGCGTACGGTCAACGTCACCGCCCGAGGGACCGCTGGCGACTGCGGTCGCCGGCAACCCGAGGGCGATGCCGACCAACGCCAGCCCCAACGTTGCTGCGGCCCAAGCTCCGCATGCGCGTCTCATCGCTCACCCCCGGCTCGATCGCAACGACCTCCACAACCTACACCCGTCGAACTTGGCCTGCAACGCGGCCCGCGTTGAGAGCGCTGCGAGGTGCTCAGACCGTTCATGAACCCGATGGTTGACCCGACTCGACGCTGTCGTGGAAACCGGCAGCGGGGCAGCCTCGCCGGGAGTTCGAACCCCTCCCCCACCACCGCGCCGGGTCCGTTGAAGTCCCCGGGAACCGATGTCTTCATACATGGCGGACAGACCCACTACCCGGCTGCGGCAACGCGCTCGGCCGACTCTTCGCACGCTCGGGCGCGCTGCGCCGTGCCGTCGTCTGTGAAGCGAGTGGCGACGCGCACCACCTCGGCTCCTAACGTCCTGAGCTGCAGTTCGACGCTTTCGTCGGTGAGGCGGCCTGCGGAGTCGAACACGCGGACAGCGGAGGCGACCGGAACCACATAGGGGACGGCCCAGCCGCGCAGCGCCCGGACAGCGAACTCCATCGTGTTGATCGCTTGCAGTCCCTGGGTGCCGCCAGCGGCGCTGATCAGGCCGATCACCTGGTCGTGCAGGAACGGCGGTTCGCGCGAGCCGAGCGCGTGCAGCCAGTCGAGCGCGTTCTTGAACGCGCCCGAAACAGTTCCCTGGTACATCGGGCTGCTCCAAAGCATCCCATCAGCCCCGTAGCAGGCTTCGATCAGGAGTGAGGCGGCCGGCGGCAGCTCCACTGCGTCGTCCGGGTCGTACATGGGCAGATCGAGCTCTCGCAGGTTCAAAAGCGTGGTGGCGGCTCCCGCTTCAGCGGCACCGTCGAGCGCGACTCGCAGCGCGGCCAGACTCCGCGAAGCCCGCGCCAACGATCCACCAAGCCCGACGATCGCGAGACGCTCGGTCACAATCGGATCAGGTTGACGTCGCCGAGCGGATTGTTCATCCGGCGTACTCCGACGCGAAGACATAACTTACGGCGAGGCTGCGGTACGGCCGCCAGCGGTCCGAGATTTCGATCAACTCCTCCCGGGTCGGTACCTGGTCGAATCCGTACAGGCGCTGAATCGCGCGCCGCAGCGCGACGTCGCCTGTCAGGAAGACATCGGGCCGGTCGAGTGCGACGAGCAGAAACCCATGAGCCGACCAGGGTCCGATCCCTGGCACTTCGGTCAGCGCCGCCTCGACCTCGACGTCCGTCATGCGAGCAAAGGCGTCGTAGCTCAGGCGGCCATCGACGAATCGCTCCGCGAGTGCCAGCAGCGTCGCGCCCTTGCGCGCTGAGAGTCCGGCCGAACGAAGCACCTGCGGATCTGCTGCGAGGAGCTCGGCCGGCGTCGGCAGACGTCCACCGAAGCGTTCCTCGATCCGAGACACGATCGTGCGTGTCGCGGCGACGGACAACTGCTGACCCACGACCTGGAAGACGAGTGTCCCGAAGGCATCGAGCGGTGGGAGCTCGGCGATCCACGCCCTCGGACGGAAGTCGGGCCGCGCATCAATCAGCCGCGCGAGGACCGGATCCGCTTTTCGGAGGTACTCCCGCGATTCGGGATCAGCGAGTGCTGCTCGCTTGGCGGCGGTCGTGTCGATCGTCGTTCCGGGTGCAGTCATGCCAGCACGTCCCTGACTCCTCTCCGAGCTTCGTCCCCAGCGGCATCGTGCCTCAGCCCTCCGGCGATCGAATCCAGGAAGTCCTTAGTCCGTTACGAGTTCAGCCCGAGCGTAGCGACTCGGGAATGTCGCCGTCCGTTCCGTGGGCGGGCGACGCGTGGTTCCGATCGGCCTCGGTCAAGTTGTTCGGCCTCCAGCCGAAGCCGGGCGCGATGTCGCGGGCGATCGTTTCGAGCATCGCTGCGTTGTAGTCGACACCGAGCTGGCTCGGTACGGTGAGGAGGATGGTGTCGGCGGCCTGAACGGCGGCGTCTTGGGCGAGCTCGTCCGCCATCCGGTCGGGCTCTCCGATGTAGCTCCGGCCGAAGCGACTGATGGCGCCGTCGAGCCAGCCGACCTGATCCTCGCTTGCGTCTCCGCCGAACAGCCGACGGTCGAGGTCGGAGGTGATCGGCATGACAGTGCGGCTGATGGACACCCGCGGATCGCCGGCATGACCGGCGTTCGTCCAGGCTTCCCGGAACAGCGTGATCTGCTCGGCCTGGAGCTGATCGAACGGCACCTGCGTGTCCTCCAGCAGAAGCGTTGAGCTCATCAGGTTCAGGCCCTGCTCGCCCGCCCACACCGCGCTCTGGCGCGTGCCGGAGCCCCACCAGATGCGATCGGCAAGTCCCGGCGATTGAGGCTGAACGGCGAGCATCGCCTCGCCGGGGCGGCCGCCCGCATCGGCGTGGACGACGCCTGCACCGGCGATCGCAGCCCGAAGCAGCGCTGTCTTCTCACGCGCCTGCTCACGATCAAGCGAGTAGCCAAAAGCCTCGGCGCCGTGCCACGCCGGCTCGGGCGAGCCGCGACTGACCCCGAGCTGAAGCCGACCGCCCGCCAGCAGGTCTGCCGCCGCGGCCTCCTCGGCCATATAGAGCGCGTTCTCGTAGCGCATGTCGATGACGCCCGTGCCGATCTCGATGCGGCTCGTCCTGACGCCGATCGCCGCCAGCAGCGGGAACGGGGACGAGAGCTGCTGTGCGAAGTGGTGGACTCGGACGAACGCCCCGTCGATGCCGATCTCCTCGGCAGCGACGGCGAGCTCGACCGTCTGATGGAGCGCGTCGCCCCCGGTGTATGTGAGCCCTCCGGCTGGATGCCAGGCGCCGAACGAGAGGAAGCCGATCTTCTTCGAATGTTCCATACCCGTCACAACGTACTTGACCGGTCAAGTATTCCGCTCCGCTTGGCTCTGTGGGCACCCAGGCGGTTCACGGCCGGAAGCCTCAGTCGAGCCGTCTGGGTATGGCGAAGTCGACCAGCGAGGCGTCCCCCTGGTGCACGCTCGGCCACGTCTGGCTGCCGAGCGCGAGCGTCGCGAGCGCGCCGGTCGGGAACTTCGTCGTCAGCTCCTCGAGGCGTGGGCCGGGCGCTGCCAGACGCACGGCGAGGTCCTGGATGCCAGGGTTGTGGCCGATCAGGAGCACCGACTGAACGGATTCGGGGACGGCGCGCAGGCGCTCCAGCAGCGCGTCGGCCGGCGCTCCGTACAGGCCGTCTTCGATCTGGACGGGCGCCTCGCCTAGCGACCGCTTGACGAGGTCGAGCGTCTGCCGGGTGCGAACGGCGGATGAGCAGAGCACCAGATCCGGCTCGACGTGGACATCGAGCAGGTGCGCGGCCATCCGCTCCGCATTCCGGACGCCGCGGTTGGCGAGCGGGCGCTCGTGATCGGCCAGGGTGTCATCCGCCCAGCTGGACTTCGCATGCCGCAGAAGGTAAAGCACGCGCATCGCCGCAGAACCTCCGGATCAATCGTACCCGGCACGCGCGCGCCGATCGGATATCGTGGGGCAGAGATGTCGAACTTGACCGTCTGGAAGTTCGACTCGCCGGGTGGCGCTGTCAGCGCGGGAGCGCGGGTCGACACGTTGGCGCGGGAAGGCGCCGCGCAACTGACCGACGCCGCCACCATCGAGTGGGCCGAGGATCAAGCCAAGCCGCAGACGACACAGCTGCTCGGCCGATTCGCCAAGGGCACGATGGGGCGAGGGTTCTGGCGCGCGACCTTCAACCTGCTCTTGTCCGGCGATGAACCGGAAAACCGCGCCGGCGAGATTCCGGAAGCGCTGCGCCAAGCTGGGCTCGACGCGGCCGCATTGTCCCGGCTTCGGAGCGAGGTCACGAAAGGCAGCTCACTGCTCTTCCTGATTGCGGAGCCTGGAAACCGCGATCGGATGGTCGAGGCGTTCGGCGGAGCCTCACGGTCGATCCGCTTGATCTTCTCCGACCTCCCCGCAGAGCAGGAGCAGCAGCTGCGGGCAGCCTTCACCGACGCGAAGTGAACCGGACACAGGCAGCCACGTCGACCGCCACCGAGACGTTCCGAGCCCTCCGCGACCAGCTGCTCGACCAGCGTGAGGACTACGCCGCGGCATATCGGGACTTCCGCTGGCCGGTGCTCGCCGAGTTCAACTGGGCGCTCGACTGGTTCGACGTTATCGCCGCCGGCAACGATCGCCCCGCCCTGCGGGTGGTCGCACCCGACGGCAGCGACGAGGTGCTCTCGTTCGCGCAGCTGTCGGCGCGGTCGAACCAGGTGGCGAACTGGCTGCGCGGCCACGGCGTCGCTCGCGGCGACCAGGTCATCGTCATGCTGGGCAACCAGGTCGAGCTGTGGGAGACGATCCTCGCCGCGATCAAGCTGGGCGCCGTGATCATCCCGGCGACCACGCTGCTCGGCCGGGACGATCTGGTCGACCGGGTCGAGCGCGGCAGCGCCCGCCACGTCGTTGTCACCGCCGCCGACGCCGGCAAGTTCGACACGGTGCCGGGCGACTTCACCCGAATCGCCGTGGGCGGCGCGGTCGACGGCTGGCTTGACTACGCCGCCTCGGGTGAGGCGCCGTCCGAGTTCGCGCCCGACGGCCCGACCCAGGCTGACGACCCGCTGCTGCTCTACTTCACCTCCGGCACCACCGCCCAGCCCAAGCTGGTCGAGCACACGCACGCGTCCTACCCGATCGGCCACCTGTCGACCATGTACTGGATCGGGATCCAGCCCGGCGACGTCCACCTGAACGTGTCCTCCCCGGGCTGGGCGAAGCACGCCTGGAGCAACGTGTTCGCGCCCTGGAACGCCGAGGCGACCGTCCTGATCGTGAACCAGCAGCGCTTCAGCGCCCCCGACCTGCTCGACCAGATGGTGCGCTGCGGCGTCACCACGTTCTGCGCGCCGCCGACCGTCTGGCGGATGCTGATCCAGGAGGATCTCGGCCGCTGGAGCGTGCCCGCCCGCGAGCTGGCCGCCGCCGGCGAGCCGCTCAACCCCGAGGTGATCGAGCAGGTGCGTGCGGCCTGGGGCATCACCATCCGCGACGGCTACGGCCAGACCGAGACCACCTGCCAGATCGGCAACCCGCCCGGCCAGCCGCTGAAGCTGGGATCGATGGGCCGGCCGCTGCCCGGCTACCACGTGGCGCTGATCGATCCGATCACGGGCGAGCAGGCGGACGAGGGCGAGATCTCGATCGACCTCGGCCGCCGGCCGCTGGCGCTGATGACCGGCTACCGCGACTCCGCCCAGCGCACCGCCGAGGCGATGGAGGGCGGCTACTACCACACCGGCGATGTTGCTAGCAGAGACGACGAGGGCTACATCACCTACGTGGGGCGCACCGACGACGTGTTCAAGGCGTCCGACTACCGGATCTCGCCGTTCGAGCTCGAGAGCGTGCTGATCGAGCACGAGGCGGTGGCCGAGGCCGCCGTCGTGCCCTCGCCGGACGCCGCTGCGGCTGGCGGTGCCCAAGGCCTACGTGGCACTGGCATCCGGGCACGAGCCCACCCGCGAGACCGCGCTGGCGATCATGACCTACGCGCGCGTCGCACCTGGCGCCGTTCAAGCGCGTGCGCCGGCTGGAGTTCGCCGAGCTGCCGAAGACGATCTCGGGGAAGATCCGCCGCGTCGAGCTGCGTGCCCAGGAGTCGCAGCGGCTGGGCACCGGCGAGCAGGCGGTGCCGCGGGCGGCCGGTGAGTTCTGGGAGGACGACCTGCCCGAGCTGCGGGACTGATCGCCGCCCTCACCCGTCGAGGAACGCCAGTACGCGCTCGGTGAGCGACGCGGCGGCGACCGCGTCGTACGCGGGCAGCGAGGAGTCGGCGAAGAGGTGTTCCTCCCCCGGGTAGAGGAACAGCTCGGCCTGGTCCGCCGAGTCGACAAGGGCGCGCGCAGCCTCGAGATCCTCGGCGAAGAACGGGTCGGCCTCCTTACCGTGCACCTGCACGGGGACGCCTGCGGGCCACGCATCCCCGAACTCGGAGGCCGGCAGACACCCTGACATCAGCGCGGCGCCGCGCGCGCCCGGCCGCGTCTGCGCGAGCTGCTGGGCGGGCATCACCCCGAACGAGAAGCCCGCGTAGACCACCTCGGGGCGGACCCCCTGAGCGGCGGCCACCCCCCGCTCGGCGAGGGTGGCGAAGCCCGCCTCGCCCGCGAAGGCCATGCCCTCCTCGATCGTGTCGAACGTGCGACCGTCGAACAGGTCGGGCGTGTGCACGGTGTGCCCCGCCCGCCGCAGCTCGTCGGCGAACGACCGCACGCCCTCGGTCAGACCCTGCACGTGGTGATACAGCACGACCTCGCTCATGTTCAGTCCTCCTGAGTGATCGATCCATATAAACGGAACATTCGGCAATGGTAGTCTGATCGACCATGGAGCGCAACTCGTCTCCCCCGGACTACGACCTGGCCGACCGGATCGCACTCACCCGACCCGACCAGGTCAAGGCGATCAGCCATCCTCTGCGCACGACGATCCTGGGGCTGCTCCACGAGCGGGCGGCGACGGTCACCGAGCTGGCGGCCGCCGTCGAACGTCCCAAGAGCACAGTCGCCCATCACGTCAAGGTGCTCGGCGACGCCGGGCTGGTGCAGGTGGTGCGGACGCGGCGCGTGCGGGCGATCGAGGAGCGGTTCTACGGCCGCACCGCCCGGATGTTCTACGTCGGGATCGAGCGGGGCGCCGGCGACGACCGGCTGCCTCGCGACTTCAACGACTTCGAGGTCGCCGCCGGCGAGTCGGCCGCGGCCTATCTGGACGGGAAGCTCTGGGGGTTCATCCGGCACGCCCGCATCTCGGAGGCCCAGGCGTCGGAGTTCTGGGAACGGATGGCGGAGCTGACCGCCGAGTTCGATCGGCTTCCGCGATCGGGTGAGACCATGTATGGCTTCGCCGTCGGCGTCTACCCGACCGACCAACCGACCCTCCCCGAGGGCGGTGCGTAGGACCCCTGGGCGATCGCCGCCATCCAAGCGCGGCTTTCGCCCGTAACCCCAGAGAAACCTGATGCGAGATTCGCGCGAGAACGGTCGAGAAATGGCGCACGCGTTCTGGTTGCGCAAACCTGGCCACGGGGAGATCCGGCGGGTCACGCTTCCCGAGCCGGGGCGCAACGACGTGGTGGTGCGCACCGTGCGCTCGGGCATCAGCCGCGGCACCGAGACGCTTGTCTACCGGGGCGGCGTGCCGCCGCACCAGTACGCCGCGATGCGGGCGCCGTTCCAGGAGGGCGACTTCCCGGGGCCGCTCAAGTACGGCTACCTGAGCGTCGGCGCGGTCGAGCAGGGGCCGCCCGAGCTGCGCGGCCGCACGGTGTTTTGCCTGTATCCGCACCAGACGGCCTACGTCGTCCCGTCGGCGGCGGTGTGCGTGGTGCCCGAGGACGTGCCTCCCGGCCGCGCCGTGCTCGCAGGCATCGTCGAGACGGCCGTCAACGCGCTGTGGGACGCCGCTCCGCTGATCGGCGACCGGGTCGCGGTCGTCGGCGCCGGCATGGTCGGCTGCTGCGTCGCTCGCCTGCTCAGCCGGTTCCCCATCGAGGTCATGCTGGTGGACGTCGATCCCGGCCGGGCAGGCGTGGCGGCCGCCATCGGCGTCGACTTCGCGCTGCCGGCCGACGCCGCCGAGGGCCGCGACCTGGTCGTCCACACCAGTGCGACGTCCGAGGGCCTCCAGCGGTCGCTCGACCTGCTCGCGCCCGAAGGCACCGTCATCGACCTCAGCTGGTATGGCGACGCGGAGGTCCGGCTCTCGCTGGGCGGGTCGTTCCACGTGGGCCGGCTGGGCATCCGCTCGAGCCAGGTCGGCACCGTCTCCCCGGCACGCAGCGCGCGGCGGACGACGGCCGACCGGCTGGCGCTCGCCGTCGAGCTGCTGCGCGACCCCGCCTTCGACGCGCTGGTCACCGGGGAGTCGCGCTTCGACGAGCTCCCGGCCGTGATGGCCGGGCTGGCCGCCGGGGACCTGCCCGGGCTCTGTCACACGATCACCTACGGCGAGGGGTAGCCCGTGTTCACCGTCACCGTCCGCGATCACATGATGATCGCCCACAGCTTTCGCGGCGAGGTGTTCGGGCCCGCGCAGCGGCTGCACGGCGCGACGTTCGTGATCGACGCCGCGTTCCGGCGCGCCGACCTCGACGCCGACGGCATCGTTGTCGACATCGGCAGAGCGGCCGAACAGCTGCGTCAGGTGGTGGCCGAGCTCAACTACCGCAACCTCGACGACGAGCCGGCGTTCGCCGGGATGAACACCTCCGCGGAGGCGCTCGCCCGGGTGATCGCCGACCGGCTTGCGGACCGCGTGCACGCCGGTGGCCTGGGCGACGCCGCCCGCGGGCTGGACGGGCTTGTCGTGACGCTGCGCGAGTCGCATGTTGCCTGGGCGAGCTACGAGCGGGCGATATGACACCGGTGCACGTGGTCGTCCCCGAGGGCGTCGACGATCCGGCGCGGCCGAGCGGAGGCAACGCCTACGACCTCCAGGTCTGCCGCGGGCTGGCGGCGATCGGATGGACGGTGCGGCTGCATGCCGTCCCCGGCCGCTGGCCGCTCTTCGACGCGGCGTCCCACGCGGCGCTCGCCGACGCCGTCCGGCGGATCCCCGACGGCACGGTCGTGCTGCTGGACGGGCTGGTCGCCTCGACGGCCCCGGAGGTGCTGGTGCCCGAGGCGACCCGGCTGCGGCTGGTCGCGCTGGTGCACATGCCGCTGGGCCGGCACGCTGACGACGATGCCGCCAGCGCCCGGGAGGGCGCGGTGCTCGGCGCCGCCGCGGCCGTCATCACGACCAGCGATTGGACGCGGCGACTGCTGATGGAGATGTACTCGCTGCCCGACGAGCGGGTGCACGCCGCATGGCCAGGCGTCGATGCCGCCGACCTCGCGCCGGGCACGGCGGACGCCGGTGCCCTGCTCTGCGTCGCGGCCGTCACCCCGGGCAAGGGCCACGATGTGCTGCTGGACGCGCTCGCCGCGATCGACGGCGTGTCCTGGCGCTGCCGGTGCGTGGGCAGCCTCGACCGCGACCCGGCCTTCGCCGAGGCGCTGGGGCGCCGCGTCCGGGGCGGCGGCCTCGGCGACCGCGTCTGCTTCGCGGGGCCGCTGACCGGCGCCGGGCTCGACCAAAGCTACGGCGCCGCCGACCTGCTGGTGCTGCCGTCGCGCGCGGAGACGTACGGCATGGTCGTCACCGAGGCGCTGGCCCGCGGCCTGCCGGTGGTCGCCGCTGACGTCGGCGGAGTGCCCGAGGCCCTCGGTCGCGACCGGGAAGGCGTCGCGCCCGGGCTGCTGGTGCCGCCGGATGACCCGGCCGCGCTGAGCGCATCGCTGCGAGCCTGGTTAGGCAACGCCGCGCTGCGAGCAGCGGTTGCGCCGAGCCGCGCGCGAGCGGCGGGCGGCGCTGCCGGGATGGACGACCACCACGTCGGCCGTCGCGGGCGTGCTGGCGGGGGCGGCGCGGTGAGCGTCACCGCGATCCGGCTCAGCCCCGAGTGGCTCGACCTCCGCGAGGCCGCCGACGCCGGCGCCCGCTCCCGCGACCTCGTCGAACAGCTTCGCCGGCAACTCCCGCCAACCCGCCCGCTGACGATTCACGACCTCGCGTGCGGCACCGGGGCGATGGGCCGGTGGCTGGCGCCGCTGCTGCCGGGGCCGCAGCGCTGGGTGCTCCACGACTGGGACGCCGACCTGCTGCAGATCGCCGCGGGCGACCTCCCGGGCCCCGCCACCGACGGCGCGCCGGTCGAGATCGGGGCCCGCCGGTCCGACATCACCCGGCTGGAGGCCGACGATCTCGCCGGGGCGAGCCTGATCACCGCCTCTGCGCTGCTCGACCTGATGACCGGCGACTCGCTGGAGGGCCTGATCGACGTCTGCGCCGGTGCCGGATGTCCCGTGCTGCTGGCACTGTCCGTCGTCGGCCGGGTCGAGCTGGCCCCGGCGGATCCTCTCGATGCCCGGGTCGCGGCCGCGTTCGACGCCCACCAGCGCCGGATGACGGCGAACGGACGGCTGCTCGGCCCGGACGCCGTCGCAGCCGCCGCGGACGGGTTCCGCCGGCGCGGGGCCACGGTGCGCATCCGGCCCAGCCCCTGGCGGCTCGGCGCCCCCTCCTCCGCCCTGGCGGCGGAGTGGCTGACGGGCTGGCTGGAAGCCGCGTTCGAGCAGGACGCGGAGCTGGCCGCCGACGCCGCTGCGTACGCACGCCGGCGGCCGGCGCAGGTGCGAGCCGGAGAGCTCGCCGTCACCGTCGGCCACGCCGACCTGCTGGTGGTGCCGTGACGATCGGCGGTCCCATGATCCAGCCCTCGTGGGCCTGGGCGCGCGCGGCAGCCGCCGCCGCGACGCTCGCCGTCGTCGCCTGGCGCATCGGCGCGGGCCCGTTCCGCGATGGAGTGCGAGCGGTCGACGGCACGACGCTGGCGGCCGCCGCGGGCATCGGCGTGCTGACCACCGTCTGCTGTGCCTGGCGGTGGACGATCGTGGCCCGTGGGCTCGGCGTCCACCTGTCGCTGCCCGCCGCCGTCGCCGCGTACTACCGCTCGATGTTCCTCAACCTGACGCTGCCCGGCGGCGTCGTCGGCGACGTCCACCGCGGCGTCAGCCATGGGCGCGATGTGCGCGACGTCGGCCGCGGCCTGCGGGCCGTCGCGTGGGAGCGGTCGTTCGGGCAACTCGTCCAGGTCGTGCTCACCGTGGTCGTCCTGTTCGCGCTGCCGTCGCCGGTGCAACGGTGGATGCCGCTGGCGGCAGCGGGGTTGCTTGCGATCGCGGTCGGTGTCGTGGTGGTCAACCGGGCGCTGCCAGGTGGCGGCAGCTCGCGGCTGGCACGGCTGCGCACCGCCGTCCGAGGCGACATCCGCGACGGGCTGCTTGCGCGCCGGGCCCTGCCGGCGATCGCGCTGGCCTCCGTGCTGGTCGTGCTGGGCCACGCGCTCACATTCGTGATCGCTGCGCGGGCCGCCGGCGCCTCCGCGCCGCCCTCCCGGATGCTGCCGCTCGCCCTGTTGGCGCTGCTGGCGATGGTGCTGCCCGGCATCGCCGGCTGGGGGCCGCGGGAGGGCGCGACGGCGTGGGTGTTCGGGGCGGCCGGCCTGGGTGCCGACACCGGCGTCGCAACCGCCGTCGTCTACGGCGTCGTGGTGCTCGCCGCCAGCCTGCCGGGCGCGCTGGTGCTCATCGGAGCGTGGCTGCGTCATGCCGGGCGGCTCCCGGTCGCCGGACGGCGGGACGGAGCGGTCGATGCGTGACCGTCCCTACACCCTGCTCAGCTGCAGCGTCTCGATCGACGGCTACATCGCCGGCGTGGCGTCGCGGCTGCTGCTGTCGAACGACGCCGACTTCGACCGGGTGGACGCCGTCCGCGCGTCCTGCGACGCGATCCTGGTCGGAGCGGCGACCGTGCGGATCGACAACCCCCGCCTGCTGGTGCGCTCGCAGGCCCGCCGGGACGAGCGGACGGCGCGGGGGCTCGCCCCGTCGCCGATGAAGGTGACGGTCACGCGGCGGGCCGAGCTCGACGCCCGCGCCGACTTCTTCACCACCGGCGATGCCGAGAAGCTCGTCTACTGCGCGAGCCCCCGCGTGCCCGCCGCACGCACGAAGCTGGAACCGCTCGCGACCGTCGTCGACGGCGGCGACACCGTGGCGATGCGAAGGCTCAGCACCGACCTGGCGGACCGCGGCGTGGAGCGGCTGATGGTCGAGGGCGGTGGCAAGGTGCACACGCAGTTCCTGACCGACGACCTGGTCGACGAGCTGCAGCTGGTGGTCTCGCCGATGTTCGTCGGCGACTCCCAGGCGCCGAGGTTCGTGCGCGACGGGCGCTTCCCCTGGAACTCCGCCCGGCGGGCGAAGCTCGCCGAGGTCAGGCAGATCGGCGACGTCGTGCTGCTGCGCTACGCCCTCTCGCCGCGGTTCCAGAACGGGTGACCGAGGAGACCGGCGCCGCGCCACACCCAGCCTTGACGCCGCTGCAACGGGGTCTCGAAGACCGACGCGAACATCCGCGCGAAGGCGATCGTCAGCGGCACCACCAGGAGGAGCGACACGACGAACGCCGGAGCGCCCTGGCGGACGCGACCGGCGACGACCCGCTCGTACACGACGACGACGATCGGGCCGTGTGTGAGGTACAGGCTGTAGGACGACAGGCCGAGGTTGCGTATCGGCCGCGCGTCGAGCAGGCGCAGCAGCGGAGCCGGATGGCCGGTGGCCAGACCAGCGAGCAGGCACCCGACCGCCGGCCCCAAGGCGAGGTCGACCCAGAACAGGTGGTCGAGCGTCCACACCGATCCCTGCCACCAGATCGTCGCGAGCACGGGCGCTGCGGCGGCGAGCGCGAGCGGTGCCCACGGCGGCGATCCGCGAGCCGCCCCCGCGCCCACGGCGCCGGCGCAGAGCACGCCGACCGCGAACAGCGTGACCAGGTCGGGTGGCGACTGGATCACCACGACGTCCAGGCGGGGCACGTGCGGACCCAGTATCCCGACCGTCGCGACGACGAGCGTCGTCGTGGCGACCATGGCGATTGCGCCCCACCGGCGGACCATCAGCAGCATCACCGGGAACAGGATGTACAGCTGGGCCTCGACGGCGATCGACCAGAACGAACGGTTGGGACTCGGCGCGCCGACGAGATTCTGCACCAGCAGGCCGTTGACGCCGACCGACTTCGCGTCGGGTGCTCTCTCCCCCGGCGGGGCGACGACCAGCCACGCCACCGCGAGGCTGAACGCGAGGGCGGCCCAGTACGCGGGGAGGATGCGCCAGGCCCGCCGGCGTACGAACCGGGAGATCCCGTCAAGCCGCCACCCTCGGCGAGCCGGCGCCAGGGCCAGCGAGAAACCCGACAGCACGATGAACACGACGACCGCGAACCGGCCGTAGATGAACCAGGCGGCCCAGAGCGGCGCCCTGTCCACCGGGTAGCCGGGGAATGCCCGCAGGAAGACGTGGTTCACCACCACGAACAGCGCGGCCAGGCCACGGACGCCGTCGAGGCCGGCGAGGCGTTGCGGTGGAGGATCTGCGACCGGAGGTACCGGGGTCCCGCGCGCCTGCTCGAGCACCCTCATGACGCGCTACCGAGGCGGCGCCGACCCGAACGTGCTGAAGAAGCGGTCGCGGAACGCGCTCATCGGCCAGGTCGGCGCCTGTGGGGTGGGGCGCATGCCGTCCACCCAGCCCCATCCCTGGACGCGGCGCATCACCGCGGGGTCGTGGGCGATGATCGAGATCGGCACGTCGTGGCCGGCATCCAGTCCGCTGACGACCGTCGCCGGCTGGTGGTCGCCGAGCACGACGAGCACGAGGTTGTTGCGGGCGTAGTGCTGGACGTACGAGAAGAGCGTGCGCAACGTGTACTCCACCGAGTGGGCGTAGCCCCCGGTGGTGTCTCTGGCGCCCGTGATGTCGACCGGCAGCTTGTTGAAGATCGAGCCGTCGCCGACCCGGTTCCACGCGATCAGCGGCGGAACCTGCGTCCACGGCTCGTGGCTCGACACCAGGTCGACCTCGGCGAAGAGCGGGCGGCGGTCGGCCTTGCCGAGCTCGAGCCGCTGCAGGGCCAGGTAGACGTACTGATCGGGCATCGACGCGTACGCGTACGTCGGGCCGTGGTACCCGACGTTCAGCCGGTTGTAGACCTTGTCGTAGTGGTAGAAGGACGACCCCTCCCGCCAGTACCGGTTGTCCGACGGCACGTCGTCGACGGTCCGCCACCCGGCGCCCCCGAACGCCTGGTTGAGCGTCAGCCGATCGCTGCCGACGAGCTGGTCGTACTTCCACTGCTTGTCGACCCAGACCCCCGACTGCATCGTGGAGTGCGCCAGCCAGCTGATCCCGCCGAAGGTCGGCGACGTGAGCCAGCCGCTGCGGGAGTCGAAGCCGGCGGACCGCAGTTGCTTCGTCCCCGTGTCCAGGACGTCGTCCACCTGCGGCGAGAACGAGGATCCCTGGACCGCGACCTTGCCGTAGCTCTCGACGAACACGAGCAGGACGTCCTTGCCGCGCAGGCTGGTCAGCAGCCGGCTGTCCGGCGTGTGGCCGTAGCGGTCGTGGCGGATCTCGCCAGCGAAACGCGACCGTTCCTGGATGTCGGCCTGCACCGTGTGCACCTCGGAGACGACGAGGGCGGCGGCGCTGGTGGAGGCGATGCGCGCCCCGGACACAAACTGCGCGCCCAGCACCCAGCACAGCACCCAGGCCGCGCCGAGCGCGGCGACCGCCTGGACCGACACCCGGCGGTGGCCGGCCACGACCCGGGTCAGGCGAAGCAGGGCCAGGGTCGGCAGGACGACGGCGGCGACGACCAGGAGCGCCACGCCGACCAGGGCCACGTTCGCGCTCGTCGAGCCAATCGACTGGCGCAGCGTCTCGATGCCGATGTGGGTGTAGCTCCAGTCGTCGCCGGGATCGAACGGCCGGTCGAAGGCGGTGAAGAAGCCGAAGTCGAGGATCTTCACCAGGATCAGCAGGCCGATCACCGGCCCCACCACCCAGGCCAGGATGCGCCGCGTGTTGCCGGGCAGGACGAGGGCCAGCGCGACGAGAATGACGCCCTCGAGCGGGAGCCTCAGAAACGCACCGAGCGTGAGACGGCTCGGCTCGTGCGGAGCGACCAGAGCGGCCCACACGAGCATGAAGGCGAGCACCGTGAGCACGGCCGAGATGCCGAGCGCGGACGCGTCCGTGCTCGGTCTCTGGGCGACGCCTCACCGGCGAATTCGTGCCGGTGGCGCCACAGCCACCAGACGTCGCGGCCGAAGGACTCGGCGAGCAGGGCGAGGGCGACGGCCAGGCACGACGCGGGTGAGTGCCGCCGGCAGGACGTCCGCCGCCGCGATCGTCAGCGTGACGCCCTGGGTCGCCGCGACCACCTTGCGCCATTCGCGCGGCGGCAGGGTCGCGCGCATCCACCCGAGCAGCCAGCCGGCGACGAGGAACGCGTAGCGCGCGGCCCCGATCAGCAGCACCCATGCGCCGACCGTCTGGGCGACGTACACGGACAGGGCGAGGATCAGGAAGGCGTCGACCTCGCCGTCGAACCGCGCACCCAGCCCCGAAGCCGTCCCCGTACGCCGGGCGACGCGACCATCGACGTAGTCGAGCACGAGCGCCGCGGTCGACAGCGCAACCAGCGTCGCGACCGGCGTGTCGTGATCGAACGAGTCCACGGTCAGCGCGGCGACGCCGACGGCGAGCGTCGCCCGGGCCATGGTCACCCAACCCGCCGGCCCCAGGCGCTCCGAGCGATCGCGCAGCAGGCCGCGCGCCAGCAACGCGTCCACGGTCACGGCGCACGCGGCCCCGGCGACCAGCGCGGCGCTGCCCAGTCCGACCGACCGCGCGAGAGCGGTGAGGAGCAGCACCTGGGCGACCAGGCCGATCACCGGGCCGCGAATCGTGCGCAGCATGCTCGTGCACTCGAACATGTGAAGGGAACTACTCTGGACGCGATGGTCCGGATTCCGACGGCGCGCCGGCGGTGAGGCTGGGACGGCCGTGAAACAGGACGACCGCGCGCCCTTCGCGGAAGCGCTGCAGACGGCCCGGGAGGCAGCCTACGCCCCGGGCGAGTACGTCGGGCAGGAGAGCTTCATGCGCGCCGGCGAGATCCGGGCGCTGGCGGAGCGGGCCGGCGTTGCGTCCGGGGTCTCGGTGCTCGACCTCTGCTGCGGCGTCGCCGGGCCGGGACGCTTTCTCACGCGGGAGCTGGGCTGCAGCTACCTCGGGGTCGACTCCAGCAAGGGCGCCATCGACATTGCACGCGCCAGCGCGCAGGGCCTCCCCTGCCGGTTCCTGGTCGCACAGGTTCCGCCGCTGCCTCCCGGCGAGTTCGACGTTGTGCTGCTGCTCGAGACGATGCTCGCCTTCCCCGACAAGGAGGCGCTGCTCCACGAGATCTCCCGGGCGGTCACCGACGGCGGCCGGTTCGCGTTCACCCTGGAGGAGGGGGCGCCGCTGACCGAGTCGGAGCGAGCGCGCATGCCCGACGCCGACACGGTCTGGCTGACCCCGCTCGAGGAGATGCGGGTGCTGCTCGACCGGGTCGGGCTGGTCGTCCGCTGGCAGGAGGACTGGAGCCGGTCACATCGCGCCATGGCGGACTCGTTGACCGATGC
>CAWEIS010000009.1:0-146795 GCA_963809205.1 uncultured Actinomycetes bacterium | reverse complement strand
GAGCTGCTGCGCTGACCGGCGTCAGGCCGGGCCCAGGCACTGCAGGGATCTCCAGCCCGCCGCTGACCTGCACCTCGGTCACGGCCGCCGGCACCGCCAGCGTGTCACCGGCCCGCGCCGGCCGGCCGTCGATCTCACCCTCGCCTGCAGTCACGATCCAGATCGCGAACCGGCCCGCCGGCGACGGATCGGCGTCCGCCCAGAAGAACTCGCGCGCCTCGTCGGGCAACGCGGTGACGGGCTCATGCGCGCGCAGGTCGAACGCGCCCAGGGCGACGTCCCAGCCCATGCCCAGGTGGGTGTCGTCCGGGTCGATCGGGTAGCCGCGCCACTCGCAACGATCGAGAAGTCGGTCGGCTCCTGCAGCTCCGCGATCAGCACGCCGGCGCCGATCGAGTGGGGAATCCCCGCGGGCACGTAGATCACGTCGCCGGCCCCCACCGGCACCTGGTGCAGCGACCCGAGCAGCGCGTCGACGTCCTGGGACTCGATCCACCCCCGGTAGATCGCCGCGGCCACCGGCTCGCGCAGCCCGATCCACACGTCGGCGTGCTCCTCGCGGGTCGCCAGCACGATCCAGGCCTCGGTCTTGCCGAACGGCGACCCCAGGTGCTCCGCCGCGAACGCGCGGCTGGGATGGGCATGCACCGGCAGCCGCTGCGCCGCGTCGAGCAGCTTGACCAGCACGCCCGTCGTCCGGCCGCGGCGGCCTGGCCCAGCCAGCCCTCCGGGTCGGCGGCGATCGCGTCACGCAGCAGCCCGCCGCCGGCGAGCCGCGAGAGACCCGGCCTCGGGCTCGTCCCTGCCCGGGTTGTTCGCCGGCGTCACCGATCCGACCCAGTCCTCGGGATGATCGGTGTCGCGCTCCGGCTCGCCGCGCAGCCGGTCGATCAGCAATCCACCCTGGTAGAAGCGGTAGACGCGGGTCGGGGTCAGCCGTTCCGGGCGCACGTCGCTAGCCTATCGGCATGCATGACGGCCTCGCCTGGCTCGCCGCGTCGCCGGAGGGGGCCGAATGGCTGGAGCGGCTTCCCGGCATGCTGAGCGACTGCGCGGACCGCTGGTCGCTCGATCTGGGCGAGCCCTTCGCCGAGGCGTTCGAGTCGCTGGCCATGCCCGGCGGAGCGAGCGGACGGCTCGCACGTCGTGCTCAAGCTGGCGTTCCGCGGCCGCGAGAACGAGCACGAGGCTGCCGCGCTCGCGCACTGGTCGGGGGACGGCGCGGTTGTCCTGCTCGACTACGACCCTGAGTGCAACGCGCTGCTGCTCGAGCGGGCCGAGCCGGGCACGCCGCTGGCGTCTGAGCCGGCGGAGGCGGCGCTCGAGGTATCGCCGACCTGCTTCCGCGCCTGTGGCAGCCCGCCGGGCCGCCGTTCGGACGCTCGCCGACGAGGCCGCGTGGTGGGCCGGCGACATCGAGCGCGACTGGGAGAGCGCCGGGCGGCCGATCGAGCGGGAGCTGCTCGACGTGGCGCTGGAGGCGCTGCACGAGCTCCCCGGCACGCAGGGCGAGCTGGTGCTCGTCCACCAGGATCTCCACGCGGGCAACGTGCTCCGCGCCCAGCGTCAGCCATGGCTGGCGATCGACCCGAAGCTGATCCTGGCCGAGCGCGAGTTCTCGCTCGCGCCGATCGTGCGCGGCACGGAGCTCGGCCACAGCCGCGAGGCGGTGCTGCGGCGGCTCGACCGGCTGTGCGAAGCGCTCGACCTCGACCGCGATCGGGCGCGGCGGTGGACGATCGCCCAGACGCTGGCGTGGGCGATCACCGACTCCGGCACGATCGAGGAGCACGTCGAGGCGAGCAGGTGGCTCGCCGAGGATGCCTAGCGCCCGGCGGCGGTCTGGCGGTCGGCGAGCTCGGTCAGCCAGACCGCGAAGCTGACGGCCACCGCGGCGACGGCTGCCGGCACCAGCCACAGCGAAACGGTGGCGGCGGCGACCCCGGCTGCGATCGTCAAGGACCACATGAGCGCCGAGATGACAAGCGCAGTTCGCAGGCCGCGGTGGAGCCGGGCCCTGTCGGCTGGGGTGTAGGGCATCGTCGTCCTGCCGCCGGAGGGGAGTCGGCGCCTGTGGCGCCCTGGTCGGCGGTCGCGGAGGACTATCGCGGAACGAGGTTTGGAGAACATTGCGGGAGCCATCGCCGTTCGTGGCAAGCTTCCTACACCGGCCGGACGGAGGCGTTGACCGGGCGGCGGTCGTCTGGTCTACTGGTGGCGATGCGGGGTGGACGGCGTTCAGGGCTGGCGATGGAGTGCAAGGCCGAATCGGTCGCGCGCCACGTCGGCGTCCCCGAAGAGAGCTCGCCGGCCGACGGCTACACCCGGCGTGGCGTGCTCCAGGCGGGGGCGGTACTGGGCGGCGCTGCGCTGCTTGCCGCCGGCGGCCTGGGCACGACGCGGGCGCGGGCCGCGAGCCGCAGCGGCGCGCCCGACGCGTCGGTGGCGATCGTCGGCGCCGGCCTGGCGGGGATCGCCGCCGCCTACCAGCTGCACCGCGTCGGCGTCGGCTCACAGGTCTTCGAGGCGCGCGGGCGAATCGGCGGCCGCTGCTGGACGGCGCGAGGCTTCGCGGACGGCCAGGTGGCCGAGCACGGCGGCGAGTTCATCGACACCCGGCACGTGCACATCCGCCAGCTCGTGCGCCAGCTGGGCCTCGAGCTCGACGACCTGTGGTCGGCGCGCTACGGCTCCTTCTACCCGTTGTGGGCGGACGGCGGCCGCGTGCCGCACCGCGACCTGAAGGCGGCGATGGACATGATCAGCGACGCCGCTGCGGCCGAGGCGAAAAGGGTAGGCGTGCTGCGCGCGAACGGCTCCGTGACCACGGCTGCGCTGTCGTACGGGACTGCCACCCCCGCCGCCGTGCGTCTCGACCAGCTGACTATGGCCGAGTGGCTGGAGGCGCACGTCCCCGGCGTTCTCGGCACCGCGGTCGGCAAGATCATCGACGAGGTGATGGGCAGCTGGTACGGCGCCAACCTCGACCGGTTGTCCGCGGTCAACTGGATCGACTTCTTCGTCATCCCCTATCCGGGCGGCGACGAGCGCTGGCATGTCCACGGAGGCAACGACCTGGTAACGACTCGCGGCGCCGAGACGCTGCCCGCCGGCTCGATCCACCGACAGACGGTGCTGCGGGCGATCCGGCGCGTCGGCAGCCGCTACGAGCTGACCTTCGACGGGCACCGGCCGGTGGTCGCCGACTTCGTGATCCTGACCCTTCCCTTCACGACGCTGCGCGACGTCGACTACGCGGGCGCTGGGTTCTCGGCGCACAAGCGCGCGGCCATCGAGCAGCTGGCGATGGGCGACGACTCGAAGGTGCTGATCCAGTACGACCGGCGGCCGTGGCGGATGAGCGACTGGAGCGCGTCGCTGGAGTCGGTCGACCCGGACTTCGACACCTGGGAGAGCTCCGCGGCACAGCCCGGCACGGCGGGGCTGATCACGGCCTACGCCGGCGGCCGCACGGCCCGCGAGTGGAGCGCGCCCGATCCCCACGGCCCCGCGCCGACGGCGCTCCGCGACCAGGTGCTGCACCGCATCGACCAGGCCGTGCCGGGCACCCGCGAGCACTTCAACGGGCACGCGTGGGCCGACCTCTGGCCGCACGACCAGTGGACGAAGGGCTCTTACGCCGCGTTCGGACGGGCGCAGTACACGCGGTTCTGGGAGGGCACCGGGCGGGCCGAGGGCAACGTGCACTTCGCCGGCGAGGCGACGTCGACCTACAGCCAGGGATTCCTCAACGGCGGCGTCGAGAGCGGCGACCGCGCGGCGATCGAGATCATGCGCAAGCTGCGCGTGCGCGTGCCGTCATCGCTCGCGAACCTGCCTTACTCCAAGCAGCGGGGCTGAGCGCCTAGACCGTCAGTCCCGGTCTGCCTCCAGCATCGCCGCGAGGCCGATCGCCGCCGCTACGACGCCCGCCACGATCAGCTCGGAGGACTTGACGATCGCCCCGTAGTCCAGGCAGGCGATCGAGACGAGCAGCGCGGTGGCGACGATCCACAGGGGATCGACGGAGACACCGGGTCGCCCCCGGCGGGGCGCCGGGCGAGGCACCGCCACGAACCTGCCGCGCGCGTCGCGTGGTAGTGACTGCCGGGCCATCTCGGTGTGTCGTAGTGCCATACGGGACTCCTTTCGTTTTACCGAAACGGAGCCCCAACGGGCGTGATCTTGCCACCGCCAGGAGAACTTGTCAACCGGGCGAACCCGAGAATTTACAGGGCCTTTTCCAGTTCGAGCTCATCGCGGATCTCGATGCCGTAGGCCCCCGTCATCGAGATCGACGGCTTCAGGGCGCGCGACACTTCGATCGCCCCGGCGTGCACCGCCGCGATCCGCATCCCGCGCCGCTGGTAGAAGCGCAGCGCGTCGAGGTTGTCGTTGGTGGTGATCAGCCAGAGGCGCGAACAGCCGTGTGACCTCGCCGCCTGCTCGACGGCGGCGAGCAGCGCTGAGCCGACCCCCGTGTGCTCGCGGAAGGCATCGATGGTGACCAGCTCGCACTCGGTCGCGCCCGGGTCGTAGGTGGCGACGCCGACCGGACGGCCGTGACGCAGGCAGACCACCGCCGGCAGCACCGTCGGGTCGATCACGCGACCGCGGCTGACCACAGTCGGCCCCCACGCCTCGCGCAGGACGCCGGCCAGCCATTCGCGCTCGCCGTCCTCCACCGATCGCACTGTCAGGTCGGAGTTCATGCCACGGATCTAACCAGGTACGCTCCCCGGCATGCGGGTGCTCGAGCCGGCGAGCGGGGTGCTCGCGTTCTACGACGGCCGCGTCGAGGGGGTGCGCCTGCACTCAGGCGAGCCGAATTGGCTGGACGACGGCGGCTTCACGCTGGGCATCGCCAGCTTCGCGATCGTCGACGGCGACGAGGCCCTGGTCTACGACACCCACCTCACCCCTGCCCACGGCCGCGAGATCAGGTCGGCGCTCGAGGAGCGCGGCGCGACCAGGCTGCGGGTGCTGCTCAGCCACTGGCACCTCGACCACGTCGCCGGCAACGAGGCGTTCGCCGACTGCGAGATCATCGCCCACGCATGGACGCTGGAGGAGCTCACGGCCCGCCGCGCGGCGATCGAGGACGCGACGCTCGAGGGTCCGCCGCCAATCAACCCGCTGGTGCTCCCGCAGACGACGTTCGAGGACGAGCTCGAGCTGGCGGTCGGGCGGATCCGCCTGACCGTGCGCCACATGCAGATCCACAGCCGCGACGCGGCCGTAGTGCTGCTCGACGGCGGCGATCTGGTGCTAGCCGGCGACACGCTGGAGGACACGGTCACGTACGTCAGCGAGCCGTCCGAGCTGGAGCTCCAGCTGGCCGAGCTCGACCGGATGCGCTCCTGGGGCGCGACGCGGTTCCTGCCGTGCCACGGCGACCCGGGGCGGATCGCGGCCGGCGGCTACGAGCCAACGCTGGTCGATGCCACGTCCAGCTACACCCGGCGGCTGCTCGCCGCGCGCGACAACTCCGCGGCGGCTGCGCTCGACCTGCGCGAGTTCGTCCGACCGGAGCTGGACGCGGGCTGGATCACCTACCTCCCCGCGTACGAGGCGGTGCACCGTGAGAACCTGGCCGCAGTCGGGGCCATGTAACAACGGGGTCTGACCCCGTTGTTACATCCGAGGTGCCAACAGCGCCTGGAAGTCGTCGAGGACGGCCGGATCCTCGATGGTGGCGGGCATCTTCCACTCCTCGCCGTCGGCGATCTTGCGGATCGTGCCGCGCAGCACCTTGCCCGACCGGGTCTTGGGCAGCGCACGCACCACGCGCGCCTGCTTGAACGAGGCGACGGGGCCGATCCGGTCGCGGACGGCGGCCACCAGCTCGCCGGCGATCTCGTCCTCGTCGCGGTCGACGCCCGCCTTGAGCACGACGAACCCGATCGGCACCTGGCCCTTCAGGCTGTCGGCAACGCCGACCACCGCGCACTCGGCAACGTCCGGATGCTCGGCCAGCACCTCCTCCATCGCACCGGTCGACAGCCGGTGGCCGGCGGTGTTGATCACGTCGTCGATCCGGCTCATCACGAACAGGTAGCCGTCCTCGTCGAGGTAACCGGCGTCGCCCGTCAGGTAGTGGCCCGGATGCTGGGAGAGGTACGCCTCGACCCAGCGCTCGTCGCTGCCCCACAGCGTCGGCGTGCACCCGGGAGGCAACGGCAGCCGGACGCAGATGGCGCCGATCTGCCCCGGCTCCGCGTCCTCCCCGGCCTCGTCGAGCACGCACACGTCGTAGCCCGGCACCGCGCGGGTCGGCGACCCCGCCTTGACGGGCAACGGCTCGATGCCCATGCAGTTGGCGGCGATCGCCCAGCCGGTCTCGGTCTGCCACCAGTGGTCGATCACCGGCGTGCCCAGCACCCGCTCGGCCCAGTGCAGCGTGTCCGGATCGCACCGCTCGCCGGCCAGGAACAGCGTACGCAGCGCCGACAGGTCGTGGCCGGCCGCGAGCTCCGCCCGCGGGTCGACGCGCTTGATCGCCCGGATCGCCGTCGGCGCCGTGAACAGCGCCCTCACCCCGTGCTGGGCGCAGACCCGCCAGAAGGCGCCCGCATCCGGCGTGCCGACCGGCTTGCCCTCGTACAGCACCGACGTGCAGCCGTGCAGCAGCGGCGCGTAGACGATGTAGGAGTGGCCGACCACCCAGCCGATGTCCGACGCCGCCCAGTAGACCTCGCCGGGCCGCACGTCGTACACGGCATCCATCGTCCAGGCCAGCGCGACGGCATGGCCGCCGTTGTCGCGCACGATGCCCTTCGGCATCCCCGTCGTGCCCGACGTGTAGAGGATGTAGAGCGGATCGGTCGCCTCGACCGCCACGCAGGGCGCCGGCTCCGCTGCCGACATCGCGTCGTCCCACGAGACATCACGGCCGGACACGAGCTCGGCCTCGAGCTGCGGGCGCTGCAGGACGATGCACCGCTGCGGCGCATGATCCGCCAGCTCCAGCGCCCGGTCGAGCAGCGGCTTGTACTCGACCATGCGACCGGGCTCGATACCGCACGAGGCCGAGACCACCAGCTTCGGCCGGCAGTCGTCGATGCGGGCGGCCAGCTCGGCCGCCGCGAAGCCGCCGAACACCACGGAGTGCACGGCGCCCAGCCGCGCGCAGGCGAGCATGGTGACGATCGCCTCCGGCACCATCGGCATGTAGATGATCACCCGGTCGCCGCGGCCGACGCCCTCCGCCGCCAGCGCGCCCGCGGCCCGCGCAGTCAGCTCCTGCAGCTCGCCGTAGGTGATGCTGCGCACCGTCCCCGTCACCGGGCTGTCGTAGATCAGCGCCGGCTGCTCGCCGCGCCCGTCGCGGACGTGCCGGTCGACGGCGTTGAAGCACGTGTTCATCCGCCCGCCGGTGAACCAGCGATAGAGCGGCGCGCGGCTCCGGTCGAGCACCGCGTCGGGCTCCCGATCCCACTCGATGCGGCCGGCCAGCTCGCGCCAGAACGCCTCGGGATCGCGCCTCCAGCGGTCGTACGTCTCCTGATACGCGCCCATCACCGCCGAATCTACACCCCTTACAATGGCCGGGCCAGCAACCGCAGCGAAGGAGTGCATCATGCAGGTCGATCCTCGCACCACCGCCGTCGTCCTGGTCGAGTACCAGAACGACTTCACGACCGAGGGCGGAACGCTCCACGGCGCCGTCGAAGGCGTGATGAAGCAGAACGACATGCTGGAGAACTCGCAGCGCGTCGTCGACGCGGCCCGCCGCGCGGGCGCGACCATCCTCCACGCGCCGATCACGTTCGCGCCGGGCTATGGCGAGCTGGGCGATCCCGACAAGGTGTACGGGATCCTCAAGGGCGTGATCGACTCGAACTCGTTCGTCAAGGGCACCTGGGGCGCCGAGATCTGCGACCAGATGGCGCCGCAGGAGGGCGACATCATCGTCGAGGGCAAGCGCGGCCTGGACACGTTCGCGACCACGAACATCGACTTCATCCTGCGCAGCCGCGGGATCGAGACGGTCGCGCTGAGCGGGTTCCTGACCAACTGCTGCGTCGAGTCGACGATGCGGACGGCGTACGAGAAGGGCTACGACGTGATCACATTGACCGACTGCACCGCCGCGACCAGCGACGAGGAGCAGCAGTCGGCCGTGACCAAGGACTACCCGATGTTCTCGAAGCCGATGACCGGCAGCGAGTTCACCGAGGTGCTCCAGGCCGCCGCCGTTGCCGGCGACTAGCTGCCAGCCGGGCCCCGGCTAGCATGGCCGGCATGGACACGAACGATGGAATCAAGACCGTTCTGCACCCCGTCTCGGACGTCGCAGCCGCGAAGGCCGTGTACACCGCGCTGCTCGGCGTGCAGCCGTCCGCCGACGCGCCCTACTACGTCGGCTACGAGGTCGGCGGCCAGCACATCGGGCTAGTGCCGGGCGGCCGGGACCAGGGCATGAGCTCGCCGGTTGCATACTGGCACGTCTCGGACATCAAGGCGAAGCTGGCCGATGTGACCGCTGCCGGCGCGACCGTGCAGGAGGCGCCGCACGACGTCGGGGGCGGCCGGCTGGTGGCAAGCGTCACCGACCCCGACGGCAACGTGCTCGGACTGCTCCAGGACCCCTAGATCCGCTCGATCGTGCCCGCCAGGTCGGCCTCGGTGGTCAGCGGGTTGATCGTGCACAGCCGCAGCACCGACCGCTCGTGCAGCAACGTGGTGGTCAGCGCCGCGTAGCCGCCGACCCCGATCGCCATCGCCCGGGCGACGTGATCGGCATGCGACGCGCCGCGCAGCGCGAACGTCACGATGCCGAGCTGCGAGGGCGTGACGATCTCGAACCTGCCGTCGGCGCGGAGCAGCCGCTCCGCCTCCTCGGCCAGTCGGATGCCGCGTTCGATCGCGCCCCGGATCCGCTCCAGGCCGTAGGTGTGGAACGTCAGCCAGATCTTCAGCGCCCGCGAGCGCCGCGACAGCTCCAGGCTGCGGTTGCGAAAGTCGACCTCGGCAACGATTCCCGCGACGTCGAGCAGGTACTCCGGGGTCATGTGGAACGCCCGGTCGAGCGCACCTGGCCGGCGCACCAGCAGGCAGCCGACGTCGTACGGCTGGAACAGCCACTTGTGCGGGTCGAGCACGAGCGAGTCCGCGCGCTCGATGCCGTCGAGCACGCGACGGCCCGGCTCACAGAGCGCCGCGGGAGCTCCGTATGCGCCGTCGACGTGGAACCACATCCCCTGCTCGGCGCACAGGTCGGCCAACGGATGCAGCGGATCGACCGAACCGGTGTTGGTGGTGCCCGCGCTGGCAACGACAAATCCCGGCCGCCGGCCGGCCGCCCGGTCCTCGGCGATCGCCGCCTCGACGGCGGCCACCGGCATGCGCATCGCGTCGTCGGTGGGAACCATCCGCACGTCGCCAGGGGCGAAGCCCAGCGCGACCAGGCCGCGGCCGATCGACGAGTGCGTCTGGTCGGACAGGTACGCGACGCCCGGGCCGTCCACGGCGCGGGCGGTCGCCAGCGCGGTGACGTTGGCCAGCGAGCCGCCGCTGGCCAGCACGCCCTCGGTGCCCTCCGGCATGCCGAGCAGCGAGCGCAGCCAGTCCAGCACCACCAGCTCGACCGTCGCCGGGCCGGAGCCGCCCTTCCACGACGCCGCGATGGCGTTGAAGCCGGTGCCCAGCCAGTCGCCGAGCACGCCGGCAAAGGACGACGGCCCGGGGACGCGGGCGAAGTAGCGCGGATGGTCGCCGTGCTGCATATGCAGCAGAGCCGTCTCGGTCAGCAGCTCCATCGCCGCCATCGCGTCGCCGGGCTGCTCGGGCGGCGGGCCGCCCAGTACCTCGCGCAACTCGTCAGGGGTCCCGGTGCGCACCGCCGGACCGTCCGGGCTCTGCGCGAAGTGATCGACGACCCGGTCGACGACCCAGTGGCCGAGCCGCCGCATCTCCTCCGGGGTCATGCCGAGCGCGTCGGACGACCGGTCGGGGGGCGGCGGCTCGGGCACGGCCGCGCGATTCTATCGTCGCAGTGAAAAAACGGGGTCTGACCCCGTTTTTACAGCCGTCAGTCGTCGGCGAGGATCTTGTAGAGGCTCTTGCGGGCCTCGCGCAGCACCTCCTGTGCGGCCTTCACCTGCTCGGGCGAGCCCGCCTGCAGCACCTGGCGCGTCGCGCCGAGCACCTGGTGGACGAGGTCGTGCAGCGCGACGGCGTCGTCGCCCACGTCCTCCCCCGCCTGCTCCCAGGGCTTCGCCTCGGGCAGCGCGGCGACGGCCTCGCGGCCGGCGTCCGTCAGCTCGTAGGTGCGGCGGCCACCCTCCGGCCGCTGCTCGTGGACGAGGTCCTCATCCTCCAGCTGCTGCAGCGTCGGGTAGACGGATCCCGGACTGGGACGCCACACCCCGCCGCTGCGCTCCGAGAGCTCGCGGATGATCTGGTAGCCGTGCATCGGCTCCTCGGCCAGCAGCGCCAGGATCGCCGCGCGGATGTCGCCGCGGCCGCGGCGCGCGCCGCGGAAGAACGGACCGCCGTAGCCGTAGTTGCCCCGGCGGCGCCGGCCGTGTCCCCGGCCGGCGAAGAAGACGAGCCTGCCGTGCAGCTCGTCGGGGTGGCAGATGGCTGTCATCTGTACTCCTTGTGTCGATCAGTCATGATTCATCACGATATATCGTTATACAGTCGTTTGTCAAATTCCCGCGGATGCCATCAGCGCCTCCATGACCGCGGCCTGGCGCACGATCTCCTCACCGGCAACCAACGGCGCACGGCCGTCGCGGACCGCTCCGACGAAGTCCTCGAGCTGCAGCGCGTACGGGTCGACGCCCTGCCCGCGCCCGTGCCACGGATCGTCCAGCCGCATCGTCCCGGCGTCGCCGATGACCTCCAGCAGGCTGGTCTCGGGCATCGCGATGCCGCACTCGAACTCACCCGTCACGCCGCGGGCGAACTCCATCCGGCCGCGGAACCGCAGATCGACGCCCGTCGGCCCGACCTCCGCCTCGGCGCCCACGTGCTTGGGTTCTCCGGCCAGCAGACGGAACGCGCTGACGCAGTAGCAGCCGACATCGAGCAGCCCGCCGCCGTCCAGCTCGGGCCGCAGCAGGATGTCGTCCGGCCGGTCGGCCGTGAAGCCGAACGCCGAGCGCATCGAGCGGAGCGCCCCAACCTCCCCTCCGCGCACCTGCTCCGCCAGCCGCCGGATCTGCGGGTGGTGGCGATACATGAACGCCTCGGCCAGCACCACGCCGGCGGCCTCGGCGGCGTCCACGGTCGCCCGCGCGTCGGCGGCGCTGCGCGTCAGCGGCTTCTCGCAGAGCACGTGCTTGCCGGCTGCGATCGCCGCCATCGCCCACTCCACGTGGAGCGCGTTCGGCGCCGAGATGTACACGGCCTCGACCGCCGGGTCGGCGACCAGGCCGGCGTGCCCGGCATGGAACGCGGGGATCTGGTGCTCTCGGGCGTAGGCGGCCGCCCGGCCGGCGTCCCGGCTCGACACCGCGACCACCTCCGCCGCGCCGGTCGCCGCAGCGGCGTCAAGAAGCGACTGGTTGATGCCGGCCGTGGAGACGATGCCGAACCGCAGCGGCGGTGCTGTCACGAGCAGGGATCGACGGCCGACCCGGGCTTGCGCGGTGTGACAAGCCAGGTCGTGAAGGTGGAGTTGAGGTCGTACCCGGTGACCCGCTCGGCCAGCGCCTCGAAGTCGGCCGTGGAGACGTTGCCGTAGCGGTTCGCGGCGGCCCACTTGTGCAGCACCTTGAGGAACAGGGCGTCGCCGATCTCGGCCCGCAGGGCGTACAGCGCCATCGCGCCGCGCGCATACACGGGCGACGAGAACATCTCCGACGGGCCGGACAGCGCCGCCGGCGGGGTGCACCAGAACCGGCTGGTCGCGGGGACCGAGAACTCGTCGTCGAACCGGTCGGCGATGTCCTGGCCGCCGCTGTGGTCGACCCACAGCCACTGCATGTAGGTGGCGAAGCCCTCGTTGAGCCAGATGTCCGGCCACGTGCGGGGCGTCACCGAGTCACCGAACCACTGGTGGGCGAGCTCGTGCGCCAGCGTCTCCGCATCCGGTGCGCCGTCGAACACGGGCTTGGTCTGCGTCTCCAGCGCGTACCCGGCGCCGGCGTTGTGGTCGACGATCGCCCCCGCGTTCTCGAACGGATAGGGGCCGATCAGCTTCTGCTCGAACGCCAGGATCTTGGGCAGCTTGGCCAGCGCGGGCGCGGCGGCGGCGGCCTCCCGCGGGTCGACGGCCACGATAGATCGGCACGATCCCGGCCTCCTTGGTGATGTCGAACCGGCCCAGTGTGATCGTCGCCAGATAGGTCGCCATCGGCCGCTTCTCCGACCAGACGAACGTCCGCTGCCCGCCTGCGTTGGTCGTGCTCAGCAGCTTGCCGTTGCCGATCGCGGCCAGCTTCTTGGGCACCGTCATCGAGATCGTGTACGTGGCCTTGTCGGCCGGGGTGTCGTTGGCCGGGAACCAGGTCGGAGCGCCCTGCGGCTCGCCGGCGACGAACGCGCCGTCGTCAGTGGGGATCCAGCCTTCGCGCGAGCCGTCGGGGTCGATCACCGGGCCGGGCACGCCGTGGTAGGAGACCACGGTCGTGAACAGGCTGCCGGAGACCACCGTCGCCCGCGGCGTGATGATCAGCTCCTGGCCCGTGCGCGTGAACGTCGCCGTCGCGCCGGCGACCTTGACGCGAGTGACCGCCAGGCGGCGCAGGTCGAGGTCGAACACGGCCAGCCGCTCGGTGGCGGTCGCCGTGATCGTCGCCTTCCCGGCGAGCTCGCGGGTGTCCGGGTCGTACCGCAGGTGCAGGTCGTAGGTGGCGACGTCGTAGCCGTGGTTCCCGGCGTGCGGGAAGAAGGGGTCAGCCGACGCAGCCGCCGGCACGGCGGCCAGGATCGCCGCGGCGCACGCTGCGACAATACCTGTCCGCGAGATCACTCCCACCGCACGACGGTACCACGATTGCGGCGCTACGCCGCGTGACGCAGCGCATCGCCTGCGGCGGCCGGCTCGAGTGCGGCCACCGGGGCCGCCCGCTCGATGTCGCGCATGCCCGGGAGCAGCAGCGCGGCCGCCGTCGCGGCGGTGCCGACCAACCCCGCGGCGACCAGGGTGGCCTGGGCGCCGATCTGCCCGGCGATCGGCCCTGTCAGGGCGAACGAGACGGGCAGCAGCCCGATCGAGATCAGCCAGTCGAGGCTGGACACGCGGCCCAGCAGCGATGCCGGGACGTGCCGCTGCTTCATCGTCGCCCAGACGATCGTGCCGGCCGTCTCCAGCGCGTTGAAGGCGAAGCTGACGACCATCAGCTGCCACCACGCAGTGGCCAGTCCGTAGCCGCAGACCGCGAGCGTGGCCAGCGTCCAGGTCGCGTAGATCACGGTGATGCTGCGGCGCGGGTAGCCGACGCCGCCCATCACGAACGCGGCGATCACCGATCCCAGGCCGCCGACCGCGAACACCATGCCCAGCTGGCCGGCGTCGCCGCCGAGGTCGTTCTTGACGACGTACGGGAGCAGCACCTCGGTCGGCCCGAGGAAGGCCAGGTAGGCGATCGCGGCGGACACCAGGGTGCCCCACAGCCACACGTTCGCCCGCACGAAGCCGAGCCCCTGGCGGATGTCGTGAATCACCGACGAGGAGGCCGCCGCGCCGCCGACCGCGGGCGCGCGCATCGCCAGCACCGCGGCGACCGAGGCAACGAACGACACGGCGTCCAGAGCGAACGCGGTTCCCACGCCGAGGCCTGCGATCATCCAGCCGCCCAGCGCCGGGCCGACCAGCCGGAACGCTATGGGGCGAACCAGCTGGTCGAGCGAGTTGGCCTGGGCGAGCTCGCTCTCGGGCAGCAGGTTGGGCACGATCGCGTCGAACGCCGGTCCGAAGAACGCCTGGCCGGCGCCGTAGAAGGCCACCAGCACCATCACGTGCCACAGCTCCAGCGTTCCGGTCAGCGAGAGCACGGCCATCACCGCAACGGCCACGCCGCGGATCACGTCGGCCAGGATCAGCACCCTGCGCCGGTCGAAGCGGTCGGTGACCACGCCGCCGAACAGCAGCAGCAGGATGGTCGGCACGGTCATGGCGATGCCGGCCATCGCCAGCGCGCTCGGAGCGTTCGAGATCGCGTACACCTGCCACGTCATCGCGACCAGGAACGCGCCGTCCCCGATCAGCGAGATCGTCATCCCCGTCCACAGCACGCGGAAGTCGCGGCGGCGCAACGGGATCAGCAGGTTTGCACGGGAGAAACCGCCTTCGCGGTCGAGCGCCTCGTGACTATGCTGCATCGGCCTGCGGCTCCTCGAACGGCGGAAGGCCGGTCGACGTCCGCAGATGCGCTTCCTCGAGGTAGCTCGTGATCGAGCTCACGTCCATCGGCCGCGCGAACAGGAAGCCCTGACCCAGCTCGCAGCCCAGGTCGCGCAGCGACGTCATCTGCCCGTCGAGCTCGATCCCCTCGGCCACCACCTGCAGTCTCAGCGTCCCGCCCAGCGCGATCACCGCGGCCGCCAGCCCGTTGTCGGGCCCGGACTCGGGGTCGAGGAACGAGCGGTCCATCTTCAGGATGTCGACCGGGAAGCGGCTGAGGTAGCTGAGCGACGAGTAGCCGGTGCCGAAGTCGTCCATCGCCAGACGCACGCCCAGCGCCTTCATCTCCTCGAGGCAGCCGATCGCCATCTCCGTATCGCGCATCATCAGGCTCTCGGTGATCTCGATGATCAGCGTCCGCGGATCGATGCCGCTGTCCTCGATCGCCCGGCGGACGTCGCCGACGATGTCGCCCTGGTTGAGCTGGCGCGGCGACAGGTTGACGCTCATCGTCAGCGGCGGGTCGTGCGGGAACACGCGCTGCAGCTCGACGGCCCGGTAGCAGGCGTCGCGGAGCACGCGCTGTCCGATCGGCACGATCAGCCCCATGTCCTCGGCGATGCCGATGAAGTCAGTCGGCCCGACCACGCCGCGCGTCGGGTGGTTCCAGCGGATCAGCGCCTCGACCCCGGACACGCTCATGTCGTCGAGCCGCACGACCGGCTGGTAGTGCAGCTCGAACTGGTCGGAGTCGACGGCGCGCTGCAGGTCCGCGCGCATCTCCAGGCGCTCCAGCGCCTCGGCGTGCATCGAATCCTGGAACAGCCGGTAGCCGCCCTTGCCGTCGCGCTTGGCGATGTACATGGCGACGTCGGCGTTGCGCAGCAGCTCGTCGGGCGTGGCCAGCTCGCCGTCGGTGATGGCGATGCCGATGCTGCAGCGCACGAACACCTCCGTGTCGCCGATCTGGATGGGCGAGCGGAAGGCGTCGAGGATGCGGTCGGCGACCTCGGTGGCCTCGAACGGCGACTCGATGGCCTCGAGCAGCACGGCGAACTCGTCGCCGCCGAAGCGGGCGGCTGTGTCGGTCGGCCGCACCGTGGCGCCCAACCTGCGCGCCACCTCGATCAGCACCTCGTCGCCGGCGCCGTGGCCGAGGCTGTCGTTGATCGTCTTGAAATCGTCCAGGTCGACGAACACCACGGCCAGCCGGTTGCCGTCGGAGCCCGCGCGGGCCAGCCCGTGCTCGACGCGGTCGGCGAACAGGGCGCGGTTGGCGAGCTTGGTCAGCGAGTCGTGGAACGCCTGGTGCGCAAGCTGCTCCTCGAACGCTCGGCGCTCGGACACGTCGCGGCTGTTGAGCACGATGCCGCGCACGTGCTCGTCGTCGAGCAGGTTGGTATGGAGCACCTCGAACTGCAGCCACCGGCCGTCGCGGTGCCGCAGCGAGCACTCGATCACCTCGGGCCCGGACCGTCCGCCGGCGACGCCGCGCGACAGCACGGTCAAGAGCGCGCCGCGCTCACGGTCGGGCAGCAACTCGTCGAACCGCGAGCCGATCACGTCGTCGGCGCGGTACCCCAGCACGCGCTCGATCGACGGGCTCTGATATAGCACCGTGCCGTCGGCCGAGACGACCGTGATCAGGTCGCTCGAGCGCGCGACCAGCGAGCTGAATCGGGCCTCCGACTCGCGCCGGTGCAGGTCCTCGGTCAGCGCGGCGCTCTCCAGCGCCAGCGACACGCTGGTGGCGAGCGACTCCAGGGCGCTGCGCTGGCTGGCGGTCAGCGGCACCGGGCCGTCGACGACCAGCTCGCCGCGCGGCTCGCCGCGCACCGTCAGAGGCAGCTCCTCGGAATACCGCGTCTCCGGCTCGCCGGCGATCGCACGGGCAGCATCGTCGGACGACGAGAACAGCCGTGCCTCGTATGCCGGCCCGGTCAGCTGTTGCGCCGCCTGCAGCGTCGCCGTGCCGATCTCGTCGCGGCCGGCTGCGGCCACGAGCGCCAGGCCCGCCTCGCGCAGCGCGCGCTCGCGCTGCACCGACCGCTCCTCCTGGCGGACCATGCCGGCCATCCGGGCGACCACCAGCAGGAACAGCGCGGCCGAGGCGCCGATCATGACGAAGCTGTCGATGTCGGCGGTCCGCGCCTGCAGCACGGTCTCGGCGATCGGCGCGATCAGCGACGCGGCCGTCAGCACGATCAGGCGCGTGCTGGAGAGCCTCGATTCCTTCTCCGGCGCGGACTCCTCGAGCGTCCGCATCGACGGGTGCAGCGCCGCGGCGCCCCACAGCAGGTAGTAGCCGATCCAGCCCCAGTCCAGCCAGACCTGGCCGGCGTACGTGCCGTCGAGGATCGCCAGGCCGTAGACGAAGTCGGTGAACAGCAGGCACAGGATGCTGCCGGTCAGCATGTAGAACGCCGGCTGGCGCTTGCCGTTGTCGACCGCCAGCAACAGCGCGCCGGCCAGCAGCAGGGTGTCCATCGTCGGGTACGCGATCGACACCAGCTTGGGCAGCGCCGACAGCGTGTTGTCCTGGATGTACGGCGAGATCAGGAAGATCCACTGGATCACGCCCAACCCGACCGTCAGGATCAGCGCGTCGATCAGCGTCGCCCGCTCCATGTGCGGGTTGCGCCGCCGGATCAGCATGACGACGCCGGCGAACTGCGCCGGGTAGACCGCCAGGTAGATCGCGTCGCCGATCGACGGGAAGCCGACGTTCGGCACGCTGTAGGTGTAGATGTCGCCGCACGCGAACAGGAACTGCCCGAGCGCCATCAGCAGCCAGGCGGTGGACGCCCGCGGCCGGTAGATGCGCACGCCGGCGACGATCGCGATCGCCGAGGACATGCTCAGCACCGGCATCATCCAGCCGTTGCCGGCAAACGGCGGCACCTTGGTGTACAGCAGCGTCACGATGCCGCCGAACGCGACGTAGAGGTACCAGATCGGGATCCCGCGGCCGGCGAGCCGCAGCGTGCCGTCGCTGCTCACCATCACGCCGCGCGCACCTCGCCCTGGTCGTTCGTCCGCAGCTTGCCGAGGGTGATCAGCGCGTCCAGCACCTCGAGCAGGCGGTCGATCTCGGCGTCGCTGTTGGCAGCCGTGACCTGGATCCGGAAGCCGACCTCGTTGCGCGGCACCAGCGGGTAGGCGGCCAGCGTCACGTAGATGCCGCTGTCGAACAGCAGCCTGCCGACCTCGCCGATGTCGTCGTGGCGGGCCAGCGGAATCTCGATCACCGGCAGGCCCGAGTGGTTGGGCGTCGCCACGTCACGGCTCCACAACAGGTCGAGCACGCGCGCGGTCTTGCGGTGGATCTGATGGCGCAGCTCGTCGCCGCGGCGGGCGTTGACATCCAGACCCGTCAGCACTGTGGCCAGTGAGGCGACGGGCGACGGGCCGGAGTAGAGGTACGGCGGCGCGGCCACCTTGAGCATGTTCTTGACCTGGGTCGGGCACGCGATGAACGCCAGCAGCGAGGAGTAGGCCTTCGAGAAGCCGCCGACCAGGATCAGGTTCTCGTAGGTCTCTCCGGCGTGGCGAACGAGGCTGTTGCCGCGCTTGCCGTACGGGCACAGCTCGTCGTCGCCGCGCTCGCCGATCACCCCGAACCCGTGGGCGTCGTCGACGTACAGTAGGGCGTCGTACTCGCGGGCGACGCGGGCGAACGCCGGCAGGTCGGGAGCGTTGCCCGTCATGCTGTTGACGCCGTCCATGCAGATGATCCGCGGTTCGGCGCAGCCGTCGCGGAGCAGGCGCTCGAGGTCGCCGGGATCCTCGAACGCAAAGCGGCGGATGGTCGCGCCGTGCGAGCGCGCGATCTGGCAGCCGTCATAGATCGTCTTGTGGGCACGGCCGTCGAGCAGGATCGTGCCCGAGCCGGCGAGGATCGGGATCACCGACGTGTGGATGTGCGTGATCGTCGGCAGCACCAGCGAGTCGGGTGCGCCGAGCAGCTCGGTCAGCTGCGCCTCGATCTGCTCGTACAGCACCGGGCTGCCCAGCAGGCGCGACCAGCTGGGGTGCGTTCCCCAGGCGTCGAGGTAGGCCGGGACGGCCTCGATGATCTCACGGTCGAGGTCGAAACCCAGGTAGTTGCAGGACGCGAAATCCGCCAGCCAGCGGTTGCCGACGCGGATCATCCGGCCGTCGATCTCGTCGATCACGGCGTCCAGCATCGGATGCGAATCCTTCAGCGATGCGAGGTCTGCGCACGTTTCCAGCCAGCGGTCCACCCAACGCTCACGGGAAGCGCTGGGACTCGCGCCACGGGGCACGCCGGAGGGGTGGAGCCCGTCCATTCTGCTCTTAGGATCGGCCGAAGGCGGGTCGCCCTTGAGCGCTCGTTGACAAACCAGTCAAGACGGCAGGTGACCACCGGGTAATCGCCCGACTGCCGCCACCCTGTCTACCCCTATGGAGTGAGAGCAGGTGAGTGTGCCGAGAACGCGTCCACGACTACGCCTCCAAGAGCTTGAACGCGTGGTTCCACGAGCCGGCGCGGAAGCCGTGCATCACCCACAGCATGCACAGCGGCTCCAGGTAGCGCGAGACCTCGATGCCGCCGAGGTCGTCGCTCTCCCAGCCGAACGAGTTCAGCACCTCGCACACGGTCGTCTTGGCCGCATCGTCGTCGCCGCAGTAGAACATCGTCGGCGGGCCGCCCGGCAGGTCGGGATCGACGAAGAGCGTGTTGCCGACGGTGTTGAAGCACTTGACCACGCGGGCCGACGGCACCGCGCGCTGCACGCGCTCGCCCAGCGAGTCGTCGTGGCCGACGAACAGCGTCGGCGGCCCGCCGGGGTGGTACTCCAGCGGGTTCGTGGAGTCGATCAGCACGCAGTCGCCGAGCTCGCCGGCCATCGAGCGCACCAGCTCCTCGGCCGCCTCGCCCAGCACCGCCAGGCAGACGACGTCACCGGCCGCGGCGGCCTCCGGGAAGCTGCCCGTGGTGACGCCCCTGCCCTCGCCGTCGAGCCACTCGGCGAGCTTGGCCGGGTCGCGGGTGCCGATGGTCACACGGTGGCCGCGCGAGGCGAATCCCGCCGCCAGCCGCTGGGCGGCCACGCCCGATCCGAGCACCCCAACGTCCATCAGCCCGACGGTAGCACAAGGCCCACGCCGCTCCTGCGAGCCTGCTCGACGACAGCCTCGCCGGCCGTCGCGTCCTGGATCCCCAGGCCGATCGAGTTGAAGAAGGTCACCTCGTCGGCCGCACCCCGGCCGGGCGCGGCGCCGACCAGCACCTCGCCGATCGAGACCACGTCCTGCTCCTCGACCACACCCCGTGCGACGGCGCCCATGATCGAACCCGCGTGATGGAACGCCGCGATCCTGTCGTCCACGCAGACGACGGACGAGCGGGCGATCAGCTCGTCGTCCACCTCGGCCCGGTCGGGCAGGTAGGAGCCGACGCTGATCACATGGCAGCCGGCCGGCACGTCCGCCCCGTGCAGCACCGGCTCCGCGCTGTGCGTACAGCACACGATCACGTCCGCGCCGGCGATCGCCTCGGCGGCCGACGCGACGGCCCGCGCCTCGCCGCCCAGGTCGGCGGCGCACGCCTCGCGATGGGCGGCGTCCGGGCTCCATATCCGCGTGTCCGCCAGCTCGCGTCCGTGACGGATCGCGTGCACATGGGCGCGCGCCTGCACACCGCTGCCGATGATCGCGAGCACCGCGGACTCCGGCCGGGCGAGCAGCCGCACGGACAGGGCGCTGGCCGCCGCCGTGCGCAGCGTCGTCAGGCTGGTACCGTCGAGCATCGCCTGCACCAGCCCGGTCACGGGGTCGGTGAGCAGCACGGTCGCCGAGATCAGCGGCAGCCCGCGACCCGGGTTGTCCGGCGAAACGCTGACCAGCTTGGTGGCGACGGGGGCGCCGGCGGAGGCCCGCGCCGCGTACACCAGCGACGTCGCGTAGCCTTCGCCGCCCTCGAACAGCACCTTCTCGGCGAGATCTGCATCGCCCATCGCCAGCGACCGGAACGCCCGGCCGGCAGACTCGATCGCGACGTCGGGCGTGAGCAGCCGCTCGACGTCTGCGGCAGAGAGCACGAGCGTCATGGCGCCACCATACCGATCCCGGTAGGCTCGCCGGCGTGTCCACGCACGAGGGGTCACCGCTGGCGCTGGACGCCGAGACGATGCGCCGCCTCGGCTATCGCACCGTGGACATGTTGGTCGAGCGACTGACCGCCGATCCCGGCCCAGTGGTCGGCCGGATCGCACCGCAGGACATGCTCGCGCGCATCGCCATGCCGGCGCCCGAGGATCCGGCCGGCTTCGACACGATCCTGGAGGGCGTCGAGCGCGACATCCTCCCCCACGTCGCCCGCCTGGGCCACCCCGGGTACATGGCGTTCATCCCCGGAGAGCCGACCTGGCCCGGCGCGCTGGGCGACCTGATCGCCAGCGCGCTCAACCTCGACACCTGCTGGTGGCTGGGCGCCGCGGGGCCGACTGCGCTGGAGCTGACGGTGGTCGGCTGGTTCCGGGACTGGATCGGCTACCCGCAGACGGCCAGCGGCGTCCTGGTCTCGGGCGGGTCGGCGGCCAACCTGACCGCCCTGGCGTGCGCCCGCGAGACGTTGATCGGCCCGATGACCGAGGACGCGGTGCTGTACCTGTCCGACCAGACCCACTCCTCGCTGGCCCGCGGGGCGCGCGTGCTCGGCTTCCGCCCCGACCAGGTGCGCGTGCTTCCCACCGACGAGCGGATGCGTGTGCGCCCCTCCGCGCTGCGCGGCGCGATGGAGGCCGACCGGGCCGCCGGCCGGCGCCCCGCCGTGGTCGTCGCCAACGCAGGCACCACCAACTCGGGCGCCGTCGACCCGCTGGCCGACCTGGCGCGGATCTGCCGCGAGCAGGGCGTGTGGCTGCACGTCGACGCGGCGTACGGCGGGTTCGCCTGCCTGACGGAGCGCGGCGCCGAGGCGCTTCGCGGCATCGAGCTCGCCGACTCGATCACGCTCGACCCGCACAAGTGGCTGTACCAGCCGATCGAGGCCGGCGCGCTGCTGATCCGCGACGGCGAGGCGCTGCGCCAGGCGTTCGAGATCACGCCGGACTACCTCAAGGACGTCGAGGCTGTCGCCCGTGAGGTCAACTTCTCGGACTACGGGATCCAGCTGACCCGCACCTGCCGAGCCCTGAAGCTGTGGATGTCGATCCGCTACTTCGGGCTGGCGGCGTTCCGCCAGGCGATCGACGGCTGCCTCGACCTGGTCGACCACGGCCGGGCGCGGGTCGAGGCCGAGCCCGAGCTGGAGCTGGTGACGGAGCCGTCGCTGGGCATCCTGACGTTCCGCCGCAGGCCTCCGGGTGTCGAGGACGAGGACGACATCGAGCGGATCAACGCCGACCTGATCGCGCGCTGCGAAACCGAGGGCCACGGCTTCGTCTCCTCGACCCGGCTGCTCGGGCGCTACGCGGTGCGCCTCTGCATCCTCAACCACTCGACGTCACGCCGCGAGGTGGACGGTGCGCTCGAGTTCTTCGCGTCGGCGCCGGCCCTCGCCGGAGCCGAGCGCCCGGCGGATGCCGACCGCGACCGCAACCCCGGGATCGAGGCCGGCTGGCTGGGACGGCCGCGGCTCGACGCGGACACCCTGCGGGCGCTGCCGCTGTTCGCGTCACTGACCGACGAGCAGGCGGCCCGGGTGCTGCTGGCCGCCCGCGAGCGGTTCGTCCACGTCGGCGACAACGTGGTCGAGCAGTGGCAGGCTACCCGCGACTTCTACGTGATCCTGGCGGGCACGGTGCGGATCGACGCGAACGGCCGCACCGTCGCGTCCCTCGGCCCCGGCCAGCACTTCGGCGAGCTGGCGGCCGTGGACTGGGGCGCGAGCTACGGCAGGCCGCGGCTGGCGAACGTCGTTGCCACCGCCCCCGGCCGGCTGCTGGTGCTCGACTGGCAGCTGCTGAACTGGCTGATGGGCGCCGCGCCCGAGGTCGGCCGTACGATCGAGCGGACGAGCCGCACCCGGATGGCCGAGCTCTGAATCGGTAGCCCTACCCCGAGTTGCCAGCCACCTTGAGCACCGCGTTGGCGATGCCCTGGTAGCCGGTGCACCGGCAGAGATTCCCGGAGAGCGCGATGCGCACCTCCTGCTCGGTCGGCTTCGGGTTCTGCTCGAGCAGCGCCGTCGCCGAGATCAGCATCCCCGGGGTGCAGAAACCGCACTGGACGCCGCCCTCCTCGAGGAACGCGCGCTGCAGTGGGTGCAGCTCGCCGCCGTCCGCCAGTCCTTCGACGGTGGTCACCTCGCGGCCCTCCGCCTGCAGCGCGAGGTACGAGCACGAGTTGACCGGCTTGCCGTCCAGCAGCACCATGCACGCCCCGCACTCGGAGTCGTCGCACCCCTCCTTGCTGCCGGTCAGCCCGATCTCGGTGCGCAGCACCGACAGCAGGCTGCGGCCGGGTTCGATCTCAACCGGGTACGTGTCGCCGTTGACCTGTAGGTTCGCGGTGTATCGCACGCTCTCGTCCTCTCTACTCGACCGCGCCGTGGAGGGCGGGACTCGCGGGAATCGGCACGTCCTGGCCGCGGGCGCGGGCGATGGCGGCATTGATCGCGCGCCGGGCCATCACAGCGGCCATCGCCCGCCGGTAGCGGTCGGAGCCGCGGACGTCCGAGATCGGCTGGGAGGCGGCCGCCACCAGATCGGCCGCCGCGCGCGCGGCCGTCGGGCTGCCGTCGCCGCCGGTCAGCGCCTGCTCGGCCTCCGGCACGCGGCGGATGGTCGGCGCAAGCGCCGTGATGGCGACCCGCGCGTCCGTGATCGAGTCACCGTCGGCGACGACCACGCAGGTCGCACCGACGATCGCGATCTCCATCTGCTGGCGGTACTCGAGCCGCACGTAGCAGCTGCCGGTGCCGGGAGCGGTTGCCGGCAGGTCGATCGAGGTCAGCAGCTCGTCGGGCCGGGCGCTGGTCTTGCCGGGGGCGGTGAACAGCTCCTCGACGCTGACCTGGCGCTCGCCCGACTGCGAGCGCAGCAGGGCCACCGCGCCCAGGCAGATCAGCGGGCCGCCCGTCTCCATCGCCGGCGACGCGTTCATGACGTTGCCGCCGATCGTGCCGATGTGCCGGGTGGCGTGGCTGCCGACGATCGCCGAGGCGTCGGCGACGGCCGTGTAGCGCTTGCGCACGACGGGGTCGGCGACCAGCTGCTCGTGGGTGACGAGCGCGCCCAGGCGCAGGCCGCCGCCGGACTCGGCGATACCCCGCAGGGCGTCGATCCGGTGGATGGCGACCACCGCGTCGGGTAGCGGCGCCTTGCCCTGGCGGGCGCCGACCACCAGATCGGTGCCGCCGGCCACCGGGCGAGCGCCCTCGGCGATCGCCGCCAGCGCCTCCTCCAGCGTCTGCGGTGCGGAGTAGAGCGAGGTCACGGCTGCATCGCCTCCCACACGCGCTCGGGCGTCATCGGCAGCCGGTCGATCCGCCGGCCGGTGACCTTGCGGATCGCGTTGGCGACCGCGCCGGGCGTCGGCACGCACGGCGGCTCGCCGATGCCCTTCGAGCCCATCGGCCCCGCGTTCGGCGTGTCGATCTCGACGAAGTGGATCTTGATCGGCGGCGAGTCGGACATCGTCTGCACCTTGTAGTCGAGCAGGTGCGGGTTTCGCTGACGCCCGTCCTCGTCGAGCAGAGTGCCCTCGGTCAGCGCCATACCGATGCCCATCACGACCCCGCCCTCGACCTGGCCGTTCGCGCCCATCGGGTTGATGATCCGGCCGCAGTCGTGCGACGCCGCGACGTCCAGCACGCGGACGACGCCGGTGTCACGGTCGACCTTGCAGCGCACCGCATGGGTGATGAACGTCGGGGCGAGGAACGACTCCGAGCCCAGCCGGCCGGTGCAGCCGGAAGCGTCGACCTCGGGCATCGCCGGCACGGCGTCGGCGCCCCGGCCCAGCAGCAGCTTGTCGCCGTGGGCCTTCTCGGCCAGCGCCGGGATCGACACGCTCTTGGTCGGCGAGCCCTTGACGCGCACCGTCCCGTCGACCAGCTCAAGGTCGGCGCGCGCCGCCTCCAGCTCCTCCTCGGCGAGGTCGAGCAGCTGCTCGCGCACGTCCTCGGCGGCGCGCAGCACCGCGCGGCCGTTGTTGAACGTGGTCTGCGAGCCCGACGCGCCGGAGTCGAACGGGCCGGCGTCCGTATCCTGATAGAGCACCGAGAAGTCTTCGGGCTTCATCCCCAGCACCTCGGCGGCCAGCATCGGCAGTGCCATCACGGCGCCGGTGCCGCACTCCTGGGCGCCCGTGATGATCGTCCCGGAGCCGTCGCCGTTCAGCTTCAGATACGCGCCGGAGGCGATGCCGAACGACGGCCACCAGCCACAGGCGACGCCGATCGCCTCGTCCTCGGGCAGGTCCTGGTCGTAGCCGATCATCTCGACCGCCCGGTCCAGCGTCTCCGCTGCGCCGATCGGATCGAACACCTGGCGGGTGGGGCCCTCGTCGCCGGTGCGGACGATCGTCTTGCGCCGGAACTCGACGGGATCGATCCCCAGCTTGCCGGCCACGGAGTCCATGTGCTGCTCCACCGCCCAGCAGGCCTGCGGCGCCGTGGGGGCGCGCACCGAGCCGGACGGCGTCGTGTTCGAGTAGGCCAGGATCGAGTCGACGAACACGTTCTCAACCTTGTACGGACCGACGGCCATCATCGCGGCCAGCTGCGGGAAGAACGGGTTGTCGGTCGTGTAGGCGCCGCCGTCCAGCACCAGACGCGCCCGGCGGGCGACGATCGTGCCGTCCTGCATCACGCCGGTCTCGAGGTCGATCGACTGGCCCTCGCGGCGGTGGTCGGGCGCCAGGAACTCCTCCTCGCGGCTGAACACCAGCCGCACCGGCCGCCTGGCGGCGCGCGACAGCGCCGCGATGTGCGCCTCGAAATGGAACTCGCACTTCCCGCCGAACCCACCGCCCAGGTAGGGCACGATCACGCGAACGTGCGACTCGGGGATCTCGAGCGTGGTCGCGACCCCGCTGCGGGCGATGAAGGGCACCTGCGTCGACGACCAGATCGTCACCTTGTCGCCCTGCCACTGCGCGACCACCGCGTGGGGCTCGATCGGCACGGCGTGCGACATATCCGCCTCGTACCGCTCGCTGACCACGATGTCTGCCTTCTCCATGGCTGCGTCGGCGTCACCCTTGACGATGGTCGATCGCGAGCAGATGTTGCCCTCGCGGACGACGTCCTCGGAGCCCTCGTAGGACTCCCAGTCGGGATGGATCTGCGGGGCGCCGGGCTCGAGCGCGGCGTCCTGGTGACCGACCGCCGGCAGCACCTCGTACTCGATGTCGATCAGCTCGGCGGCGCGCTCCGCGATCTCGGGCGTGAGCGCGGCGACGGCGGCGATCACGTCGCCCTCGTAACGGACGACGTCACGGGCGAACAGCGTGCGGTCCTGGATGAACGCGCCGTGGCGGACGTCGGGCACGTCGTCCTGGGTGATCACGGCGAAAACGCCGTCCAGCGCGCGCGCCTTTGACGTATCGATGCTCAGGATCCGGGCGTGCGGATGGTCCGCGTACCGGAACTTCGCGTGCGCCATACCCGTCAGCGTGAGATCGGCCGCATAGCGGCCGTCGCCGGTGACCTTGTCCTTGCCATCGGAGCGGATGACCCGCGTACCGACCACTGTCGCCATGTCTGCTCCTTCTCGATCGGTCAGATCGCTGCTACTTCGCCGAATGCGAGGATACCTGGCCGGTGCCCGTTTCCGGAAGGGACCCGGCGCCGCTACGCCCCGTCGCGGAGCACCCGGCGCAGGATCTTGCCGGACGGCGTGCGCGGGATCTCGCCGACCACCGTGACCTGCCGAATCCGCTTGTGCGGGGGCACGCGGGCCGCCACGTGGTCGATCAGCTCGCGTTCCGTCACGTCGCCCGACAGGACGACGTACGCCCACGGGCTCTCGCCCTGCCGTGCGTCCGGCCGGCCGACGACCGCGGCATCGGCGACGGCCGGGTGGGCGAGCAGCAGCGCCTCGAGCTCGGCGGGCGCGACCTGCAGGCCGCGCACCTTGATCAGCTCCTTGAGCCGGTCGACGACGTGGAGCCACCCGCGGTCGTCCAGGTGCCCGATGTCGCCGGTGTGCAGCCATCCGGCCGGGTCGATCGCCTCGGCCGTCGCCTCCGGGTCGCCGAGGTAGCCGCGCATCACCTGCGGTCCGCGCACCAGCACCTCGCCGTCGACGCCGAGCGGCAGATCGTCGCCGGTCTCCACGTCCACCACCCGCACCTCGGTCGATCCGATCGACGGCCCCACCGAGCCGGCGTCCGCACCGTCTCCGGCGCCGCGCGGCGTGATGTGCGTCACCGGGCTGGCCTCCGTCAGCCCATAGCCCTGGATCACCTCGCAGCCGACCCGCTCCGCGCACGCGGCCGCGACCGCGGCATCGAGCGGCGCCGCGCCGGAGACGATCGTGCGCAGCGACGAGAGGTCGGCGCCGTCGACGGCCGGGTGCCGGGCCAGCGCGAGCACGATCGGCGGCACCAGGAACGCCAGCGTCACGCGGTGGTGCTCGATCAGCCGCAGCATCTCCGCCAGGTCGAACCGGGCCATGGTCACCGAGGCCGCGCCGGTCGCGATCGCCAGGTTCACGTTGACCGTCAGCCCGTACATGTGGAAGAACGGCAGCAGGGCGAGCAGCGTGTCGCGCTCGTCGATGGGGAACGCGCCCTCGATCTGCAGCACGTTCGCGGTCAGGTTGCGATGCGTCAGCATCACGCCCTTGGGCAGGCCGACGGTGCCGCTCGAGTAGGGCAGCGCCAGCAGCTGCGCCGGATCGATGGCGGCGTCCGGCGGGCCGCCGTCCGCCAGCAGCTCGGCGAACGGCTCCGCGCCCGGGGCCTCGCCGACGACGTGGACGGTCTCGGCGCCGGCCTCGAGCGCCACCGGCACCAGCGGCGGCACGGTGACGACGCGCCGGGCGCCGCTGTCGCGCAGCTGCGCCGCGAGGTTCTCGGCGCGGTACTGCGGGTTGACCGGCGTGACGACGCCGCCCAGCCGGGCGGCCGCGTGGAAGGCCAGCACGAACTCGGGGACGTTGGGCAGCATCACGGCGAGCACGTCGCCCCGCCCGAACCCGCGGTCGGCCAGGCCGCGCGCGACCCGGTCGACCAGGCCGGGCAGCTCGCGGAAGCTGACGGCGCGCCCGTCGCCGCCGTCGATCAGCGCAGGGCGCGAGCCGAGCTCCGCGGCGCGGCGGAAGACGACGTCGCCGAGCGGCGCGGCCGGCAGCACGATGTCGGGATAGGGGCTGGCGATCGGCACCGGGCGACTCTACGGGAGCCGCGCACTCGTAACCACTAGTTACATCATTGCGCGCGATTCTGCATGGACAGGTGATCGATCGCCGCTACCATCGCCCGATGACGACGCTCCCCACCGGCCCGCTGAGCGGCCTCACCGTGATCGACATGGCGACGATCTTCGCCGGCCCCAGCGCCTGCCGGCACCTGGGCGACTTCGGCGCCGACGTGATCAAGGTCGAGCGCCCGGACGGCGGCGACGGCGCCCGGCACCTGGGCGAGTGCGACGGCGACGACAGCTTCTACTGGCGGATCGCCGGCCGCAACAAGCGGCCGATCGAGCTCGACCTCAAGTCCGACCCGGGCCGCGAGGTGCTGCTGCGCCTCGTCGCGCGCGCCGACGTGCTGGTCGAGAACTTCCGCCCCGGCGCCCTGGAGCGGCTGGGCCTCGATCCCGAGACCGTTCTGCTCGAGGCCAATCCCGGTCTCGTGGTGCTACGGGTCACCGGCTACGGGCAGACCGGCCCGTACGCCTGCCGCGCCGGCTTCGGCACGATGGCCGAGGCGATGTCCACGCTGGCACACACCACCGGCCAGCCGGACGGGCCGCCCACGCTGCCGCCGATCGCGCTGGCCGACGAGGTGACAGGGCTGCGCGGCGCGTTCGCGGTGCTGGCGGCGCTGCGCCACCGTGACCTGACCGGGAACGGCCAGGTGATCGACATCAGCCTGCTGGAGTCGCTGGTCGACATCGTCGGTCCGGGACCGTCGATCCAGCACCGCACCGGTGAGTCGGACGGCCGTACCGGCTCCCGGCTGGCGTTCTCCGCGCCCCGCAACATCTACGCCTGCTGCGACGGGTACATCGTGCTGTCCGGCTCGGCGAACCAGGTGGCGCTACGGGTGTTCGACGCCATCGGCCGTCCCGAGCTTCGCGACGACCCGCGGTTCACCACCGGCGCCGGCCGGATCGCCAACGTCGACGCGCTGGACGAGATGATCGCCGCGTGGACGTCGGCGCGGACGGTGGCCGAGGCGATCGACGCATTCACCGAAGCCGGCGCCGCGGTCGGCCCCGTCTACGACGCCGAGCAGCTGGTCAACGATCCGCACGTGCAGGAGCGCGGCGTATTCGTCGAGGTGGAGAGCCCGGCGGACGGAGCGCCGCTGCTCCAGGCCCAGGTGCATCCGCGCCTGTCGGAGACGCCGGGCGAGATCCGCCACGCCGGCCTGCCTCCCGGCGCGTGCACCGAGCAGGTGCTCGAGGAGCTGGGCTACGCGGCGGACGAGATCGACGCGCTGGTGGCCGGCGGCGCCATCGGCTCGCCGCTACGCGCTCCGGCCGCCAGCTTCCCGGTGTAGCGCGTCCCCCACCTCGCGTGCGACCGAGACCAGCGCACGCACGTCGTCGTCCGTGGTGCGGTAGTTGACGAAGCACGGGCGCAGGTAGACGCGGCCGTCCACCTCGGCCGGCGCGACGTACACCCGGCCGTCGACCTGCAGCTCCCGGGCCAGCGCTGCGTTGTGCGCGTTCAGGTCGGCGTCGCCCGACGGCACGTGCCGGAACGGGACGATCGAGAGCTGCGGCTCGTCCGTCAGCAGCTCCAGGTCGTCGTGCCGCCCGATCTCCGCGACCAGCAGCCGCGCCTGGCCGAGGTTGCGCTCGATCGCCGCCCGGAACGCCGCCGCGCCGTGCGCCCGGAACGCCAGCCAGAGCTTGAGCGCCCGGAACGGCCGGGAGTACTCGAGCGTCACGTCCACGGCGTGATCCTCGGTGTGCTCGTGCGGCAGGTAGCCCTCGTTGTGGGAGAACGCCGCCCGCAGATGGTTGCGGTCGCGGACGAGGACGACGCCGCAGGCCTTGGGCAGGTAGAGCCACTTGTGCGCGTCGAGCGACACGGAGTCCGCCCGCTCGAGCCCGCCGAAGCTGTCGCGGGTCGAGGATGCGGCCGCGGCGGGCAGCCCGTACGCGCCGTCGACGTGCAGCCACACGCCGCGCTCGGCACAGACGTCGGCCAGCTCGTCGATCGGGTCGATCGCCCCGGTCAGCGTGGTGCCCGCGGTGGCGATCACGGCCACCGGCTCGATCCCGTCCGCCCGGTCGCGGTCGATGGCCTCGGCCGTCTCGGCGGCGCGCATCCGCCGCTGGCCGTCGACGGGCAGCGAGCGGACGCCGGCCGCGCCCAGGCCCAGCACCTCCGCGGCCCGGTCGACGGAGTAGTGCGCCTCGTCCGAGCAGTAGACGGCGCCCCGCCTGCCGGCCAGGCCGTCGCGGCGCACGCCGGGCATGGCGCGCTCGCGCGCCGCCGCCAGCGCGGTCAGGTTCGAGATCGTGCCCCCGCTGGTGAAGGCTCCCCCGCCGGCGGGGTAGCGGATCAGCTCGCCCACCCAGCGCACCGACTGCTCCTCGATCTCGGTGGCCGCCCCGGCCCACACCGCCAGGTTGGCGTCGAAGCACGACGCCAGCGCGTCCCCCAGGACGCCGATCTCGAGGCCGGACGAACCGACGAATGCGAAGTAGCGCGGCCGCGGCTGCGCGATCGTCTCGTCGAGGATCCGCGCCGCGTCGGCCATCACCTCCTCGGCCGGCGTCGGCCCCTCGGGCAGCGGCGAGCGCAGCAGCTGCTCGACCTGCGCATCGACCGGGGGCTGGCCCGGCCGGGCGTGGTCGAAGCCGCGCCACGCCTCGGCGATCAACTCGGCGGTGCGGGCAAGCACCGCCTCGCGCGGCGCGTCAAGTCGCAGAGCGGGACTCGTCTCCATCCCGTTCGGAGATGCTACTCGACCGGGCGGAAGACCCGGGCGCCGACGATCGCCAGGACGCCGTCGTGGTCGCGCCACAGGTACTCGATGGTCTGCTCGCCGCCCTCCAGCTCGACCCGGACGAGCGTCCGCGGGCCGACGCTGCCGATCAGCTCAGCGACGGTCAGGAACGGCAACCGCTCGAGCAGGTCGATGTCGCCCGCGCGCGCGAACGCTGGCTCGAAGAACGCGCCGGCCGCGACCTCGTCCCGCTCCTGGAGCGCCCACACGTAGCGGATCGCGGCGTCCTCCGACCGGCGCTTCGTCCGCATCCGCTCCCGCCGCTCGGGGTCGCCGTCGAGGCCGGACCGGTCGAGCAGCGTGAACTCGCGCTGGTCCTCCAGCAGCAGCTCTCCATCACGGTCGATCCACTGGTCCTCGACGACCGACGTCGGCAGCAGCCGGATCAGGCTGCGCCGGCCGAGTACGCCGAGCACCCGCGCCGTCGCCACGTCGGCGAGGAGCTCGGGGAGCTCCTCCTCGCCCGCCCGCTCCCAGAAGGCCGGGTCGCACATCGGCTCCACCGCCGCCGCGTCGCCCGCCTCATAGGCCCCCGCCAGCTGTGCGGCGCGCTGGGCGATCCGGCGCTCGAGCTCGGAGTCCATGCCCGCAGGATGGCACAGAGTGTCGATTCGCCGCCGCGCCGTTCGTCATAGGATCGACCAGGCGATCGCACATCGGTCGCCGCGACGAAGGGAGCAGGACGATGCGGTACATGCTGATGATTTACACCGCTCCGGGCACCTGGGAGGGCATGTCGGAGGAGGAACGGAACTCGACGATGGGCGAGTACTACGACTACACCGACTCGCTCGAAAACGCCGGCATCCTGCGGGCCGGCGCGCCGCTGGAGAGCGTCGACACCGCGACCACCGTCCGCGTCCGCGACGGTGAGCGGCTGACCACGGACGGTCCGTTCGCGGAGACCCGGGAGGTGCTCGGCGGGTACTACGTGATCGAGGTCGACACGCTCGACGAGGCGCTCGACCACGCGGCGCGGGTCCCCGGCGCCCGCTACGGGTCGGTCGAGGTGCGCCCGGTCGTACAGGTGCCCGCCCGGCAGTGACCGGCGGGCCGGCCGCCGACGCGATCGCGGCCGTCTTCCGGTCGGAGTTCGGCCGCGCGGTGGCGATCCTCGCCCGCGTCCTCGGCGACGTCTCAGACGCCGAGGACGCGGTGCAGGACGCCTACGCCCAGGCCCTGCGCAGGTGGCCGGAGACCGGCGTCCCGGACAACCCGGCAGGCTGGATCGTCACGGTCGCCCGCAACCGGGCGATCGACCGCCTGCGCCGCGAGCGGGCGCTCGACGAGCGGCGCGCCGAGCTCACACGACGCGCAACCGAGCGGCTGATGACCGACCCCGTATTCGACAGCACCGACGAGATCCCCGACGAGCGGCTGCGGCTGATCTTCACCTGCTGCCATCCGGCGCTCAACCGCGAGGCCCAGGTCGCGCTGACGCTGCGCCTGGTCGGCGGCCTGGAGGTGCGCGAGATCGCCCGGGCGCTGCTCTCCAGCGAGGACGCGGTCGCCCAGCGGCTCGTCCGCGCCAAGCGCAAGCTGCGCGTGGCCGCCGTCCCGCTGCGGGTGCCCGCGGGCGACGAGCTGCCCTCGCGGCTGGCCGCCGTGCTGGCCGTGGTCTACCTCGTTTTCAACGAGGGCTACGCGGCCACCTCCGGGCCGGATCTGCTGCGCGACGACGTCGCCGGCGAGGCGGTGCGCCTGGGCAGGGTGCTGGTCGAGCTGATGCCCGACGAGAGCGAGGCCGCCGGGCTGCTCGGGCTGATGCTGCTGCAGCACGCCCGGCGGCGGGCCCGGACGGCCGCTGACGGCAGCCTGGTGCTGCTCGAGCAGCAGGACCGCGGGCTGTGGGACGCCATCGCCATCGGTGAGGGCATCGCGCTGACCGAGCGGGCGCTGCGCCTGTGCCGACCGCCCGGGCCGTACGCGATCGAGGCGGCGATCGCCGCCGTGCACGCCGAGGCGGCGGCCTGGGAGGACACCGACTGGCGCCAGCTGGCCGCGCTCTACCGCGAGCTGCATGCCGTCTCGCCCTCGCCGGTGGTCGAGCTGAACCGCGCGGTCGCCGTCGCCATGGCCGACGGGCCGGAGGCGGGCCTGGCGATGCTCGACCGGCTCGAGGATAGCCCCGAGCTGGCTTCCAGCCACCTGCTGCACGCGGCCCGCGCCGACCTGCTGCGCCGCAGCGGCCGCGCCGGCGAGGCGGCGGACGCCTACCGGGTCGCCGTCGGGCTGGCCACCAACGACGCCGAGCGTGCCTTCCTCACCGGACGGCTCGCAGAGACCACTCGCTGAGCAGCCCCTCCGCGCAGGCCACGCTCATCGCGGCCTGCGTCTGCACGGTGCCGTCGGCGACGTGCGGCGAGAGCACGACCCGTGGATGGTCGATCAGCGCCTGCGGGACGTGCGGCTCGTCCGCCAGCACGTCCAGCCCAGCGCCCAGAATGGTGCCGTCGGCCAGCGCGTCGACTAGCGCGGCCTCGTCGCAGATCGCTCCCCGGGCGGTGTTGATCAACACCGCGGTGGGCCGCATCAGCGCGAGCTCGCGGCGCCCGATCAACCCTCGCGTCGCCTCCGTCAGCGGGCAGTGCAGCGAGACCGCGTCGCTCTGGCGGAGCAGGTCGTCCAGCGGGATCCCCTCCCGCCGGGAGTGGACGAGCACCCGCATCCCGAAGCCCTCGGCTCGGCGCACCATCGCCCTGCCGATCGCCCCCATGCCGACGATGCCGAGCGTCGTACCCTCCAGATCCTCGCCCAGCGGCAGCTCCCAGTGGTACTCGGCATAGCGGCCGTCGCGGGCGGCCCGGTCGGCCTCGACCAGGCGGTGGCGAACGGCCAGCAGCAGCGCGAAGGCGTGGTCGGCCACGCAGCTCGCGTTGGCGCCCAGCGGGCGCACCAGCGCGATCCCGCGGCGCTCCAGCTCCTCCGCGTCGATCGTGTCGTAGCCCACGCCGTGGTTGACGACGACCCGCAGCCGCGGGGCAGCGTCCAGCAGCTGCCGGTCGATCACCTCGCCCACCGACCAGATCGCGTCGGGGTCGCCGCCGTGCAGCACCCAGGGCCGGACGGGGCCGTCGATGACGCGCACGCGAAAGGACTCCGCGACTGGGCGGAAGGCCTCCTCCGGCTGCGGCCGGAACTTGCAGACGATCAGCGGCTGGGTCACTACCAGCCGGACGCGGTGTGGATGCCGATCACGCGGCCGCGTGGCACCAAGGCGTCCTCGTCGAGCCCGCCGAAGGCGCCGCGATGGAAGATCAGCGGCTCGCCGCCCGATCCCTCGAAGTCGACGACCTCGCCGACCACCAGCTCGTGGTCGCCCTGGGTGACGATGTCGTGCACCTCGCAGCGGAGGATGGCCAGCGAGTGCACCACCACCACATAGCCGTGCGGATCGATCACCGTGTGGCCCTCGGGGAACTCCGATCCGGGCTTCGCGAAGGCCAGCGCCACGTCGCGCTGGCGGCGGTGCAGGACGTTGACCGCGTAGCGGCGGTTGATTCGGATCGCGTCCAGCGTCCGGGTGTTGTGAGCGAGCGAGACGAGCACCAGCAGCGGATCGAGCGAGACGGATGTGAACGAGTTGAGCGTCATCCCCTGCGGCCGGCCGTGCGCCTGCGTCGTGACCACGGTCACGCCGGTCGCGAACGAGCCGACGACGTCTCGGAAATCGAGCCGCCATTCACTGGGAACGCTCATCGTGCTTACAGTAGATCACACGCCCGGCGGAATGCAGTTCCTGGAGCGGCATTCCACCGATTCGCACACGCATGGCCCGCCCACTATTGCGCACTGAGTGGACGGGCCACACTCACTCGGGACCGACGTCCTAGCTTGTCAAGGCTAGGTCGTCGGCCTGCATCCGTGCCGACATCGCGTCCAGCACCGCGTACTCGGCTTCCTCGACGGTCGCATATGCGTAGTCGATCGCCATGATCGCGTCCGCCTCGGCCTCACCGGCATGGGACTCCGCTCGCTTGGCGTCGATCTCGCTCTTCTTCGCGTCGATGTTGCGGCGCATCTCAGCAACATGGCTGACCCACGACTTTTGGATGCCATCCCAGGAGTCCGAGATCTCCGCCCCGGCGGCCGCTGCGGTCGTCCGCAACTCCTTGGCGTGCGCCTCCGCCGCGGCTCTCGCCTGATCGGCGGACTTCTCGACGTCGGCCTTGGCCTGCGTGCGGGCCTCGGCCGCGTGAACCTCCGCCAGCTTGGCGCGTTCGGAAAGCTTCGCCAGCCGTTGCGAAGCGTCCATCAGCTTCTCCGACGTTGTCATCGCGACCTCCCTGGTCGTTGGACTGTCGTTTCGCCTGGAACAGCAGATCGTACTCCGACCCGATTCCTCCGGCAACCTCCCGACGGGGCGATGCGTGTCCGGTCCTCGGGTCGTAACCAGCAGCTGTCCACTTCGTCACCACAACCGGGGTGCGATGCGATTCTCCTGCACCATCACGCCCTGTCCGCGGGCGGGCCGGCCGCGGCGTGGAGTTCCTTCGTCAGACGCAGAATCTGGTTGGAGAGATCGAGCAACTCGCGGTTCTGCCGGTCTTCGTGCTTGACCGTCTGCCATTGCTGGTCGGCGACCACTTGACGCTTAGCGTCGGCGCGGTTCTGACTGATCATCACGAACGTCGACAGGAAGATGGCCTCCAGCGAAACGATCATCGTCAACAGCCCGTAGGGATAGTCCTCCACACCCAGCCCGATCCAGCAGCCGAACCAGACGATGTGGACATAGACGAACGTCATCGATCCCGCGAACAGGGTGATGTGGTCGGAAATCCTGTTCTGCACGCTGTCGGCGCGCTGTCGTGCGTGCTCGACGAGCGCCGGATTCGGCTCCAACGGGAGATGGAATCGAGGCTCGGCCGGGGTCGGCTGGGTCATGCTCTCGCCCCTTCCACGAAGCAGTGGTGGCCATCCGCGTGTCACCCGCAACGCGCACGCGGATGAGAGTCGCGCGATTATCCTGGACACGGTCGCGGCGTGTTCCAGAGCCATCTGAGCGACCCGGTTTGAAAGCAGCCCCGAGGGGGATTAGAGTGCTGCGTTCGGCCACTGTAAGGAGGGGTCCTCATGGAAGCTGGCTCATCGGGAACCGTGGTTCTCGTTCACGGCGGTTTCGTGGACGGTTCCGGCTGGCAGGGTGTCTACGACCACCTGAAGAACGACGGCTACAACGTCGCCGTGGTGCAGAACCCGACGATGTCGCTCGAGGGTGACGTCGATGCCACCAACATGGTCATCAATGCGCAGAGCGAACCGGTCATCCTCGTCGGTCATTCGTATGGCGGGGCGGTGATCACCGAGGCGGGGACGAATCCCAACGTGATGGCGCTCGTCTACATCACGGCGTTCGCGCCCGACAAGGGCGAGTCGGTCAACACCCTGATCGCGGATCCGCCGCCCGGCGCTCCGGTGCCACCGATTCTCCCACCGCGCGACGGATTCTTGTTCCTCGACCGAGAGAAGTTCCACGCGTCCTTCGCGGGAGACGTGAGCGAGGAGCAGGCTGCATTTATGGCCGACTCGCAAGTCCCATGGGGTGTTGATGCCCTGGGCGGGACGATCACCGAGCCCGCGTGGCGGAGCAAGCCAAGCTGGTACCTGGTCGCGACCGAGGATCGGATGATCCCCCCGCCGGCGCAGCGCCAGATGTCTGAGAGGGCCGGCTCGACTGTTGTCGAGGTGTCGGGCAGCCATTCGGTCTACGTCTCGCAACCAGCGGCCGTCGCCGAGCTCATCGAGACGGCCGCCTCCGAAGTACGCTCGGCCGTGCATTAGATCAGGCGCGGCCGATACTCCGACGACTCGGATCCCACTGACGACGCGTCGCTGGGCGCCGCGGCGCGCCCGGCGAGGCGAAGCCGCACAGCACCGGACGCGGCTCGGATTCCCTTACAGTATGTCCCACACGGACGGCGTCGGGCCGTCCCGAGTCGATTCTCGGAGGGGTTGTCATCCACCTGCTGGGTCTGTCAGGCGTGTCAAAAACCTTCGGCGCCCGTACGGTCCTGGACGGCCTCGACCTCGAGGTCGCGGAGGACGCCCGAATCGGCGTGATCGGCGCAAACGGCAGCGGCAAGTCCACCCTCCTGCGCCTGCTGCACGACGAGGACCAGCCGGACGGGGGCACGATCGCGCGCCGCCGGGGCACCGTCACGGCGGTACTGCCGCAGCAGGTGGCGCCGGACGAGCGCACGCCGCACCAGATCGTGCTGGCGGCGCGTCCCGACCTGGAGCGGATCGAACAGGAGCTGGACGAGGCCGGGCGGCGTCTCGCCGATCCAGCGCTGGCCGGCGACCTCGACCGGATGGACCGGGTGCTGCGGCGCCAGGCGGTGCTGCTCGAGGAGTTCGAGCAGGCCGGCGGCCACGCCTTCGAGGGCCGGGGGCGGTCGCTGCTGCTGCAGCTGGGCCTGGACGAGGCGGCGATCGACCGGCCGTCCGACGTGCGCAGCGGCGGCCAGCGCAAGCTGATCGCGCTGGCGGCGTGCCTGGCCGCTGAGCCCGACCTGCTGCTGCTCGACGAGCCGGAGACGCACCTGGACGCCGAGGCGCGCAGCCGGCTCGAGGATCTGATCCGTGGATTCGACGGCGCCGTCGTCATGGTCTCGCACGATCGCTACCTGCTGGACGAGACGGTGACCGAGATCGCCGAGCTGGACGGCGGCCGGATCCGGATCTGGCCGGGCAACTACTCCACATACGCCGCGGAGCGGGAGCTCGAGCTGGAGCGCCAGCAGCAGCAGTACGTGACCCAGCAGAAGGAGATCGCCCGGCTCGAGGAGGCGATCCGCCGGTTCAAGCTGTGGGCCAGCATCGTCGTCAACGAGCGGCACATCAAGCAGGCGCGCAACAAGCAGCGCCAGATCGACCGGATGGACAAGATCGACCGGCCGGTGCTGGAGCGGCGCAAGATGGCCCTGCGACTGCGCAGCTCGGCCCGTGGCGGCCAGCGCGTGGTCGAGCTGCACGATGCCGACATCGACCTGGGCGGGCGGCGGATCCTGACCGGCGTCGACCTGACCGTGATGCGCGGCGAGCGGATCGGTGTGATCGGCGGCAACGGGCAGGGTAAGAGCGTCCTTGTGAAGCTGCTGACGGGCGAGCTCGAGCCCACCTCGGGCACGCGATGGATCGGCCCCTCGATCGAGATGGGACTGCTGGCACAGGATCACGACGCGCTGCCGTCGAGCACGACCGCGCTGGAGGCCGTCCGCAGGGTGAGCCCCTGCACGGAGGGCGAGGCGGTGCAGCTGCTGACCCGCTTCCTGTTCTCGTACGAGCAGGTGCGCCAGCCGATCGGCCGGATGTCGGGCGGCGAGCGGACGCGGCTCCAGCTCCTGCTGCTGATGCGCGCCGGCGCCAACTGCCTGGTGCTGGACGAGCCGACCAACCACCTGGACATCGACTCGGTCGAGGTGCTGGAGGGCGCGATCGAACGCTTCGACGGCACCGTCATCGCCGTCTCCCACGACCGCTACTTCCTCGACCGCACCTGCGACCGGGTGGTCGAGGTGGCGCGCGGCCGGGCGATCGCGTACGAGGGCGGGTACAGCACCTGGTACGAGCGGCACCGGGCGGAACGGGCGGTGGCATGAACGAGCTCGAGCGCCGGCCGCCGCGATCGGCCGAGGAGCGGCGTCTGGTCGCCCGCGAGCGGGCCCGCGAGCGCACCCGGCGCCAGCGTCGGCTGGGCGTGCTGGTGGTCGGCGGGATCGTGGTGCTGGTCGGCGCGGGATGGTTCACGCTGGGCCACGGCGGCGGCAGCCCGAAGGCGGCGGACGCCGGCGAGCAGCTCTCGTCGACGCAGAAGCCGCCGCCGGAGCTGCCCCGCGGGGGCACGCAGGTGCTGCCCCACTACCGCCTGGTTGCGCTGTACGGCGCGCCGCAGGATCCGGGGCTGGGCGAGCTGGGCATCGGCACGCCGACCAGGGCCGCGCAGAAGCTGCTCGTCCAGTCACGCCCGTACGCCGAGCCGGGACGTCCGGTGATGCCGGCGATGGAGCTGATCGCGACGCTGGTGACGGCGGCGCCGGGAGACGACGGCAAGTACCGGATGCGCCAGACGTCGTCGACGATCGACCGCTACCTGACCGCCGCCCGCAAGGCCAAGGCACTGCTGATCCTGGACATCCAGCCCGGCCGGGCGTCGTTCATGTCCGAGGTCAAGGCATACCGGCACTGGCTGGAGCAGCCGGACGTCGGCCTGGCAATCGACCCCGAGTGGAGCATGGGGCCGGGCGAGGTGCCGGGCCAGGAGATCGGCCACACCACCTCGACGATCGTCAACAAGGTGTCGTCGTACGTCTCCAAGATCGTGGAGGACGACGACCTCCCGCAGAAGGTGCTGATCGTCCACCAGTTCACGCCGGGGATGATCGAGCACAAGCGGTGGCTGAAGAAGCCACCTGGCGTCGCCCTCACAGTCAACGTCGACGGCTTTGGCACCCGGGACAACAAGGTGTCGAAGTACGACCTGTTCGCCACCAACGGCGGGCACTGGTTCAACGGCTTCAAGCTGTTCTACCACGAGGACGTCGGGCTGATGCGGCCCCACTCGGTGCTCAATTTGCTCCCGCCGCCCGACGTCGTCGTCTACGAGTAGCGGGGCGAATCCCGCGATTGGGGGAGCGGCCGGCAGCCGCTGACGCCGATGTCTGCTGTCCGCGCATTCCCCTCCTCTGCGCGTGATGTCTCCACTGACTACACCACTGCGCGCGCCGTGGTGCTGACTGTTGTTCTGTTGGGATTCAGCTCGCTCGCCGAGTCGGCCGGCCCGGCGTCGTCCAGCTCGGCAACCCAGACCGTACAGTTTGCCAACCGGACGACGGTGCGCTTGCAGCTGGCGACGACAGCACCGTACGACTTCGGGCCAGTCGACCCGCTGTCGGCGCGTGATCCGGTCGGCACCGAGAACACGGCGACGGTCTGGTCGAACGCAAACTGGCGGCTGTTCGTCCGCACCGCAGGCCCGGCACCGCGGGCGTGGCGGTGCCGATCAACCATGCCCTCGCGCTGCGGTTCGCCGACAAGGCCAACACGCCCGGATCGAGCTACCAGCAGATCCTGATCTACACCGCCGTCACTCCGTGAGCGCGGGATAGCGGGCGCGCAGCATCGCGCGCACGCGAGCGACGTCGGCCGGCTGCCAGTCGGTGTGGTCGTTCCGCCAGCCCTCGTTGTCCCGGAAGAATGGGCTGTCGTTGACCATGGCATGCCCGATCACGTCCCGCACCGGGATGCCGTACCGGCTGCACAGCCACGCGACCAGCGCGAGCACGCTGTGGATCTGCGGAGCGCGGGCCAGGATCTGCTGATCGGCCCAGCTGCTGGACGGCCCGGTCTCCTGCACCATCTCGATCCCGACCGACCGGTCGTTGACGCCGATCGCGTGGCGGCACATCACGTCCAGCGGCGCCTGCTGGTAGATCGTGCCGTCCTTGTCGACGACGAAGTGCGCGCAGGTGCCGGGCAGCTCGCCGTTGTTGGGCGTGTCGTTCGCGAAGGTGGCGTGGACGCCGGGATAGCTCGACGATGCCGTGAAGTGCAGGACGACCAGCCGCGGATGGCTGAGCCGCGAAGTGTTGATGCCGTAGTGGCGCTGCGCGTAGGCCGCCATCTCGGCCCGGCGAGCTGCGGTGTAGGGAATCGGATCCTGGGTGATCGCCGGCCGGGCAACGGGTGGCGGCGGCGGCTGAGTCTCCGTCGCCGTCTCGGTCTCGGTCTGCGTCGCGGTGACCGTCGGCGTCTCGGTGAGGGTGGACGTCACGGGCACCGTCCGCGTCACGGCCGCCGGCTCGCCGCCGGACGACACCGCCCGGCCGCCCAGGAATCCGCCCGCCAGCAACAGGGCGGCGAGCACGGCGAGCAGCGCGGCTCTCACATCCTCCCGGCGGCGATGATCCGCTGCAGGAACTGCCGCGTGCGCTCCTCGCCCGGGTGGCTGAAGATCTGATCCGGAGGCCCTTGCTCGAGGATCACGCCGGCGTCGAGGAAGCAGACCCGGCTGGCGATGTCCCGTGCGAAGCCCATCTCGTGCGTGGCGATCAGCATCGTCATCCCCTCATCGGCAAGCTCGCGGATCACGTCCAGCACCGCCGCCACCAGTTCCGGGTCGAGCGCGCTGGTCACCTCGTCCAGCAGCAGCAGCCGCGGCTGCATCGCCAGCGCCCGCATGATCGCAACGCGTTGCTGCTGGCCGCCGGACAGCCGGTCGGGGTACTCGCCTCGCCGGTCGGCCAGGCCGAACCGCTCGAGCAGCGCCATCCCTTGCTCCTCCGCCTCCCGCCGCGACTGCCCGAGCACCTTGCGCGGCCCCAGCGTGATGTTGCCGAGCACCGTCATGTGCGGGAACAGGTTGAACGACTGGAACACGATCCCGATGCTCGTGCGGATCCTGTTTTCGTCCACGTCGGGCGCGGTCACTTCGACGCCACCGACGACGATCCGGCCGGCCGTCACCGGCTCGATCAGGTTGATGCAGCGCAGCAGCGTCGACTTGCCCGAACCGGAGGCCCCGATCAGGCAGATCACCTCGTGCTCCGACACCGCGAGGTCGATGCCGCGCAACACCTCGGCCTTCCCGAAGCTCTTGCGCACGCCCTCGATCAGCAGGGCGGGGTCGCTCACCCGTGCCCCGCGAACTGGCGCCGGCGGTCGCGGGCGACCAGCCAGTCCGTGAATCGGGCCAGCGGGATCGTGATCAGTACGAACAGCGCCGCCGCGCAGAGGTACGGGGTGAAGTTGAAGTCGGCCGCCTGCGCGATGTCGGCCTGGCGGAACGCCTCCACCGGGCCGATGATCGCCACCAACGCCGTGTCCTTCTGCAGCCCGATGAAGTCGTTCAGGAGCGGCGGGATCACCCGCCGCACCGCCTGCGGCACGATCACGAACCGCAGCGCCTGGAGCCGCGAGAGGCCGAGCGAGCGGGCGGCAGCTTCCTGGCTCGGGTGCACCGACTCGATGCCTGCGCGGTAGACCTCGGCGACGTAGGCCGAGTAGACGAGGATCAGCGCGACGCCGCCCCAGAACAGCTCCGACGTGGGGACGCCGGACAGCTGGAGCGACGGCACGCCGAGGCCCAGCATGACGACCACCAGGATCGTCGGGACGCCGCGGAACAGGTCCGTATAGACGATCGCCATCAGCCGGAACGGGAAAAGCACCGGCCCCGGGAGGCTGCGAAGAATCGCGATCCCCAGCGCGAAGACCAGGATCACCGCCTCGCAGACCATGAACAGCTTCACGTTGACCCAGAAATGGCGCGCGATGTCCGGGAACCAGACCTTGACCTCGTCCCAGTTGAGGAACGACGCCTTGAACTCGGGCCAGCCCGGCGAGTTGACCACGACCAAGGTGATCGCGGTGAACACCAGGACCGTGCTGACCAGGGCGATCGCGGCGCTGCGGCCGGCGCCGCTGCCGAGGATGCGGGAGCTGCGGTCTGCTACTGCAACGTCGGGGCGTCTGCCAGGTCGGAGAGCCACTTCTGCTCCAGCTCCGCGAGCTCCCCGCTGCTCTTCATCTCGTTCAGCGCGCGGTCGACGCAGGTTTTGAGCGGACTGCCCTTCTCCATCACGAGGCCCCACTGATCCTCGCCGCCGGAACCGGAGAACTGCCCGGCGATGGCGAGCCCGCCCGGCTCGACGTAGGCGATGTAGTAGGCGGTCGGGAAGTCGACGACGAGGCCGTCGATCTGGCCGTTCTCCAGCGCCTGCGTCGCCTGGGAGGTCGAGTTGTAGACCTTGGCCTCGTTGTCGGGCTGGATCACGTCCTGAATCGCCTGGTAGCTGGTGGTCGACACCTCGGCACCCAGCGTCGCGCCCTTCAGATCGGCCAGGCTGCTGGCGTTCGCGTACTGCGAGTCCTTCTTGACGACGACGGCCTGGTTGGCCTGGTAGTACGGCACGCTGAAGTCGACCCGCTGGTCACGCGGCGACTTGTCGGTGACCTGCGCCAGGTAGAAGTCGAAGTCCTTCGGCCCCGGTGCGAACGACTTGCCGAACGGCGTCACCTGCCACGTCACCTGGTCGGGCGTGTAGCCCAGCTTCTCGGCGACCCCGTAGGCAACGGTGTTCTCGAACCCCTTGTTGGCGTACGGGTCGTTGTTGAACTGGCCCTTCCACTCGTGCCCAGGCCCTCCGGTGAAGTACGGGGAGAACGCCGGGTTGCTCGTCCCGATGGTCAGCTTGCCCGGGCTCAGCGTCTGCAGCTTCTCCGGCGTGCACGTGGCGGCCGACGCGGAGGGGGCCGAGCCCGACGAGTCGTTGGCGGTCGACGAGCCGCACGCGGATGCAATCGCGAGCAGCGCGACCAGGAGCGGGGCGATCACCATCCTGCGCATGGCGCGAAGTTACCACAGCAGGATTCGGAGCCGAGCCGGTCAGCCGGCGACGGCCGCGGGAGCGACCTCGTGCAGCTCGTCGCACACCTGGGCAGCGAGCTCGACGAACGATTTGGCCGCGGCGGACCGGATCCGGTCGCGATGCCACGCGACGCCGACCACTCGGGGAGGCAGCTTGCCGTTGAGCGGCAGCACGCCGGTTCGCGGGTCGCTGGCATCCACGGCCAGCAGCGGCATCAGCGCGACGCCGACGCCGGCGGCGACCATCGCCTGCATCGTGCCGTTGTCGTCGGAGCGGAACACGACATCGGCGCTCAGACCGCGCAGCGACAGGTGCGTCTCGATGTGCTGGATACTCGTGCACGTGCGGTAGCCGATCAGCGGCAGCCCGGCGATCTCGCGCAGGCTCGGCGCCGTTGCGTGTCGAGCCAACGGCGAGTCCGCCGAGACGACGAGCACCCACGGGTCATGCATCAAGTCGGCGAACTCGAACGGGCCGTCCGGGATCGGCAGCTGGATGAACGTCAGGTCGAGGTCGCCGGCCTCAACTGCCGCAAGCAGCGTCTCGTCCTCGGCCTCCTTGAGCTGCACCGAGACGTCGGGGCGCTCGGAGGAGAACCGGCGGATCACCTCGGGCAGCACTCGAGCGCCCACGCTCTGGAAGGTGCCGACGCGCAGCGTGCCCGCCTCGCCGTCGGCGAGCGCCGCGAGATCGGCCTGGGCGGCGCGCAGGCGGGCGACGATGCCGTCCGCGTGGCGCAGCAGCACGTTGCCCGCCTCGGTGATCGAGATCGGCCGCGGTCCGCCCGGGCGTTCGACCAGCCTCGTCCCCACGGCCTTCTCGAGCGTGGCGATCTGCTGGCTGACGGCCGACTGCGTGTAGCCCAGCCGCTCCGCGGCGCGGCCGAAGCTGCCGGTCTCGGCAACGGCCCGAAGGGCGGCCAGATGGCGGATCTCAACTCCGTGCCAACGATCAGGTTCCATAATGCATACGAAGAGTATCTCGATTTGAGCTTATGGACAAGGCGGTCGACAATATGGCCATGGAACTTCTGATCATCATCTTTCTTCTGGTGGTCGGCCCGTTGGCAGTGCTGGCGGGGGCCGATTCCAGGAGCACCGATCCGCGCGACACGCGCGGTTGGTTCCCCTCCCGCTAGAACCCGAGCCGAGTCTGGCTCCGTGCCTGGCTCGTCGATCGAGGTTGCGAGTGAGACGGACGGAGCGTGGCGGTGCCTGGCACGGTGCCTGGCTCGTGAGTGCTCCCTAGACTGACGGGCGTGCACCGGCATGAGCCCGACAGGCGAAGGTTCCTGCGGGTGGAGGCTGACCTGCTCGCGGTCTGCGCGCCCATCGAGGAGTCCGGCGAACGCGGGCCCGGTGCGGATGCGCACCGACAACGTGTCCGCCGGCGGAGCGAAGCTGCGCGCGGCCGAGACGCCGCGGGTTGGAGACCGCTTCTGGGTCGAGCTGACCTTCGCCCGTCCGCGGTTCCTGGTCTTCGTCGAGGCACAGGTCGTCCGTACCGGGGCATCCGGCGGCTTCGCCGTCCGTTTCGACGGCCTGGACGAGTACGTTGAGCAGCGCGTGGTGCGATGGGTCTGCGCCCAGGACCGGCGCCTGTTCGACCGCCACGCGAGGGTGCGGATCCCGATCCGAACCAGGGTCGTCTGTCGCAGGCTCGCGGACGGCGAGGCGGTCGAGGAGTTCACGGCGCCGTCGGTCGACGTGTCGACTGACGTCGTCCGGATCGTCTCCGAGCGCGTCGTCCTGGTGGGCACCGCTCTCCAGGTGGAGCTGCACCTAGCCGATGATGTAGCACCGTTTGCGGTGCTCGCCGAAGTCGAGTCCGCTCACCCGCAGGACGATGAACGCACCGTCTACACGCTCCGGCTCGGCGAGCTCGGCGTCGCCGAAGAGCGCCGCTTGGTCGAGGTCGCTCTGCAGATCGAACGCGAGCAACGCCCGTAGACTGGGATCACGATGACGGACGCACAACAGGGACGGCTGAAGCTCCGGGCCGCCGCGGGCTTCCGCCTGCCGGCGCTCCCCGGCACGCCGATCGAGCCGCGGCACTACTCGTCGACGTACCACGACACGGCCGACCACCGGCTCTCCTCGGTCGGGGTCTCCCTGCGCTACCGCAGCGAGAGCGGCTACGGCGCCTGGCACCTGCGGCTGCCCGCGAACGGCTCGTCGATCGAGCTCGAGCTCCCGGGCTCGCCGGACCGCGTGCCGCGTCGCTTCCGTGACCTGGTCACCGCCACACTGCGCGACCGGATGACGTCCGAGGTGGCTACGCTGGACACCATGCGGCGCGGCGTGCGGGTGGAGCGGAGCGGTCGCGTGGTCGCCGAGGTCACGGTCGACCAGATCGTCGTCCGTGCAGGCGAGGAGTCGGTGCGCGCATTCGACGAGGTCGAGGTGGATCTGATCGAGGGCGGCGAACGCGATCTCCAGCGAATCGGGCGGAGGCTGCACGAGGCCGGGGCGGTGGACGGCGACCAGCAGCCCAAGCTGCTGCGCGCCTTGGGGCTCGCCGAGTCCGACCCGCCGCGGGTCGACCCCAAGGCATCACCGCGCCGGCAGCTGGCCGCGATGCTCCAGATCCAGTACCACGCCATCCTCGCGCACGATCCCGGGACGCGGCTGGGCGCCGACCCCGAAGAGCTGCACCAGCACCGGGTGGCCGTGCGCCGGCTGCGCGCGCTGCTGCGCGCGGGGCGGCCGATGATCGACCACGAGTGGGCTGACGAACTGCGCGACGAGCTGCGCTGGCTGGGCGCGGCGCTGGGAGAGGTGCGGGATCTGGACGTGCTGCTCGAGCATCTCGAGGACGAGGCGGCGGAGCTCGAGCCGGACGACGCCCAGGCATTTGCGCCGGTGCTCGCGGTGCTGGCCAACCGGCGTGAGGCCGCGCGCGCACTGATGCTGGCCGAGCTGCGAGACCCGCGCTACATCCGGCTGCTCGAGCGGCTGGAGCGCGATCTGGCCTACCCGCCCGAAGCGGGCAAGGCGGTCAAGCCCAAGGCGATCGCCGCCGCCGAGTTCCGCGGTCTCCGCAAGGCGCGGCGCCGGCTGGGCTCCGACCCGGATGACCACGAGCTGCACAAGCTGCGGATCAAGGTCAAGCGCGCGCGGTACGCCGCCGAGCTGGCAATGCCCAGCCGGGGGGCAAAAGCGCGGCGGTTCGTCAAGCATGCGAAGCGGCTGCAGGACGTGCTCGGCGACCACCAGGACTCCGTCGTCGCCGCCGAGCGGCTGCGGGAGCTCGCCGTCGCCACCGGAGACGCTCGCGCGGCTCTCTCCGCCGGCATCGTGGTGACCCGCCAGGCCGAGCGGCGCGAGGCCGCCCGCGAGGCGTTCCCCGACGCCTGGCACGCCCTCAAGCGAATCGGCAAGCGGGCCTGGCAGTGAGCGCACCGCCGGTCGCCGTCGTCCGCCACGGACGGGCGGGCGACCGCCAGTCGTGGGATCGCGACGACCGTCTGAGGCCGCTGGACGGCAAGGGCAACCGCCAGGCGATGGCGCTGATCGACCAGCTCGCGCCCTACCGCATCGAACGGGTCGTCTCCAGCCCCTATCTGCGCTGCATCCAGACGGTGCTGCCGCTGGCGGTCGCGGCGCGAACGGCTGCGACGCTGGACGACCGGCTGGCAGAGGGCGCGGCGGTTCGCGGCGTGCGTGAGCTGCTGGGCGAGCTGGCCGGCGCGAGTGTCGCCATCTGCACGCACGGCGACGTCATGCTCGCGCTGGTCGGACGCGACGCCGAGGCCCGCAAGGGCAGCACCTGGCTGCTCGACGGCGACACGCTGGAGCCGCTGGAGTACCTGCCGCCGCCCGCTTAGGCCATGGCACACCCACAGCTAAGCAGCGAGTCGCTCGGCGATCGCCTCGGCGGCGAGCCCCTCGCGCAGCCCCGCGCGTGAGACCTCGAACGGCCGCCCGACGACGCGGGCCGCCTGGCCGAGGATCACGGCGCCTGCCAGCAGGGTCGCGGCGCGGCGCTCACCGATGCCGTGGGCGGCGGCCAGCTTGACCGCGGAGCGCTTGGCCAGGTGGTCGGCGACCTCGTCGAGCGCCTTCCCGCTGAGCGGCCCCTCGACGATCCGCCGCAGCGCGCGGGCACTGCCGCCGACCGCCAGGGCGATGTCGGCGGGCGGGGCCTCGAGCCCGGCGAACAGCTCAGCCACCTCGGCCCGTGCGGCCTTGACGCGGCCCTTGCCGGGCACGTCACGGTCGAGCATCCGGCTGGTCAGCCGCAGCGAGCCGATGTCGACCGACGCCAGCCACTCGGGCGACCCGTCGGACGACCCGACGGCGATCTCGGTCGATCCGCCGCCGACGTCGCACACGGCGAGCGTCGCCGGCGCGCCGGGCAGCGTCGCGGCGGCACCCAGATACGCGTAGCGGCCCTCGTCCTCCGCGGACAGCACGCGAGGCACCGCGCCGGTCGCGCGCTGCAGCTCGATCACCAGGTCGTCCGCGTTCACGCTCTGCCGTCCCGGCGCGGTGACGACGACACGGAGGTCACCGCAGCGCAGCGCGCGGGCCTGCGAGGCGAACTGGCGAGCGCAGTCGGCGGCCTCGGCCAGCTTGGCGTCGGGGATCCAGCCGTGATGCTCGATCGCCGCTCCGAGGCCGACCTGCAGGCGGTCCTGGTGGATCGGCGCGACCGCCCCCGCCGCGGTCTCGGCCACGAGCAGGCGCATCGTGTTCGATCCGACGTCGACGATGCCGATCCTCATCACCCGTAGTCTGCCCACCCGCTCGGCCGTCATCACCCGGATCGCGGTGAGCGTTTGGTGAAGATCCGGAGCGAATCCAGGGAACGGCTCAGCGAGCCGTCGGGCGTGCGCCGGAACGGCGCCGCGCGCGAAGCTTCGCGCGGCGCGTCAGCACCATGTGCGTGTTCCGGTTGCGCTCCCCGTCGCCCGGCTCGAGGCGCATCCAGTTCCCGCTGGCGTCCAGCACCCAGGCGTGCGCGTTGTCGGCCAGCAGCGCCTCCAGGGCGGCGTTCAACTCGTCGCGGGCGCGGGGCTCCTCGACCGGGACGACCACCTCGATCCGGTGGTCGAGGTTCCGCGGCATCAGGTCGGCGCTGCCGAACAGGTACGTCTCCTGGTCGCCCGCCTCGAAGTGGTACACCCGGGAGTGCTCGAGGAACCGCCCGACCACGCTGCGCACGGCGATGTTCTCGGAGAGCCCGGGCATGCCCGGCCGCAGCATGCAGATCGCACGCGCGATGATGTCGATCGCGGCGCCGGCCTGCGATGCCTTGTACAGCTCGTCGATGATGCCCGGGTCGCTGAGCGCGTTGACCTTGATCCGGATGCGCGCCCGCTCCCCTCGCCCGGCGGCGCGGGCGACCGAGCGGATGTGCTCGACCAGCGAGCTGCGCAGGTTGAACGGCGCGGCCAGGATCTTGCGGAACCGCTGCGGCCGGCCGAAGCCCGTCAGGTGGTTGAACAGGTCGGCGATGTCGGCGGTGATCGCCTCGTCCGACGTGAACAGGCCGAAGTCCTCGTAGACCCGGGCGGTCGACGCGTTGTAGTTGCCGGTGCCGATGTGCACGTAGCGGCGCAGCGAGTCGCCCTCGCGGCGGACGATCAGCGTGGTCTTGGCGTGGATCTTGAGGTTGGCGAAGCCGTACACGACGTGCACTCCGGCACGCTCCATCGACCGCGACCACGCGATGTTGCGCCGCTCGTCGAAGCGCGCCTTCAGCTCGACCAGGCACACCGTCTGTTTGCCCTCCTCGGCCGCTTCGATCAGCGCCGGCAGCAACGCCGAATCGTCGCTCGTCCGGTAGACGGTCGTCTTCAGGCCGACCACGGAGCGATCCTTCGCGCCCTCCCGGACGAACGCCTCGACGGACGTCGCGAAGGAGTCGTAGGGCAGGTGCACCATCACGTCCCCGCGATCGACCTCCGCGAAGATGTCGTGGTCCTCGGAGGGGCGCAGCCGCGATCGCGTGACCGGCGCCCACGGCTCGAACCGCAGGTCGGGGCGGTCGAGGTCGGCCAGCTGCTTGACGTCGGCCAGGTCGAGCGTGCCGTCGATCGGGAACATCTGCGCGGCGCTCACGCCGAGCCCGTCCTTCAGCCGCTGCAGCATGTCCTCGGTCATCTCGTCGACCACCTCGACGCGCACGACGTCGCCGAACCGGCGGCGGCGCAGCTCGAGCTCGACCGCCTCCAGCAGGTCATCCGCCTCGTCCGACACCTCGAAGTCGGCATCACGGGTGACGCGGAATGCGGCATGCTCGACGATCTCCATCCCCGGGAACAGCCACGGCAGGAAGTGCGCGATCAGATCCTCCAGCGCGACCATCCGCCCGCCCTGGCGCACATGCATGAACCGCGGCAGCACCTCCGGCACCTTGACCCGGGCGAACCGCTCCTCGCCGCCGTCCGGGTTACGGACGAGCACGCCCAGGCTGAGCGATAGCCCGGAGATGTACGGGAACGGCTGGCCCGGCCCGACGCCCAGCGGTGTCAGAACCGGAAACACCTCGCGCTCGAACGTCGCCGACAACTCGGACAGCTCGTCCTCGTCCAGCTCGGCGACCGGAACGATGCAGATCCCGGCGGCGTCCAGCGCCTTGCGCAGGTCGACCATCCAGACCTGCGACTGGCGCAGCGACAGCTCGATCACGCGTTCGCGGATGTCGGACAGCACCACCTGCGACGTGCGGCCGTCGGCCGAGCGGACGCCGATGCCGGCCGCCGCCTGTCGCAGCAGGCCGGCCACGCGAACCATGAAGAACTCATCCAGGTTCGACGAGAAGATCGAGCAGAAGCGGACACGCTCGAGCAGCGGCAGATCCTGATCGTCTGCCAGGTCGAGAACGCGTGCGTTGAAATCCAGCCAGGAGAGCTCTCGGTTGATCAGCCGCTCGGGGGCGGCGAGCTCGATCCGCTCGATCTCAGCGCGTTTGGAAGCCATACGACACCCAATCGTACAGCGGCGACCGACGGCCGGACAGTGAAGGTGTGGTTTCCGTCCTGGGAGCCGCTACTCCCAGGTGAACTCCTGGCTGGCCGTGGTCTCCATCCAGCCCTGAGGGCGCTCGCGCTCGTCGCCCTCTTCCTCGGGCACCTCGACCACCGGAAGCTCGAGCGTCTCGGCGGGGATCTCGAGGGCGACGGCGGGGTGCTCCCCGGTCTCCTCCTCCTCGCGCCGCGCGGCCTCCTCGGTCTTGAACAGCGGATGGTTGTCGAACGGATCGTCGCCGACGAACTCGTCAAGAGGGAGGTCTCCATCCAACCGGGCATTCCGGCGCTTCAGCTCGAGGTGCTCTTCGATCACCGATGCGAACTGCGAGCTACCACTGGTCGACATCCACATCCTCCGGTCGGGTTACGGGAGCCAGGAAAACGCCGAAAGATCATAGCAAGCACCCCTCCGGGCCTCAATCAACAGACGAGCTGACCTGGTTCTTGCCGCCGCGCTTGCTCTGGTACAGCGCGGTGTCCGCCGCAGCGATCAGGTCAAGCTGGGCCATGTCCAGCGACGGACCGGAGGCTACGCCAAAGCTGGCGGTCACCTCGCCGATCAGCTCGCCGCCGAACTCGATCGGCCGCTCCTCGACCGCCATCCGCAGGCGCTCGGCCAGGTTGAGGGCGCCCTCGAGGTCGGTCTGCGGCAGCAGCACGGCGAACTCCTCGCCGCCGTAGCGAGCGGCCAGGTCGATCTCGCGGATCATCCCCTGGATCGTCGCCGCCACCGCGCGCAGCACCGCGTCGCCGGCCAGATGCCCGAGCTCGGGCCGGTCGTTGATCCGCTTGAAGTCGTCGATGTCGAGCATGATCAGCGACAGCGGCTGGTCGAACCGCTGGGCGCGCTCGAACTCGCGCCCGAGCACGTCGAAAAACCGGCGGCGGTTCGCGATCCCGGTCAGCTCGTCGGTCACCGCCTGCTCCTTGACCCGGCGGTGCAGGCGCGCGTTCTCGATGGCGATGCCGGCCTGCACGGCCAGGCCGGACAGCGTCTCGATGTCGTCGGGGGCGAACGCCCCGTCCTCCGGATCGACCACGGTGACCAGGCCGAGCAGCTGCTTCTCGCGCAGGATCGGCACGGTCAGCATCGGCCGCGGCGAGTTCGCCGTGCGCGGCTCGACCGCCATCACCGCCTCGCCCTCCAGGCCGCGTCCGGCCGGCACGACCATCGGCAGGTCGGTGCGCGACCCGCGGGCGGTGCCGATCCGCGCCTGCTCCGTCGCCTCACCGCGGTCGGGGTCGTACAGCAGCAAGCGGCCGCCCCGCGACCGCGTCGCCTGCACGGCGGTGTCCAGCACCGCGCCGATCAGCGCCTGCTGGTCGTGGGTCGCCGCCAGCGTCTCGCCGTAGCGGTGGAGCGTCTCCTTGAGCCGCTGCCGCTCGCCGGCCAGCTCGGTCATCCGGATCGAGAGCTCGCTCGACATCGTGTCCAGCGCGGCGCCCAGCTCGACCAGCTCGTCGCCGCCCTCGGGCACCGGCTCGCCGCTGGCGCGGACGATCGCCTTGGCGCGCCCGGCCAGGTCGGTCAGCGCCTTCGAGATGCGGTCGGCGGTCAGCAGGCAGAGGGCGATCAGGACGAGGCCGAGCAGCCCGAGGGCGAGCAGCAGCCGCAGGCGCGAGTGCTCGATGCGGTCGTCCAGCACGGACTGCGGATAGGTAGCGAGGATCTCGGTGGGGACGTCCTTCGGTCCCTCGACGCCGGCGCCCTGCACCCGCACCTCCGACCCGCCGACGTCCGTCGTCGTCGGCTTGCCGTCGCCCAGCGCCGGCGCCGTGCCCGTCCGTCCGCCGGTCGAGCCCGTGATCTGCCGGTCCACGGTCATCGCCAGGTCGACCTGGTCGGTGCGCGGCGCGTCGACCGCCAGCCGCACCACCAGCTCCTCGTCCAGCGGCACGTACACCGTCACCCTGCCCTTGTTGCCGACGTTCACGGAGGTCTGCCAGGCCGGACCCTCCGGCGGAATGCCCACCCGGACGTCCCCGCTCTCGATCACGGTGTGCTCGGCGCCGTCGATCGTCTGCAGGTTGAGGTCGGCGAGGTTGCCGTCGACCATCGCCTGCTGGACGTCGGGGTTCTGGGCGATCAGGCTTGCCCTCGCGGCGGCCGTCTCCAGTTCGGACCGGTAGGAGACGGCGGCACCGGAAACGGTGGCCGCGAGGCTGCCGTCGACCGAGTCCGTCTGGTTCCGGCCGACGAGCTCTTGCACGAGCAGGCCGGTCGCGACCAGAGGGAACACGACCAAGGCGATCAGGACAATGGACAGCTTGTGACGAAAACGCAAACGATCTGACCCCAAGCGTCGTTGCGCAGGCCGCGACCCCGCGACCTCACCACCCGATCATACCGCTCGGTCTGCAAAGAGCCGCCGCCGAAAGGGTGATATTTCGGCCGGTTTCTTAGTAGTCGGCGAGCGCGCGCACCGCTGCCACGATGTCGTCCTCGAGCGGCATGTACTCACGCTCCAGCGGCGGGGCGAACGGGATCGGCGTGTCAATGGCGGCAACCCGGCGGACGGGGGCGTCCAGATACTCGAAGGCATCCTCGGCCACGATCGCCGCCACCTCGGCGCCGAAGCCGCCGGTCAGGTTGTCCTCGTGGACGATCAGCACCTTGCCCGTGCGCTTGACCGATTCGAGCACCGTCTCGCGGTCGAACGGGATCAGCGTCCGCAGATCGATCACCTCGACGGACACGTCCTCCTCGGCCATCCGGTCGGCCGCCGCCAGCGCCAGCTGCACGGTCGCTGCGTACGTGACGATCGTCAGATCGTCGCCCGGCCGCGTGACATTGGCCTTGCCGAGCGGCACCAGTTCGCCCTCGGAGCCGCCGGTGGCGACCTCCTCCTTGACCCGCCGGTACAGGAACTTGTGCTCGCAGAACACGACCGGGTTGGGGTCGCGGATCGCCGCGCGGAGCAGGCCGTAGGCGTCGGTCGCCGTCGCCGGGCAGACGATCTTCAGCCCGGCGTGGTGGTGGAACCAGGCCTCGACGTTCTCGGAGTGGTAGGGGCCGCCGCCCACGCCGCCGCCGTTGGGGCAGCGGACGACCAGCGGCACCTCCCACCCGATCCGGTAATGCATCTTGGCGGCGCAGGTGACCAGCTGGTCGAAGGCGCAGGACACGAAGTCCGCGAACTGCATCTCGGCCACGGGGCGCTGGCCCGCCATGGCCGCGCCGACGGCCACGCCGACGATGCCGGACTCGGCGACCGGCGTGTCGATCGACCGGGCCTCGCCGAAGCGCTGCTGCAGCTCCTTGGTGGCGCCGAACGCGCCGCCCTGCCGGCCAACGTCCTCGCCCATGCAGAACACGCGGTCGTCGACCTCCATCTCGTCGTGCAGCGCCTGGCGGATCGCCTCGAGGTACGTCAGCTCAGGCACGGATGTCGTCTCCCGCGAAAACGCCCCAGTGGGCTTCCTCGGCCGGCGCGTACTCGTCGTCGCCCGCACGCTCCACCGCCTCGCGCACCTCGTCGCGGATCCGCTCGCGGATCGCCTCCAGCCGCGGCTCGTCCATGCCGCGCTGCTCGCGCAGGTCCTGCTCGAGCCGCTTCAGCGGGTCCTTGTCCGTCCACTCGGCGAGCAGCTCCATCGGCATGTAGCTCTCGAACTTGTCGTGGGCGGCGTGACCGGCCATCCGGTAGGTCTTACACTCGATGAAGCGGGGGCCGCGGCCGTGGCGGCAGGCATCGACGGCCTCGCTGACGGCGGCGTACACCGCATAGACGTCGTTGCCGTCGACCTCGACGGCCGGAATGCCGTACGACGCCGCCTTGACGTGCAGGTCGGTGACCCGCGTCTGCTTGGTGATCGGCGTCGTGTAGGCCCAGCGGTTGTTCTCGGCAACGAATACGGCCGGGGCGTTGAGCACCGCCGCCATGTTCAGGCCCTCGTGGAAGTCACCGCGCGAGGTGGCGCCGTCGCCGAACGACGTCACGGCCACGCGATCCTCGCCCCGCTGCTGGTAGGCCAGCGCGGCACCGACGGTCATCGGGATCATGTCCGCCATGTGCGACACCTGGCAGGGGATGTTCCACTCCTTGCCGCCGATGTGCAGGTTGCCGTCCTTGCCCCGAGTGGTCGACCCGGCCTTGCCCATGAACTGCGCGAACAGCCTCCACACGGGCACACCGTGCACGAGGTAGCTACCCAGGTCGCGGATCCAGGGCGACAGCCAGTCGCCCTCGGGGCCGCGCCGCAGGGGCAGCGCCATGCCCACGGCGATCGCCTCCTGGCCACGGCCCGTGTAGTACGAGCCGGGCAGCTTGCCCTGGCGGTAGAGGTTGAGCGCGCGCTCCTCGACCGCTCGGGTCAAGGTCATCCAGTAGAAGAGATCGAGCGCGAGCTCGTCGGAAGGTGCTGGTCGGGGAGTTGGCTCGGGGACAGCTGAGATCTTGCGCGCGGGAGTGCTCATGGGACAGCCAGCGGGCTCCTCGGTTCAGAGCGGGGACGGCAATGGGGCCGTGTCATGCGCGCCTTATCGGCCAGACCGGCCGGTCACCTGAGTCTTCTGCTGGCAACAAAGGCAGGGCAGACACAACGAAGCGCAGCATACCCCCGAGCGTCGGGCGCGGGGTGTCAGCTAAACCCCAGCTCAACATGGCCGACTACGCAGGCGATGCAGCCGTCCCCGCCCCGTCGTCGGCGACCGACATCGCAGCCGCCCAGGCCGGGTGGCGCATGCGCGTCGCGAGCACGATGACTCGCGGCGCGGCGGCGCTCGCCGCCGGCGACATGCGCGCGCTCGAGCGGCTGTTCGACGAGCTCGAGGGCTGGGACGATCCGCAGCGCGCCTACCAGACGCGGTGCCGGCTGGCCGAGCGGGTGCTGGCGTACCGGCGCAGCAGGCCGACGCCTGGGTGTCGGCGTTCGCGACGGCGTCCAAGTGCATGCTCGACGCGCTCGCCCGCACGCCGTCGGAGCCGGTGCTGCTCAACTGACCGGCGTCCTGCTCTACGAGCTGACCGAGTTGGGCGGCGCCGAGGCGCTGTTCCGCGCCGCCATCCGGCTCGACCCCGACCCTGCCCCACGCCGCCCAGAACCTCGAGCATGCGCTCGTCCGCAAGCGCGGCACGCAGGCCCGGCCGCGCGGCGCCGTCGGCGCGATGCTGCGCGCGCTGGGCAAGCGCGCCAGGGCCGTCGCCGGGCGCGCCCGGCCGCGGACGGGGATGAAGCTCTCGCTGTGCATGATCGTCAAGGACGAGGAGGAGATGCTCCCGGGCTGCCTCGAGGCCGTCCGCGACGCCGTCGACGAGATGATCGTTGTCGACACCGGCTCAAGCGACCGCACCGCCGAGATCGCCGCGGTCGTTCGGCGCCAGGGTGATCGACTTCCCCTGGAACGGCTCCTTCGCCGACGCCCGCAACGTCTCGCTGGAGGCCGCGACCAGCGACTGGGTGATGTACCTGGACGCCGACGAGCACATGATCCCGGAGGACGCGGCTGCGCTGCGCGGGCTGCTGTCGCGCACCTGGCGCGAGTGCCTTCTACCTGGTCGAGACCAACTACACCGGCGGCGACGAGTCCGGCAACGCCGTCACCCACCACGCGCTGCGGCGTCTGGCGCAACCGGCCGGCGTACCGCTTCGAGGGCCGGATCCACGAGCAGAAGTCGCACACCATGCCGACGTACCTGGCCGAGCGGTTCGAGACCAGCAACGTACGGATCCGCCACTACGGCTACCTGCGCAGCCGGATTGCCTCCAAGGACAAGTCGCGCCGCAACATCGAGCTGCTGGAGATCGAGGCGCGCGAGAACCCGAGCCCGTTCAACGACTACAACCTCGGCTCCGAGTTCCTCGCCCTGAACGAGCCGCCCGCGCGCGCGAGCACTTCGACCAGGCGTGGGACGTCGCTGCGCCTGGAGCAGCGCTGGCAGGGCGCCGGCTACGCGCCGATGCTGATGGCGCGGGTCGTCACCGCCCGCCGCGGCGCCGGCGACTTCGACGCCGCCCGAGCCGCGATCGCCGAGGGCCTGGAGATCTATCCCGACCACACCGACCTGGTGCTCGAGCAGGCGCTGTGCGCCCAGGCCGAGGGCGACCTCCGCGGGGCCGCCGAGCTGGCCCGGCGCTGTATGGAGATGGGCGACGCGCCCACCCGCTACGCCGCCACCGTCGGCTCCGGCACCTTCCTCGCGATGACGGTGCTGGCCGAGGTCGAGCGCAGCCAGGGCCGGCCGGACGTCGCCGAGAAGCTGTACCGCCGCTCGCTCGCCGATCACCCCGAGTACGCCGCCCCGGTGCTGCCGCTGATCACGCTGATGCTCGAGCGCGGTGCCGGAGCCGCCGAGCTGCAGCGGGTCGTGCCGGCGCGGCCGAGCGCGCGGCTGCTGGCGGCCACCTCCTGCTACGAGTCGGGCCGCAACGAGCTCGCCGAGCTGCTGGTTCCGCGACGTGCTCGATGTCCAGCCCTCCAACGGCGTCGCCCGCATCGGCCTCGTCGAAACGCTGCTCTCCGCGAGCCGGTTCGCCGAGGCCGCGGCCGAGGCCGCGCTCGAGCCCGCGGACTCGGCGGTCGCCGGCCAGGCCGCCGCCGCCCGGCTATTCGCGCTCGCCGCCTCCGGCGACGGCGCGGCGATGGACGCCGCGCTGGCCGAGGCCGAGCCGTCGCTGGCACCCCACGACGCCGAGTTCTACCGGGCCTGGGCCGCCGCGCTGAACGGCCGGCCGCTGCCGGCGATCCTGCCCACGGCCGCCGGGCCGACGGCGGCGACCGTGCTGGAGGCGCTGCTCCGCGTGCAGGCCATCGAGGCATTCGCCAAGGTGCTGCCGCTGTGGCAGCGGCTCGACCAGAACCCGCGCGACCGACCGAGAGCCTCGCCTGGATCTACTTCCGCCGGGGCTTCCTGGACTCCGCCGCCGAGGAGTGGATCGCCGTCGCCAGCACGCAGCCGGACGTTCCCTCGCTGATGGGCCTCTCCCAGGTGGCGCTCGCGCGCGGCATGCACCAGGACGCCGCGGTGTTCGCGGCCGAGGCTGTCGGCGCTCGATCCGCGGCACCCGGAGGCGCGCTGCATTGTCGGCTGCTATCAAAGATAAGTATCCGCAAGCGTCCTAAAGTGTCCGGTACGGAAGGCCGATTACGAGGGCAGCAACACGTCGATCCACGGACGGATCGGAGGCATCCCTCGTGATGGAACACGGACCAACGCCCATTGGCGGCAGCGCGGCTCCCAACCGTTCACCCCGGTGCGCCGCATCGCGCAGAGCACCGCAGAGCCGGCGACCAGCCGCCCGGCGGCGCTGCAGGCCGAGTACCAGGCGGCGGCGAAGGTGATCGAGAGCCTTGCAGTCGCAGCACGTCAACCTGCACTTCGAGGTCGACGAGGCGAACCGGTTCAGGTCCAGGTGATGGACGCCGACGGCAGGGTGATCCGCGAGATCCCGGCGCGAAGCCTGCTCGACATGCTGTCGGGCGGCGGCCTCTTGATCGACGACCACGCGCTGATCGAAAGGCCACGACATGCGCATGACCCCACGAACGGCGTCGACGCTTGCAACATCGGCGGGCTCGCGTCGGGCTCGACACGAACTCGATCGTCAACCAGCTGATGTCGATCGAGCGTCAGCCGCAGGTCCGGCTCGCAGCAGCAGAAGACGCTCGAGACAGGCGCGCCAGCAGGCGCTGCGGACATCAACACGCGCCTGCTCAACCTCGACAGTCGCCGATCCTGGCCTCCGCGACCTCGGCACCTGGGGCGACGTCCAGGAGGTCGACTCGAGTGACACGGCACGCATCTCCGCGGTGCGCACCGGCGGCGCGGCCGCCGGCGGCTACTCGATCGGCGTCACGCGGCTCGCCCGCGCGCAGCAGATGACTGCAGGGCACGGCGGCGCATCGGCCGCCTCGGCCGACGACACGCTGAACATCCAGGTCGGCGCGCGGCACCGCCTTCGACGTCGTCGCTCACGACGCGGCGACTCGCTGCAGACGATCGCCGACAAGATCAACGGCTCGATCGGCATGCGGCGTCTACGCGTCGCGTCGTCACTCAAGCTCGTCTGTCCGGCCGGCGACCGGCGAGGCGAACACCGATCTCGGTCACCGGCTCGGCGCGGTGGCTTCGGGTTCGCGCAGCGCCAGGCGGCGCTGGACGCCGCAGTACACGCGTCGACGGCCTCGGCCAAGACGAGCTCCTCGAACACGGTCACCGACGCGCTCGCCGGCGTCACGCTGACCCTGAAGGCGACGACCGCCACGCGACGTCAGCGTGTCGATCGGCGCCCCCGGCCCGGACACCGACGCCGTCCAGGCCACGGTGCAGGCCTTCATCGACCAGTACAACTCGACGATCGACTTCATCCGCGGCAAGCTCACCGAGAAGGTCGTCCCCAACCCGCAGACGGACGCCGACCGGATCAAGGGCGTGCTGCACAAGCGACTCGGCGCTGTCCGGGCTGCTGTCGAGCCTCCGCAGGCGGTCTCCGACCCGGTCAGCGGCCGGCCCACCGCCAGCAGCCTGCTCGCACAGGTCGGCGTCTCGACCGGCGCCACCACCGGCGGCGGCACGCTCAACCAGGACGCGATCGCCGGCAAGCTGACGCTCGACTCGGCCAAGCTGACCGACGCGCTGACGAACCGGTTCGCCGACGTCAAGGCGCTGTTCAACGAACGCCACCGGCGGCTACTCGACGATGGGCCTCGTCCCAGCGGCTGGACTCGATCGTCAACGCGTGGCGGAGTCGTCGACGGGCATCATCAGCAGCCGGATCAGCTCCGAGCAGTCGACCATCGACGCGCTGACCCAGCGGTCGGCCGACATGGACGTGCGGCTGGCGACCCGCGAGCAGGCGCTGAAGGCGCAGTTCACCGCGATGGAGACGGCGCTCTCGCAGGCGCAGTCGCAGAGCGCCTGGCTGACGTCGCAGATCGCTCAGCTGGGATAGCCCGGCTCCCCCGTCGGCGCGTCAAGATGGCCGGCCGGATGCCGATCACTTAGCGCGACTGAAGCGTTACCCCCGAGCAGGAGCGTCGAGCCCCCGATGAGCGACTACGCGAGTGCGAAGCAGGCCTACACCTCGTCCAGCGTGATGACGGCGCCGCCGCAGAAGCTGGTCGTGATGCTGTACGACGGCGCGATCCGCTTTCTTCGCCAGAGCGCGACCGCGATGCGCACGGGCAACCGCGAGGTGACCGTCAACCGGCTGCACCGCGCGGGCGCGATCATCGACGAGCTGAACATCTCGCTCGACATGAACCAGGGCGAGGTCGCGTCGAACCTGCGGTCGATCTACCTGTTCGCGCGCCGGCACATGACCGAGGCGCTGATCGAGCAGGATCCCGGGAAGCTCGAGGCGTTCGCCGGTGCTCGTCGAGCTGGGCGGGCGTGGGTCAGCTCGGCGAGCAGGGCATTCCGGCCGCCGGCCGCGGCCGCTGCGCAGTAGGCGATGGTGGGGCTCAGGGATGCGCGGAGCTCGTCGAGCTCGCCGTGCGTGAGAGCGCCCAGATCGCCGAGGGGCGTGGGAGGGCTTCGTCGAGATCGAGCGGCGCCGCCAGCGCATCATGGAGTCGCTGCCCGTGCGGCCGACCGGCCGGGCCCGGGCGATGCTTGAGGAGGCGCAGGGCTGGTCATTGCCAACGGCGAGGCGATCGCCTCGGCGATCGAGGGCACCCGCGCACGAGCTCGTGCATCTCTCCCGCGGCCGCCGCGCGATGAGCTCCTACGGCGCGACGGCGCCGCGCGCGTCGCGGTACGTCGACAGCCTGCAGTAGCGCGACAGGGGGGTCAGACCTCGCGTCGCACCACGCGCCACGCCCCTCCGCGGGCGAAACCCACGCCTGCGCCACGGGGTCTGACCCCCTGCCGCACCTGTCGCAGCCTGCCGTGCCTCAACATCCACGCCGCCCTGACGATAACCGGGGATGCCCGAATGGATCTCGGGCTCACGAGCACGCAGCCACGGTGGGGAAGTCGGCGACACCGATGGACGGCAGCATGGACTCGTCGAGTTCACAGTGGGCAGGCAGCTCGCGGATCTTGCGGCTGCGCTAGGTACTTGAGACGAGTCGCGATGTCGTTCGCGAGGGAGTCGATCCTCGTCTGCTGGGCGATCATGCCCGCAGCGGCCGAGTAGAGACCGTTCAGCATGGTTGATTCCGTTCCTTCCCTGGGCGGGAACGGGGCGCGGAGGTTCGTTCCTGAATCTCCGCCGGCCTCTGCATGCTGCAGTCCAGCCGTTTCCCCATAGTCGTCTAGGCCTGGTTATCGACCGGGCCCCCTGCGCGATTTAGCCGGTCGACGAGCCAACCGAGTTGACCGCCCTGCCGAGCGTGTCGTCGATTGCGTGAAGCACGCGCTGGGACGCCTCGTAGGCGCGCACGTCACGATCAGTCCACCATCGCCCGGCCGTCGCGCCGCCTCCAGGTAGGCCGTCACCAGCGTGCGTCGCCGCGGTCTGCCTCGCCGGGGTGCCGGGAACACGTTGTCGCCCTGCTGGACGAGTTGGTGAGAGACACGATGGCGATCTGGTTGACCCTTGGTGGCAGAGCGGACGGTGCCGTCCTGCGCGATCGAGATCCCGTCGGCCCGGCGACCTATCGGCTTGCCGTGGTCCCAGGAGCAGCTGGCCTGCGGTGTCACAAGGCGGCCTGCGCTTCCAGCGCGAGCTGGCCGTTGCGGGTGTAGCAGGCGCCGTCGGGCGTCTGGCGGCAGAAGCCGCGCCGTGGAGGCGAGTCCAGTGGGTTGCCGGTCTGCTGCAGCGGGCCCTGCGTCAGGTCCGTGCGCAGCTCGGCGATGCGGGCGCCCAGATACAGCGGGCCAACCGTGCGCGCCGGTCTGGCGGTTCTGCAGCAGCAGCGCCCCGCACACGCTCTGCGCGGCGCGGTCGGGCTTGTAGCTGGGCGTCGAGGCGTTGGCGAGGTCGTTGGCGATCTGGTCCTGCCGGACCTGCTCCGCCAGCATCCCCGAGGCCGCGATGTAGAGGCCGCGTTCCACCTGGAGGGTTCCTCCGCTCGGTCGATTACTCGGACAGACAGACAGCCGTCAGCCCCCGGTGATCGTCCGCGGGGGAGGGGATTTGAGACATGCAGCTCGGAGCGGTCACTGCACAACGGCTGGTTGCGGCCCTCGGCGGCGAGGCGCACCTGCTTGCCGCCGAACCCGGCTCCGAGCTCGCGGCGCGGGTGCTCGAGGGCCCGAACTGCCGCCGGCAACGGCATGATCGCTCTGGCCGGGATCCGGCTCGCGGCCCGGCTCCCGTCCGGCGTCCAGGCGGGCGACGTGCTGCGGCTGACCGTCGTCCGGGCGACCGAATCCGAGCTGGTCGCCAGGATCGCCGCCGACCGCGCGACGGCCCCGCGGCTCGCCGACGCCGCCGGCCGGCTCGCCCTGGCCGGGGACGGCGACATGCCATGCGCGCGGCGCTGGCGCTGGCCGGCGGCGCGCCGCTGTGGCTGCCCGACGGCCGCGCGGCCGAGGTCGCCGTGGACGCCGATGACGGCGGCGACGGACGCGACGGCGCCGAGGCGGCTCGCGCCTCGTTCGTGCTGCACTGCCCGCACGCCGGCGCGATCGAGGTGCACCTGTCGATGGACCGCGGCGGCATCCGCGCCGGCGTGGTCACCCCCGGAGGCGCGACGGCCGAGCGGGCCGACGGCGGCGACGGCCGACCTGGTCATCCGCGCTGGCCGAGGCGACCGGCCGCCCGGCGAGCGCCGACGTGCGCGCCCGGCCGCCGGCCGAGCCGCCGCCGCGCCCACCCGCGGGGAGGATCGATGAGCGCGCGTAAGCCGTCCGGCAAGCGCGCCGCCGCCCTGCGCTACGACGGCCCGGACGCGCCCAGGGTCGTCGCCAGCGGCCGCAACCTGGTCGCCGACAAGATCCTCGAAGCCGCGCGAGGCCGGCGTGCCCGTGCGTGAGGACGCCGTGCTGGCCCAGGCCCTGGAGACGCTGGAGCTCGACACGGAGATCCCGCCCGAGCTGTATCGCGCGGTCGCCGAGGCGCTGGCCTGGGCCTACCGGCTGACCGGTCGCGCAACCGCCGCTCGATAGGCTCGGGCCAAGGCCCGTGCCGCAACCCACCCTCCGTACACCCAGGCTGCTGCTGGTTCCGCTCGCGGATCGTCATCTCGATCTCGAGGTCGAGCTCGACTCGGATCCCGAGGTCATGCGCTACCTCGACGGGCGCGCCCGCACGCCGGATGAGGTCGCCGAGAGCCATGCGCGGCGGATGGCCCACGGCCGCCAGGTGCCAGGGCTCGGCTACTGGATCGTGTTCAGGCCGCGGACGGAACAGCCCGGGAACTTCGTGGGACTGATGATGCTCCCTCCCGCCCATGGCCCCGACCAGCCCGACGATCCCAGCGTGGCCGATCTGGGCTACCGGATCCTCCGCCGGTACTGGCGCCAGGGGATCGCGACGGAGGCGTCGCGCGCCCTGCTACGGCACGCGTTCGCCACGGTCGGCATCCGCCGGGTGATCGCCCAGACGATGGCCGTGAACGCGGCGTCCCGCGGCGTGATGACGGCCGTCGGAATGTCGTACGTGCGCACCTACTTCCCCGACTGGGACGAGCCCCTCGCCGGAGCCGAGCACGGCGAGGTGGAGTACGAGATCACACTGGCCGACTGGCGAAGGCAGACGGGGTCGCGCTGACCAAGGCTCCGTTAGGGTTTCCGGCATGACAGAAACCAACAGACTGGTCACCCTGATCGCCGGCGACGGCATCGGGCCCGAGGTGGCAACGGCCGCCCGCCGCATCGTCGACGCGACCGGCGCTCCCATCGAGTGGGAGCTGCACGAGGCCGGCGCCGAGGTGTTCAAGAAGGGCCTGCCCACCGGCGTCCCGCAGGACACGATCGATTCCATCGCCCGCTCCCGCGTCGTCCTCAAGGGCCCGCTGGAGACGCCCGTCGGCTTCGGCGAGAAGAGCGCCAACGTCACCCTCCGCAAGCTGTTCGAGACCTACGCCAACATCCGCCCGGCGCGCGAGCTGCCCGGCGTCGTCACGCCCTACTCCGGCCGCGGCATCGACCTCGTCGTCGTCCGCGAGAACATCGAGGATCTGTACGCCGGCATCGAGCACATGCAGACGCCGGGCGTCGCCCAGTGCCTGAAGCTGATCTCCCGCAAGGGCTGCGAGAAGATCGTCCGCCTGGCGTTCGAGTTCGCCCGCGCGGAGGGCCGCACCAGCGTCGCCTGCGCGACCAAGTCGAACATCATGAAGCTCACCGAGGGGCTGATGAAGCGCACCTTCGAGGAGATCGCCCCCGAGTACCCGGACATCGAGTCGTGGCACGTGATCGTCGACAACTGCGCGCACCAGCTGGTCAAGCGCCCCGAGCAGTACGACGTGATCGTGACGACCAACATGAACGGCGACATCCTCAGCGATCTCACGTCCGGCCTGATCGGCGGCCTCGGCTTCGCCTCGTCGGCCAACATCGGCAGCGAGGCGGCGATCTTCGAGGCCGTCCACGGCTCGGCGCCGAAGTACGCCGGCAAGGACGTGATCAACCCGACGGCGATGATCGGCGCCGCCGTGATGATGCTCCGGCACCTCGAGCTGTTCGACGAGGCGGCGCGGATCGAGAACGGCCTGCTGGCGACGCTCGAGGACGGCATCGTCACCCGCGACGTCGCCGGCGACGAGGGATCTGTCGGCACCGTTGCCTTCACGGACGCGATCATCGAGCGGCTCGACCGCCAGAGCCCCTCCTACCACGCACGCGAGTTCCGGCCGATCAAGCTGCCCCAGGTCTCGAGCGCCGCCGCGCTGGTCACCGCGTCCAGCCGGCGGACGGTCGGCGCCGACGTGTTCGTCGAGTGGGACGGCGACGCCCAGGAGCTCGGGCGGCACATCGAGTCGACCGTCGACGGGACGCCGCTGCAGCTGAAGATCATCGACAACCGCGGCACGCGCGTGTACCCGCCGACCGGCACGCCGACCGACTGCGTCGACGCGTGGCGCTGCCGGTTCTTCACCCGCGACGGCGGCGAGCTGGCCGACGCCGACCTGCTCGAGCTGCTCGGCCGCCTGACCGCGCCGGCGGCGTTCACCCACGTCGAGAAGCTGCACGTGTTCGACGGCGAGGACGGGTTCACGAAGGCGCAGGGCGAGGACTAGCTTGACGGACGAGGTGCTCGCGTCCGACCGCGACCGGGAGCAGGTGGCGGCGGCGCTGCGCGACGCGACGGCCGAGGGCCGGCTGTCGGTCGACGAGCTGTCGGAACGGCTCGACCAGGCGTACGGCGCGCGCACGCGCGCCGAGCTCGACCGCGCGGTCGTCGGGCTGCCGGCACGGCCGGCGCCGACGGGCGACGAGGGCTACCCGGTGTGGGCGGTGGTCGGTGCGGTGGCCGGCACCGTGCTCGTGCCGGTCGGCTCGCTGATCGCGTTCGTATCGGGGCTGGTGCTGCTGCGCACCGAGCAGGTGCCCGACCGCCGGCTGCAGCTCAAGCTGTGGGTGGCGGGCGCGGTGGTCTGGCAGGCGATCAGCCTGGCGATCGCGCTGATCTTCCTGCGCTAGGACGTTGCGCGGGTGGGGCGGGCGTGGTTGCCCACCCCACTCCGCCTCTGGGTACCCGGGCCATTCCGGAGTGGAGCCGTTTGCCCAAGTGCGGCACACCGGTCGCGCCGAGCACCACGTCAACCGTACGAGCACGTTACGATCGCGTCAAACGGAGCCAAGTGCCGAGCGAAGTCCGCCGAGACGGGTGGCGACCACCGACTCGGCGGCCTCGCGGCTCGGCGCATGTCCGGTGACCGCCGCGATGAACGTGTCGCGGTCGAGCGCCAGGAGCTCGGAGGGCTCGACCGCCACCACCGTTGCCGTGCGAGGCACGTCGCGCAGCAGCGCGATCTCGCCGAACGACTCGCCCCGCCCGAGCGTGACGTGGGCCTCCTGCACCTCGACCGATCCGCTGGCCACCACGTAGAAGCGGTCGCCCTCGTCGCCTCGGGTGATCACCGGGTCTCCGGCGGCCACGGCGACCCGTTCGACGGACGAGACCAGGCTCTCCAGCACCGGCTCCGGCAGCACCGCGAGCATCGGCACGCCGCGCAGCAGCTCCGCCAGCTCGACCGGCGGCCGCGACGCCCGGTCGATCGCGCGCAGCCGCCGCCACGCGAGCGCGGTCGCTGCGGGCAGCACCAGCCCCGTCGCCACCAGCGCGCCCTCGGCGCCGAACCGTCGAGACCAGCACCGGCGCCAGCACGCCGCCCAGCCCGATCGTGCCCGACGAACACGCTCTCCAGCACGCCGAACGCGCGGGCCAGCACGTCCTCGGGGACGGCGCGCTGCAGCAGCGTCAGCGCGGAGACGTCGACCAGCGTGTTGCCGACGCCGACGGCGGCGAGGGCGACGATCGCGCCCAGCTGGCGTCGACCAGCCGGCGATCAGCGACGATCGGCAGCCCCCACAGCAGCATTCCCGCGGCGAACGTGGCGGCCAGCCGCGACCCGCGGGCCAGCGGCAGCACGATGGCCGCGCCGACCAGCCCGCCGACGCCGAGCACGGCGAACAGCGTGCCGACCCCGCCCTGCCCCATCCCAGCCAGGTCGAGCGCGATCACGACGATCAGCACGTCGAGCGCGCCGGCGACCAGCGTCTGCAGCGCCGTACAGGCCCGACCAGCAGCGTGATCGGGCCGCCGGATCCGATTGCCCGGAACCCGGCCGACACCTCGCCGGTAATCGACTCCGGTTCGCGCCGCGGCGCGCGGCTCGCGCGCCGGCTCGTCGATGCGCCAGCACCATCGCCGCCGACCAGGCGAAGGCGGCGGCGGTGAAGGCGAAGCCCAGCGCCGGCCCGCGACGGCGACCAGCACGCCCCCGATCGCAGGCCCGGCGAACGACCCGACGCTCTCGATCGTGCTCGAGGTGGCGTTGGCCGCGGTCAGCTCGTCGGGCGTCCGCGCCAGCCCGGGCAGGATCGCCGCCTCGGCCGGGGTGAACGCCGCCGAGAACATGCCGCTGACGCCGGCCAGCCCGTAGGCGAGCGGCGGGCGGGCCGTCGGCGGCGGCGATCAGCGCGATCGCGGACATCAGGCCGACGCGGACGAGGTCGGCGGTCAGCATCACCTGCCGGCGCGGGCGGCGGTCGCTGATCACCGCGATGAAGGGCGCCGTCAGCGCAGCGGGCAGCATCCGGCAGAGCATCGCGATGCCGACCGCCGTTGCGCCGCCGGCGTCGAAGGCGAAGATCGCGAGCGCGACGGCGTACCCCCAGGCCCCGGCGAACGAGCCGACGGCGGCCAGCTCCAGGCGGCGGAGGCCGGGATTGGCGAAGACCGACCGGAGCGCCCGGACGCGACTCCATCAGGTGGCAACCGTTGCAATTCGCATGAGGCGTGGGAAGATACCGGCGACGGCAGCCGTCTGGTTAGCGAATCAACTCTCGAGAGAGGAGACGGTCATGGAGGAGCAGCAGGAGCGGGATCGCCGCAGGCAGTGCCGAGGAGGAGAAGGACGTCGAGGCCCATCGGCGGACGGCACGGCAGAACGAGGAGCGCTCGACGAGGACGACAAGTCGGACGACGAGCCCGACGTCGAGGCGCACATGAAGGCTCAGCGCCGCTAGCACTCACGAGCTGAGGCCGGGGCCTCCGGGCCCCGGCCTAGCTTTGGTCCAGCAGCTCCGCAAGCGCGGCGACCATGCGGTCGGCCGCATCGCGCTGCGGACCGTCCAGCCCATCGACGACCGCCGCCAGGGACGCGACAGCGGTCGCCTCGCCGCCCACGGCGGCGGCCGCGCGGCGGTTGCGCATGATCAGGTCGAGCGCGATGGCGGCCTGGTTCGCGAACAGCCCCAGCATGTCGAGGTCGGCGGCCGTCACGCGCCGCGACGCCGGCGGGTCGAGCACCTCGATCACGCCCACCGAGCGCTCGCCGTGCAGCAGCGGGCAGGCGAGGAGCTTGCCCGGCGTGTACCCGGTCGAGGCCGCGACTTCGGACGCGAACCGCTTGTCGCTCGCCGGATCCTCGATCGCGATCGGCTGCCGGGTGACCAGCACCCAGCCGGCGATGCCCCGGCTCGACGGGAACCGGTTCCCGACCAGGCTGGTCTCGCCGTGTCCGGCGACGGCCTCGAACACCAGCTCGTCGGTGGCCTCGTCGAACAGGAAGATCGAGGCGGCCCGCGCAGCGAAGATCGCCCGCGCCACCTCGACCACCGACTGCAGCAGCTCCCGGTGAGCCCCTTCCGATCCGGCCACTCCCGCCGCAACCGCCGCCCGCAGGTCATCAGCCATCGTTTCCTCCCGTCGACGCGATCTGTGCCAGCACGCTCTTCAGCTCGAACGGGGTCAGCTCGGGATGCTTCGCCAGGATCAGCGCGCACATGCCGGCGATGTGCGGTGCCGCGAAGCTGTTCCCGGTCGCCCGGATCACGCCCTCGCCCGGCCAGGCGACCTCGACGTCCACACCGCGCGCGAAGAACTCGACCGGCGGGTCGGCGTTGACGTAGAACTCGCGCTCGCCGTCGCCGTCGTGGCTGCCCACCGAGATCACGGACGCGAACCGCCAGGGATAGCTGTTCACCGGCATGTTGTGGGCCGAGGCGATCAGCACCGTGCGCTGGAAGTAGGCCCGGTCGGCGAGTTCGTGCAGCCTGCCGACGAACTCGCTCTTGGTCGTGGACAGGCTGAGGTTGACGACCCGCGCACCCGACTCGATCGCCCACTCCAGCCCGTCCAGCAGGGCACCGCCGCTGCCGGTGTACCCCGGGCCGAGCACGCGGGCGCTGTACAGATCGCAGCCCGGCGCGAGCGCACGGATGATCCCGGCGCACGCCGTCCCGTGTCCGCAGACGTCGCCCTCCTCGTCGTCGATGATCGACTCGGCGTCATCGTCGACGGCCACCGCGCGCTGGATACCGCCGACGGCCGGATGCTCGCCGTCGACCCCGCTGTCCACCACGGCGACGGCGACCCCCTCGCCTGTCGAGGAGCCCCACGCCCACTCGCGGTCGATCCGCTCCGACCACCACGCCGGGCGCACCGCGTGCGCCGCGCCGCTGGTGGGCAGGCTCCAGGCCGGCAGCTCCTCGTCGTGTCCGGTGTCGCTCACTGCCGGTCGGCGAGACGGTGACGAACGGCTGCGCGCAGCGCGGGGTTCGGCTCGTGGCCGGCCCGGCGCAGCGCCGCCTCGAGATCGGCGACCAGCTCTGCATGGAACTCCGCGTCGGTCTCCGCGAGCGCCAGCACCTGGTCGGCGGCTCGGCGGAACGCGGGCATCTCGATCGCGGCCCGCTCCCAGTTCTCGGGCGCGGCGGGCAGCGCGGCGATCAGGCGTCCCAGCATCCGTTCGTCCATCTCGTTGTCACTCATCATGTCTCACCAGACGCCTGCGTTGACTTCGATCTTCCCTCCAACAGCTCGCGCAGCCGGCTCAGACAGCGCGAGATCCGGCTGGCGATCGTGCCGGCCGGGATGCTGAGCGCATTGCCGATGACGGCGTAGCTCTCGTCGCGGCGGAAGAAGCGGTCGAGGATCTCCGCGCAGTTCTCGGAGAGCTCGGCCATCATCCGATCGACGTCCATCGCCAGCTCGACCCGCTCCAGCGCGTCGTCGGGGTCGGGCGCCTCCCACTCGTCCTCGGTGACCGGCGACCGCTTCGCGGCGCGCAGCCAATCGAGGCACAAACGGCGGGTGACCTGGCCGATCCAGGCCCGCATCGATGCGTCGTCGCGGATGTCGTTGAGGTGCTCGTAGACCCGGACGAACACGTCCTGGAACACGTCCTCGGCGTCGGCGTCGCTCAGCCGGAAGCCCTGCTGGCAGATCGCGAACACGTAGCGCGAGTACATGCGCACGAGCTGCGCCCATGCGTCCTGATCCCCCGACCGGCATCTCGCGACGAGCGAGACCACGACCTCCGCTTCGGCCGACATGTCACAAGCGTATCCGCTACTCGGACAGAGCGCGCGATGTCGACGCCCGAACGGACTCGATCATCAGGCGCAGCTCGCCGGTCGATCGGTCGTCGGGCGTCGTCGTCAGGTTGAGCTCGACGAGGTGCGCGCACGACCGGACGGCGGCGTCGCAGAACAGCGCGGCGACCGTCGCATCGGCCCGGTGGGCGGGATCGCAGCCCGTCGACGTCTCGGCGGCCAGCTCCGCCGTGGTCTCGGCCTGCGTGGCGAGATCGACCAGCGCCTCGACCGCGGACCGCAGCCGCTCCTCGAGAACGCCCTCGCCGCTTTCGCCCGCGAGCGCCTCCATCGCAGCCACGTAGCTCAGCTCGACCGCATCGCCGCAGCGCAGGACGCGCTCGCGCAGGTTGTCGGCCTGCGCCAGGACGCCTCCCGAGCCGGCCCAGGTCGCCGCCGACCGCGCTCGCCGCCTTGGTGATCAGCGACAGCGCGACCTCGACGACCAGCGCAACGGCCGTGCCGGAGGCCGGCGTGACGTCCGGCGTTCGGCCAGCCGTTCGACCAGGTCGAACGTGGCGTCCGGTGCGGTGGCATCGTGACGACGGGCCACTGTGCAACCCTACTGGACGGATGTCTGCCCCGCTCTCCTTCGTCGAGCCGCCTCACCGGTCGCGTTTCCGTCGCGCGCTGCTCCGGCTGCTGATGGTGGCCGTGCTGCTGGGCGCCGTCGCCGCCGGCGGCGTGGTGCTGTACCAGGCAAGCGGGCACACGGCCCAGGCCGGGCCCGCGAGCACCGAGACGCTGGGCGCCGTCGTGCCCCCGGTGACCGAGCCGTTCGCCTCGCTCGGCGGGCAAGGGCACCCCAAGGCCGCGCGCCAGGAGAAGGCGGCGGCGCTGCCGCCCCTGGACGAGTCGCACGCGGCGGCCGCCAGGGTGAAGGGCGTCCACGTCCGCGGCGGCATCGTGGTCGACGCGAAGACCGGGCGGGTGGTGTGGGCGCGGCGCCCGCACCTGGAGCTGCCGATCGCCAGCCTGACCAAGCTGATGACGGCGGTCGCGTTCGCGCCGAGTCCGAAGGAGCTGTCCCACATGATCACGATCCGGAAAGCGTGGCTGGGGATCGGGCAGTCCAGCATCTACCTGAAGCCGAACCAGCACATCACCGTCGGCCAGCTGCTGCAGGGCCTGCTGATGGTCTCGGGCAACGACGCGGCCAACACGCTGGCCCACATGCGCAGCGGGACGGTGCCGGCCTTCGTCCGCCGGATGAACGCCCGCGCCCGCGTGCTCGGCCTGCGCGACTCGGCCTTCTCGAACCCGTCGGGCCTCTACGACACCGGCAACCACTCGTCCGCCTGGGATCTCGCCGACCTCGGCCGGTACGTGCTGCGCGACCCCGTGCTGTCGCACATCGTCAGCCGGCGCACCGCGCCCGCGCCGCGTCACCAGACCTGGGTCAACCACAACAAGCTGCTGTGGCGTACGCGGGCGCGCGCGGGCTGAAGACCGGGTACACCGATCTCGCCGGCTCATGCCTTGCGGCAGCTGCGACCCGCAAGGGACACACGCTGATCGCGATCGTGCTGCACGCCGACGGGGACGAGTTCACGATGGCGGAGCGCCTGCTCGACTACGGCTTCGCCCGACCGACCGTTAGGAACGCTCGGCGAGCACCTCGGCGGCGACCTCGGGTGAGACGTTGCCACCCGAGATGATGCACGCCACGCCGGTGCGGCCGGCCACGTCGACCTTGCCGGCCAGCAGCGCGGCGACACCCGCTGCCCCGCCGCCCTCGCACGCCAGCTTTGCCCGGCTGTAGAGGAACCGCATCCCCTCGCGGATCTCGTCCTCGGTGACCAGAACGAGGTCGTCCAGATGCCGGCCGAGCACCTCGAGGGCGATCTCGCCGGCGACCGGCGAACGCAGGGCGTCCGCGATCGTCACCGCGGGTGAGAGCGGCACCGGCTGGCCGGCCTCGAGGCCGAGGCGGACGGCGTCGGAGCCGACCGGCTCGACGGCGATGATCCGCGTCCCCGGGCGCAGCGCCTTGACCGCGACCGTGATCCCCGAGACCAGGCCGCCGCCGCCGACGGGCACGATCACGACGTCCAGGTCTGGCACCTGCTCGACCAGCTCCAGGCCGACGGTGCCCTGGCCGGCGATCACCAACGGATCGTCGTAGGGGTGGACGAGCACCCGCCCGGTCTCGGCCTGCAGCTCGCGCATCCGCGCCAGCGCCTCCAGGCTGCCGGCGGACTCGGTGTCGACGGACGCGCCGTAGCCGAGCGTGGCGGCGATCTTCGTCTCGCTGGCGTCGCGCCACATCACGATCAGCGCGTCGACCCCGTACTCGCGGGCGGCCAGCGCCAGCGCCTGGGCGTGGTTGCCGGCCGAGATCGCGATCACGCCGCGGCGGCGCTCCTCCTCGGTCAATGCGGCGACCCGGTTGAACGCGCCGCGCGCCTTGAACGCGCCCACCCGCTGGAACAACTCGGCCTTCAGCCAGACGGGCGCGCCCACCATCTCGGACAGCGTGCTGGACGACAGCACCGGCGTCTCGTGGACGAGTCCGCGCACCGTTTCGCGCGCGGCTCTGACGTCGTCCAGTCCCGGGATCGTCACCGTCGCCATCGTGCGATCCTACCCGGCAGCCCGATGACCGCATCGCGACCCGCACCGATCGAGCGGCTGGCCGACGTCGTCGGCGCCGAGAACGTCCTGGTCGACGCGGACCTGCGCGCGTCGCACGAGCTGGACTGGACCGGGCGCTTCCGCGGGACCGCCGCATGCGTCGTCCGGCCCCGCTCGGCCGAGGAGGCGCGCGAGGTGCTGCAGCTGCTGGCAGTCAACGGCATTCCCGTTGTACCCCAGGGAGGCAACACCGGACTGGTCGGCGGCAGCGTGCCCCGCGGCGGCGAGGTCGTGCTGTCCACCGTGCTGCTGTCCGAGATGGGCGAGGTCGACCCGCTGACCCGCCAGGTCACGGTCGGGGCGGGCGCTACGCTGGCGGCTGTGCAGGCGGCGGCCGGCCGCCACGACCTGCGGGTGGCGGTGGACTTCGGCGCACGCGACTCGGCCACGATCGGCGGGATGGCGGCGACCAACGCCGGCGGCACGACGGCCGTGCGGTTCGGGTCGACGCGCGCGCAGGTGGTCGGGATGGAGGCCGTGCTGCCGTCCGGTGCCGTCGTGTCCAGGCTGCGCGGGCTGCTCAAGGACAACGTCGGCTACGACCTGCCCGGCCTGCTGGTCGGTAGCGAAGGCACGCTGGCCGTGATCACGCGCGTCCGGCTGCGCCTGATCCCCCGGCCCCGGCTGCGGGCGACGGCGCTGATCGCGCTCCCGGGCATCGACTCGGCGGTCGCCGCCAGCTCGGCGCTGCTTCGCGTGCCGTCGGTCGAGGCGATCGAGCTGATGCTGCAGAGCGGCATGCAGCTGGCGTGCGATCACCTGACCCGGCCGCTGCCCATGCCCGACCCGCACGGCGCCTACCTGCTGGCGGAGGCCGCGGGGGACGCGCCCCAGGAGGACATCCTGGCCGCGGCGGTCGCCGACCTCGACGGGGTCGAGGATGCGCTGCTGGCCGACGACGTCGCCGGGCGCGCCTCGCTGTGGGCGCTGCGCGAAGGCCACTCCGTGGCGGTCGCCTCCACCGGGATCCCGCCGCACAAGCTGGACGTCACGCTGCAGCCCGGCGTGCTCGGCGAGTTCATCCCCCGCTGCGAGCGGGCGGTCGAGGCGCTCGACCCGTCCTTCCGCGTCTACACGTACGGGCACGTCGGCGACGGCAACATGCACGTCAACGTGATCGGCCCGGCTCCCGACGACGAGCGGGTCGACGAGACGGTGCTCGGCCTGGTCGCCCAGATGGGCGGCTCGATCAGCGCGGAGCACGGCGTCGGCGTCGCCAAGGCGCCGTTCCTGCACCTCGGCCGCTCGCCGGCGGACATCGCCGCGATGCGGGCCGTCAAGGACGCGCTCGACCCCGCCGGGGTGCTCAACCCCGGAGTGATCTTCCCGCGTTAGCGCGCTGTGTGTGCCAGGGGTCAGGATCCTTGGCACATGTGCCAAGGATCCTGACCCCGTGGGATATGCGTTATGGCAGCAGTGAGAACACGAAGTCGAAGTTGCCGTCGGCGCGGACGTGCAGCAGCATCTGCCCGCGCGTGTTGCGGAACGCACCGGTGCCGCCGGTCACCGCCAGCACGGTGTTCGTCTTCGAGTCGATGAACGGACCCTCCACGGTGATCTGGCCGCCCCGCAGGAACGTCGTCCACATGCACTCCCAGCGGCCCTGGGACGTGCTGGCGCGGACGCAGTTGCCCTGGTCGGAGCCGACCCGGTGGCTGTTCGAGCCGTCGTAGATCGGGTTGGCGAACGGCAGCTGATCGCCGGGCGAGTCGCCCTTGGCGCCGATGTCGATCACCTGGTCGGTGACCGGCCGCTCGACGACGTGGATCACGCGCGGGGCGGTCAGCCCCGGCGCGCCGCCTGCGAACGCCGCGGTGGCCGCGACCACGGCGACCGCGGCGACGGCGAGGAGCACGAGCATCTTGCGCATGAAAACCCCCTTGTCGGAGGCCGACTCTACACGCGCTCCTAGTGGGGCGGCATGAACGGCGCCACAATCGCCGTCCGCCGGGCGGGCTTCCCGGTCGAGTCCTCGTAGCGGTCGGCGCTGCCCAAGACCGAGACGATCGCCCGCGAGGCGGCGAAGCGCAGCGGCTCGGGCTCCCACTTGGGGCTCTGGTGGTTGACCCAGGGCAAGGACACCAGGTCGGTGTTGCGGCCCAGCACCAGATCGGCCAGAGTGCGCCCGGAGACGTTGGCCGCCACCACGCCGTGCCCGGCGTACCCGCCGGCCCAGCCGAACCCGGTCGCGGGATCGAAGCTGACGCTCATGCACCAGTCGCGAGGGACGCCCAGCGGGCCGCCCCAATGGTGGGTGATCGCTGCCTTCGACGTCGCCGGGAAGTGGCGGTCGAGCGTGCGCCGCAGCCGATGCTTGACCGCGTCGTTGCGCTCGTGCTGCTCGCTGATCGGCGAGTCCAGCCGGTACGGCGCGCCGCGGCCGCCGATCGCGATGCGGCCGTCCGTCGTGCGCTGCGCGTAGAAGAACAGGTGGCGCAGGTCGGAGACCAGCACCCCGCCGTCCCAGCCGATCTCGGCCCATACGTCGTCCGGCAGCCGCTCCGTCGCGACCATCAGCGAGTAGAGGGGCAGGAACCTCCGGCCCTCGCCCGGCAGCTGCGCCGTGTACGCCTCGGTCGCACGTAGGACGGTGCCCGCATTGACGGTGCCCTGCGCGCAGCGGACGCGGCCGGGTTCAAGCTCGAGCACCTCCGTGTGCTCGTGCACGACCACGCCGAGGCGCTCGCACGCCGAGGCCAACCCGCGGACGAGGCGGGCGGGATCGATCCGCGCCGCGTGCGGGGTGTAGCTGGCGGCCAGACGGCCGGCGACATGCACCCGGCGGTCGACCTCGTCGGCGTGCAGCAGCGCGACGTCGGCGGGGGTGGCGCCGCGCGCGTGGGCATCGTGGACGCGCGCCAGCAGGCGCCGGCGCTGCGGCTCGCTGGTCGCGACGAACAGCGCCCCAGCATGGTCGAACCCGCAGTCGATGCCCTCCGCGGCGGCGACGCGGCCGATCTCCTCGATCGTCGTATAGGTCTCCCGCTGCGCCCGGCGCACCGCGTCGGCGCCGTGGCGCTTTTCGTAGACGGATGCGGTGCCCGCGACACCTCCCGACGCCCAGCCGCCGTTCCTGCCCGACGGGCCGTACCCCGCGATCTCGCGCTCCAGTACGACGACGCGCAGGTCGGGCTGCAGCTGCTTCAGGTAGTACGCCGACCACAGGCCGGTGAACCCGGCGCCGACGATCGCCACGTCGTAGTCCGCGTCTCCTGGCAGCGACGGCCGCGCGTCCAGCGGCCCGTCGATGCCGTCCAGCCACAGGCTCCGCGCCCGGTAACGGGTCTCGTCGTCTGGCTGCGGCATCGGCGGGATGCTACCCGCGGATCCGCCCGCGGTGACGCTAGTAGAGACCCGATGCCTGGCGAGCAAACGCCAGCGGGCTGGTCGCCGTCAGATCGATCGCGGGCTCCACCGTCGGATACGACTGGACGTCGTCCTTGAACAGCGCCTCGTTGTTGAACTGCGCGAAGCGGTCGGCGCCGTCGCCGGGGCAGAGACGCATGTGCTGCACCCTGCCGCGCGCCGTCTCACCGTTCGGCCCCTCGACCGCGGCGCCGGCCAGCACCGGCGCGGAGCCGTCAAGCGACCCGGCGATGTTCGCCACCTGGTGCTGCGGGCAGTGCGGGTACTCGGTGCCGTCGCCGATGATCAGCGACGAGCCCCAGGCGTTCGCCCCGAGGATGTCGTCGAGCCAGCCGGTGCCGATCGCCGCGTAGCGGTGGGTGCCGGTCAGCTGGTCGTACTCGCTGGCCATCACCGAGAGCCCGGCGCCGTGCGTCGTGGTGTCCCACTGCGCCCAGCCGAACCCGAACCGGAACGGGTCGGTCATGCTCTGGGCGACCGCCCGGTCGAGCGCCTTGCGCATGTCGGCCAGCAGCGCCGGCCGGGTGATCGCGAAGCCGGCGCGATCGTGCACGTGCCCGATCGCGCGGTACAGCTCGTAGTGCGCGAGCCCGCTGGTGTCGTACAGGTTGAGCGTGTCGGCGGCATCGTCCGGGCCATCCACATAGGCGCGCGCCCAGCGCGTCGCGGCGACCAGGTAGTGATGCGGGTCGCGGCCGGCGGCCATCTCGGCGCGAGCCAGTTCGGTGGCGCCCAGCTCGAGGTCGTCGCGCCACTCGGTCTCCGGGTAGTAGTCGTAGGGGATGGCCGTCAGCAGCCGGCCCGTGGGCTGCGTGTCGGCGAGCGCAAAGATGTGGCGCGCGGCGCGCAGACAGCGGCCGGCGAAGACCGGGTGCGTGCGGTGGAACACCTGGTAGCAGAGCGCGAGCGCGGCGCTGTCGCGGCCCGCCAGGTTGGGGCTGATCGGCGATCCCGCCGGCCCCGCCCGGAACACCGGGCGGTTGCGGATGTACCGGTACAGCGGGTCGGTGCCCCCATACGTGTCGTCGTCCTGGGGCAGGCGCCAGATGTCGTGGTCGCCGATCGTGTCGTCATTCCCCGAGCCGATGCCCACCTGGTAGTAGAGGGTGCGCGTGCGGTCGTCCCACATCCGCAGCAGCCACTCGGCCCCGAAGCGCACCTCGCCCGTCAAGTTCCCGGCGCCCGCGCCGGCGCCCATCCGCCCGGGGAAGTCGCGCACGCCGGCCGCCAGGATCGTCTCGGTGTAGCTGGTCGCGTGCAGGAACTTGAGGTAGTCGCCGGCGTCCCACCAGCCGCCCGACGCGTCGATGCGCTTGCCCAGCGGTGTCAGGTCTCCCTCGAAGATCCCGTCGCCGTCGACCTTGGGCGTCAGGTACGTCATCGCGTGCTCGTCGTTCAGGTGCCCGGGCGCAGTGCGCAGCGCCGAGGGCACGTAGTCGGCGCCGTCGCGCTGCACCTCGTAGAAGCGGCGCGCGTTCGCGATCGCCGTCGAGTAGACCGTCGAGCCGCTGCCGATCCGAAACGGCGGCGAGGTTGCGGCGACCGGGCCGCCGACCGTGATCGTGAACGTGCCCGCTCGGCGCAGCGCCGAGAAGTCGATCGTGCGAACGCTCGGATAGGCGTCGCTCCACGAGCCCGTGGAGGCGCCGACCTGTCCCGACAGCACGGTGCGGCCGGAGGCGTCGACGACGTGGAACACCGCGCCCGGGCGGTCGGCGCTGGACATCAGGAACGCTCGCTTGGGCGCGCCCAGCGGGTAGCCGAGCTGGTTGACGCGGACGAACGCGCTGCCGGCGGCGGCACCGGCAGCCGGTGCGGACACGACGACGGCGAGCAGCGCACACACCACCGCTGAGACGAGCCCCTTACGCCGTGCCACGATCGCACCCCCGTTACTGGTAGGAAACCTTCCTACTGCCCGCCACGATCGTATGGGACTCTGAGGCGCCGGTCAAGATCGGCCGCCGGTACGATTCCGGCCGCGATGCCCACGATCGGCGCCACCGACCTCGACGTCTTCCCGCTGTGCCTGGGCGGCAACGTGTTCGGCTGGACGGCCGATCGAGCGTCAGGCATTCGCCGTGCTGGACGCCTACGCGGACGGCCGGCGGCAACTTCCTGGACACGGCCGACTCGTACACGCGGTGGGTCGAGGGCAGCTCCGGCGGCGAGTCGGAGACGATCATCGGCCGCTGGATGGCGGCGCGCGGCAACCGCGACCGGATCGTGGTCGCGACCAAGGTCGGGAAGCTCCCCGCGCGCCGCGGCCTCGCCCCCGCGACCATCCGCGCCGCAGCCGACGAGTCGCTCCGCCGGCTGGGCACCGACCGCATCGACCTCTACTACGCGCACGAGGACGATCCCGACACGCCGATCGAGCAGACGCTGGAGGCGTTCGGCGAGCTGATCGCGGCCGGCAAGGTGCGCCACATCGGCGCGTCCAACTTCACCGCGCCGCGCCTGGCCGAGGCGCTGGCGGCCGCCGAGGCCGGCGGCCTCCCCCGCTACGTCGCGCTCCAGCCCCACCACAACCTGGTCGAGCGCGCCGAGTACCGCGGGGAGCTGGCCGACCTCTGCGTCCGCGAGGGGCTCGGGGTGATGCCGTACTTCGCGCTCGCCAACGGCTTCCTTACGGGCAAGTACCGCCCGGGCGCGGATGTCGCCAGCGAGCGGGCCGAGGACGCCGTCCCCTTCCTGGACGAGCACGGCACGCGAGTCCTCGCCACGCTGGATGAGATCGCCGCCGCCCACCAGACCACCGTGGCCGCGGTGGCGCTGGCCTGGCTGGCGGCCGAACCGGCCGTGGTCGCGCCGATCGCGAGCGCGCGCACGCCCGGGCAGCTGGCCGACCTGCTGCCGGTGGCCGGACTGACGTTGACCGCCGCCGAGCATGAGCGGCTGACCGAGGCACATCCCGGAGCCCGAGTGGAGGGACACGCATGAACATCGCCATCATTGGCGGAGCCGGCGGCATGGGCCGCGTGACGACCCGCGACGCGGCGGCCAGCGACGACGTCGACGAGGTGCGGATCGTCGACCTCGACGCGGATGCTGCGGGCGCGCTGGCGGCGGAGCTGCCGCGCGCGTCGGCGGTGAGGCCAGAGCCCGGCCACGAGGGGCTGGTGGCTGCACTCGACGGCTGCGACGCCGTCGTCAACGCCGCCTCGCACCGTCTCAACGTCCCGGTGATGCGGGCGTGCCTGGACGCCGGCTGCCACTACACCGACCTCGGCGGGCTCTACCACTGGGCGCTGCAGCAGTACGAACTGGACACCGAGTTCCAGGCGGCCGGGCTGGTCGCGGCGATGTCGATGGGCGCGGCGCCGGGGATCACGAACATGCTGGCGGCCGTCGCCTGCGCCGAGCTGGACACGGTCGACTCGATCGAGGTGGTCGACGCGGTGATCAGCGGCCGCCCATTCGACCCCGACGAGACGTTCGTGCCTGCGTACGCGCCGGACACGCTGATCGACGAGTTCACGGTGCCCGCGCCGCAGTTCATCGACGGCGAGCCGCGCGACATGCCGGCGGGCGGCGGCGCGAAGCTCTACCACCTGCCCGAGGGCGACGTGGAGTGCGTCTACACGATCCATTCCGAGCAGGCGACGCTGCCGCGGAGCTATGCGGCCAAGGGCGTCCGCCGCGTCGAGTGGCGGCTTGGCCTGCCGCCGGCGCACGTGATCCCGCTGCGCGTGTTCGTCGCAGCGGGCCTGGCGTCCACCGAACCCGTGCGGGTGGGTGACGTCGAGGTCGCGCCGCGCGACGTGCTGGTGGCGACGCTCGCCCGCCAGTCCGGCGCGCCGGACGACCCGGATGCGAAGGAGCGCCTGCGCGCGCACGTGGTGGGCACGAAGGACGGCCGCGACGTGGTTGTCGACGCCGACCTGCCGATGGTCCAGCACGCCGAGTGGGGCACCGACTCGAGCACGTACTCGACCGGCGTGCCGCCGTCGATCGCGGCGCAGATGATGGCCCGTGGCGACCACCTCGGCCCCGGCGTGGGCGGCCCCGAGGCGAAGCTGCCAACGGACGTCTTCTTCCGCGAGCTCGCGGCCCGCGGCATGCACGCCGAGGTGACTGTGCGGCGGCCGCTCGCCTGACGCAACAACGGGGTCAGACCCCTCTTGTTGCATCGCGCTGTAACAACGGGGTCTGACCCCGTTGTTACAGCTAGAGCTCCGAGAGCGGGAACGAGCGCGCCCGGCGCGGCGGCACCAGGAAGTTCTGGCGGTGCGTGGTCGTCAGCACCGAGTTGATGCCCTGCCCGCGGTCCTTGGGACGCAGCGGGATCCGCGTGCCGTCGGGCATCTGGCCGTCCATCGCCCGCCTCACCCGGCGGAAGTCGTCGCTGGTCGGGTGGAACACGACGAAGTGCAGACCGGCGGCCGGCTCGTCGACCATCGCATCGGTCTCGGGTCGGCTGCTCCAGGAGAACGGGTTGTCGAGCGTGTTGAAGTCGGCCCGCTGCGGCACGGCTGTGCCCTTCGGGTAGCGCGTGCCGTCCGCGCCGACCGTGTCCGCGGCCAGCCGCGACGCCGGCTGCAGCGACGCGCTGTGCCCGATCGATCGGTGCTTCGCGAAGTCGTTGGTGTTGGTCTCCACCGTGGCAACGTCCTCCCTGCCCTGCGGCACCGTCAGCACGTCCGGTGCCGCCTTCTGCTCGGGCTTGAAGATGCTGGAGACCCGCTGGCCGTGGTCGAAGATCAGATACCAGCCCTCCAGATCCTGGGTGATGTGCGACAGGTGCATCGTGGTGCCCTGCTTGAAGTACCCGTCGGCCCGCCGGTCGGCATAGCCGAGCGTCTCGATGTTGGCGATGCGGGCCGGCCCGAGCGACGCCTTCTGCGTCGACGTGAAGCCGAGGAACAGCTCGGCGGAGTCGGGGATCAGCGAGGCGCCGCCGACGCCCGCCGCCATCGCCATCCGCTTGGGCAGGCTGGTGCCGCCGTCGAACCCGCCACCCACGAACCCCCGGCGGATGCTGGTCGGCTTCCAGATCCCCAGCTTCGTGACCAGCGCGTCCGAGCCCTGGCGGATCGCGTCCAGGCTGTCGCTGCGCAGCAGGATGACGGCGTCGTTGGCCTCGAGGATGGTCGCGTCGGGGTCGCTCTGGAACCGCTCGGCGTCCTCGATCACGCGCACCTCGCGGCCGGCGGCCTTCGACGCCCGCAGGTCGGCCGGCACATGTTCGGCGGCCTGCTTCGGCACGAACCGGCGCAGGTACGGGAGGCCCCAGGCCACGGTGATGCCGAGCCCCGCCGGGGTCGCCGGGAACGATGACTCGAGGTCAGCCAGCGCGGCCGCAAGGGCGCTCCGCGCGTCGGCCACGTCGCCCGGCGAGACGTCCAGCTCGAGCGTGACCACCTGGTGGTGCAACGGCGGCACCAGCACCTCGACGTCGTTGTCGCGGACGACCCTGACCCCGTCCAGGATGTGCTGCTCCGCGGGCAGCGACGATGCGGGCGCCGGCCGCGCCGGCGCCGACGTCATCTGGTCGACGAGCTCGTACAGCCCGGCCGCGCCGAGCGCCGCGCCGGCGCCGCCGACGACCAGCTGCTTCCGGGTCAGGCGCACGGATCAGCCCTGGTCAGGCTCGACCAACACCAGGTTGTTCAGCATCTTCACCAGGTCGGCCTGCACCATCTCGAACGTCAGCGGCTCAGCGACGTGCTGGCTCACCGTGTAGAGCGAGCCGTCGTGCCGCCAGGCGTAGAGCAGGTGCCACTGGTCGGCCCCCTGGTTCGCCGTGTAGAGCATCGCCTTGATGTCGCCGGCGGTGACCATGCCACGGCGGTCGCTGAAGCAGGGCACCGGCGTGCGCACCGTCAGCCCCGCGTTGATCTGCATGTCTGTGCACATGGGGATGCGCGTCTTGCCCGGGTAGCCGCGGAAGTTGACGTGCACCTCGCCGGTGCCGGTCTCCGACCAGATCTGGCTGATCAGGTAGCTGCGGTCCTTCGAGACTGAGACCGTCGCGCCGCCGGCGCCGCCGTAGCTGGCGAACCGGGTGATGTCCTGGGTGATCGGGGAGGGCTCCCACGCCGGGCAGTAGACGGGCGCGTCGATCCGGTCGGCCAGCTTCTGCCACGGCGCCCGGTAGTCGCTCGGACATGACGGAGCGGCCGGCGCCGACCGCGCCGTGGTCTGTGCGTCGCTGGCCGTCTCGCCGCCGCAGCCTGCGGCCAGCAGGCCGGCGATGGCCAGCGGGATCAGTACGCGAACAGCGTTCGATAGACGGGTCGCCTGTGGCATCTCGACCCGTGGAGATTACCCACAGCACGTGGGAGTCCGATGTGTCAGCCCCCGCTGCTCGCCGCGGCCTCGTCGGAGGAGCTCCACGAGGCCTGCACCTTCCCCTGGAGCGTCGGGCGCCTGCCCGAGTGGTAGGTGATGCTGGCGACCGTGTCCGGGGTGAACGTATACGTGCCGCCGGGAGGGATCACGCCCGACCGCACCGGCAGATGGTCGAACACGATCGACTGCGGCGTGTCGGTGTCGTTCGTCCAGACCACGGGCTGATGGATGATCGAGACGAGCCACAGCGGCCGGAAGCCGTCCGCGGTGATGGTGACCTGCTGCCCGAAGTCGAAGTTCGGGTCGGCCGTCGCCGCCGGCGCGCTCGAGGCCGCGGGCGTGGCGGGGGTGGTCGCGGACGCGCCGCCGCCTCCGCCGCAGGCGGAAGCCAGCAGGACGAAGGAGACCATGGTCGCGGCGATGCGCATCCTCATCACATCGTCCCCGGCAGCAGCAAATCAAGGCTCTGGAAGATCAGCCAGAGCAGGAGCAGCATCACCGGCGTCGTCACCAGATGGGCCGCGGCACGCGGCCAGATGGCGTGCAGGCGCACGGCGACGGCGATCGTGGCCGCGAGCAGCGCCGACCAGATGATCGCCAGCAGCAGGCCGGAGGCGTCGCCGCTCGTCCCCCGCTGGTCCGAGCCGGCGAACGCCTGCGGCCGCTGAGGCACGGCGACTGGATCACCATGCAGCTTCGCGATCACGGCGACCCGGTCGCTCGAGGTCGGCGACGCGCTCGTGACGAGCGTCATGCGGCTCTCCAGCGCGGGCCCGATCACATCCTTGTCACCCGGGGCGACGGTGACCACCTGCTCGACGTCGTACCGGAACCGCCCCTGGCCGGTGACCGCGATGATCGTGTCCCCCTTGTGCAGCGAATCGATCCCGCCGAACGGCCCGCCGTACAGCCGGTTGTGGCCGAGGATCACCGAGTTGCCGAACTCGCCGGGCAGCGGAGACCCGGGCAGGTGGCCGGGGCCCTGCTTCAGATCCGACGGGGAGCTGCCCTGGACGACGATCTGGTGCATGCCGATCGACGGGATCTGAAGCAGCGCCACGGGCCCGCTCCGCACGGGTGCCGTCGGATCGCCGAAGGTGTCGGTGGCCAGCCGCTGCTCGAAGGCCGGCAGCAACGCGCGCTGGCTGCGGCTCTCGCGGAACCCGGTGAACGCGAACTCGTAGAGCAGGAACAGTGCGAGCACGACGCCCATCCCGAGCAGCGCGAGCCCGCAGATCCGGCGGATGCGACCGGCCGTCCACCGTGGCTCCGGGGGCGGCACGGCGACGAGCTCGGCGTCCGCCTCCGGCTCCTCCGGGGAGGGCGGATCGACAACGGGCGCACCGACGACGGGCGCCTCGCGCGCTCCCAGCTCGTCGATCACCGCGCGAATGCGCGCGGCAGCCAGCGCCAGCTCCGCCCGCTGCGCCGGGTCGGCGATCGACGGGGCCGTCTCCCTGGCCAGGCGTTCCAGCGAGAACGCCAGGCTCGTCAGCAGCAGGTCGTCGTCGGTTCCGCGCTGCTCGGGAGCGCGGGCCATCCGCCCCTCGAGCACGTCGATCCCGACGACGATCTGCCGGAACGCGTGGTCGACATCGGTCATCGGCCGGTCGACGGTGCTCATGGCCGCAACCTCAGCCGCGGGAGACGCGATCCGATGCCGCCGGGCAGCCCCAGCAGCGCGAGGCCGCCGAGGAGGCCGAGTGCGCTGAGGGCGGCAACACCCGGCAGCACCAGCCTGGCGGGGTCGATCTGGAGCACCCCCACGGGCAGGTCGGGGACGGGCGCGGATGCACACTTGGCGCTCTTCGAGCCGTCGGTGCAGCCGGTCGCCGCAACCGGCACCGTGCCGCCGGGCACGTTGCCGACCGGACCGGCGCCGCCGGTCGGGTAGACCGGGGTCGTCCCTCCCAGTGGCACCGTCCCAGGGCCTGGCTGATTGCCGGTCGGGTACGGGCTGCCGCCGCTCCCCGGAGCCGGTGCCGTCGAGGTCGGGACCTTGGCGATCGCATCCTGCGTCTGCTGCACCATCGCGGCCGACAGCGGGAAGTAGCCATCCGGCAGGGTGGTCTGGGCGTCACCGACGGCATAGGTCAGGAAGTTCCGAAGCGTGATCCCCCGGCCCTCGTACACCTTGCTGGTCGGCGCCGTCACGTAGGTGACCATCGGCATCGGGTAGTCGTCGGGGTTGGTGTCCGCGAAGTTCGGGCTGACCGTGACGCCGTCCCCGTTCGTCGTCGCATGCGACAACGCGGCGGAGATGGACTGCGAGGTGGCGGTAACGAACTGTCCGGCAGCATTCTCGATCTTCGCCGTCGGCAGCCCGTAGTACGACGCCTGGCTGGAATCGATGAACCCGATGTAGCCCGCGTTGAAGTAGTCCGTGTTGAGGCTGGCGGTCTTGGGGTCGGCGATCGCGTCGGCCAGCTTGTCGCCGCCGACGATGCCGGAGTCCTGGACGAGATACTTCAGCGGGTAGTCCTCGCCGGGGCCCGGCCAGTCCGTGGGCAGTGCGCTGCCGCCGGCGGCGCTCAGCCAGGACGTGAACTCGAGGTTGGCCGCCGAGTGGTCGCCGCGGACGAGCGCGCGCACCGACGGCGGGAACACGTGCCCGGGGTTGAGCGCATTGATCTCGGAGTCGACGTGCCAGTTGGTCAGCTGGCCGGTGAAGATGCGGGCGGCCAGTTCGGGCGTCAGCTTCAGGTCTGTGACCTGTGCGCCCGGCTCAGCGTGGGCCGCGTCCTGGTCGAACACCTTGTATGCCAGAACCAGCCCGGAGGTGGTCAGCGGCGCGTACTGGAACGTCCGCCCCGCCTTGTCCAGCGCCGTCTTCTGGTCGTCGGTGAACGGCGTCGCGGTGACGGCGAAGTCGTTCAGCCCGTTGACGAAGTTCGAACGGCCGTCCTCGGAGTTCGCCGGGATGTAGTTGACGCCCAGCTTGGCCGGCGGACCGCACATCGCGATCTCCCACTGGTACACCGCCCGGAAGGCCTGGTCGGCGCCGCCGCCCGAGATCGCCGCGCCCGCGGGGGTCGGGCAGGCGTCCGGGGTCGGGGCGAACCCAACGCTCGCGAACACGCCGGTCTCCAGCGTGGCGTCCGTGAAGATCCCCAGCTTGCAGGCATGCGAGCGGTCGCAGACGAACTTGCGGCCGCTCTGGCTGGCGACCTCGCCCTGGTTGACGTGCTCGTACAGCAACCCGTTCCCGGACCCGTCGGTGAAGCCCACGTCGGAGTAGATCGCCGTGCAGTCACGGCCGACGTTCGTCGGCGCCGGGATGCACTGCCGGAAGAACACCACCTGCAGCGGGGCGTAGCCGCTCCAGTCGACCTTGACGAACTGGTTGTTGCTGAGCCCGGTCGACGGCGTCAGCGTGATCGTGCCGCCCGCGGCCGAGGCGACGCCGCCGGCCGACCCGAGCACGAGCGCAGCCGTCAGCGCGGCGACGGTGACTGCGAGCCCGCGGCGGTTCATCGGGCCGCCCTCCTTGCGCGCGACCGGCGCAGCATCGGCACCAGCGGCGCGGCGACCAGCGCGACCAGCAGCGCGACGGCCAGCAGCTGCGGCGTTCCGGCCGCCTGCGAGACCGACGCGGCCTCCTTCACCCCGGCGTCGAACGCCGCCTGCCGGCGGGCCGCCGACAGGGTGTCGACCTGTAGGCCCACCGCCGCCGGGTCACCGGTCGGTGACACGGCCGCGGCCGGCGTCTTGCCGCCGGTCGTCGATGTCGTCTTCGTCCCACCCGAGTTGTTCCCGGTCGGGGCGGTGGTCGTAGTCGTGCCCTGCGGATCGGAGGACGTGCCGCTGCCCGGCGAGCCGCCGTATCCCTGCCCGGTGATCGTCGGGTTGGGGCACGCCGTCGGCGTCAGCGCCGGCGTGGTCGGCGCGCCGGGGATCCGCTTGACCGCCGAGAACACGGCCTGGACGAGGTTCGGCGGCAGCGGCGAGTAGCCGAGCGGCGCCGCCTCGCGCTGCCCGGCGCAGGCGATGTAGATGATCCACTTCGCGAGCACCGCGCCCTTCGCGGGATCGATGCCGCTGGTCGGCGTGATCAGGTAGCTGTAGCTGGCCAGCGGATACGCGTTGGCCTCGGGTGCGCGGTAGACGCCCATCAGGTTCTGCGTCAGGTCGCGGTTCAGCGTGGCGTGCTTGAGGCCGACGGAGACGTTGATCGACGTCGGCCCGGCGAAATGCCCGCTCGCATTGCGGATGTACGCGGGCGTCATCGAGTGCTCGTACACGTAGCCGGCCTCGACGTAGCCGATGCTGCCCTGGCCGACGGACGGGTTCGAGATGTAGTTGGCCATCCCGTCCGAGCCGCGCACGGCGACTGCGCGCGGGATGTTCGGCCAGAACTGCAGCGGCAGCCGCACGTGGTACTGCGCTGCGAACGGCCCCCAGGTCGACGCCGCCTCGTGCGCCAGATAGTCGGCCAGCTTGGCCGAGGTGCCCGACCCGTCGGAGCGGATGACGGGGACGAGCGGCGTCGAAGGCAGCGCCAGCCGCGGGTTGTCGGCGCGGATCGCCGGGTCGTTCCAGGCGGTGATGTTGCCGGCGAAGATCTTCGCGATCGTGCCCGGCGCCAGCTGCAGGTTGTTCACCTGGTGCCCGGACGCATCCTTCAGGTTGTACATGACCGCCGTGCCGCCGGCGACGTCCGGCAGGTACTGGTACGAGCGGTGGATCGACCGCATCTGCGCCAGCTCGTCGGGCAGGAACGGGATCTCGGACGCGGCGAAGTCGACCTGGCCGATCACGTAGAACTGGCGCCCGGCCGTCGAGCCGACGCCCTGGTAGTTGATGCCAGGCCCTGCCGCGCCGCGTCGGCGCGCCACTGGTCGAGCGCGATCTGCACCCAGGTCGAGCCGGCGCCGTTGATCGTCGGCCCGGACGCCTGCGCGCCCGGGGCGGAGGCCACCAGCATGGCTGCCGCCACCAGCACGGCCGCGGCGGCGATCCGGACGATCCGCATCATCCGAACCGCCCGTGCACGTAGTCGGCCGTCCGCGGGTCGCCGGGTTCTCGAAGATCTGCGTGGTCGGGCCCGTCTCGACGACGTACCCAGGCTCGTTCTCGGCGGCGAGGAAGAACGCGCAGGATGTGGAGACCCGCTGGGCCTGCTGCATGTTGTGCGTGACGATCACGATCGTCACCTCGACGCAAGCTCGGCGATCGTCTCCTCGATGCGCCGGGTCGAGGTCGGGTCGAGCGCCGAGCACGGCTCGTCCATCAGCAGCACGTCGGGCTGCACCGCCAGCGCCCGGGCGATGCACAGCCGCTGCTGCTGTCCGCCGGACAGCGCGCCGCCGGGGTTGCCCAGCCGGTTCTTGACCTCGTTCCAGAGGCCGGCCCGGGTCAGGCACTCCTCGACCAGCGCGTCGTTCTTGCGCACCCGCCGGCCCGACAGGTTGAGGCCGGAGACCACGTTCTCGGAGATCGTCATCGCCGGGAACGGGTTCGGCTTCTGGAACACCATGCCGATCCGCTGCGCACCTCGATCGGTCGCTGACCGGCGCCGTAGATGTCGTCGCCGTCGAGGAACACCGCGCCGGCCAGCGGCGCGCCGGGCACGAGCTCGTGCATGCGGTTGAGGATCCGCAGGAACGTCGACTTGCCGCAGCCCGACGGGCCGATCAGCGCGGTCACCCGCTGGCCTCCATCGGAGCGACACGCGCTCGAGCACCTTGTGGTCGCCGAACCACGCGCTCACGTCCTGGGCCACGAAGTCCTGGGCGGGCGTCACGCCGCCGGGTACAGCCACGGGCAGCTCGAGCGTCGGGGCCGGTGTACTCATTTTCGTCCTCTCCTTGCGCCACGGCCGATCAGCCGGGCGATCGTGAACAGCGTCAGCACCATCACCATCAGCACCAGGCACCCGGTCCAGGCCCGGGCCGTGACGTTGGCCTGCGAGCTCTCGGTGATCTGCTTTAGATGAAGAGCGGCATCGCGGACTGCGGGCCGCTGAACGGGTTCTCGTTCATCAGCGAGGAGCCGAACGCGGTGGCGATCAGCGGCGCCGTCTCGCCGACGGCGCGGGCGACGCCCAGGATCACGGCCGTGATCAGGCCGCTGCGGGCGGTCGGCAGGACGACGCCCCACGTCGTGCGCCACTCCGTCGCGCCCATCGCCAGGGATGCCTCGCGCAGCCCGTCGGGCACCAGGCGCAGCACCTCCTCCGAGGTGCGCGTGATGATCGGCAGCATGGAGATCGAGATCGCCATCGACGCCGCGAAGCCCGACCAGCCGAACTCGCTGACCCAGACGGCGTAGACGAACAGGCCGGCGATGATCGTGGGCACGCCGCTCATCGCGTCGACGAAGATCCGCACCGGGCGGCGCAGCGGCCCGCCGATCTCGTTCAGGAAGATCGCGCACAGGAAGCCCAGCGGCACCGACATCAGGATGGCGAGGCCGACCTGCTCGAGCGTGCCCACGATGGCGTGCGCGGCGCCTCCCGATGTCGCGGACGACAACGGCCCCGTGAACTCCTGAGTCTCCGTGAAGAAGTGCCAGTTCAGCGCGTGGACGCCCTTCATGAAGACGTAGCCGAGGATCAGCACGAGCGGCACGACCATGGCCAGCGCTGCCGATGCGACGACCACCGACATCGTCCGGTCGCCCGCCATCACATGGCCGTCCAGCTCGCGGACGACCAGCCAGTAGATGCCGACGAAGGCGAGGTACCAGCAGACGGCGAGCTCCGCCGGCGAGGTGAACGGCGAGAGCTGGAAGGCCAGCCACACGAGCGAGAACGACGACAGCGCGCAGCCGGCCAGTACGCCGGCGTCCTGCAGCCCGAACGATCCCGGCCGGCGGGGCCGGTCGGGATCCGGCCGCTCGGCGGCGGGAGCCTCTCCGACGGCGTGGCCGACCGCGACCGTGGCCATCAGATCTCCACCCCCTGCCCGGAGCGCGAGCGGCGAACGACTACCGACGCGCCGACGTTGACCAGCAGCGTGACCACGTACAGCACCAGGCCGGCGGCCATCAAGGCGGGCAGGCCGTGCGCGTGGTCGGCGTCGCCGAAGCGGTTGGCGATGTGGGCGCCGATCGTGTTGCCGCCGGTCTCCAGGATGTGCGGTGAGATCGAGAACGCGGCGGAGAGGACGATGGCGATCGAGATCGACTCGCCCATCGCGCGGCCCAGCGCCAGCATCGAGCCGCCGATGATGCCGCCGCGCCCGAACGGGATGACGACGGCGCGGATCATCCGCCAGCGGCTGCCGCCCAGGGCGAGCGCCGCCTCCTTCTCGCCGGGCGGCGTCTGCGCGAACACCTCGCGCATGACGGCGGTCGCGGTGGGGGTCAGCATCAGCGCGACCAGCACGCCGACGATGAACGGCGACGCCGCGAGATTCGTGTCGCCGGGCGTGGCGAAGAACGGCACCATGCCCAGGTTGTCCGCCAGCCAGCCGGCGACCCCCAGCAGGTGCGGCTGCAGAAAGAAGAAGCCCCAGATGCCGTAGATCAGGCTGGGCACGGCGGCCAGCAGGTCGAGCACGGTCACCAGCGGCGCGCGCATCCGCGGCGACACGTACTCGGTCAGGTAGAGGGCGGTCAGCAGTGAGACGGGCACCGCCAGCACCAGCGCGATGGTCGCAACGACCAGCGTGCCGTACAGCAGCGCGGCGACGCCCGTCTCGTGGGGCACGGCCGGGTTCCAGCCGGTGGAGGTGAAGAACGAGAGGCCGTTCTCCCGGAACGTCGGGAGCGCGCGGAGAAGGAGGAACAGCCCGATGAGGAACAGCACCACCAGGGTGACGAGCCCCGCGCCGCTCGCCGTCAGCCGGTACACGCGATCTGCTCGCGTGCGCTGGCTGCGAATCCGGCGTGGCACATCGGCCGTCGCAATCGGTGCTGCTGGTGCACTCATCGGGCTGGTTCCTCGTCAGTCAGCTACCGGTCAGCTTGCGGCGAACCGGCAGTAGTTGGTCAGAGTCGAACCTCCGCCCTGCGGCCCCAGCGGAAGGGGTGCGAAGCCGAAGTCGCGGATGGTGTTCGTGATCTCGTCCCGGTAGTTGACGCCCGTGATCGGATCAGCCACGTGCGCGGTGGCCTTGCACAGCCAGCCGCTCTTGCCGACGTACTTCGTCGTGCCCGGCGTGGCCGCGATGGCGGTGCCGCACTTCTTCGGCGTACCGACGCCGACACAGGTCACGTTGTAGAGGAACCGCGAGAACGTGAACGAGCCGTCGGCGACGTGCGCCTCGGTCGGGGTCACGCCGTCGATCGAGCCCAGCTTGCTGCCGTCGGGCACGCCGCCGGCGCCGAAGCGCTCCGTCCACGAACCGATCGAGACCGGGGCGATCGCGGTGGCGCGATCGGCGGCCGGGATCTCCTGGTTCGCGGTCTGATCGATCAGCTTGGTGTTGGGGCAGCTCGAGCTGCTCCCGCCGAGGAAGCCGTCGAACGCCTTCCGCGTGCCGTAGTAGCTGAGGATCGTGTAGCGGATGATCGGGGCGTTGCCGCCGCCGACCTGGTTCCAGTTGGTGATGCTGCAGTTGACGTAGATGTTCTGCAGCTGAGCGGTGGTCAGGTTGTTGACGCCTGCCGTCGCCGAACCGGCGACGTTCGGCCAGGTCTCCCAGGTGATGCCATCGCGGCCGTAGGCCACGTAGTTCAGGCCGGTGCAGACGGTGGCGTCGGGTGCCGAGGTCTGACGGGCATACTGGATCGCTGCGACGCCGGCCGTGCCGTGGGCGCACAGCTGCTTGACGCCCGCGCCGCCGCCGATCGGATACGCCTCGATCGCCCTGTCGTGGAGCCTGTTCTCGCTGGTCACGTCACCCGTCGATGGCGGCTGACAGGTGAAGTCGAGCGGCTGTGTGCCGGTCTGCACGGTGATGTTGCAGCCGGGGGACTCGTTGTACAGCAGGTCGAGCGCGCTCATCACGTGATAGGTGACGTCCGATCCGCTGCCGATCATGTTGACGGGCTTGGTCGGCGTGGCCGCGCGGGCAACGCCGACCGCGCTCGTCGCAGCGAGCACGAGGGCGAGCACCACCGCGCCGAGCGTCGCGATGCGCGCCCGGCGGCGGTGCCGCGCCGGTGAGGTCGAGTGCATTATGGGTCGTGCCCCTTTCGATTCCAGTGACGGTGTGCCGCCGGCTCCGGAGCCGGCGATTTTTGAGGAGACCGGGGTGGTTGCCTCGATGCCCCGGTTCTCCCCTTTTTCCATCGAAGCAATGGGAAATGTCTACGGCCCCCGCCGGACGCCGTCAACCGGGAACCGGCCGCCAAAGCGCATCGCCTCGTGACCGCCGCTCGGCCGGCGTCGAAGCCGCCGGTGTTGTCCAGCAAGAGCACTTGTCCAGCGGCCAAGCCCGGGCCGCCGAACGGCAAGCATCTGTTAAGCCGCGTTCACGAACTGCCTGCAGGCAGTCCGCTTGTCCCATTGTCAAGTTTGTCAGTTGACAAAGTCGATAATCGGGATACGATCGGTCGGATGGATCAGTCCGCTCGGCCGCTTGGCCGCCACACCAGCCAGGCAGGGCGGAACCTGCGACATCTGATCGGCATGCACGACCTGCGCCGGGCGGAGCTCGCCGCATACATCGGGATCTCCCCCACCGGCCTCGCGAACATCCTCAACTCGCACTCCGAGCCGACGCTCCGCACGGCGGGGAAGGTGGCCGCCGCCTTCGGCATCTCCCTGGACGAGCTGTACGGTGATCTCACGCGCTGCGTCCGCGCAGCCTCCGTCGCCTTCGAGACCGCGCCTGTGCGGTCGGTGCGTAAGGGGCGCCGGGTCTTCGACTGACGGGCGCAAGCCCTCAACCAGAGCGGGAATTCTGCCGATGTGGAGAGGGAGTCGTCTTCGCGTCTCAGCTCCCCGATGACAACCCGCGTTCGTCTCCTGCTCACGGCGGCACTCGTGTGCGCGACGGCCCTCGGCCTCGCGGCGGGCAGCCGCATGGCCGGCACCCGGCGACCTGACGCCGCCGCGCACCTCGCCGACTCGATCGCCGGGCGGCTCGTTCACGCCACGCCGCGGCAGCGGCGCGCGATCATCCGGGAGGCGCGCACGACCGCCGCCCGGGACGGGGTGAGCGTGGTGATCATCGACGCCGGGGGCGGGGTCGCCGGACGGACCAGGGTCGTCCCGCGGCCGCTGATCGCCGCCACCCGCGGCGGCCCCGGGGACAGCAGGATCGCGGTGCGGAGCTGGGGCGGCGCCGCCCGCGTCGGCGTGCTCGCCGGGCCGGCGGCGTCCGGTGGGGGCCCGCCGCTCTGGCTGCTCGGGGGCGGCGCCGCGCTGCTGGTCGCACTGCTGCTGGGCGCGGTCGGATTGCCCCCGTTGCGCCGACCGGCGGCGCCGCGCGTGCGGCGGACGCCTCCCGGAACGCCCGCCGCCGTCGAGGCCGCCGTCGCCCGCTACGACCCGCTGACCGGGCTGCCGAACCGGATGCTCCTGCGGGAGACGGCCGAGTCGGCGATCATCCGCCGGCGCGACTCCGAGCGGGTGTCCCTGCTGCTGTTCGACCTCGACGAGTTCAAGGAGGTCAATGACAACCTCGGGCACTTCAGCGGCGACTCGCTGCTGCGTGCGCTGACCGCCCGGCTGGAGCCGGAGATGCCCAACGGCGCGATGCTGGCACGGCTGGGCGGCGACGAGTTCGCCGTGCTGGCGCCGGTCGGGCTGGAGGGCGCGGGCGTCATCGCCAACGCCATCGGCCGGCTGCTCGAGCGGCCGTTCGCGATCGACGGGATGATGCTGCAGCTCGATGCCAGCATCGGCGTCGCCGTCTGCCCCGACCACGCGCCGGACTTCGAGACCTTGCTCAAGCAGGCGGACACGGCCATGTACGTCGCGAAGCGCAACCGCACAGGGGTCGAGGTGCACGACGTCGGGCGCGAGCAACAGCACACATCGCGGCTGGCGCTGGCCGCCGACCTGCGGCGGGGCATCGAGGCCGGCGAGCTGACGCTGGAGTACCAACCGCAGGCAGAGCTGCGCGGCGGTATCTGCGGCGTCGAGGCGCTCGTCCGCTGGGAGCATCCCGAGCGCGGCCGGATCCCACCCGACCAGTTCATCCCGCTCGCCGAGCGCAGCGGGCTGATCCGGCTGCTGACCATGTGGGTGCTCGAGCAGGCGGTCGGCCAGTGCAAGCGGTGGCTGGACGAGGACGGCATCCGGCTGCCCGTGTCGGTCAACCTCTCGACCCGCGACCTGATCGACGCCGACCTGCCGTCGCAGATCGCGCGCACCATCGACCGCGCCGGCCTCGATCCCTCGCTGCTGGTGGTCGAGATCACCGAGAGCGTCCTGATGGCCGACCCCACGCGCTCGCAGGAGATCGTCTCGCGGATCGGCGACCTCGGCGTCGCGGCGGCGATCGACGACTTCGGCAGCGGCTACTCCTCCCTCGCCTACCTGAAGCGGCTGCCGGTGCAGGCGCTGAAGATCGACCAGGCGTTCGTCTTCAACATGACCAGCGACTCGCAGGACATGAAGATCGTGCAGGCGATCGTCGACCTGGCCCACAACCTGGGCCTGCGGGTGATCGCCGAGGGCGTGGAGACGCTCGAGGCCTGGGAGCGCCTGGGAGATCTGGGCTGTGACGAGATCCAGGGGTTCGTGCTGTCCCGGCCACGGTCATCGCCCGACCTGGTGCGCTGGCTGCGCGAGCGCGAGCGCACCGCCGCGTAGGACAACGCATCGGATCGCCATTTGCGAGAGAATCGCAGCGTGGCGACCGAACAGCCAACCTACGCCCACGCGGTGACATGGCGTGCGGAGCAACCGCGGCTGCGGGCGCCGCACCTGGTGCTGCAGTGGATCGTGTCGGCGATCGCGCTGCTGGTCGCAACGTGGATCGTCCCGGGCGCCGACGTCCGCAACTTCTGGAGCGCACTGTTCGCGGCCGCGGTGATCGCAGTGTTGAATGCGATCCTGCCCCCGTTGGTGGCGGCGCTGCGGCTGCCGTTCACGCTTGTCACCGGATTCCTCTCCGTGCTCGTGCTGGACGCGCTGATGCTGATGGCGGCGGACAGCATCACGGAGGGAGACCTGCACGTTTCGGGGTTCGGCGTCGCCCTGGTGGTCGCGCTGGTGGCATCGGCGGTCAGCCTGGTGATCGAGATCGGCGCCGGCGTCGACGACGACAGCGAGTACTCGTTCCGCGTCATCCAGCGCGTCGCGCGGCGCAGCGGCGGCCGGCAGAAGACCGACGAGCCGGGCATCATCTACCTCGAGATCGATGGCCTCGGCCTGCCCATCCTGCGCCGGGCGATGCGCGACGGGAATGCCCCCAACATGGCCCGCTGGGTGGCCGAGGATGGCTACAAGCTGACCGGCTGGGAGACCGACCTGTCGTCCCAGACCGGCGCAAGCCAGGCCGGGATCCTGCTCGGCTCGAATGAGGACATCCCCGCCTTCCGCTGGGTCGAGAAGGAGACCGGCCGGCTGATGACGTGCTCGGCGCCCGACGACTGCGAGGAGATCGAGCGCCGCCACACCAGCGGGAAGGGCCTGCTGCGCGACGGCGGAGCCAGCCGCGGCAACCTGTTGTCGGGCGAGGCGGACGAGGTGATCCTGACGGTCAGCCGGATCAACGCCGAGAAGGGCGCGAACCCCGGCTACCGGGCGTTCTTCGCCAACGGCTTCAACGTCACCCGGGTGCTGGTGCTGTTCGGCTGGGAGCTGATCCTGGAATGGGTTGCGAACCTGCGGTCGATCCGCCGAGACGTGCGTCCACGCGGCCATCGCGGCGGCGAGTACCCGTTCATCCGCGCCGGGCTATGCGTCGTCGTCCGCGATCTGATCGTATACGGCGTGCTGTCCGACATGATGGCCGGCCGGCCCGCCGTCTACGCCACGTTCTCGAGCTACGACGAGGTTGCCCACCACTCCGGCCTGGAACGGGCGGACACGCTCGAGGCGCTGCGCAAGCTGGACGCCCAGTTCGGCCGCATCGAGAAGGCCCGACGCTACGCGCCCCGCCCGTACGAGATCGTCGTCCTGTCCGACCACGGGCAGACGCAGGGGGCGACCTTCAAGCAACGCAACGGCTACGGCCTGGACGATCTGGTCGAGCGCTCGCTGTCGGGCGGCGACGTGATGGAGATCGCCGACGGCGACGAGCAGCAGTCGATGGTCGGCCACGCGATCGGCGAGGCCACCGGGCGGGACGCCGAGAAGGCGGCCGCCAAGCACGACAAGAAGGACGTCAGCGGCAAGAGCGTGGTCGTGCTCGGGCTCCGGCAACCTGGGCCTCGTCTACCTGATGGACGAGCCTCGCCGGCTGACCCGCGAAGAGATCGACGCCCGCCATCCCGAGCTGATCCCCGCGCTCCGCGCGCATCCGCACGTCGGGTGGATCCTGGTGCGCTCCCAGGAGCAGGGGGCTCTGGCGATGGGCGCGGGCGGCGTCCTCCACCTGGAGATCCGGGCACCTCGAGGGCGACGACCCGCTGGCCGCGTTCTCACCGACGGCGGCGCAGCATCTGTTGCGCACGGACGGCTTCGAGCACGTCGCCGACATCATGGTCGGCAGCTTCTACGACCCCGACCTGGACGAGGGCTGCGCGTTCGAGGAGCTGATCTCGTTCCACGGGGGCATCGGGGGGCCGCAGACCGAGCCATTCATCCTCCACCCGCGCGCGCTGCCGCTGCCGGACGGGCCGCTGATCGGCGCGGCCCACGTCAACGAGGTGATGCGCAGCTGGCGGTGCGCACCTCCAGGCCGCAGAGGTGCCAACGGGGTCAGGAACCTCTGGCACCGCGCCAGAGGTTCCTGACCCCAGCGGTACTGCTCGTTAGCCGATCGAGTGGTTGACGGCGAGAAGCTTCCATCCGTCCTCGCGCAGCACCCAGACGTCGGTGCGCACCTCGTGGGCAAAGCGGTACGACGCCAGCGCGGTGTCGCCGGCGATGGTGACGACGGGCTCGACTCCGTCGCGCTCCTCGACCAGCTCCTGCAGTTCGGACGCCGGATCGATTGCGATTGCTGTCGTCATGTCTGACCCCCTCAGAACCGTTATGACCGCCGGACCCCTCCTGGCCGGTCACACCGGTAATCGCCCGCCATCGCCGGGACTGAATACGCACGATCGATTCTTTGCAAAACCGTTACAGATTGCGGAATCGCGACCAGCGGCACATCGGCCGACCGGCCGGTGTCATGCTGCGGGGGTGAGGAACGGGGCGAACAACGAGCCGCACCGCTCGCTGTGGCTCGAGGAGGCGCTGGCCGGCCGCGAGGACGCCGCGCCGCTCGAGGGGCCGGCGAGCGCCGACGTGGCGATCGTCGGCGGCGGGTACGTCGGCCTGTGGACGGCGCTTCGCCTCAAGCAGTCGTCCCCCGACCTCGACGTCGTCGTGCTCGAGGCCGACATCTGCGGCGGCGGCGCATCGGGCCGCAACGGCGGGTTCGCCCTGTCCTGGTGGGCCAAGCTCCCGTCGCTGGTCAAGCTGGCCGGCGAGTCCGGGGCGCTGCAGGTCTGCCGCGAGTCCTCGGACGCCGTGACCGAGCTCGGAGAGTTCGCAAGCGCCAACGGCATCGACTGCGACTACCGGGCCGGCGGCTGGCTCTGGACGGCGCGCACGGATGCCCAGCTCGGCGCCTGGGAGGGCACCGTCGAGCTGGCGGAGCGGCTGGGCGCCGACGCGTTCGAGCGCCTGTCGCCCGACGAGATCTCACGGCGCGCGGGATCGCCGCAGCACCTGGCCGGCGTGCTCGAGCGCGACGGCGGCCACCGTGCAGCCCGCCGCGCTCGTCCGCGGGCTGCGGCGCGTCGCGCTCGAGCAGGGCGTCCGCATCCACGAGCACACCGTCGTCCGGCGGATCGACCGCGGCGGGATGCGGGTCGAGACCGGCGGCGGCTCCGTCGAGGCGGGCAAGATCGTGATCGCCAACAACGCCTGGGCGCGCCAGCATCCGCGAGCTGCGCCGGCTGCTGGTCGTCGTCTCCAGCGACATCGTGGCCACCGCGCCGATCCCCGAACGGCTCGCCGAGATCGGCTGGACCGGCGGCGAGTGCATCACCGACTGCCAGCAGATGATCGACTACTACCGCACCACCCGCGACGGGCGGATCGCCTTCGGCAAGGGCGGCTGGCGGATCGCCTACGGCGGCCGCATCCCCGGCGGGTTCGACGAGGACGCGCGGCGCGCGGAGCTGGTCGAGCACGACCTGCGGCTGGCCTACCCCCAGCTGGCCGACGTCCCGGTCACGCACAGCTGGTCGGGCCCGATCGACCGCTCGCCGACCGGCCTGCCGCTGCTCGGCCACCTGGGCGGCCACCCGGACATCGTGTACGGCGTCGGCTGGAGCGGCAACGGCGTCGCGCCGTCGCTGATCGGCGGCCGGATCCTGGCATCGCTGGCGCTCGACCGCGACGACAGCTGGGCGCGTCACCCGCTGGTCGACCAGCGCGTCGCGCCGTTCCCGCCGGAGCCGATCCGGTTCCTCGGCGCCCACGTCGTCCGCGAGGGCGTGCACCGCAAGGAGCGCGCCGAGGCCGCCGGCCGCCGGCCCAGCCGGCTCGCGGTGGCCGTCGCCGGGCTGGCCCCGTCCGGGCTCGAGGACAAGTAGCGCGGTGGCCCACCGGACGGCGCACATCGACGGGCTGGAGTTCGCCGAGCGACCCTATCGCGAACAGGATGCGCCGCGGCATGCGGCCAGCCTGACCGAGGCGCTCGGCCTCGAGTCGTCGCGGGCGACCGTCTGGCGCTACCCGCCCGGTGCCCGCGGGCGGCGTCACCGGGAGGGCGCCCAGGAGGAGGTGTTCGCCGTGCTCGAGGGCACGGTGACGCTGGCGCTGGGCGAACCGCCGGAGCTGGTCGAGGTGAAGGCGGGCGGGTTCGCCGGGTCTCGACGGGCACCGAGATCCAGGTGCGCAACGAGAGCGCCGCCGACGCGGTGCTGCTGATCTGGGGCCCGCCGGCGATCACCGGCCGGGGCGAGTTGCTCGACGACCTCTAGGCCATCCGCTGCAGCAGGTGGTCGCCCACCCGCAGCGAGTTCGCCATCGCCGTGAGCGCCGGGTTGACGGCGCCGATGCTGGGGAAGACGCTGGTGTCGACGACGTACAGGTTGTCGACCTCGTGGGCGCGGCAGTCCTCGTTCAGCACGGACGTGGCCGGGTCGGAGCCGAACCGGCACGTGCCCGCCTGATGCGCCACCCCGGCCACCGGGATCTCGTTCTTCATGTACGCGAACCGGTGCAGAAGGTGGTCCTCGTGCATGCCCAGCTTGCCGAGCATCGAGCGCAGCTTCTCGTACAGCCGGCGCTTGGGCTTCATCGTTGGTCGCCGTGTACGCGAGGTGGATCCGCCCCTCGCCGTCGACGGTCACCCGGTTGTCCGGCCGCGGCAGATCTTCGGTCGAGAGCCAGAAGTCCACGGCGTGCAGGGCCACCTGTCTCCAGCGACCAGTGTGGCGCGAACCTGGTCTCGCCCGGCTTCTCGCCACGGTACATCGGTGGCTGCGACTTGCCGACCATCTGGATGTTGCCCAGCGGGAAGTCGGCGTCGTCCGCGCCGAAGTAGAAGTCGTTCACGCCCAGCGTCTTCTGGAAGACGGTCGGGTTCTCCTCGCGGGACAACGCGAGCACCGCCTGGCTGTTATGGAAGATGTAGTTGCGGCCCACCTGATCCGAGCCGTTCGCCAGCCCGTTCGGGTGACGATCATTTGCCGGCGGCAGTTGAGCAGCACCGCGGCCGTGTTCGCCGCGCCGCAGGCGAGCACCACCAGGTCGGCGGTGTAGCGCTCCTCCTGGCCGTCGCGCGTGACGACGACCTCGGTGACGCTGCCGCCGCCGGCATCGGTCTCCAGCCGCTCGACGCGGGCGTTGACCAGCAGCGTGACGTTGGGATGCTCCAGCGCCGGCCGCACGCCGAACACCTCGGCGTCCGACTTGCCGTGGACGACGCACGGGAAAGCCGTCGCAGTTCCGTGCAGCGAACGCAGTCGCTGTACGGCATGTTCGGACTCGCGCAGCCGCACCCCGCATGGGCGCGTGGAACGGCGTGGAATCCGGCTGCCGCGAGATCGTCCGGCCAGCTGCTGGATGCGGGGCTCGTGGGACACCGCCGGGAACGGGTAGGGCGCGCTGGCCGGCGGCTCCGTCGGATCCTCGCCGCGGGCGCCATGCACCTCGTACAGCTGCTCGGCCATCGTGTAGTACGGCTCGAGCTCGTCGTAGGCGATCGGCCAGGCCGGCGACACGCCGTCGTGGTGCTGAAGCTCGCCGAAGTCCTCGGCCCGCAGCCGGTAGAGCGCTGCTCCGTAGAGTTTGGTCGCCCCACCGACGTTGTAGTGGATCTGTGGCTGGAACGGCTTGCCGGAGGCGTCATACCACGTGTCCGGCGAGACGTACCGGTTGTCCACGAACACGTCCTGCGCGCTCCAGTTCTGCGGCTCGCGCGGCAGCCAGTCGCCGCGCTCGAGGAGCAGGATCCGCTTGCCTGACGGGGCAAGGAGGCCGGCGAGCGTCCCGCCACCGGCGCCGCTGCCAACGATGATCACGTCGTAGGAGTCCATCAGTACTGCCCCAGTACCTCAGGGACGATGATCCTCGCGGCCGCCTCGATCAGCGCGAGGTGTGAGAACGCCTGGGGGAAGTTGCCGAGGTACTGGCCGGTGTCGACATCGAACTCCTCGGAGTACAGCCCCAGCGGCGATCCGATCCGCAGCAGACGCTCCATCATGTCGCGCGCCGCCTGGACCTCATCCACCACCGCCAGCGCCGAGACCAGCCAGAACGAGCAGATCAGGAACGTGCCCTCCTTGCCGGACAATCCGTCGTCGGTCTCGTCCGTGCGGTAGCGCAGGACGAAGCCGTCCTCGGTGAGATCGGTGGCGATGGCGTCGACGGTCGCTCGCAGCCGCTCGTCGTCGGCCGGCAGGAACCCGAAGTTGGCCGCCAGCAGCGCCGACGCGTCCAGTGCGTCGGTGTCGTAGTGCTGGCGCAGCACCCCCGCATCGCTGACGCCGTTCTTCAGCACGTCGTCCCGGATCTCCTCCGAGGTTGCCGCCCACGTGGCAGACAACTCCGCGTCGCCCCGGATGCCCGCCAGCTTGGCAGCGCGGTCGAGCGCCACCCAGCACATGATCTTCGACGAGACGTAGTGCTGCGGCTTGCCGCGCGCCTCCCAGATTCCCTGGTCGGGGTTCTGCCAGACCTTCGTGGCACACTCCGCCTGGGACTGCACGATCGGCCACAGCCGCCGGGGCAGCCGCTGGCTCTTGCGGGTGTGTAGCAGGATCGAGTCGAGCACGGCGCCGAACACGTCGTTCTGGCGCTGGTCGAAGGCGCCGTTGCCGACCCGCACAGGCCGTGCCCCGGCGTAGCCGGACAGGTCGTCGCGTGTCGACTCGGGCAGCTGGCGCCGCCCGTCGATGCCGTACATGATCTGCAGCGACCCGTCCTCGGTCGGCTCCAGGTCGGCGACGAACTGCATGAACTCGTCCGCCTCCCAGTCGAGATTGAGCCAGTGCAGCGCCTGCAGCGTGAACGTCGTGTCCCGCATCCAGGTGTAGCGGTAGTCCCAGTTGCGCTCGCCGCCCGGCGTCTCGGGGAGCGATGTCGTCAGCGCGGCGACGGTGGCGCCGGTGGGCATGTACGTCAGCCCCTTGACCACCAGGGCCGACCGCTGGATCGGCTCACGCCAGCGATGATCGGGCACCCGCGCATTGCCGATCCACATGCGCCAGAAGCGGATGGTCGCCGTGATCCGCGCGTCGGCGTCCTCGACGCTCTCGGGCACAGCCAGCCCCTCGGCCCACGACAGCGCGCAGAACGCCGAGTCGCCCGCGTGCATCACGTGGCGTGCTCGCACCTGGGTCTCCTCCACGCCGAGCGCCAGGTCGGACGCCAGCCGGAAGCGCTGGCCGGCGCCGGAGGCATCCGCCGCGTTGCGACCGCCGTCGACCAGCTCCCAGGTCGCCGCCTCGCGGCCGTAGTCGAAGCACGGCTCGCACACCAGTTCGACCTCGACGCGGCCCTCGACGCAGCGCACCGTGCGCACCAGCATGTGGTCGGCGTCGTCGTCGGCCGGCGGGCGGGTGTGCGGCGTGACCTCGTCCTCATGGCTGCGCGGCCCGATGGTCAGGGCGTCCCGCACTTCGAGCCAGCCGGTCGGTGTCCGCCACGTGGTGATCATCACGTTCGTCCCCGCGACGTAGGTGCGCGCAACGGGGTGCGTGATCCCGAACGGCGCGAGGCGCATGCTGCCGGCCTGCCGGTCGAGCAGGGCGCCGAAGACGCTGGGCGCGTCGAATGCCGGGATGCACAGCCAGTCGATCGATCCGTCGGCCGCGATCAGCGCACCCGTGTGGCAGTTGGAGAGGAACGCATACTCGGCGATCGGCGGGAACGGCGACGGCGCGGCGGCGCTCTGCGGGTGCGTCTTCGGTGCGGTACTCGTGGAGCTCATGACGCCTCGATCCATGGTCCGTGCCACCGGCCGTAACCTGCGACGAGCTTGTCCCCGGCTGCAGGCCCCCACGACCCTTTCGCGTAAGGCTGCACCGGTGGTGGAGCGTCGAGCAGCGGCTGCATGATCCGCCAGGTCTGCTCGACGCCGTCCTGGCGCATGAACCGCGTGCTGTCCCCCACCATCGCCGCATGCAGCAGCACCTCGTACGGCGTCGGCCCTTCGCCTCCCTCGGCCCCGAACTCCATCGTCAGGTCGATCGCCGCAGCCTCCGCCGCGGTCCGCCCGTTTGGCGTCGAGGATCATCTTGATCCCCGTACTGGGGTCGAGCTTGACCACCAGCTGGTTGGCCTCCGGCCGACGGTCCAACATGTTGAAACCGAGCCGTGGCGGGTGTTTGAACACGAGTCGCAGCTCGGTCTGGGTGACCGGCAGATGCTTACCGGTGCGCAGGTAGAAGGGCACACCCGACCAGCGCCAGCTGTCGATCTCCAGCCGCAGAGCGGCGTAGGTCTCGGTGGTCGAGCCGGGCTCGACCCCGGGCGTCTCGAGGTACCCGTCGTACTGACCGCGCACGTAGTGGGCCGGGTCGGCCGCACTGACGGAACGCCAGAGCGCGACCTGGGCATTCTTGATCGTCGCCGGATCTCCACCGGAAGGGGCCTCCATCGCGCCCGCGGCAACGACCTGCATCATGTGGTTGACCACCACGTCCCGCAGCGCGCCGACCGGGTCGTAGAAGTGGCCGCGGTCCTCGACGCCGAACTCCTCGGCCATCGTGATCTGCACCGACTCGATGTAGTTCCGGTTCCAGACCGGCTCCAGCATCGTGTTCGCGAAGCGTAGGAACAGCACCTCGACCAGTCCCATCTTCCCCAGGAAGTGGTCGATCCGGTAGAGCTGGGACTCGTCGATGTAGGTGTGCAACTCGGCCGCCAGTGCCCGCGCCGACTCCAGGTCATGGCCGAACGGCTTCTCGACCACCACACGGGCGTTCGCGGTGAGGCCCGCCTCGGTCAGGCCCTCGACCACCTTGCCGAACAGGAACGGCGGGATCTCCAGGTAGAAAACCGGGTGCTCGGCGCCCTTGATGGCATCGGCGACCCGACTGTATGTGGCCGCGTCGTCAAAGTCGCCTTCAACGTACGACAGCCGGTCGGCCAGCCGGTCGAACACGGCTGGATCGACCTGCTCGCCTGTGTCCTCGATGCACTTGCGCGCGTGATCGCGAAGCTGCTCGACCGTCCAGTCGTTGACGGCGACGCCGACGATCGGGCAGTTGAGAAGCCCGCGCCGCTCCAGTCGGTAGAGCGACCGGAATGTCATCACCTTGGCGAGGTCGCCCGTGATTCCGAAATCGACGAACACATCCGCCGCCTGCTGCTGCTCATCGCGGGCCGCCGGGCGGTTCCTGGCGGCGGTCGCTGCACCTGTTGTCATCGCCGTGTCTCCTCGTCGCTGCGCGGCCGATCTCAGCGGGCCGCAGATTGTGACTTTTCGGTATTGACGCTGATTCGTCCTGGCCGCTCATGCGAGAAGCCCGCCCACGTCCAGTCGATCATCGCTTTCGCCCGGTCCTCACCCGTCGAGAGCAGGGCTAGGTGCACGGCACCCCACGCGAGGAACGCGGGGGCGCCGGTGATCGCGCGGCCGTGGTGTGTCTGGATGACGGCAGCGCCCCGGCCGATGGTGGCCATCGTCCCCTTGTCGTGATACCGGAACGGCTTGGTGTCCTTCCCGGCGATCCGGGACGCGATGTTCTTGCCGGCGTGCTCGCCTGACTGCAGGGCGACCGAGCCGAGCTGCGGCAACGGCCGGTCGGCGCCGTCTTCCCTTATGGCCGCGATGTCCCCGACGGCTGAAATCTCGGGATGGCCAGGGACCGTCAGATCGGGGTCGACCGGGATCCTGCCGCCATGTGCGAGTTCGACGCCCAGCTGCGCACCCACCGGGTTGGCGTGCAGCCCGGCGCCCCAGACCATGCGTGTGCGCGTCGATCAGTTGCACCCGACGCCAGATGCACTCGGGTCGGCGTCACGGCCGCCACCGTCTCGCCCAGCATGACCTCGACGCTGCGCTCCTTGAGCGCCTTGCGCGTGTACTCCCGGATCTTGGAATCGAACATCGCGAAGACGTCGTCCCCGGCTTCGACCAGCACCAGGCGGATGCGGTCCTGTGGCAGGTGCGGGTAGTCCTTGGCGAACTCGCTGCGGTACAGCTCAGCCAAGGCACCGGCGCTCTCGACGCCTGTCGGGCCGCCTCCCACGATCACGATGTTGAGGACGCCGTCGTCCACCAGGCCCGGGTCGCGGTCGGCCGACTCCCAGCGCTCGAGGATGTGATCCTTGAGGCGGATGGCGTCCGCCAGCGTGTACATCGGGAACGCGTGATCGCCCGCGCCGTCGACGCCGAAGAAGTTGACGTTGGCGCCGAGGGCCAGGACGAGATGATCGTACGCCAGCGGCGCGATCTCGGCGAACCGCACCTGGCGGGCATCCGCGTCGACAGCGACGACCGTCGCCTCGTGCACGGTGACATTCGGCTGGTCGTGGAAGAGGTCGCGCAGCGGATGCCCGACCGCGCCCTCATCGAGCAGATCAGTGGCAACCTGATAGAGCAAGGGCTGGAACGTGTGGTAGTCGTGCTGGTCGATCAACACGACCTCGGCATCCGCCTTCTTCAGCTTGCGTGCCGCACCGAGCCCGCCGAATCCTCCACCCAGGATGATCACGCGTTCGGGCATCGTGGGGAGACAGTACTCCTACGCGCTGGGGTCCGGATCATCCCGATGGGGTGAACCTCATTCGGACGGCCCGGGCGGCCTGCGGGCGGTGGCGGCGTCCAGCTCGGCCAGTGAGATCACGCGCTGCGGCCGGCTGCTGCCCAGGAAGGCCAGCGTCCAGTTGGCGACCGTGAAGACGCGATTCTTGAACCCGGTCAGGAACACCAGGTGGACGACCAGCCAGAGCACCCAGCCGATGAATCCGACGGTGTTGATCGGGCCGATCGACGCGACGCCCCTGAACCGGCTGATGGTCGCCATCGTCCCCAGGTCGCGGTAGCGGAACGGCCGCGCCTCGGCATCGCCGTCCAGCCGCCGGCGGATCGTCCGCGCCGCGTGCCTGCCCGACTGCATGGCCACCTCGGCGACTCCGGGCAGCCGGTCGAGGCTCATCAGGTCGCCGACCACGAACACCTCGGGATGGCCGGGCAGCGTGCAGTCGGGCAGCACCTCGACCCGCCCGGCGCGATCGGCCTTCGCGCCGGTCTGCGCCGCGAGCGCCGCCCCCAGCGGCGACGCCTCGACCCCGGCGCACCAGATCCGCGTCCGCGCCTCGATCCGCCGGACCGCCGGATCGTCGCCGCCCACGTCCACGCCGGCCGCGTCGACGCCGGTCACCGGGGCGTTGACGTGCAGCTCGACGCCCAGCCGGGTGAGCGCCCGCGCCGACCGCTCCTGCAGGGCGGCCGGGAACGCGGCGAGCACGGTCGGCCCGCCGTCGAGCAGCACCACCCGGGCGTCCGCCGGGTCGATCCGGCGGAAGTTGCGGCGCAGCGCCCGCCGCGAGAGCTCGACGATCTGGCCCGCCATCTCGACGCCGGTGGCGCCGGCGCCGACCACGACGAACGTCAGCCACGACCGGCGGCGGTCGGGATCGGCCTCGGCCTCCGCGGCCTCGAACGCCCCGAAGATCTGCGCGCGCAGCGCGTGCGCGTCCTCGATCGACTTCATGCCCGGGGCGAACTCCTCGAACTCCGGGTGCCCGAAGTACGACTGCTGCGCGCCGGCGGCGACGATCAGGCTGTCGTACGGCACGTCGATCATGCCGTCGGCGGCCCGCACCCGCAGCGACCGTCCGGCCACGTCCACCCGCTCCACGTCGCCCATCAGCACGGTCGCGTTGCGCTGACGGCGCAGGATGGCGCGGATCGGCGGCGCGATGTCTCCCTCGGACACGATGCCCGTGGACATCTGGTAGAGCAGCGGCTGGAACAGGTGGTGGTTGCGACGGTCGACGACCGTCAGCGCCACCGGCGAGCGCTTCAGCGTCCTGGCCGCGAACAGGCCGCCGAACCCGCAGCCGACGATCACCACCCGATGCTCCATCATGGGAATGACTACCCGATCGGCCGCGGTCTCACGTGCGACACAATGCCGCGATGCGGATCGACGTCGACACCCTCCCGGCGCTGGCACGCGGGTGCTCCGTGCTGGGCGCCGGCGGCGGCGGCGACACCTACGTCAGCGTGCTCGCCTGCACGCACGCGATGCGCGAGTGCGGGCCGGTCGACCTTGTCGACCTGGACGACCTGCCCGACGACGGCCTGATCATGTCCTGCGGGGGCATCGGCGCGCCCACCGTGTCGATCGAGAAGCTGGGGTCGGAGCGCGAGGGCGAGTGGCTGCGCGAGAGCCTGGAGGAGGTCATGGGGCGGCCGGTGGTCGCCGTGATGGCGGCCGAGATCGGCGGCGGCAACGGCATCCTCCCGATCAGCTGGGCGGCGCGGATGGGCCTGCCGGTCGTCGACGCCGACGCCATGGGCCGCGCCTTTCCCGAGGTGCAGCAGCAGACGATGGAGATCGCCGGCATCGACCCGTCGCCGTGCGTGATGACCGACGAGCGCGGCAACCGCGTGGTCATCCGCACCACGGACGGGCACTGGCTGGAGCGCCTGGCGAGGGCCGCGGCCGTCGAGTTCGGCGGCACCGCCTCGTCCGCCGAGTACCCGATGACGGCCGCCCAGCGCCCGCGAGGCCACCGTCCGCGGCTCGGTCTCGCGTGCCCTGCGGATCGGCCGGGCGCTGGAGGCTCCCGACGACCCGGTGCGGGCGCTGGGCGAGGCGATCGGCGCGGTGCTGCTGCTCCACGGCAAGCTGACGGACGTCGAGCGCCGCGTGGCGGGCGGCTTCGTCCGCGGCTCGGCGACCGTCGAGGGGCTGGAGGAGCACCGCGGCAGGCTGCTGCAGCTGGAGATCCAGAACGAGAACCTGGTCGCGCTCGAGGGCGGCCGCCCGCGGGCGATGGTGCCGGACATCATCACCGTGCTCGACGCGGAGACCGGCCACGCGATCCACACCGAGCGGCTCCGCTACGGCCAGCGGGTGTCGGTCGTGGCGTTCCCCTGCGACCCGGTGTGGCGCACGGAGGCCGGCCTCGCGCTGGCCGGGCCGCGGGCGTTCGGCTACGACTTCGACTACGTCCCGGTGGAGCAGCTCGTCCGCGTGAGCACGGCGATCGACCTGCGGCTCGGCATCGACGTCGGCGGCACGAACACCGACGCCGTCGTGCTCGACCGCGCCGACGGGCTGGTCGCCAAGGCGAAGCGGCCGACCACGGCCGACGTCAGCGGCGGCATCGCCGCCGCGGTCGACGCCGTCCTCTCGGCCCCCGGAGTCGAGCCCGGCCGGGTGACCCACGTGATGCTCGGGACGACGCACGCCACCAACGCGGTGCTCGAGCGCCGCGGGACTGGAGCGCGTCGCGGTCGCCCGCATCGGGCGGCCGTCGACCACCGCCGTCCCGCCGCTGATGATGTGGCCGGACGACCTGCGCGCGGCCGTCTCGGCGGGCGAGGCCATCGTCGGCGGCGGCATCGAGTTCGACGGCCGCGAGATCGTCCCGCTGGACGGCGACGAGCTGCGCCGGTTCCTCGAGCCCCTGGCCGGCTCGGTCGACGGGGTCGCGCTGACCAGCGTCTTCGCATCCGTCTCCGCCGAGCACGAGCTGGCGGCCGAGGCGATCGTGCGCGAGGTGCTGGGCGACGACATCCACGTCTCGCTGAGCCACGAGATCGGCTCGGTCGGCCTGCTCGAGCGGGAGAACGCGACGGTGCTGAACGCGGCGCTGCGCGCGGTCGCCGTCGAGGTGGCGGGTGCCCTGGGAACGGCGCTCGCGTCGCACGGGCTGGAGCCGGCGACGTTCTTCGCCCAGAACGACGGCACGCTGATGGCGCTGGACTACGCCGTCAGCCACCCGGTGCTGACCATCGGCAGCGGGCCGGCGAACAGCCTGCGCGGCGCGGCGTACCTGACGGGTCTGCGCGACGCGATGGTGGCCGACGTCGGCGGCACCTCGACCGACGTCGGCGTGCTCGCCAACGGCTTCCCGCGCGAGTCCAGCGCCGCGGTCGAGATCGGCGGCATCCGCACGAACTTCCGGATGCCCGACCTGGTCGCGATCGCCGTCGGCGGCGGCAGCGTGATCTCGGACGGCGGCGTCGGGACCGCGCAGCGTCGGCTACCGGCTGCCGTACGAGGCGCTGGTGTTCGGCGGCGCCACGCCGACCCTGACCGACGCCGCGGTCGCTGCCGGGCGGGCCGAGATCGGCAGCGCGCCGGCCGAGGCGCACCGCGCCAGGCTGCTGGCCGGCCTCGAACGGGCCGACGGCATGCTGGCCGACGCCGTCGACCGGGTGAAGACCGCGCGCGGCGACCGGCCGCTGGTGGTGGTCGGCGGCGGCAGCGTCCTCGTGCCCGACCGCCTGCCCGGGGTGAGCGAGGTGATCCGGCCGCCGCACCACGACGTCGCCAACGCGATCGGCGCGGCGATCGCCGCCGTGTCCGGGCAGATCGACCGCATCTACCACGTCGGCGAGTCCGGCCGCGACGCGCTGCTGGCCCAGGCCAGGGACGAGGCCCGGGATGAGGCCGTCCGTGCGGGTGCCGATCCGGGCAGCGTGGAGATCGTCGAGCTGGAGGAGCTTCCCCTCGCCTACCTGACCACCCCGTCGGTGCGGATGCGGGTGAAAGCGGCCGGACCGCTGCTCAGCTGACGTACGGCGTGTAGTCGCACGCCGCCTGGATGGCGGCGGCGGACGCCCGCGCCAGTCCGGCGCCGACGACTCCGGCTCGGCTGCAGCGCAGCGCGAACAACGGGTTCTGGCTCACGCGCCCGCCGGCCGACGAGGGGCCGTAGGTGACGACCGTGAGCGTCCGCAGGCCTGGGTCGGCGAACGCTGCGGCCAGCATCGGCCCCTGCTGTTGGATCAGCTGGTCGACGGTGTGCAGCGCGGGGGCGTAGTCGGTGTTGAACGCGAGGGCGCATGCCCCGTTGCGGCACCCCGCCTGGCGGACGCGGTCGAGACCGCTGGACGCGGCGTACCGCGGAACGTCTGTGGTCGCCCCCAGATCGTCGACCGCGAGGGTCCGTAGCGACGCCGCGGTGGCCCGGCCTGATGCGAGATGCGCATCGGCGTTCATCGGCTGCGCGGCCGGGTTTGCGGCGCGCGACCCGAGGGCGACGGCGCCCGTAAGAGCGAGCACGCCGACCAGCACGGCGGCGGCGAGCCAGGTGCGCGGGCGGCGGCTGAGGGGGTGAGCGAGCTGGGTCATCGAATTGTGTCCTTTCTGTGATCGAGATCGAGGTGCCTGCTCCACCGCTCCTCCACGCGATGCAGCTTCCAGACCGCCACGCTGACCATCCACGTGGCGACGAACGCGCCGACCACGGCGTAGCCGAGCAGCTCGAAGTCGAGCGCGTTCAGCCAGTCCCAGGCGCCGCCGCTCAACTGCAGCTTGTGGGAGGCGACCTGCAGCAGCTCGACTGTGCCGATCAGCAGGGCGACAACCACGGACAGGCCGGTGACGGTGATGTTGTAGTAGACCTTGCGCACGGGATTCGCAAACGCCCATCCGTAGGCGTGGGATATGAATGCGCCGTCGGCGGTATCCAGCAGGCTCATGCCGGCTGCGAACAGGATCGGCAGCGAGAGCACCGCGCCGGCAGGTACGGCGTGGGTGGCAACGCCCGCGGAGACGGCGAGTAGCCCGACCTCGGTGGCCGTGTCGAATCCCAGGCCGAACAGCAGCCCCAGCGGGTACATGTGCCAGCTCTTCGTCACCGCCCGGGACAGCCGGCCGAACACGAACCGGTTCATCAGCCCGCGGTCGTGCAGATGGCGTTCGAGCTGGTGCTCGTCGTACGCCCCACTGCGCATCGCGAAGAAGATGCGCACGATGTCGACCAGCACGATCAGGTTGAGCACGCCGATCACCCACAGGAACGTCCCGGACACGCTCGCGCCGATGTAGCCGCCGTAGGTCTGAAACGCGGGGATCTGCGAATCGACCGCGCGCGTGGCGGCGGCGAGGCCGGCGACCAGCGCGAACACGATCGTCGAATGGCCCAGCGAGAAGAAGAACCCGACGCCCATCGGCTTGCGGCCCTGGGCCAGCAGCTTGCGGGTCGTGTTGTCTATCGCGGCGATGTGGTCGGCGTCGAACGCGTGGCGGAGGCCGAAGGTGTAGGCGAGCATCCCCAGCCCGGCCAAGGCCGGCGCCGAGCGCGCGTAGTAGAGGAACAGCCCCCAGCCCACGACGTGCAGCAGCCCGACGGCCGAGAGGAAGCCCCCCAACCGCAGCCACTGCGACCGGTCGGGCGCCCGCTGCCCGGTGACGGTGACGGTGGTCATGGATGCGTCCTTTCGGTGGTCGTGAACCGCGCGGAGGGCCGGCGGATGACCGCGACGGCCGTCGCGGTGAGCACTGCGAGCCCGGCAGCGGCGGCCGCGGCGGGGGTGCCGAGGTCGTCGAGCAACCCGCCCGCCCCGCCGGGGAAGGTGTCGAGCGCCCTGATGGTCAGACCGATGCCGAGTGCCGTAATAACCGCAGCGCTGAACGCCGGGATCCAGCGGACGACGCGGCTGCCCCGGTCAGGCACACGCTGCATGAGGCGCCCGGCGTAGACGACCAGCACGCCGATCGTGGTCAGCGTCAGCGCCAGCCCGAGGCTGAAGGCGACCACCAGCGCGAGGCCGAAGGCGGCCCGGTGCAGCGCGATCGCGCCGAGCATGACCACCAGCGCCGACGGGCAGGGCAGGATCCCGCCCGACACGCCCAGCACGAGCATGCTGCGGGTGGTGATCGGCGACCCGTCGGCGCCCGGCGGCTGGTGGGAATGACCGGATTCGTGGTGGTGGTGATGATGATGGTGCTGATGACCGTTGTGGTGATGGCCGCGCTGCCGCGAGAGCCTGCGGGCCAGGATCGACGCGCCCATGACGACGACGATCAAGCCGGATACAAGCCCCAGCCACGGATACAGCGTCTCGGGCACGATGTACTGCGAGAGGAACAGCGTCACCAGGCCGAGGCCCACGACGCCCGCCGTGTGGGTCATCGTCACGGTCGCCCCCAGGAACGCCGCGTGGCGGGCCGTACCGCGCGACCCGATCAGGTACGCCGCCACGATCGACTTGCCGTGCCCCGGGCTGAGTGCATGGAGCGCGCCCCATGCCATCGCCAGCAGCAGCGCGAGCACGATGAACCCGGGAGTCAGGTGGCGGTGACCGACCAGCGAGGTGAAGCCAGACTCGGATGTGCCCACGTCGACGCCGCCGGACGGCAGCCTGGGTGCGACGACAACGCTCCGTCCAGAACCGTGGCGATAGGTCAGCGAGGCAGACGACTCGTCAAGCGGCGACTGCAGCAGGCCGGCCGGATAGTGGCGGAGCATGTCCGAGACGTCCCGAGTGGCGGCGGTCGATCTGGTCAGCACGACGCCGTCGCTGTGGTCGACGACGATCTCGCGCCAGCCGACCTTGTTGCCGAAGGCGGCCTCGCGGTAGGTCACCGCGTGGGACCCCGCCCCGGAGACCGCCGCGGTGGCCGTGAGTTCGGCGCGCATGATCGACAGGCCCGCCTGGCCAGGGCGAAGGCTCGCGCGAACGCTGCCCGGGACGAGCGACAGCGGTACTCGCCGGCCGTCGACGCGCAGGTCGAGCCCACGCACCCAGCGTGGTGCCTCACGCTGCGCGTACAGGATCGCGCGGCCGTCGCGCGTCCCCGCTCCGGCGAGCGCCTGGAACGTCGGGATCTCGGCCATGTCGACGACGAACCGGACGGAGACGGATTCGCGGCCGACGTCGATCAGGCTGTACCGGTTGACCGTGAAGTTGCCGAGCGGATGGGCAGATGCGGTGGCCGGCACCATCGCCGACAGTCCCGCCGCGGCGGCGAGCAGGAGCAGCAGCCTGCGCATCACGACACCTCCGCGAGCAACCGCCGCGCGATCGGTGCCTGCAGGATCGAGAACTGGGGGTTGACCGCCAGCGCGTGCGCGAGATCGCGGCGGGCGGCGGAGCGGTCGCCCAGCGCGGCCTCGATGGCGCCCCGGTGGAAGAGGAAGCCGGCATCCTCGGTGCCGAGCGCCAGCGCCCGGTTCGCCGCCCTCAACGCGGCCTCGAGCCGGCCGGCGCGGTACAGCGTCCAGCCCAGCGCGTCCCAGACGGTGACGCTGTGCGCTGTCGCCGCGACCGACTGGACGCGGCGCACCGCCTGGGCGGGATCACCGCCGTGGTCGGCGTCGAACAGCGCCAGCTCGACGTCGACATCGACGCCGTTGGCTGCGTACAGCTGTTCCTCGGCGCGCACCAGCGCGTACTCGCGCTGCGCCGCCGCGTGGCGGCCGGCGGCCTGCAGCACGTCGCCGTAGGCGATCACGTACGCCGGCAGCGGGTAGCGCGCGACGACCGCGCGATACCCGTCGGCAGCGGCGTCGTAGCGCCCGAGCGCGGCGTCCAGCCGGGCGCGCGCGGCCAGCGCTGCGACGTTGCCGGGCGAGGTGCGGAGAGCGGCGGTGTACCCGGCGGCGGCGAGCCGGTGGTGGCCATGATTGAAGTCGAGGTTGCCCAGCTGCACCTGAGCCCAGGCCGTGTTCTCGCGAGCCGGAGAACCCGAGCGGACGGCCTCGACCATCGCCCTGCGGGCGGCGGCAACACGGCCGTGCAACTCGAGCAGGTACGAGGCGCGGGCGTAGGACGACAGGTTGGGCTTGGTCGCCAGCATCCGCTCGAGCGTCCGGCGGGCCACGGCGTAGCGACCCAGCTCGATGTTGGCGTCCACGATCACACCCAGTGCGAACGCATTGTCGGGAGCCAGGGCGAGGGCCCGCCGGCCGAGCCGGTCGGCGCCTGCGAAATCGTGCCGGGACATCGCCAGCGAGCCGAGGCCGGCCAGCGCGGCGGCGTCACGCGGCGCCAGCTCGACCGCGCGCTCCAGCAGCCGGTTGGCCTTGGTGTACCAGGTCGGGTCGCCGTCCTCGCGGGCCATCTGCAGGTCCGCGAAGGCGAGGTTGTCGTACGCTGAGGGGTCGCTCGGGGCCGCCGCCAGCGCGGCGGTGAAGCGGTCGATCTGCGACCGCGTGCTCTCACCCGGCGAGGGCAGCGGCGCCACCAGCGGTGCGGCCGCGGCGCGCTCGGCCGCCGTCGGCTCGGGCTGCGACGACGCGCTGCCGTGGAGAGCAACGGCGACGGCGATCGTCGCCGCGGCGCCCGCGACAAGGGCGACGAACGCGGGAATCGGCTTTGCAATCGTGTCGATCATGGCCTCAGAGGTGGGGAGCGGCGGGGGCGCGAACGACCGCGCCCCCGCCTGGTCGGTCATGGGGTGGGCAGCTGGTGGATCGCCTCGAAACCGCTGTGGGCGATACCGGTGTATGGGAACTGGCCCATGAACGGCACGTCATTGCGCGTGACGCCCTGGGAGACACCGCTCGTGTCGTTGCCGAGCAGCGCGCCCGCCAGTGCCTTCAGCTCGATGTCCGTGGCGTTGTCCGCAAGCCGGCGACCGTTCGGGAAGCCGGCGTTGTCACCACCAAGAACGCCGAGTGGATTCGGATTCGCAGACGGCGGGATGCTGGTGTTCAGACGCAGCATCTCAGCGTGATGCGATCCGGTGTTGTTCAGCCCGGACACGCCGGTCTGGAACACCGACAGGATGTCCGTGCGGCCGGTCGCCGGAGCGCCCAGCAGCCCGGCCAGGCCCGGGTTCAGGAAGTAGGTGTCGAACTGGCTGTCGGTCGCCGGAGTCTTGTGGTTCCAGTCGTCCTTCTTGGCCAGCGGGATCAACACCTCGTTCACCAGCGGGTTGCCAAGCCGCTCGACCTGCACCCAGCTGCCGGAGCCGCCACCGGTGAGGACGTTGATGTTCCGCCTCATCGTGTCGGCCCAGATCCCGACCGTCGGCTTCGACCCGACGATCCAGGACTTCGGCACCTGCATGCGCGATCGACTGCACGTTGAAGCCGGCGATCGCGTCCGGAGCGCTTCCCTGCGCCCGGATGTTCAGCAGGTCGCCGATGCCGCCGAGGTCGAGGAAGAAGGGATCGTCGGCCTGGCCGGCCCACACCTTGCCTCCTCCGCTCAGCGTCTTCACGCCCTGGTGAACCAGCGACGCGAAGTTCGGCATCGACTTCGGCCCCACGTTGTTGGGGACCACGGGCAGGTTCGACGCCACCGTGTTGTAGGTGGGCTTGCCGCCCGGATAGGTGATCTTCACAACCGAGTACGTCTGATAGACGTTGAGGTTGCTCGATCCGAGCGAGTCGACCTCGCCCAGGTTGTACAGGAACGTCCCGGTGTTGCGGACGTGGCTGGTGAACCGGAAGCGGAACGTGGCGTCGGGCTTGCCGTCGCCGTTGCGGTCCGTGTTGATGTCGTAGGCAACGTTGGTGCCGAACTGGTAGTAGTTCGGCGCCCCGCTGGGCAACTCGAACGGGACCGCGTTCACGATCAGATTCACCTTCGTCGGATCAGCCTGATCCACCCAGCCGTAAACGTCGGTCAGATCCGCTTCGGGATCCTGGGAGATCAACGGTGCCTCACGGTGGCTCGACGCGAATGCGCTCGTTGCACCACCCGTGAGGACGGCCGCTCCGACCAGCGCCGTCAGTGCGAGGCGCTTGACCATTTCGATACAGCTCCTTTCGGTGTCGACAGAAGACCGGTCGCTTTACAGAGAGCTAGCTTGGGCGGTCTTCGGGCACCGACGTCGTCCGGTTCGCCAACCGGAGGTGACGAGCGACACTGCTCTAAACTGCAGTATCAGATCTGCCGATAAGCGACTACCTTGGCTTTGGGCGATGCTGGGGAGCTGGAAGACGCCCGGGGACCAGGGGTCGACGACCGACGGGCGGGCCGGTCTCCACGCCAAAGGGGGCCGGCCCGCCCCCTCGTCACCGCCGGCCGCCGCCGATCGCCAGCGCGGCGCCGACCAGCGCCAGGTGGCTGAACGCCTGCGGGAAGTTGCCCAGCTGCCGGCGGGCGACCGGGTCGTACTCCTCGGACAGCAGACCGACGTCGTTGCGCAGGTCGAGCAGCCGCTCGAACAGCTCCCGGGCCTCGTCGTGCTCGCCCTGCAGGGCGAGCACCTCTGCCAGCCAGAACGAGCAGGCCAGGAACACGCCCTCGCCGCCCGGCAGCCCGTCGACACCCTCGTCCTCCGGGACGTATCGCCGCACCAGCCCGTCGACGACGAGCTCGCGCCTGATCGCTGCGACCGTCGACACCATCCGCGGATCGGTGGCTTCGAGGAACCCGGCCTTCGGCATCAGCAGCGCGCTGGCGTCCAGAGCGTCGGAGTCGTAGGACTGCGTGAACGCCTGCTTCTCGGAGCTCCAGGCCCGTTCCAGCAGCTCGGCGCGGATCTCGTCGCGGGCGCGCCGCCAGCGATCGACCGGCCCGTGCTGGTCCAGCTCCTCGTGGAACCGCACGCCGCGGTCGAACGCGACCCAGGCCATCATCTTGGAGTGGGTGAAATGGCGGGCCGGGCCGCGCACCTCCCATAGTCCCGAATCCTTCTCCCGCCAGCCGTGCTCGAGCCAGCCGAGCAGCTTCCGCGCGAGCGACCAGACGTTGGAGTCGTGCTCCGCCCCGGCGCGGGCGCTCTGGTACAAGGCCTCGAGGATCTCGCCGTACACGTCGAGCTGGAGCTGCGACGACGCGGCGTTGCCCACGCGGACGGGGCTCGAGCCCTCGTAGCCGGGCAGCCAGTCGAGCTCCCACTCGTCCAGCCGCCGCTCGCCGGCGATGCCGTACATGATCTGGACGTCCGCCGGATCGCCCGCCACCGCGCGCAGCAGCCAGTGCTTCCACTGCTCGACCTCGTCGCGGTGGCCGGTCTCGAGCATCGCCAACAGGGTCAGCGTCGTGTCCCGCAGCCAGCAGTAGCGGTAGTCCCAGTTGCGGACGCCGCCCAGCCGCTCCGGCAGTGACGTGGTCGGCGCGGCCACGATGCCGCCGGTCGGCCCATAGGTCAGCGCCTTGAGCACCAGCAGCGACTGGTGCACCTCGTCGTGGTAGCCGCCGACATGCGCGCCCGAGCGCGCCCATTGGAGCCAGTACTGCTCGGCGTCCGCCAGCGCCTCCTCGGCGTCGATCGCAGCCGGCGGCTCCTGATGGGACGGAAACCAGGTGAGCACGAACGGGATGCGATGGCCCGGCTCGATCGTGAACTCGGAGACCGTCTTCCAGTCCTCTCCGCGCACCGGCGCCGGAGTCCGCAGGCACAGGGCATCCGGCCCTGCGATGGCGATCCGCGCGTGGTCGACGCGGCGCACCCAGGGCAGCACCCGGCCGAAGTCGAACCGGATCACCAACTCGGAGCGCATCTCGACCTTCCCGTCCAGCCCCTCGACGATGCGCACGATGTCCGGCGCCTCGCCGCGCGGCGGCATGAAGTCGATCACCCGCACGGCGCCGTCCGCTGTCTCGAAAACGGTCTCCAGGATCAGCGTGTCGCTGCGGTAGCGCCTAGTGACGTCGACGGTGTCGGCGGGCGCCAGCAGCCAGCGGCCGTGATCGGGCGTCCCCAGCAGCGACGAGAAGCAGGCGCCGGAGTCGAACCGCGGGAAGCAGCACCAGTCGATCGACCCGCTGCGGCTGACCAGCGCGGCCGTCTGCAGGTCGCCGATCAACGCATAGTCCTCGATCAGCGTCATCTAGTCATACACGGCGGTGTCGACGGTCTCGCGGATGCTCTCGTCCCAGTGCCGGCGGTGATGGCCGCCGCCCTCGACCGCCGCACGCCGCTGCAGCTCGAGCCTGCCCACCTCGTCGGCGTACCCGCGGGCGCCGCCCAGCGACGCGAAGTCGACCACGACCTCGTAGTCGTGGGAATCGCCGACCAGCCGGCAGATCCGGTGTCCCGTCGCCCCGTGGCGCAGCCGCAGATCGATCTGGTCGTCAAAGACGGCCTTCCACTGCTCGTAGGCGGCGGCGCGGAAGCGGAGGACGAACTCGACGCGGCCGGACATCGCCGCAGCGTATCGCGGGGCGCTTAGCCGCTCCAGGGTGGCGCGCCCAGCGCACGCTCGAACGCCGCGCGATCGTGCACCGGCTCGCCGTGGGCCACGATCACGGTCTCGAACGCCAGGTCGAGCATGGCGCGCAGCGCCGGCAGCGCCCGCTGCTCATGCCACGGCGTGCCCCACACCAGGAGCTCACCGTGCGGCGCCGTCAGGGCGTCCGCGAACACCAGCGTTCGCTGATCGGGCAACCACAGCGGCGTCTCGTTGCGGCCGCGGCCGTCGTACAGCGCCTCCAGCCCGCCAGGCAGCACGCTGCCCGGCTCGATCGGCTCCAGCTCGGCGTCCGGGATGTCGTCGCGCCAGAACAGCGACGGCCCGAACGTCCGGACGCCGTATCGCCGGACGAACGTGTCGACGCCGCGGACGTGGTCGGGCTTGAGGATCACCGCCATCGTCGGGCGCAGCGCGTCGATCCGCGCCCAGAACGCCTCGTCGTCGGGCGGCGCGACCGGGTCGAGCACCGCCACCTCGCCGCGCGACTCGACCAGCGTCGACGTCACCGTCTGCGGCCAGTCGAGCCCCTCGCGCCAGTCCGGATGCGCGGTCCGCCAGATCGACAGGCCGGGAGCCACGTCCTGAAAGGATGCGGGCACGGCGGCATCCTAGACCCGGCCGCCTACGGCTTGAGGATGATCGGGATCGCCACCTGGTGCGGGGGCGTTCCCGTGCCGGCGGCATCATCGTCGTGGACGAGCAGCGTGACGTCCTGCAGGCGCTTCGGCGTGTAATCGAGCGTGGCCTGGTAGCGGCCGCGGCAGCCGGTTCCGCAGGTCGCCGTCGTGAACGTCCTGGCGAGCACCTTGCCGTTTCCGGAGACGAGCTCGATGCTGACGTTCGCCTCGAACACGTCCGCCGTCCCCTTGACCACGATCGGCCCGGCGACGAGGTCGGCGATGCCCGGCGTCTCGACCACGATCGCCGGCAACAGGTCGGCGAAGCTCGAGCGGCGCATCGGGTCGGGCAGCACGATCCCGTCGCCCGAGAAGACCGTCGTGTCCTTGCCGTCGAGACGCAGACGCACACCGTGGACGGACGGGAACTGGGTCAGCGTGTAGACGAGCTGCGCCAGCCGCATCCGCTCGGAGAGCACCCCGCCCCCCGCCGCGAACTCGCTGCTCATGTCGACGGTCGCGATGCCGCCGGCGATGTCGAGCCCCAGCAGGCGCGTGCCGCCGGGCACCGCCGTCGACACTCCCCCCGCGCGGAGAAACTGACGCGGGCCGCCAACCAGTGCGTTGACGGCCTCGGTGCCGATCCCCGGGCGCTTCTCGACCAAGGACTTCGAGTACCAGAGCGAGTCGCCGCGGGTGAACCAGGTCTGCACCTCGACCGGGTTGGCGGGCGGAGACTGCTCGGACGAGCCGGGCGCCGGATCGGATACGCCGGGAGCCGGCTCGGTCGTCGCTGGCGGCACCGACGCTCCCTGCGATCCCGGGGCGACGCTGGAGACGACGGTGGCCGTGTCGGCGCCGCACGCGGCGCAGGCCAAGAGGATGGCGGCGAGGGCGACGAGGTGTTTCATGAGCTCAGCTCCCGTGTGGACATGTCCCCATCTTCGCCGTGCCAGGCAACGGAGCCATCACCCGCGGGTAACGGTTCTGCAACAGGAAGGATCAGCGAGAAGGCCGCGCCGGCCCCCTGCTCGCTCTCGACCCGGACGTCTCCACCCAGCGCCGACGCGTGCTCACGGGCGATCGCCAGGCCCAGGCCACTCCCGCCCCCTCCTCCGCCGGCCTTGGCAAACCTCCCGAACACCGATTCCAGCTCGCCCGCCGGGATCCCCGGCCCGTGATCGGTCACGGTCAGCACCAAGCGGTCGCCCTCCACGCGCCCGGAGACCTCCGCCCGGCCCCCGCCGTGGAGCAGCGCGTTGCCGATCAGGTTGACGATCACGCGCTCCAGCCGCCGACGGTCGGACACCACGGGCGGGACGTCGACGGCGACGGCGACCGAGCCCGCCCATCCGTTCTCGGCGAGCACGGCCCGCACGAGCATCCCGAGATCGACCGGCTCGGCGCGCACCGGCTCAGCACCGGCGTCGAGCCGCGAGATCTCCAGCAGATCCTCGACGAGTCGGGAGAGGCGGGTGACGTCGGCGGTCAGCATCCGCGACGCCCGCTGGGCGTCGGGCGACATCCGGTCGATCTGGTCGCGCAGGATCGCGGCCTCATTGACCAGCGCGGTCAGCGGCGTTCGCAGCTCGTGCGCGACGTCCGCCGTGAACCGCTGCTCCCGCTCGCGGGCCAGCGACAGCGCGTCGATCTTCGCCTCCAGCGCGTCCGCCATCTGGTTGAACGAGGAGGCCCACTCGCCGAACTCGTCGGCGCCTCGGTTGGGCAACCGCGTCTCGAGCAGACCCTCGGCAAGCGCCCGCGCAGCGGCGCTGGCCTCGCCGACGGGTGCCAGCACTCTGCGCGCGAGCACGATGCCGACCAGGGCCGACAACGCGGCGAGCACGAGCCATGCGCCGATCAGGATCACCCGCAGCTGATCGAGATCGTCCTGCAGCTGCTGCTCGTCGAAGAAGAAGTACAGCTCGGCGCCACGCGACGGTGCGCCGACCACCAGGTAGCGGTGGCCGCGGACAGTCGACCAGCGATAGGCCAGGTTCCCGTCACCGACCAGCCGTGACAGGTCGGGCGGCACGGGGAGCGTGCCCGGCTGCGCCTTGCCGTCCACCACCGGCACCGTCGCGAACCCCGGCCGGGACGCCAGCCGGCGCTGCAGCTGCTCGACGGACGCCGCCGAGCGAGCAAGCTGGAGATTCGCCTTCGCCTGGACGAGGGCCCTATCCTGAGCGTCGGTGGTGCGCGCACGCTCGACGACGGCGTAGGAGCCGATCGCCAGCAGCCCCGACGATACGGCGCCGACGAGGGCGAAGGCGATCGCCAGCCGCCGGCGGAGCCGGCCGGGAGACGGACGCGGCGCGGTCAAGGGGGTTCCTCCAGCCGGTAGCCGACTCCGCGCACGGTGACGATCAGCGCCGGGTGGGCGGGGTCTCGCTCCACCTTGGCACGCAGCCGCTGCACGGCGACGTCGACCAGCCGCGAGTCGCCCAGGTAGCCGTAGCCCCAGACCGCCTCGAGCAGCACGTCGCGGCTGAACACACGGCCGGGACGGCGGGCGAGCTCGGCCAGTAGCCGGAACTCGGTCGCGGTCAGCGGTACCAGTGAGCCGTCCCGCCGAGCCTGGAACGCGTCCTCGTCGATCTCGAGATCGCCGATGCGGCGTGGCCGGCGGGGATCGGCGGACGCGGTGCGCCGCAGCACGGATCGGATCCGCGCCACCAGTTCCGCCACCTCGAACGGCTTCGTCACATAGTCGTCCGCCCCCAGCTCCAGGCCGGCGACGATGTCCGGGGTCTCCGCGCGGGCGGTCAGCATGATGATCGGCACCTGGCTCGTCCGGCGGATCTCGCGGCACACCTCGAGCCCATCCAGGGACGGCAGCATGACGTCGAGCACGATCGCGTCGTGCGCGCCGGACCGGAAGCGATCAAGCGCCTCGCGACCGTCCGCCACCGGCGTGACGACGAAGCCGGCGCGTTCGAGCCCGAGCTCGACCAGCTGACGAATCGAGCGGTCGTCCTCGACAAGCAGGATCCGAGCGCTCACGCCAAAGAGCGTACAGAGCGCCCCACCCGGACTCGCGTAAAGCTCGGGTGCCGCACCTAGACTGCGGCCGTGGGCCTCGCACACTGGGATGACGTGGACTCCCACCGCGCCGCGAAGGGCGAGATGGACGCGGTCTGGCAGCGGCTGGGCGACGCGGCCGGCGCGACGACCGTCGGGCTGAACCGGGTGAAGGTGGCCCCGGGCAAGCTGCCGACGCCGCCCCACTCGCATGGCGCGTCCGAGGAGCTGTTCTTCGTGCTCGCCGGAGACGGCCTTGCATGGCAGGACGACGCCGTGCACGAGGTGCGGCCCGGCGACTGCGTGATCCACCGGCCGAACGAGCTGGAGCACACCTTCGTCGCGGGGAATGCGGGCCTCGAGTATCTGGTGTTCGGCACTCGGCATCCGACCGAGATCGGCTGGCTGCCGCGCTCGCGGGCGATCCGCTTCGGCTGGCCGTGGGCCGAGGGACGCGACGACGATCCGTGGGACGTGGAGGCGCAGTCGCAGCCGCTGGCGGTGGGCGAGCCGGCCGCCCGACCGCCGAACATCCTGAACGTCGACGAGGTGGAGCTCGAGGACACGGCTCCCGGCGTCCGGTCGGCGCCGCTGGCGACCCGCGAGCGCAGCGTCCTGTCGGGCCTGCACTGGGAGCACCTGGAGGCCGGCGCGACCGGATCGCCGCCGCACTGCCACTCCGAGGAGGAGGAACTGTTCGTGATCCTCGACGGATCGGCGACGCTCGAGCTGTGGCCGTCGCCGGTCGCCGAGACGCGCGGCGTCGCCCGCGAAGACATCGAGATCCGCCCCGGCCACGTGGTCGCCAGGCCGCCGGGATCGGGGGTCGGCCACGCGTTTCGCGCGGGGCCCGGCGGCGTGACGATGCTGATCTACGGCACCCGCAAGCCCAACGACATGGCCTGGTTCCCGCGGTCGCGCAAGATCTACTGGCGCGGCCTCGGCGTGATCGGGCGCATCGAGACGCTCGACTACTACGACGGCGAGCCGCGGGGCTGAGCCGATGTAACAACGGGGTCTGACCCCGTTGTTACACGCCGCGCCTCCCCATCTACCGTGTGCGCATGACCCCGCACCGGCCAACCCTGGTCTGCCTGCACGGCGTCGGCGGATCGGCCGCCGAGTGGAGTCCGGCCGCACAGGCGCTGGGCGACCGCGCGACGATTGTCGCGGCCGTTCCCGGCGACGGCCGGTTCGCGCTCGTCGGGCACTCGTTCGGGGGCGTCGAGGCGATCGCGCTGGCATCGCAGCGCCCGGAACGAGTGGACGGGCTGGTGCTGACCGGCTCGTTCTTCCCGCCCGCACGCGGTGGACGCTCCTACGCCACCACCGCCTGGGACTACGCCCGCCACCGCGCGATGTACCTGGGCGAGCTGGCCGACCGGCGGCGGACGCCGCGGCCGACGCCCACGAAGGCCGGCCAGCTGTCGAAGCTGGCGCGGCTCGCCGTGCGACCGGGCTCCTTTCATGCGATCGCCGACGGGGTGCGCTGCCCGGTGCTGGTGATCCACGGGGCCGAGGACCACATCGTGCCGGTCGCCTTCGCCCGCGCCGCCGTCGCCGTCCACCCGGAGTGGACCTACGCCGAGGTGCCCGGCGGACACGCCGTCCACCACGACCGCCCGCACGAGTGGGCGGCGGTGGTCGCGCCGTGGCTGGTGGTAGAGTCGTCGGCGTGACACCGAATCTCCACGCCTGACCGGTCGCCCGCGGCGTACGCCGCAGCCCCCGCCCGTCCTGCCGTCTTTCGGAGATTCGCTCGTGAGCACACCCTCGCACATCGCCATCTACCGCCTCGCCGCCGGCCGCGCCATTGCCGTGACCGGGTTCGAGGCGGGCTGGATCGCACTGATGGTGACGGTCTATGCGAAGACGCACTCGACGGTCTGGATGTCCGCCGCGCTGTTCGTCGCCATCGGCACCTCGGGCATCGCGACGCCGATCGCCGGGGCGCTGGGCGACCGCTACGACCGGCGGCGCGTGATGATCGTCTCCGAGCTAGCGGCCGCCGCCTGCGCGACCGCCATGGCGTTCACCGACCGGCCGGGGCCGCTGGTCGCTCTGGCGGCGCTCGTCGGCCTGGCCGAGGCGCCTTTCCTGCCGGCGTCCAACGCCGCCGTCCCCAACCTGGTGGCCGACGACCGGCTGGAGTGGGCCAACTCGACGCTCGCCGTCGGCCGCAACGTCGGCCAGATGGTCGGCCCGCTGATCGGCGGGCTGCTGACGGCCCTGATCGCCCCCTCGGCCGTGTTCGCCGTCGGCGCAGTCGGGTTCCTGATCTCGGCCGGTCTGGTCTGGTCGGTGTCCGGCCGGTTCCACGCCGAGCCGGGGGCGCAGCGCGAGGAACACGGCGGAGAGCTGCGCGCCGGCTTCGTGTTCGTCTGGCGCTCGCCCGTCCTGCGCGGCATTACTGTCGCGTGGATGGTGCTGCTGTTCCTGCTCGGACCGGTGCTGGTCGCCGAGCTGCCGCTGGCGCACGAGTTCGGTCAGGGCGCGGCCGGCTACGGCGTAATCGTGGCCTGCTGGGGCGGCGGTGCGATCGCGGGGTCGTTCATCGGGCGGGTGACGACCCGCCGGTCGGAGGCGCGGACGATGATCTGGGGCTGTGCGCTGATCGGCGCCGGGTTCGCGACGGTCGCCGGCTCACCCGCCTTCGCCGTCGCGATGGCCGGGATGCTGCTGGCCGGCGTGTCCGAGGGCGCCGTCGGCGTCGCAGAGCAGACGATCATCCAGCGCTGCACGCCGGACAGCGTTCGCTCACGCGTCAACGCCGCTGGCGAGGCGGTCGCGCTCGGCGCCTTCGCCCTGTCGTTCCCCGCGGCCGGGTTCCTGATCGACCTGCTGGGCGTGCGCGGCGCGTACGCGATGGCGGCGGTCGGCTGCGTGCTCGCCGCGCTGATCCTGGTGCCGGCCATGCGCGCCGCACCGGCGGCGGAGCCGACCGCCAGAGAGGCCGAGCCCGCCCGCGCGGCATAGGTCTCGTCTACATCGCTCGCATCCGGTTGTTCCGCGGGTTGTGCTCGACCTCGGCCAGGCCCAGCTCCTCCAGCAGCGGCGGCATGTACATCCCGAACCGGCCGCGCAGGCCCTTCTTGAGCCCGTACCAGCCGCCCACCGGGTTGCCCTCGCTGCGCCCCCAGGCCTCGACCGTGCCGTCCTTCGCCGGCTTCTGCTCGTCGGCGCTGCCCAGGTCGACCCAGTCGCCGCGCTGCTCGAGCATGGCGTGCAGGTCGTCGATCGCGCGGGCGTCGTAGAGCAGCGTCGTCTTGCCGACGACGCACACGATCACGTCCGTCTCGTCGCGCTGGTCGCGGTACATCTCGTACTCCGAGGTCTGCGGCGGCGTCTTCAGCCGCCAGGGATCGTCCTTCGTCCCGGCGCCGCTCACGACGCGGCCCCGGCGAAGCGGAACGAGCCGACCTCTTCGAGCTCGGTCAGCACCGGCGGCTCGTCGCAGCGGTCGCGCAGGTTCTCCTGGAACCGGCCGAACGCGGTGACCTGGCCGAGTGGATTGTCATCGGTGACGTGCGTGGCCAGGTGGACGAACGTCACGCCGTCATCGAGCTTGAACGTGCCGTAGTGGAAGCCGTCGGGCCGCAGCTGCGCGAGCTCCTCGTAGACCTCCCGGACCAGCTGCTCGTTCGCCGCCGCCTGGTCGGGCTTCACCCGGTAGCGCACCATCACCCTTCGCATCGCCTGCTCCTTCGCTCGAACACCGATCGGTTTTCGGAACCCACCCTATCACTTTCCGGCGGGATCGGAAACCGATCGGTACCATTCCTTCACATGCAGACCAACGACCGGATCGCCGCCGTCGCCGCCGCCCAGTTCCACGAGCACGGGATCACGTCCACGGGCGTCGACGCGCTCAGCCGTGCCGCCGGCATCTCGAAGCGGACGCTGTACGAGCGGTTCGGCAGCAAGGACGGGCTGATCGTGGCCGCCTACGAGTCGCTCGACATCCCGGTGTTCCAGATGTTCACCGGCGCGGCGGAGGCGGCGGCGGACACGCCGCGTGGACAGCTCGAGGCGCTGTTCGCCCAGCTGGAGGTGATGGTCGCGATGCCCGAGTTCCGGGGCTGCCCCTTCGCCAATGCCGCTGCGGAGCTGGCCGATCTCGACCACCCGGCGCACCAGGTCGTCCGCGCGCACAAGCAGCGGATCCGCGAATGGATGGAGGAGCGCGCCCGCCTGGCGGGCGCCGCCGACCCGGACGCGTTGTCCCGTAAGCTGATGCTGGTGTTCGCCGGCGCTCAGTCGCAGGCGCTGGTCGAGCGCTCGCCGCGGCCGGCCGCTGACGCGAGGCTGCTCGCCGGCGAGCTGCTGGACGCGGGGCTTCGGACTACGTGACGTCGGCGCGGGCCATCGCCCGCGCGAACGATTCTGGCGTGAAGGCGAAGTCGCAGCCGGCCAGCGGCAGGCCGGTCATCGCCGACGCCTCGATGGTCAGCGCGACCAGGTCCTCCGGCTCCAGGTTGTGGACGTGCGACTTCCCGCACGCCCTGGCCAGCGTCTGCGCCTCCAGCGTCAGCACGCTCAGGTAGTTCGCCAAGCGCCGCCCGCCGACGACCGGGTCGAACCGCGCGGCGAGCTCGTCGTCCTGAGTCGAGATGCCCGCCGGATCGAGACCCGCCTGCCAGTCGTCGTAGAAGCCGGGCGCCGACCCGATCTTCGCGTACTCGTCGGCCAGCTCGGGACTGTTGTCTCCCAGAGCGATCAGGGCGGCGACGCCGATCGAGACGGCGTCCGCGCCCAGCGCCAGCGCCTTGGCGACGTCGGCGCCCGAGCGGATCCCGCCGGACACGATCAGCTGCACCTTGCGGTGCATCCCCAGCTCCTCCAGCGCCTTGACCGCCTGCACCACGGCGGGCAGCGTCGGGATCCCGACGTGCTCGATGAACACCTCCTGGGTCGCCGCGGTGCCGCCCTGCATGCCGTCAAGGACGATCACATCCGCGCCCGCCTTGACCGCCAGCTGGACGTCGTAGTAGGTGCGCGTCGCGCCCACCTTGATGAAGATCGGCTTCTCCCAGTCGGTGATCTCGCGCAGCTCGCCGATCTTGATCTCCAGATCGTCCGGACCGGTCCAGTCCGGGTGCCGGCAGGCGCTGCGCTGGTCGATGCCGGTCGGCAGGCTGCGCATCTCGGCGACACGGTCGGAGATCTTGTGGCCGAGCAGCATGCCACCGCCTCCCGGCTTCGCGCCCTGGCCGACGACCACCTCGATCGCGTCCGCGCGCCGCAGGTCATCGGGGTTCATCCCGTAGCGGCTGGGCAGCAGCTGATAGACCAGGACGTCGGAGTGGCCACGCTCCTCGGGCGTCATCCCGCCGTCGCCGGTCGTGGTCGACGTGCCGGCCGCGCTGGCGCCCCGCCCCAGCGCCTCCTTGGCCGGGGCCGACAGGGCGCCGAAGCTCATGCCGGCGATCGTCACCGGGATCTTCAGCTCCAGCGGCTTCTTCGCGAACCGCGTGCCCAGCGTGACGTTGGTGTCGCAACGCTCCCGGTAGCCCTCGAGCGGATAGCGGGAGACGCTGGCGCCCAGGAACAGCAGGTCGTCGAAATGCGGCACCTTGCGCTTGGCGCCGAAGCCGCGGATGTCGTAGATGCCCTCCCGGGCGGCGCGCTGGATCTCGTGGATCGTGTGCCGGTCGTAGAGCGCGCTCTCGCGCAGCCCGTCCTGGGTTCCCATCTAGTAGCTCCCAGCGTTGTCGACGTGGAAGGTGTAGAGGGTGCGGGCCGACCCGTAACGGCGGAAGTCGCCCGGGTCGGCGTCGTCGACGCCGGCGGCGGCCAGCAGGCTGGCGAGCTCCTCGCGGTGCTCGTCACGCAGCTCCTTCTCGACGCAGTCCGCGCCCAGCCCCTTGACGGCGCCCCGGACGTAGATCCGAGCTTCGTAGATCGAGTCGCCCAGGGCGTCGCCGGCGTCGCCCAGCACGACCAGCCGGCCGGTCTGGGCCATGAACGCGCTCATGTGGCCGACGGCGCCGCGGACGACGATGTCCCCGCCCTTCAGTGAGATGCCGCATCGCGCCGACGCGTCGCCCTCCACGACGACCAGCCCGCCGCGGGCGGTCGCCCCCGCCGCCTGGCTGGCGCTGCCGGTCACGCGGACGACGCCGCTCATGATGTTCTCGGCGAGGCCGACGCCGGCGTTGCCGTGGATGGTGATGGTCGCCTGCTTGTTCATGCCGGCGCAGTAGTACCCGGCGTGGCCCATGATCTCGACCTCGATCGGCGCGTCCACGCCGCACGCCAGCGCGTGGGCGCCCGACGGGTTGAGCACGCGCCAGTGGCGCTCCGGATCGTCCAGGCCGGCCTGGTCGTGGAGGCGCTGGTTGAGATCGCGCAGCGGCGTCGACGCCAGGTCGACTGTCTCGATCGCCTCCGCCGCGGCGCTCACGTGGGCACCCGCTCCCACGAGTAGACGGTGGCCGGCTCCGGCTCCCAGATCCGCGCCCCATCGGAGCCGGGCAGGGTGGCGATCGCCCGGTACTCGGAGGCCATCGCGACCCAGTCGTCGGTCTCCGCGAGCACCGCCGGCTTGCAGGCGATCGGATCGCGCAGCACCGCGAACCCGTCGGCCGTGCCGACGGCGAAGGTGTAGAAGCCGTCGAGATCCTCCAGGCAGCCCTCGAGCGCCTGGTCGAGCGACGCTCCCTCGCGCATCCGCCACATCAGGTAGCCGGCCGCGACCTCGCTGTCGTTCTCGGTGCGGAACGCGATGCCCTCCCGCTCCAGGTCCTTGCGCACACGGTTGTGGTTGGACAGCGAGCCGTTATGCACGAGACACAGGTCGAGGCCGGTCGAGAACGGGTGCGACCCGTCGGTCGTGACCCTGCTCTCGGTCGCCATCCGCGTATGGCCGAGCGCATGGCTGCCGGTCAGCTCGGACAGGCCGAACCGCTCGGCGAACGCAACCGGTAGGCCGACCTCCTTGTAGATCTCGATCACGGTGCCCGCGCTCATCACCCGCACCTCGGGGTGGGCGTCCTCCACCCACTCCTCGGCGGCGTCGGCCGGCACCTCGAGCCGGAGGACGGCGTGGTTGGCGCGGCGCTCGATGTCGATGTCGGTGCCCAGCGAGTCGGCGGCCTCGCGGGCCAGGGCGTTCCACGCATACCCCTCGTCCGGATGCTGCAGCGTCAGCTTCGATCCGCCCGGCGCGACCGGGTTGCGATAGAAGGCAACGCCCGCCGAGTCAGGTCCGCGGTCGTTCAGCTGCACCAGCATCCGCTCCAGGTGCGCCCCCAGCTCGTCTCCGATCCGATCCGTCTTCGCGAACAGCCCCGCGATTCCGCACACGCCGTCGTTCCCTTCCTAGAAGAGCGTGAGGTAGCGCTGCACCTCCCAGGGGGTGACCTGCTCGTGGTAGGCGTTCCACTCCTCCTGCTTGGTCTTGACGTAGTAGTCCACGTAGTCCTCGGTGCCGGTGTTGCCCAGCGCCTTGCGGATGACGTCGTCCTTGGCCAGGTTGCGGGTGGCGTCCAGCAGGTTGGCCGGCAGCAGCTCGATCCCCGCCGCCTCCAGCTCATCGCGGGTCATCGTGTACAGGTTGGCGTCGTTGAACGGGCCCGCGTCGAGCTCGTTCTCGACGCCGTCCAGGCCGGCGGCCAGGATCACCGCCATCGCCAGGTACGGGTTGCACGAGCCGTCCACGGTGCGATCCTCGACGTGGCCGCCGGGCACCCGCAGCATCTGCGTGCGGTTGTTCGCGCCGTAGGTGATGAAGATCGGCGACCAGGTCGCCCCCGAGGTCGGCGTGCCGGCGGTCGTCGTCAACCGCTTGTAGCTGTTCACGGTCGGCGCCGTGACCGCGATGTACGCACTGGCGTGCTTGAGCAGACCGGCCGTGAAGTGATAGCCCAGCTGCGACAGGCCCAGACCCTGCGAGTCGTCCGCGTCGGCGAACAGATCGACCGTGCCATCCTCGTCCCAGAGGCTCATGTGGAAGTGGCCGCCGTTGCCCGTCAGATGGCCGAACGGCTTGGCCATGAAGGTCGCCAGCATGCCCCGCTCCTGCGCCATGGCGTGCACCATGTAGCGGAAGAAGATCGCCCGATCGGCCGTCGTCAGCGCATCCGCGAACTCGAAATTCGACTCGAACTGGCCGTTCGCATCCTCGTGATCATTCGCATACGACCCCCAGCCCAGCTGATTGACGTACCCCGACAGCGTCGACAGGAACTCGTACTGGCGGGTCAACCCCTTCATGTCGTAACACGGCTGGGCCAAGTTGTCGAGCGGATCGGCCAACTCGATCCCACCACCCGCCGACTCGCGCAACAGGAAGAACTCCAACTCCATCCCCACCTTGAACGTGTAGCCCATCGACTTCGCCCGCTCCAACTGCCGGCGAAGGATCGTCCGCGGACAGTACGGCCACTCCTCACCCTCCACCGTGATATCGCACGCGAACCGAGCCAAGCCCGGCTTGAACGGCACCGCCGTATACGACGCAAGATCAGGCACCGCCATCATGTCCGGCGACGCCGGCGTCTGCCCAATCGGCCCCGCCGCAAACCCAGCAAACCCCGCACCCTCCGACACCATACTGTCCCAATTCGTGATCGGCACCAGCTTCGCCGACGGCTTCGCATTCATATCCACAAACTGCGCGAAGACGAACTCGATCCCGTCGGCGTCGGCCCGCTTGCGGGCCGCATCGGCGTCCGTTGCCATTCTCACCCTCCTTTTGGTGCGGGGGATCTCCCCGCGGTTTGAGAACCTACCGAAGCCCCGCGGCCACGGCGGAACAACCGGTCAGCGCCGCTTGCGCCCGCCCCGGCGTCCGCGAGCCGTCGGCTTCTCCTGCCGGCGCAGCTCCTGCTCCGAGAGGGGCACGAGGTGCACCGGGATGGTCGACCGCCGGTCGATCCGGTGCGGCTCCTGCGACCACATGAAGTCACCCACCCACCGGCGGTGGGGATCCGTGCCCATCACAATCGCGTCGGCGTCGAAGGCGCGGGCCGCGCGGAGGATCCGTTTCGCCGCGCGCCGGGTGCCGATCACATGCCCCGAGGCCTCGAGCCCGGCCCGTTCGAGCGCCTCGATCGCCTTGCGGACGATCAACCGCTGCTCGTCCCACTCTCCACGTGTCGGCTGCAGCCCGGGGTTGGGGAATCCCAGCGACGTCCCCCAGATTCGGGCGATCGTCACCACCCGTACCTCGGCTCCCTCGGGCTTCGCCAGCTTGACGACCTGCTGGATCACCGACGAGGGGATCGGCCGGCCCTCCGAGGCCAGCACGATCCGCCGGACCGTGACCTGCGATGGGTCCGGCCGGGACCGCCGCCTGTCGAGCAGCGATCCCGGCCGCATCACGAGAGTCAATCTCCCGCCGTTCCCAGCGGTGTGATGTCCCCGACCCTCCGCTCGTACTTCGGATCCTCGACCCGTTTGCGGTACCAGTAGAGCGGCAGGTAGCTGAGCAGGATCACCCAGCCGATCACGAAGTAGATCTTCGTGTCGTTGTTGCCCAGGAAGGCGTTCGGCAGCGACGCCTCGACGATCCCGCCGTACGACCAGATGATGAAGTACAGCCCCGCAATGAACAGCGCGATGTACTTGAAGAACTCCGGCAGCTTGAAGGGCCTCCGCATCTCCGGACGGTCCTGCCGCAGCAGGTAGTACGCGACGAGCACCGGGATGAACGAGACGGTGTAGCCGACATTCGAGAGCGTGTAGATCTCGACCGCGCCGCCGGTGAACACCAGCGCGATCATGCAGATCACGTTGAAGCCCATCGCGAAGCCGGGGACGTTGTGCCGGTTGACTTTCGAGAAAACCCGCGGGAACTCGCCGTCGATCGTCATCTGGTGCAGGCCGCGGGCGCTGCCCATGATCGCGTTCAGCACCGACAGCGAAAGCGCGGTGATGAGCATGATCGCGACGAGGTTGTCGAGCCAGTTCGCGCTCGACCCGAACAGGGTGTTCGCGAACGTCACGAACACCTGGTTGGCGTCGACCAGGCCCCCCACCTCGCTGACGTAGGAGTTGATCTGGTCGGCGCCCAGCACGATGATGAAACTGATCGGGATCATCGTGTAGATGAACAGGCCGTACAGGCCCTCGGCGTTCATCGCGATCTTCGCGTCCCGGTCGGGGTCGCGGGTCTCGCCGATGTAGCAGGCGGCCGCCTCCATGGCGATCACGTTCCAGGTCAGCAGGAACGCGAACGCGAGGTTGATCGTCAGCCAGTTGTGGCCGAGCTGCGCGGTGAAGAAGGACGAGCCGTCGAGGTGCTTGAAGCCGGAGAGCTGGCCCCAGTCGGCCTTGCTCGGCGCGAAGATCGGAGCGATCGCCAGGAAGGTCAGTGGCACCATCGAAACCAGCCCGAGGAACGTGGCGAACAGCGCCCCGAGCCGGATCCCGAACCATGCGGGGATGAAGATGAGACAGATGCCGCCGATCGCGATCGCCACCGTCCACCACGCGATGAAGGTGTGGATCGGGGTGATCCCGGACGTCAGATCAAGCCCGAACAGCGAGGCGATGTAGTACGACGCGAGGATCATGTTCAGCGGGCCGACCGGGAACCAGCCCAGCCAGTACGCCCAGCAGGTGAAGCCGTTCACGTGCTTGGCGAAGTTCGGCCACCTGTCCTTGTAGCCGACCATCGCGTACGTGGGCGACCCACCCGTCCGCTCCGGCATCATTGCCGAGAGCTCCGCAAGGAACAGGCAGAGCAGGTATCCGGTGATGGTGATCAGGATGATCAGCGGAATCGCCGCTGCACCCAATGATGTGATCATCACCGGCGCGATGCCGGTGACGAGGATCGTGCCGGCCAATCCGATGACGAACGCACCCCACCAGTTCGTCTCGCGGCTCAGACCACCACCTTCATAGTCCGGCGCTCCCGTTTCCGGTGCCTGGCTCATCAACCACTCCTTTCTGAGCGGTAACCGGGAATCGCCGCCTACTTAACCACCTCGGCCGGACGGTGTAAAGTCGCGATCGCTACAACCCGAGTGGAACAAACCGCGCAAGCTGCTTCTGTGCATCCTGAATCGCGCGCAACGCCGCTTTCAGCTGGGCGCGGGCCAGCGGCGGGAGCTCGTCGGGCGCCAGGTGATTGTCCGGTGGGACGCCGTCGGAAACCTGGCGAACCTGGTGCTCGAGCCGGATCCGGGTGCAGAACTCGAACGCCTCGCGGAGCATCGCCGCCGTGTCGCCGTCCACCGCGCCCGCGGCCTCCGCGGCCTCGAGTCGGGCCAGCGTGCTGGAGATGGTCACGCCGGCCGAGATCGCGTGGAACCGCGCCAGGTTGCAGATGGGGACGATCGCGCCGAGCTTGAGGTCGATCCGCCCGTCGTCGTCGGTTGTCACGCGGCCGCGGAACCCCAGCGGCACCTTGATGTCGGTCGCGGTGCGGGCCAGTCGCTGGATGAAGTCGGGATGGCGGTGGGCGGTGCGCTCGATCTCGACCAGCGGCTTGACGATCTCCAGGCCGCCCCAGACGTGCCGGAAGTCGAACGCGACCGCGGCCCGCACGAGGTGGGAGCGGTCGGGCTGCTCCAGGCAGGCCTCGAACACCTCCTGCCAGCCGCTGCGCGACTTCCTCCAGACGGGATTGCGGGCGACCACCTCGGCGTTGTCCTCGCCGAACCCACTGTCCGACAGCCCGGAGTTGACGTATGCCGTCAGCCGCTGGAAGTAGTCGTCGTCGGCCCCGTCGGCGTACGCGAAGGCGTTGTCCTGGTCGGATGCCAGCGACGCCTCGCGGCGCGCCGTGGATCCCAGCGCGATCCAGGCCCACTCCCACTCGGCCGGCCCCAGCTCCTCGAATGCGAGATCGATCAGCCGCATCGTCGTCGTGTCGCCTGCCAGGGCCACGACGCGGCCGACGTCGGTCGCCGGGACGCCGGCGCGGATCAGCGCGACCACCGTCGCGGGCAGGTGGCTGGTCGCCTCGACCACCGCCTCGCGTGTCGGCGCGTGCGCGATCGACCGGCGCAGGCCGAACGGCGTGCGGCCCTCGAGGTACAGCAGGTCGGTGGCGGTGACGACGCCCATCGGCACGCCGTCGGCTCCCAGCACGGGCAGGTGGTGGATGCCCAGGTCGAGCATGTCGATCATCGCGTCGATCGCCAGCCGGTCGGCCGCGAACGTCAGCGCCGGCGTGGTCATCACCTCGCTGACCGGGGTGTCCAGACCGCGGCCCCGGGCGACCAGGCGGGCCCGGATGTCAGAGTCGGTCAGGAGACCGAACTGGTCGCCGAGCCGGACGAGGACGCACGACACATCGGCATCGGCCATCGTCCGCGCGGCGTCGGCGACCGTGGTCTCGGGCGTGCAGAAAGCGGCCGGGCGGTGGACGAGCGACCCCAGCTTGGCGTTGCGCACGTCGCCCCCGGCGTGCGCCACGTAGCCGGTGCGCACCATCCGGTCGCGCAGCGAGCGGGCGACGAAGCGGACGCCGGCCGGACCGGCGAGCAGCTCGCTGGCATGATCCGCCGGCAGCACCAGGCACGTCGTCTCCTCCCGCGCCCGGACGTCGAAGGCCGGCGCCAGCCCGGTCAGCAGCGACGGGTGGCCGAACGCCTCGCCCGGCTCCAGCACGTCGATGATGTCGTCGTCGTGCACCAGCTCGACGCTCCCCGTGCGGACGATCGACAAATGCGTCGCCGGGATGCCGTCCTCGTGGAGGATCACGGTGCCCCGCTCGTACGTGCGGATCTCGCCGGCACGCTCGACTTCGGCGAGCGCGTCGCCGGATGCGTCTGCGAGCGGCGGGAACCGCCGCAGGTACTCCTGCGAGACGGACACCACGGGGAAAACCTACACCCGGGCCTCAGACGATGCGCGTGACGAGATTGGCGAGCGCCGCGCCGACGGTGATGATCAGCACGATGCCGCCCGTTCCGATCACCAGCCCCAACGCCAGCAGCACAACGTCCCCGGTGACGATTGCCAGACAGACAACGACGGCGCCGAGCGCCGGCAGCGTGTCCAGCCCCGAGAAGGGAGGCGCCAGTGCGGCGGCGATCGCAAACGTCGCGAGCACCAGACCCGAGCAGCCGGAGCATCCATCCGCGGTCGAACAACCAGGCTGCCCGCGGCTTGGACACGCGCTCCACCACGCGCAGCCATCGGGTGATCCGGGGGATGATCGAGTCCGTGGCCAGCGCGCCCAGCGCCGCGGTTGCGCCAGCGCGCCGGCACCCAGATCGCCCGGCGGCCGAGCACCATCTCCGCCGCCAGGATCACGGCGATCACCTCGAACACGTGGCTCACGCCGCCGGTCGGCAGGGGCAGTCGCCGGCAGCAGCATCAGCAGCAGGATCGCCACGGCGAAGCTCTTCTCGGAGAACACCTCGCTCAGCGCGCCAAGCGTCTTCGGCTGGTCGCTGCGCAGCCACCCCTCGAGCTGGTCGCTGAACGGGGGCTCGGCTGACCCGGTCACGGGTGACGGGCGAGCCCGCGGATCACCGCGTCGGCGTCGCGGTGCGGCGCGCGCAGGGCGATGCCCACCAGGTCGAGCTCGGCGCCTGCGACGGCCTTGACGGCAGCCCGGTTGTCCGCGTCGCCGCCGGTCGCGAACATCTCCTGCGTGTAGACGGCGATCGGCACGCCGCGCCGCTCGGCCCTCTCGCGGCTGCGCTGCAGCTCGGCCGCGCCGGCCTCGAGGACGACCACCGGCTGCACCAGCAGCGGCAGGTACGCCGAGCCGTCGGCGTCCTCGTAGGGCTCGCCGATCGCCACGCCGCCGGCGTCGCCGACCACGCCGCTGATCAGGAACGCGCAGACGTTCAGCCGCTGCCACACCGCAAGGTCGTCCCGCACGACCACGGCCACCTTGGTGTCGAAGTCGGTCACCGCCATGCGTGGGCGAGGATAGCGGTGCTCATGTGCCAGGGTGCAGTCGCCTACAGATCGCGGGCCGCGGCCAGCAGCGCGTCCATGCCGGGCACCTCGTCGTCGCCATAGACCCGCGCCAGGCGGATCACGCCGCCGCCGTCGATCAGGAAGCAGCTGCGCCGGGGGACGTCGGTCAGGCCGTCCAGCGTCTGCGCCACGCCGAACGCCCGCACCGCGTCGCCGTTCCAGTCGGAGAGCAGCGGATAGGTCAGCGACTGCCGGGCGGCGTAGGCGCTGTGCGAGTACGGGCTGTCCCGCGAGACCCCGAAGACACGCACGCCGGCGGCGGCGAACTGCTCGCTCCTGTCACGCAGGAGCCGCAGCTCGGATCGTCAGGTGCCCGTCCAGTCGAACAGATAGAAAACGAGCAGCAGCGGGCCTTCGGCGGCCAGTGCCGCCAGGGCGACCGGCTCGCCCTCCTGCCCGGCGACGGTCACATCGGGGATCTGCGCGCCGACGTCGAGCACGATCTCGGAGATAGTACTGCTCCATGCTTCTCGCGACGACCCCGGACGTCGTGGGCCTGCGCTGCGGGGACCGCCTCGTCGATCCGTCCTGGCCGTGTCCTGCGTGCGCGCGCTGGGGCGGCGATCGCCGACGGCACCATCGACCGCGGCCATCGGGTGGTCGTGATCGGCACGTCCTCCGGCCTCAAGGATCCGCTGGCCGGCCTCGACGCGGCGTCGCCGGCCGCCGTGCCTGCGACGCTCGAGGCAACGCTCGCGTACGTCGGCGCACAGCGCTAGCTCGTCTTGCGTCACGCCCCGCGCGCGATCGCCCGGTCCATGGCCGGCCCGGGATCGACGACCGCCGGCCCGTGGCCGACCGCGAGGATCGCCGGATCGAGATCCCGGAGGGCGCGCGCAGACTCGAGGTCCCTGCTCTTGTCCCAGGTGGCCATCGCGGCGAACGGGAACCGCAGGTAGAAGTGGTTCGTGACGGCGGCGTTGCCGTAGGTCGTGTAGACATCGCCGGCGATCAGGGTGCGGTCGCGCCGATCGAGGTAGGCGACATGGCCCGGGCTGTGTCCGGGCGCCGGGATCACCTCGAGGCTGCCGACGCGCTCGCCGCCGCGGAGCAGGACGTCCGGCTTGGTCGTCAGCTTCGGCCAGCTGCCGGGCAGCTTCCCCTCGACGATCTGCTCGCCGGCGTGGATGCGGGCATCCAGCTCGGGCATCAGCACCTCGACCGACTCGCCCATCTGCGCCTTGAGCGCATCCAGGGCGCCGACGTGGTCGCCGTGCCCGTGGGTCAGCGCGATTCGGCGGACCTCGCCACCGGCGCGCGATGCCGCGTCGAGTAGCGCACCCGCGGCGTTGCCCATCGTCGTGTCGACCAGCGTGAAGCCGTCGGCTTCCCGCACGAGGAAGGCGTTGACGAAATGGAATCGGGTGACCTGGATCAGGTTCGGACTGATGGATCGGGCCTTCATAGGATCGCTCCCGCGTCGTCTGGCTAACACCGTTAGCTGGTAGACTAGCTAACATCGTTAGCCTGTCAAACCACGCGCTCAGCCCACGCGCGACGCAGATCGTCGCGGCCGCCCGTCAGATCCTCGAACAGGAGGGCCTCGAGGGCCTGACGATGCGGCGTCTCGCCGACCGGTTGGGCATCCGCGCGCCATCCCTGTACAAGCACTTCGCCGACAAGGGCGCGGTCGAAGCGGCAGTCATCTCCGAGGGGTTCGCCGAACTCGCCGACGTTTTCGAGCGGGCAACGGCAGGCGCCGCGGATCCGCTGCTCGCCCTGGCGGCGGCCTACCGGGAGTTCGGGCGCACCCAGCCGCACTTGTACCGGCTGATGACGGAACGGCCGCTGCCGCGGGGCGATCTCCCCCAGGGCATCGAGGACCGCGCCGCCCTGCCGCTGCACGAGGCGCTTGGGGCGGACGCCGACCTCGCCCGCGCAGCGTGGGCGTTCGCACACGGGATGACGAATCTCGAGCTCAACGGCCGCTTTCCCGAGGGTGCCGACCTTGACGCCGCATGGGAAAGCGGCCTCGCTGCGTTCCGCGACGCGAGCCCGATGCTTAGTGGCCCGGCACTCCGACCCGCGGCTGCACCACCTGGACCGACAGGAAGGCCGGCCCCGCCGCCGAGCACGCCCGGAAGCGGAAGGGGATCTGGGCGGCCGTGAAGGCGCCCGGCGGGTAGACCGTCAGCCCGTCGGCCGTGACCGGCTTGCAGCTCGCCGCCGGGATCGATGAGACGTCGGTGATCCGAAGCTCGGCGTGCGCGGTCGCGCGCGGCCCCAGCGTCACGGTCTGCGCGGGCACTGCGTGGTCGCGTCCCGCGGCGCTCCCCACCTGGTGACCCGCGACCTCGGCCGAGACGCCCGGGAAGCCGTACAGGCTGCAGGTGTGGGCGGAGAGGTTGGTGAGCTCGACCGGGTAGACGGTGCTGCCGGCCTGGCCGCCACCACCACCGAGGCCCAGCCAGACCTCGAGCGCGGACGTTGTACAGCGCGGCGTCGGGGCCGCCGCCGTCTGTGCCCCGGCGGTCGCCGAGGCCGCCCACGGCGCACACGCCGCGGCACCGAGCACCAGGCCGGTCGCGATCAGCTTGCTCCTCATCTCCTCACCCCTCTCAGGTCGGCGGCCCGTCGTGCAGGTCACGCGGGCACATGTCCGATGCTACGACCCCGGGGTATCGGCAAGGTGGCGTCCGTGTAACGGTTCGGTATCTATGACGGATACACGGGGTGCCACGTGCGACCGCCGTCGGCGGTGGCGAGGATCGCCGGGCGCCGCCCCTCCGTCCCACCGATCACCGCCGTCATCCAGCCGTGTGCGGCGTCGGCGAAGGCCAGCGCGGTCGGGGCGAAGCCGTTGACGACGCTGCGTTCCCAGAGCGTCCCGCCGTCGTGCGTGCGCAGCACCGTCACCCGCTGCGGGTCGCAGGCCGGACATTCGCCGAGGAACACCGCTTTGGACGCGGAGACCGCCGCGAACGGGCCGGGGTACGAGTCGAGCGGGGTGACATCCGCGAACGCCGGGTCGGATCCGACCAGCATCGGCGCGACCACCACCGGCTGCCAGCCGACGCCCGCATCGGCGCTGGTGTAGGCGGCGTAGGCCTGGCTGCCGGCGGCCGAGCCGCCCTGGAACAGCACCCAGATCGACGGCAGGTCAGGGCACTGGACGGTCGCGGTGAACCAGCTGGTCGCCGTGCCACCGGCATCCAGCAGGGTGCTCCACGTCGCCCCGCCGTCGGTCGAGCGACGCACCATGGATCCCGCGCCGGCGACCAGGGCTCCCCCTGACAGGCAGATCGAGTCTGCGATGTCCGGCCTGACGACGGTCCAGCTGGAGCCGCCGTCGGTGGTGGCGACGAGCGTGCCCGGGACCGGCTCGCCGACCTTCCCCGCAGGCAGCGCCACGCCCCATCCCTCGTCCGGGCCGGCGAAGGCCACGCTCGTCAGGATGAGTCCCGTCGGCTCGCCGGCCGGTGACCAGGTGTCCCCGCCGTTCACGGTGCGCAGCAGCGATGCCGCGCCGACCGCCCACCCATGGCGCTGGTCGGTGAACTCGAGTGACCGGATGTCGGCGTGGCCCGTGTACTGCTGCGTCCAGGTGGCGCCGCCGTCGGTCGTCGCGATGATCGCGCCGGTTCCCGCCGCCCAGCCGTCGCGCGTGCTGGGGAAGGCGACCGCGTCGAGGCTGTCGACCTGCGGTTGCGGCCCGGACGGCTTGACGATCGGCGTCGTGGCGCCGTGGTTCTCGACCTGCAGGCCGGACGTGCCGCAGCCGACGGCCAGCAGCCCAACGGCCATCAAGCTGAGGGCGACCCGCGTCCTCATGCCGGCGGCAGCGCGATCGTCACGACCGCCCCTCCGGTGGGATCGTTGGCCAGCTCCAGCTCGGCGCCCAGCACGTGGCACTGGCCGGCGGCGATGGCCAGGCCCAGCCCAATCCCTTCGCCGCGGGCGGGATTGCCGGTGGTGAAGCGCTCGGCCGCATGGGCCAGCATCGCGTCGCTGAACCCCGGGCCGTGGTCGCGCATCACGATCCGGCCGTCGGACACCGAGACATCGACGGGCGGCGCGCCATGGCGGGCGGCGTTGTCGAGCACGTTCTCGATGACGCGCTCCAGCCGGCGGGGATCGACAAGCCTGCGCGACGCGCCGTTCGTGCGGATGGTCGTCCCCGGCGCGTCCCCGACCACGTCGGTGACGAACCCTCCCAGGTCAACCCAGCGCAGGTCGGCGGTGGCCGTGCCGCTGTCCAGCCGGGCGATCTCGAGCAGGTCCTCGACCAGCCTCAGCAGCCGGTCGACCCGCTCGCGGATGGCGTTGCCCACCTGGTCGTGGTCGAGCAGGCTGGACGCCGTCTTCAACCCGGTCAACGGGGTCCGCAGGTCGTGGGCGACGTCCGCCACGAACCGCCGCTCGCGCTCGATCCGCAGGCGCATCGTCTCGGCCATCCGGTCGATCGCCTCGCCCAGCTTCGCGACCTCGTCATGGCCGGTGGCATTGATCCGCGCGTCCAGCTCGCCGGCTGTCACCCGCTCGGCGATCGATGCCGCCCGCCGCAGGCGCAGCGAGAGTCCGCCGGCCAGCACCAGGCCGAGCAGCGCCCCGCCGACCGCCGCCGCCACGGCGACCTCGATCACCGTCTGCCGCAGGTCGCTCAGCTCCTGGCGCTGCGGCGGCGTATGAGTCGCGCACGTAGATCTCGTCCTGCCCGTCGGGGGTGCGCCGGCCCGCCCACACCGCCGGCTGGCCGCTCCAGCTGCCGCTGTAGGAGGCCACCTGCCCCTGGTGCACCGCCGCCCGTAGCGGCGCCGGCACCGACGGATCGCTGGCCGGCAGCGCCGAGCGGGGCAGCGACGGCCTCGTCAGAGGGTAAATCAGCACCGCCGCCTGCACCTGCGCCACCGCGGCCGCCCGGGCACGGGAGAGCAGGTCGTCGGCGGTCAGCTCGTAGACCACGATGCCGACCGCCGCCGCCACCGTCGCCGCCAGCAGCGCGAAGGCGAGCGCCAGCCGCCAGCGCAGCGAGCTCATCCCTTGACCAGCTTGTAGCCAGCCCCGCGAACGGTCTCGATCATGTCCGCGCCGATCTTCACCCGCAGCCGGCGTACGTGCATGTCCACCAGCCGCGTGTCGCCTGCCCAGACATAGCCCCAGACCTCCTCGAGCAGGCGCTCGCGGCTGCAGACCACACCGCGGTGCTCGGCCAGCTCGAGCAGCAGCCGATACTCGGTCGGCGTCAGGCTGACCGGCTCGCCGGCGACGTGCACCTCCATCCCCGCGCGGTCGATCACCAGCTCGCGGACGTGCAGCACGGGCGACGCGTCGTGGCGCGCGACCCGGCGCAGCACCGCCCGCAGCCGAGCCGCCAGGATGGACGGCTCGAACGGCTTGGTGACGTAGTCGTCGGCGCCCGCCTCCAGACCCAGCACGACGTCGATCGGGTCGGTTCTGGCGGTCAGCATCACGATCGGCACGACGCTGCCCTCGCGGATCGTGCGGCACACGCTGACGCCGTCCACGCCCGGCAGCATCACGTCCAGCAGGACGAGGTCAGGCGGCTGCGACCGGAACGCCGAGAGACCGGTGGCGCCGTCGTCCGCGGTGTCAACGTCGAAGCCGTCTCGCTGCAGCGCCAGCTGCGTCATCTCGCGGATCGTCGGGTCGTCCTCGACCAGCAGGATCCGCGGCCGCGCGCTGCTCTCCACGAACCCAGCGTACAGCGCGAACCGGACTCCGGAAGTCCCCGCAAGAGGTCGTTACACGACCGATACGTCTACGCCGACCGGCTCAGCTCGACGAGCAGGCCGCGGAGCTGTGCGAAGCGCTCCGGCCCCAGCCGCTGTGCCCAGGTCGTCTCCACCTCGTCGACAGCCTCGCGGATCACGCGGACGACGGAGGTGCCGCGGTCGGTGAGAGCGACGCGCTTGGAACGCCGATCCTCGGGATCCGGCCGGCGCTCCAGGTAGCCGAGGCGCTCGAGCTCGCGGAGCAGATAGTTGAGGGCCTGCTTGCTCATGCGCACACGGGTCGCCAGCTCAGTTGGCCGTGTGCCCTGCGGGCCGGGGTACTGAAAGACGTTCAGGTGCGCGGCGTCGAGGTCGTCGAAGCCCTGCGGGTGCAGCCGCTCGAGCATGTGCCGCTGCACCTCCTCCCACGGCATGCGCAGCAGCGCGCGAGCCAGCACACAAGAGGAGATCACGGTCGGGGACATGGCGATCCGCTTCCTGCTCGAGGGCGACCAGTCGGCCGGTTCGGTGGCCGTCTTCGAGTTCGACGTTCCCGCCGGCGCACGGGTCGCAGCGGCGCACAGCCACGACGGCTACGAGGAGACAATCTACGGACTGGACGGCGTGCTGGCCTGGACGCTCGAGGGCGCCCCGATCGACGTCGGCCCCGGCGAGGTGCTCTGCATCCCCCGCGGCGCCGTCCACCGGTTCGACAACACGGGCGCGCTCGATGCCAAAGCGCTCGCGATCGTGACTCCGGGCGTCATTGGCCCCGACTACTTCCGCGAGGTCGCGGCCATCCTCGACGCCGCGGCCGCCGGCCCGCCCGACTTCGCGGCGATCGCGGCCGTCATGCGCCGCCACGGCCTGACCCCCGCACCGTGATGGCGACGAGCGAGCGCGAGATGATTCTGCGCGGCGACGCGCGCGCGATCGGCATCCTGGTTGCCAGTGAGGAGATCACGATCACCGAAGCCCGGTACGCCCCAGGCGAGTCCGTGGCCGGCGCCCACGTCCACGCGCACCACACCGACGCGTTCTACGCGCCCGACGGAGGGTTCGCCGCCTTCATGCGCGGCGTCCGCGACCGCGTCGATGTCGAGTGGGACATCGACGCGGTGCCCGCCGGCGGCGGCGCGCCGGCGAGCGATGCGATCATCAGCCGCCGCTAGTCGAGCACGAAGGTCACTTCCAGGTGCACCCTGTAGCCGGTAACCCGGCCGTCGGACACCACGACCTTCTGCTCCTTCACCCAGGCGCCCTCGATGTTCCGAAGTGTCTCGCCCGCCTTCGCGATCACGTCATTGATCGCGGCTTCGAACCCGTCGCTGGAGGTTCCTGACAGCTCGATCGTCTTGGCTACGCTCACGATGTGCTCCTTTCGGCAGCCGCGCGCAGGCTGCGCTCGGCCAGATGCGGGTACCCACGAGCCGCCCGCCTCAACCGCCTGGTCTACTCGATCGGGATCTCGAACCGGGCGATGATGCCGGGGTCTCCTCCCTTCGCCAGGAGCTCGGGATCCGGGTCGCGAGTCGCCACCCACGCGTAGCCGTCTTCCGGATAGGCGACGACGTCGGGGAAGCTCCCGGCGCTGATCGCCAGGATTTCGGCCGGCTCGTCCGTCGGATTGCTGAACGTGTGCATCCCGGCCCGGCCCTCTGGGCAGAAGACGACCTCGCCAGGGGCGAGCGCCTCCTCGCCGTGCTGGTTTCGGAGCACCGGCCGGCCGCGGAGGACGAAGAACATCTCCTCGGCGCCGAAATGCATGTGCATGCGGCTCTCCGGTGTGCCGGGGGCGAGCTCGTGCAGCGTCGCCCCCATCCGCGCGTCGTCCGGCCGCCAGAACACCCGCCGCCGGGTTCCAGGGTCCTCGTCGTCCTCGTCCCACACGCCGGAGAACAGGTTCTGCCGTGTCATCGTGATCCTCCCGGAGGGTGCCTTGGTGGGTCGCTGAAGAGATCCGGTGCTGCGACGAAAGCGGGGATTCTCTCACGCTCATTGTGATCCGAGTCAGATTGGTTTCATATGCGAGCGGCGCTTTCGGCGGGACCATCCGCGCCGGTTCGTTGGGCGATCACGATGCCTGCGTTCCACCCTGGTGCGCGACCGCCGGCTGGGGGCTGGATCATCTCGATTGCGAGACCGCTTCGCACGAGCAGCCACGAGATGATCGAGTTGGAGTTCCACATCTCGCCGGCGCCGAGCTCGTCTCGACCCCAGATCGGCGCGGGAAGGTCAGGCACGCAGTCCCAGAGCCGTTGGGCGACACGTGGATCCTCGGTGAGCCTGTGCGGACTTTCGACGGCTTCGGCGATGTCAGGGATGGTGCCGCCGCGCCACCGCCGAACCTCGTAACGGAAGATCCGCGCGTGGCCGAGCCAGCGCGTGCCCACCGGCCCCTCGACAACCACTCCTCGCTGAGCGCCGCGTGAGTTCGGGATCGGAGCCTGTTCGATTACGAAGCGCCCGGTGGCCGGTAGTTGCACCTCAAGCGCAGAGTGGTAGAGGCGGGACGCCGACCGGTGCTGCAGCCGGGCGGCGACCGCCTCGAACGCTCGCCCGTTCACCCGAACTGAGTGGCCGCCTGCGCCCAACGGCAACCAGTACAGATCCACAGCCGCTCGACCGGCTGCCCCCGTCATCCTTCGGTGACGCCGACGTCGGTCTGGTGATCGAGCTTCTCCACGCGCTGCTTGATGCCCTTGAGCGTCTTTCGTTCCATCACCAGACCTCTGGGCTCCTGAGTAGGGCGTTGACGGCTCGTTTGGCAAACGACAGGCTTCTACCTCGTCTATCTACTTACTGGCGACATTCGGTCCGATATCCCGTGTCATGTCGTAGATGACAACGGTACGAGCGAGGAAGTCCTGGAGCGCCCGCCGCCGATCGTCTACCAACACCGGGAGAAACCCGACGAAGAAGATGCTCACGGCCACCAGGGCGCCAACCAGGCGCAGCAGCGACCTGCCGAATCCAGGCGCGCCGCCACTCGCATCGACCAGACGAAGGCGCAGCAGACTCATTCCCGGAGTCTGACCCACCGTCGTCCAGAAGGACGTGAAGTAGGCAACAACGAGAACGAGCCAGCCGGCCGCAGCCAACGCCTCGCCAACCGAACCCGACAAGTCGTGACCGGTAAGCGTCACGACCAACCCCACCATCGCGCAGCCAACAAGGAAAACCAGGTGGACAGCAAGCACATCCACGATGAACGCTGCGGCGCGAGACGCGAGGCCCGCGTACGGCACCGTCGGCCCTGGAGTTGCTTCTCCCACCTGTCGCGGCGGCCGACCGAGCCACCGGCGTGGAGGCGCCTCCAGGCGACCGTCAATACGATGTGCACTGGCCGCGAAGGCGTCAGCCAGCGTTGCAGACTGGCGAGCCAGAGCATCACGGACGGCATCAGTGATGACGCCCTGAAACTCCGGGCTACGCACCAGCCGATCGGTGAGCTTCACCGCCAGCTTGCTGTCCACCGCGTCGATCAACATCTGCTCGACACCCGGATTCGCGAGTACCCGCTGAACCAGCTGCTCGGTTCGCTTGTCCTCGGCCGCCGACGCCAGCATCCGCTCCAAATCACCACTGGCGACGAGCTCCGACACGACTCGCTCGACCACCTGGCGCTCGATCAGTGCGCGCGTGACCGCCTCCGGCATCGGGCCGGCAAGGACAGCATCGACCGCCTTCTCCGCCTCGGCCTCGAACATGCCACCTGCCGACGCCGTCACTCCGCCGACCCCAGATCGGACAAACCGACCCACGTGCGACGATCGCACGACCGCGCGTGCTGGTCCGAGAACGACCCGCGCCGGAGCGGCACCAATCCGACCGACCCTCGAGGGCTTTTCAGCCGCGCCGTCGCGCTCGTTCTCAGACATTGGCTCCCCGGAAACTCTCGCCTCTGATCTGGCGATCCGCATGGTTGGACGAGTCAAGCGATGGAGCTAAGCGGGTTCGAACACCCGACTGCATCTGGCCGGAACTATCGGGAGGGCGCTTGGTTGCGATGTTTAGAGTCCTGGCGGCCTTATCGATGAGTCTCTATGTGAGGTCGGTTTCGAGCCGTTTGGACGCGGGTTGGACGCGGCCTCGAGGGCGACGCCCGGTACCGCTCGCGGCAACCTCCAGAATACCTCGCGAGGGTCGATCACGAGCTCGGCGGTGGGCCGAGTCGACCGGCGACACTGCCGCCGAGCTCGCCTTCGGGGGTACGTACGGACATCGAACCGGCGCAGGGAGAGCCGATGGCGAGGTGATAGACTAGTTCCACGCTGACCCGTCGCGGCAGCCGTCGATTAGACGACGCAGATCGAGTTCTGTCGCGCGGCTCGATGGCTGCTGACGCCCGTTCGGAAGGCGCGAGTGAGCTTCGGGAAGACGCGGGCTGAGTGCCGTCCGGCGCCCGGCCAGTCTTCTAAGGAAGTGCTCCTGTGAACGAGCTAGCGAAGACCGTGAGTGCGATCGTGTGCACGCACCCGCTGCGCCGAAGCTCTCGACGGTCACGATGAGTCTCCTCGATCGCCTCTCGGTGGTCTTGACTGCGCTCGGCCGCAGCCCTGGTCGGCGGTGAGTCCATAGGCTCGATCTCCACCACGGACATCACCGCAATGACAGGAGGCATGATCTCCGCCTTCGTCGGCCCCCCTCTGGGCGTCAGAAACGGGAGCAGTTTCGACCAGGTCATCGCCCGAAACTCCGCCATCCGATCGGACCGGCGCATCGCGCCGAAGCCGGCATGAGAATCACCTCCACCGCAGCCCCGGTGACCGCGCAGTGGCGAGCGGCAGTGTACTGGGGCGTCGCTGTCGGCGTGGGCCAGGCGGCGACACCGCTTGCCTTCTGGTGGCTCGACCCGGCGACCGTTTACACGTTGGGCATCGTGGTAATCGCTTCCGTGTACATCGGTTTTGCAGTGGCCGATGGACGCCGAACGGTCCTCGCTGTCGAGAGCACAGTCGCCGGGGTATTCGTCATCATCGCCGCTGTAGCGGTCACCGGTTCACCGTGGCTGCTCGTTGTCGGCCTCGCCGGTCACGGAGTCAAGGATCTGTGGCAGCACCGCCGGCAGTTCGTCGCAAACACCCGCTGGTGGCCACCGTTTTGCCTCGTGGTCGACTGGGTAGCCGCGACCATAATCGCCGTCGAAATCATCGCCGGCACCCAACTCCATCACTAACCCGTGAAGGACTGACAGTTGACCAACCCCACGAACACTTTGAAACCCGCAGCTGCCGCAGCACCGGCGGCAACGGACGCGGCCGTGCCTCCGGAGCGCTTCGACGTCGTTGTGATCGGCGCCGGGCAGGCCGGGATGGCGATCGGCTATTTCCTCGCCCGGCAGGGGCGGCGGTTTGTAATCCTCGAAGCCGCCGGCGCTGTAGGCGCCGCGTGGCGCGGCCGTTGGAACTCACTCGTCCTGTTTACCCCTCGGCGCCATGACGCACTTCCTGGACTCGGCTTCCCTGGCGACGCCGGCGGCTATCCGACACGCGATGAAGTGATCGCCTATCTCGACCAGTACGCGGCGACCTTCGATCTCCCGATCGAGTTCAACAGCGCTGTCCGGTCGCTGACCCAGGAGAACGGCGCGTTCCGGCTTGAAGTCGACGGGCGGCAGATCGTGGCGGATCAGGTCGTCGTCGCTACCGGCCCGTTCCAGCGGCCACGTGTGCCGCCAGCCGCCGACCAGCTCGCAGCTGAGGTCTTCCAGACGCACAGCGCCGACTACCGCCGGCCGAGCGATGTCCCCGATGGACGCGTCCTAGTCGTCGGTGGAGGCAACACCGGCTTCCAGATCGCCAAGGAACTGTCAGCAACTCACGCTGTGCAGCTCGCGATCGGCTCTCGCCAGACGCCCCTGCCGCAGAAGCTCCTCGGCCGCGACATCTTCTGGTGGTTGACGACGCTGAGACTGCTGGACAAGACGGTCGACTCGCGACTCGGCCGACGGCTCCGCGACCGCGACACGCTCATCGGGTCAAGCCCGCGCGAGCTCAAGCGGCGCTATGCCGTCACGCTCAGGTCGCGCGTCGTTGCAGCCTCGGGCCGGACCGTCACATTCGCCGACGGCAGTGAGCAGGAGTTCGACGCCGTGATCTGGGCCACTGGGTATCGACCCGACTTCGCCTGGATCACCGCTCCTGTGCTCGATGCCGACGGCCGCCTCGATCACCGCCGCGGGGTCACCCGTGTGCCAGGCCTCTACTTCCTCGGCCTGGCGTGGCAGCACACACGCGGCTCCGCGCTCCTCGGCTGGGTCAAGGCCGATGCCGAGTTCATCGCCACCAAGATCGATACCGCCGCGCCGGCTCCAGCCGCCGCCACCGCCCCAGCCCGGCGCCACCCACGGTCCGCAGGCAGCAGACACGAAAGAAGAGGTCTAACTCATGAACACGCACGACACCGAACACCAAGCCGACGCCGACACGCATTTCTCAACAGCAGTCGCGGGGCTGCCCACCGCCGTCGAGACCGACGTAGTCGACCTCGCCGAGCGGCGACCACCATCAACCTGCGAATCGCACCCGTCGTCAAGCAGCTCGGAGATGACACGGTGCGCATGCTCGCCTACAACGGCTCCATCCCAGGCCCGACCCTGCGCGTCCGCGAGGGCTCCGAAGTCACCGTCGACGTCACCAACGACACCGAGATGGAAGCGACCGTGCACTGGCACGGCCTGCGACTCGAGAACCGCTATGACGGCACCCACGAAACCCAGGCGCCGATTCCCGTTGGGGCATCCTTCGCCTATCGGATCTCGTTCCCAGATCCTGGCGTCTACTGGTACCACCCGCACATCCGTGAGGACTACGGCCAGGAGATGGGCCTCTATGGGAACATCCTCGTCGAGCCAGCCGATCCCGACTATTGGCCGCCCGTGCACCGCGAGATCGCCCTGACGCTGGACGACGTCCTGCTCGAAGACGGGAAGATCGCGCCGTTCAGCCGCACCGAGACCAACTACGTGGCGATGGGGCGGTTCGGCACCCTGCTCCTCGTCGGCGGCCAGCCCGACCTCTCCGTAGCGGCGCAGCGCGGCGAGGTTATCCGCTTCTACCTCACCAACACGGCCAACACACGCGTCTTCAATGTCGCCCTGCCGGGCGCCCAGATGAAGCTCGTCGGCGGCGACAGCGGCCGTTTCGAGCGCGAGGAGTTCGTCGACTCGGTGATCCTGGCGCCGTCTGAGCGGATCGTGATCGACGCGCTCTTCGAGAAGCCAGGAAAGCTGACGCTCGAGCACCAAACGCCGGGCCGGGCATACACGCTCGCCACGATCGACGTAGCCGCCCAGCCAGCCGAGCCCCCGCTTGCCGAGCAGTTCGCCCTGCTCCGTGACAATCCAGAATGGGTGGCAGAGCGGGAGCGGCTGGCGCCCTACTTCGACGCGCCGCCGGACAAGACGCTCGGGCTGGTCGCCGAGATGGACATGGCCGTCCCCGACGGCCCTGTCGTCTACACCTGCCCAATGCACCCAGACGTCGTTAGCGAGGAGCCCGATCATTGCCCGAAGTGCGGGATGAAGCTCCTCGCGACCGAGGCACCCGACAGCTACGCCTGCCCGATGCATCCTGAGGTCATCAGCGACACGGCCGAGCACTGCCCCAAGTGCGGGATGAAGCTACTGCCCGCTGCGCTCGTCGGCCAGACGACTGAACGGACCGAGCATGCGCATAGCGGTCACGGCCACGAGCACCATGAGACGGCCGACGGGATCGAGTGGGAAGACGACATGGTCGAGATCAATCGGATCACCACCCCGGCGAACATGCGTTGGAGTTTCGTCGATCGAGACACCGGTGCCGCCAACCACGCGATCGACTGGCACTTCCGCGTCGGCGATCAAGTCAAGTTGCGACTGGTCAACGAGATGGACTCCGACCACCCGATGCACCACCCGTTTCATGTCCATGGGGCTGGCCGGTTCATCGTGCTCGCACGGGACGGCGCGACAGAGGAGAACCTCGTGTGGAAGGACACCGTGCTCGTACGAACCGGGGAGACGGTGGATATCCTGCTCGACGTCACCAACCCCGGCATCTGGATGGCGCACTGCCATATCGCCGAACATCACGAGAGCGGAATGATGTTCAGCTTCAACGTCGCGCCGTGACCTCGATGCGACCGCTCCGCATTCCCTCATGGCTGGGTGCTGTCCTCCCGGTTCTCGCACGCTCCAACTGTCGGAGGCTTGTGAACACGCCGGAGACTCAA
>CAWEIS010000008.1:0-10955 GCA_963809205.1 uncultured Actinomycetes bacterium | reverse complement strand
GCTCCATCCGCGGCCCGTCCGGCGTGAAGTATCGAGGTCGACGCCGTTGCCGATCACCTGGATCCGCGCCGGGTCGATCCCGTCCTGGACGTACATCCGCTTGACGTACTCGGACGGCACCCACAGCTCGTCCACGTTACGCTGGATCGGGCCGACCCACGCCTGCGGGATCGAGCCGAACTCCCACGGGTGGATCACCGCCAGGCGGCCCGACGCGGCGGAGAAGTCGGGTGGCCACTGATGGCGCGCCGTCACCTCGGCGGCGAACGGCGCTGTCGCCCCGGCCGCCCAACCGTGGCGCAGCATCCGCTCGACGGCGAATCCCTCGGCGGCCAGCTCGTTGCAGACGTTGGTGTTGATCACCGACAGGCTGGTCGGCTTGCCCTGGTCGCCCCGCCAGCTGACCGAGATTGGCAGCGTGCGCCCGGTCGATCGTGAGGCCCGCTCCCCGGCGTAGTAGCGCTCCAGCAGGTCCGGCTCGCTCGACAGCCGGTCGAGCGCGGCGGCCAGTGCCGGCGCGTCGCGGCCGTCGACCAGCAGGCCGTCGACCTCATCCCGTACCGACTCGGCGATACCCCCCATGCGGGACGCCAGCACCGGCACGCGCCCGGCCAGGCACTCGGCCACCATCAGCGGGCGCGGCGACTCTCGCTTGATCCGGCCACCGGTCATCGTCTCGGCGCCGGTGTCGACGAGCGTCACCCGCCAGTCCTCGAGGTTGCGGCGGCTGCAGCTGACGGTGCCCGAGCGGTGTCGACGGTCATGTCCGAGCCCATCGCCCGGTAGTCGAGGAACCACCGCTTGATCATGTCGCCGCGATACCCCAGGCAGCACACGAGCTCGTTCAGCCCGTGCTCGCCGTAGCCCTTCATGATGTGCCGGAGAAGGGGCAGACCGCCGATCTCGACCATTGGCTTGGGCCGGAACTCCGTCTCCTCGCGCATCCGTGTGCCCAGGCCGCCGCAGAGGATGACGACAGGCGGCAGCCCAATGGCCCTGGACGACACGGGAGTCATGCCCACGTGTTCGACCGCCGCGGGCCTTTGTTTAGACCAGTAGGCTGCCGCTCCGATGGCCCGGCCCCAGCCGTTCGCGGAGTGCGACCTCGCTGTGGTGGGAGCGGGGATCATCGGGCTGGCCGTCGCCCGCGAGCTGGCCCGCCGCCACCCCGGCGTGCGTATCCAGGTGCTGGAGCGCGAGCGGGCCGTGGGGATGCACCAGACCGGCCACAACTCGGGGGTGATCCACCAGGGCGTGTACTACCGCCCGGGATCGCTCAAGGCCCGGCTCTGTCGCGAGGGGGCCGACGCGATGTACCGCTACTGCGACAAGCACGGCATCGCCGCCCTGCCGCTGGGCAAGCTGGTGGTGGCCAGGGACGAGGGCGAGCTCGAGCGCCTGGACGAGCTGGAGCGACGTTCACGGGCCAACGCGGTGCCGGGGGTCGCGCGCGTCGCCGGCGAGGACATCCCGGAGATCGAGCCGCATGTGCGGGGGGTGGCCGCGCTGCACTCGCCGCGCACCGGCGCGGTGGACTACGGCGCCGTGGCGGGGTCGCTGCGGCAGGACGTCATCGTGTCGGGCGGCCGCGTATCGACCGGCTGCGGGGTGGTCTCGGTGCGTCCCTGCCCGGGCGGCTTGCGGCTCCACCACGGATCGGGGGTGACGACTGCGCGCTTCGCAGTGTTCTGCGCCGGGGCGTGGTCAGACCGGCTCGCCAGGATGTGCGGCGGCGCGGACGGTCCGCGGATCGTGCCGTTCCGCGGCAGCTACCTGGCACTGCGGCCCGAGGCACGGCATCTGGTGCGGGGGATGGTGTATCCGGTGCCGGATCCGGCGCTGCCGTTCCTCGGCGTGCACCTCACCCGCCATGTCGACGGCGGGGTCGGCATCGGCCCGTCGGCCCTGCTCGCCGGGGCGCGCGACGCCTACAGCCTGCGGACGGTCCGGCCGGGAGACGTCGCCGACGCCGTCGGCTGGCCGGGGACGTTGCGGATGGCGCGGCGGTTCTGGCGCACGGGGCTGGTGGAGGCCCGGCACGCCCTGTTCCGCCGCTCGTACGTCGCCGAGGCGGCGCGGCTCGTGCCGGAGCTGACGGCGGCCGACGTGCTGCCCGGCCGATCGGGCGTGCGGGCGCAGGCCGTCGGCCGCGACGGTGCGCTGATCGACGACTTCGTGTTCGAGCGGACGGAGCGCGCGCTGCACGTGCGAAACGCCCCGTCGCCGGCCGCCACGGCCTGTCTGGCGATCGCCGCGCACGTCGCCGACGAGGTCGGTGACACCCCGTTCGAGTGAGGTTCAAGCCTCGTTCGGGCGGTGCCGATACGACTCGTCCGATGGCCCCCGCACCATCCGAAGAGCGGATTATCGAGCTGGTCCACGAGCACAGCCGGAAGCGCCATGCGCCCCGGCCGTTCGATTCTGCCGACCCCCAGGTCAAGGTGTCGGCCCTTAGGAGATCGTCTCGCTGGTCCGCGCCTCGCTCGACTTCTGGCTGACCGACGGCCCCGAGACCGTGGCGTTCCAGCGTGCGCTGGTGCGCCGCTCGGGCCACCGCCATGCGGTGCTCGTCAACTCCGGCTCGTCCGCACGGCGGTCGAGGCGTCCGTCACGACGGGCTGAACGTCGGGGGACGGCAGCGGCACCGGATCGTCCGGCGTCGCCACCCATACCGGCAGGTCGGTCAGCTCGGCCTGGACGACCGCCGGCTGCGGCTGGGCCTTCGAGACGCTCGTCAGCATCGCCGTCCGCCACGCCTGCCCGCCACGCCTGGCGATTATGACCGGCGTCCCCAACCGCACCAGGCTGCGCAGGCGGGAGAGAGCGCCGGGTGAGACGCGCAGGCATCCGGCCGATGCCGCCTGGCCGATCGAGCTGGGGGCGTTCGTCCCGTGGATGGCGAGCTGGTCACCGCCGCCCCATCCGGGGGGCAGGTTCGGCTGGTGTCCCGACAGCCCGAATGCGTACCAGCCGAACGGGCCGGCCGGATCGCCGGTGTCGACGCGATCGGTGACGCTGAACGAGCCGGTCGGCGTCGGCGTGCCCGGCGCCCCGATCGCCGCGGGGAAGCGCGCGACCTGGCGCCGCCCGCGCATCACGACCACCTGGCGGCTGGTCAGGTTGCCGATCACCCAGGTGCGGGTGCGCACCACGTGATAGCGGCGCAGCTTGATCCAGCCGGTGGTCCCGTTCGGGCGGACCGGGAGAACGACCCTGCCCCAGCCGTCGGCACGCGGCTTCCCGATCACCCACAGCCACGTCGGCGAGCCGAGCGGCGAGCGCCCGGGTAGATGCTCGACCAGCGGTCCGCCCGGCCACGCGTGGATCGCGGCCCCGTGCGTCGCGTCGGCAAGCCGGAAGAGCGGTGACCGCTCCCCGGCGCCGGCGGCCGACGTGCCGACCAGCAGTGCTGTGACCGCGGCGGCGCATGCCGCGGCGATCCGATGTGAACGCCCCAACCGGTACATGGAAAACCCCCAAAAACGCGGCGCTGTTTCTGCGTACCCAACCGCGCCCGAGCATCCTAGCGCGTACGCTCGGCGGTTTCCCAGCGATCACGAAACGCAAACATGATCCGAGCGACCGGTCTAGCCCGGTTGTGCAGGACAGTGGGGGATCAGCGTCGCTGCCTATGCGTGCCACGCTGAAGAATCGGGGTCCGACCCCGATTTTGCGGCGGGGGCGCGGTCTGGGCAATGGGACCGCGCCCCGCCGATGCGGGAACGCGCTACGAGGCCTTGCAGACCCCGTTGTTCAGCGTGTCGTAGCGAGCGCCCAGAGCGATCATCGTCGGGCGGTCGCCGCCGGTGATCGCCGCGCTGGTGTCGGCCGGGATCCGGTCGAGCGCCGCCTTCTCGTGGTCGAAGGCCGCATTCAGCAGGCGGGCGGTGGCCGCGCGGACGAGGATGATCTCGGCGCCCGCGGTGCCGGTGCCGCCGCCGCCCTGCAGTGCCTGCAGCAGCGTCCAGTTGGCGGTCACGTTGGCGCCGGGGACGACGTCGCCCACCCTGGTGGACGGCGAGAGGTTCATGGTGACGCCGGTCTTGGACGTTGCCATCCCGGGCCACACCGAAGTGTGGTTCTTCCAGTAGCCGGGGGTGCAGTCCCACGCGGAGGCCGACGGGGCCTGCGTGGCGATCGCCGCGGAGGCCAGGACAGCCGCAGCCGCGAGCATGCGGAGCTTCTTGCTCATGCTCAGTTCTCCCTGTGATCGGGGTTCGGCGGCTGCTCTTCGACCATACGGGCGACCCCGACCGCGTCAACCCTCGCCGGCGGCGTCAGGCTGCCGGTTGGTCGCCCAGCACCTTCGCTATGGCCGCCCGAGCCAGGCGCTCGGCCCGCGCGTCGTCCAGGCCGCCGAGCATGTATCGCGAGCCGATTCCGTCCATCAGTGCCGTCAGCGTCTCGGCGGTCGCCCTGGGCTCCAGCGCGGGATCGACCGACCCGTCGCGCTGCCCGGTCTCGATCATCAGCGAGACCCGGTCGACCCAGCTCTCGTAGGCGTCGTTGATCGGCTTGCGCAGCGACTCGTCGAACACCGCGCTGGCAGCCAGCTCGCTCCAGAACGCCCAGGTCGTGGTGCTTCCCTCGTCGCCCTCGATCTCCGACAGCAGGTAGCGGACGACCTGTGTGCGGCCGTCCCCGGACTCGTCCACCGGCTCGGCATTCAGCAGCGAGTCGTTTGCGTGGCGGAACGCCTCGGTCAGCAGCTGATGGCGGCCGTCGAAGTAGTAGTAGACCAGCGGCGTCGAGACACCCGCCTCGCGCGCCACATCTTCGACGCGCATCGAGCGCGCGCCCACACGGGCAATCACGCGCACGGCGGCGTCAAGGAACTGGGTCCGGCGATCATCCCGTCGTGAGGTCACCGCTCTGACCATGCCTGGCAGCGTACCGGGTCAGCCGGTCAGCTGAAGAGTGGACGCCGTCGAGAACGTGAGGTCCCAGGCGCCCGTGCTCGAGCCCGCTGTCGCGGAATCGACCAGCCCGACGAACGTGCCGTTGACGTACTTGCCGTCGGAGTTCTTGCAGCTCCCCTGGATCGACGGGCTGCCGCACCCAGTGATCACGAAGTAGGCGAAACCGACCACCCGCACCTGGCTGGAGCCGTTCGGCCACGTCGTGCCGGCGGCCAGGTTGGTCACGATCGGGACGACGACGAGTTGCGGCGAGTTCGGGAGTAGGACTGTGTACTGCCCGTTCGCGCCCAACTGGACGATTTGGCTGAACGTCTTCCAGCCTGGGCATTACGTCGCCGGTGCTGGCGTAGCTGGTGTACGACTCGATCGTGGCCCGCGCCGTCACCGTGATGGTGGTGTGGTCATGGTCGAAGATCCGGGCGAAGAAGCTCGACGTCTCGCGCGTCGCGGTGACGGTCACCGAGTCACCCGCAGCGAGGTTCTGGGTGACGGCGCTGTTGCGGCTGTCGCCGGCCTTGGCGTTCTTGTCGAACTGGGTGTCGGCGGCGCTCACAGCCGTGGGACCCGGTCGCGGACCACCCAGGAGGGTGCCATCGGGTCACCCGATCGGGTCATTTGATTTTGACTCTAAGTTCAGAGAATCAAGTAAGCACCAATTCGAGGCTGGACATTGGTGCGATGGGGAAGCTAAATGAGAGAGTGGAGCCCCGTGCCTTCGACGAGGTGCTCTCGGCTGCGCGTGTCGGCGACGTCACGGCGCTGGGCGAGATGTACCGCTTCTACCAGCCTTCGCTGGTGCGGTACCTGCGCGCCAACGCCATCGACGCCGCGGACGACTTGGCCTCGGAGACGTGGCTGGATGTGGCCGGCGGGCTCGACCGGTTCAAGGGCGGCGAACCCGACTTTCGCCGGTGGTTGTTCACGATCGCCCGCCGCCGGCTGCTGGACGACCAGCGCCGGATCACCCGCCGCCGTACCGACCCGACGGACGGCTCGCGGCTGGAGCGGAGCGACCCCGCAGCCGATACCCAGGCAGAGGCTCTGGGACGGATCGATTCGGCTGCTGCGGTTCGGCGGATCATGGAGCTCTCACCGGAACAGGCGGAGGTCGTGTTGCTTCGAGTGGTCGGCGGACTCAACGCCGAGGACGTGGCATCGATCCTGGGCAAGACCCCAGGCAACGTCCGCGTGATCCAGCATCGCGCGCTGACGCAGCTGGCGCGGCAGGCGGAACTGGTCGAGCAATGAGCGACTGGCACCGCAACGAGCAGGACATGAGGCCGATCGAGCTCGATCTCGACACGGCCGACCGCATCCTGTCGGGCGCCGTCGAGGCCGCCGACGCACCGCCGGGCTTCGAGTCCGTCGTCCAGCTGCTGCAGGCGGCGACCCTCGACGAGACCGCCGAGGTCGAAGGATTCGACGAGTGGCGTATGGCAACTCGTATGGCTGCGGCGATGGAGACGCGCCGCCCCGCGCGCGTCGCGGGCGGACGGTTCCGCCGGCGGACGGCGATGGCCCTGGTCTGCGCGGTCACGGTGTTCAGCGCGACCGCGGGTCTCGCGGTCGCCGGTGCGCTGCCCGGCCCGGCACAGGACGCCGTGTCAAAGGCGCTGCACCACGTCGGCGTCTCGGTGCCGGGATCCTCCGGCAGTCCGGCTGACGATCAGCAAGACGGCGGCGCCGCCGGGAACGCTGGCGGTTCGCCGAGCGGCGGATCGAACGGCTCCACCGGCAAGCACGAGGCCGGAGGCGGCGGCAAGCACGGCGACGCCGGGACGACGCCGGGCCAGGGCAAGGCGAAGGGCGCCAACGGCGGTGCCGGGTCGGCGGGAGGCTCCGGCGGCGGCGACGGCCAGACCGGCGACGGTCAGACCACGGATGGCGGCGGCTCGACCACTCCGGGCAACGGCAAAGCTCTCGGCAAGAACAAGACGAACACGCCGCCCGGCGCCGGTCAGGGCAACAACAACGGCAACGGCAAGGCCAACGGGCTCGGGAACGGGACCGGCAACGGGAATGGGACCGGCAACGGCAATGGCGTCGGCCAGGGGCAAGGCCAGGGCCAAGGTCAGGGCCAGGGCCAGGGCAAGGGGAATGCCGGCGGCGTCGGCACCACGGGCCGGCCGCAGGGCAACGGCAAGGCCAAGGGCAACGGCGCAGCGGCGCCGTCCGAGCCCACGGGTTGACGTCCGCGCAGATTCGGTGTAACGCAAATCGGGGCTAGCGCGATGTGTGGTGTGAGATGCCGCACGTCGAGCTCGACCCTCATACCGCAGACCGGATCCTTGCCGGCGTCGTCGCACCGGACGACTCGCCTCCCGGCTGGGCTCATGTGGTGCGCTTGCTCGACGCCGCGGCGCTCGGAGAGCATCTCGTCGAGCTCACCGCACGCCGTACGGTGGCGAACATGGCTGCCGTCATCGAGCGGTTGCGGTGCGCCGATGAGACGAACACGGGTGGGCGCGTCCGGCAGGGCCGGCGGCACGTATCGGCCGCGGCCGTGTTCGTTGCCGCAACGCTGACGATCGCCGTCGGCTCCGCCGTCGCCGCCACACACCCGCACGCCGTCGAGCGCCTCGCCGCCAGGATGCTGGCCGGCGTCGGCTCGGGGTCGACCATCCACCGAGCTCATCCGTCGCCAGTGCGCGGGCCGTCCGCATCAGCGGGCGCCGCGACCGGCCACGAGCGGCATCGCTCGGCGGCGGGCGCCCAGCGACAGCATTTTCATACCCCGCGCAACCAGCACGGCAAGGCCGTTTCGACGGTCGCCCATACCGATGGTCTAACCGGCCGGGCGAAGGGCGAGGCGGTCTCGACCGTCGCCAGCGACGGGAAGAGCCACGCAGGGCAACCGCCCGCAACACCGACTGCAAGGCCCACTCATCAGCCCTCCGGCGGTGGCGGGAACGGCGCCACCCGCGGCCAGTCCGCGGCGCACGCACATGACGGCGGTGGCCAGGGCGAGGCGAAGGGCAACTCCGGGAAGGCAGGGAAGCAGGGATGACGCGCATTACGCGCTCGGGCGAGGGCGGGCAGACCCTCGTGGTCTTCGTGCTGTTCATGTTCGCGGTGCTCGGCATGGCCGGGCTGGCGATCGATGTGGGGCACTGGTATCAGGAGAAGCAGGCTGTGCAGGCCGAGGCCGACGCCTCGGCGCTCGCCGGCGCCTCCCAGCTGCCGACCGGGTGGTCGAGCGCGGTGACCGCCGCGTCGTCGAACTTCGCCAAGAACGCGATGGCCGGCGACTCGCCCACGTACACCAACACCACGAACCAGACGGCGCACGACTCGGTGACGGTTTCGATCACGCGGCAGTCGCGGTCGTTCTTCACGACGATCTTCGGTATCGACAACGTTCCGATCACGGCGGCCGCGCAGGCGACGGTTCAGTCGTACTCGACCGTCACCAGTAACCACGACATCATGCCGTGGGGCGTGATGAGGAACAGCTTCACGCCGGGCCAGCCGTACCAGATCTACACGGACAACAGCTCGTCGAACAACGGCGCGCTGTCACTGCCCTACGTCAACAACGTGAACTGCCCGGTGCCCAACGGCGCCAGCCCGTATCGCGACGAGATCAGCGGCGCCCTGAACGCCTGCCCGATCAGCCTCCAGGAGATGCTCGACGTCAAGCCCGGCCAGAACGCCGGCCCGACCCGCCAGGGCATCGACACGCGGATCACGACCTGGAAGCCGCTCAACCAGATCGTCGACTACAGCGATCCGGCGCACGCCAGGGTGCTCGACTCCTCGAGCAAGCAGCTGGTGCTGATTCCGGTGGTCGAGGATCCCAACGGCGGCACCAACTGGCTGAACGGTTCCGGTCAGGTCCGCGTGATCGGCTTCGCCTGGTTTGTGATCACCGGGCCGCCGGGCTACACGGCCAACGGCAAGACGGTGACCGGCGTGTTCGTCGGGCTCGAGGATCCGGCCACGGCCGGCGACCAGACCGGCGCCTGGAACCCGAACGGGAACCAGAACCTCGCGAGCACGATCGCTCTGACCAAGTAGACGTCCGCCTGGGGGGGCGTGCGGTCGGTGTAACAACGGGGTCTGACCCCGTTGTTACACCGACCGCTGCACAGAGCCCGCTTCCGCCGGCTACAGGACGTCCGGGACGCCGTCTCTGCGGATCAGCGCCGATACCACGGTGCGGGTCATCGGGTGCCGCAGGAACCAGTCGATGTCGGCCGCAACGGCGGGAAGGGCCTGGCGCAGGTTCCGGGCGAAGGTTTCATCGTCGGGCGAATCCGAGACGATCGCCATCACCCGCGACCGATCCGCCTCCGAGAGCCCGGCGATGAGGAGGACTTTGCCGGACGGCACGGGGACGCTGCCCCGTCGCTTGCACTTCGGGCACGGTTTCTCGACCGGCTGTCCCCAGTCGGACTTCTCGTCGTAGAACTCGGAAGGCATCCCAGCGGCGTAGACGTGCCCGCGTGGGCACACCGCCAGTACGTCCATCGTCATGCGCCAACGGTAGCCGCAGGGGTGGCCGGCGGGACCGTGCCGGCTACTTATGCGTCGCACTCATTTGAGACCGGCGCCGGCCACCGGTGGTTTCGCCGCGATCCGCCATGGTCGAGGAGGGCGGTACAGCGAGGCTCCGGCGGCAGGTCGTGCTCGCCGGAGCTCCGCGGAGTACCGCATACCGGATTCGAACCGGTGTTACCGCCGTGAGAGGGCGGCACCAACCCTGCGATTAGCAGGGGTTTATGCGGGCACGCACCACTACTTGGGCCAATCCTGGGCCAATCAGACGGATTCCTGCTCGGCCAGCCATGCCGCGCTCGGCCCATCCTCGACGTTGCACCGCCCGTCGTCGTGCATCGCCGTGATCACGACGCTGTCGTCCTTGTCATCCTCCGTGACCCGCAGGAAGAGCATCAGCCGATTGGCGGGGAGTTCCTCGCCGCACGCGTAGCAGTGCTTCGTGGCGTTGGCTGACTCGGTGTCCGTCATCGGTGTTCCTCCTGTCGGATGGTTAGGTGCTCGTCAGCTCGGTCAGATGCCCGTGCATCGTGGCGCCGGTACGAAGGGTCAGCGACCGGCTGGGGCGGCTCCAACGAGCTGCGAGGCGCACCGCTTCAGCGTACATGCCGCTCGTGCCGTCTTGTCACGGGCGCGAGGGCACTGCGGGCTTGTAGCGGGTTGGTAGCGCGAGCCGTAGGGATCGGTGCGGCGCCCGGCGAGTCACGAACGCGCAGGGTAAACTCGTGCGACTCGCTACTAACCTGGAAAAGGAGGCAAGCATGCACGCGATCGTAGTTAGGGTGAACATCGACGATCCAGAAGCGGCCACGGCTCGTCTGCGCGAGGACGTCGTGCCGAGCGTCTCGCAGGCACCGGGGTTCGTGGCCGGTTACTGGACGCGTAAGGACGGCACCGGTCTCTCAATGCTCGTCTTCGAGTCCGAGCAGGCCGCGACGAACGCCGAAGCGCAGGTGCGGGCCAACGTGCCCGAGGGGGTCAAGATTGAGAGCACCGAGGTTCGCGAGGTCGTAGCGAACGCGTGAACCCGGTAACCGCCCGCGGATGTAGCGCCGGGTGCGGGTGACATTCGGGGCTCGCGAGTTGAGGCGGTTCGAGGCGCACGGCGCCGGGGCGAGTCGACCCGCGGCGGTCGGGCTGCGCGTCGGGCCACTAGCTGCTTGCCGAGCGGCGGCCGGCGGCGCAAACCCGCCCCAACGCGTGGGTGGAGCCAGGCTGCGCCGCCCGGAACGGCCATTCGCGGCGCGACTTCGCGGCAGAAGTAGTACCGCTAGGGCTGCTCCTGCCGACTTTGCACCGAGCGTGTTGCTGGAGCCTCTCGCCGTTCGGTGCGTCCAGCGCCCCGACCGGGGTCTGCCCCTGGCGGGGGCGCGCAACCTGTTTGATGTCACGAGCGGGCAGGGCGCCATGGCGTCACGGACGCCGGGTGGCGTCCGTGGGGTTGGGCCAACCTTGGGCCAAAATGTCCGTATATGGCCCATCCTGACCGTTCCTGACCGTGCGGCATCGAGTGGCGGAAAGCGCGAGAACCCGCGCAAC
>CAWEIS010000007.1:0-8995 GCA_963809205.1 uncultured Actinomycetes bacterium | reverse complement strand
CCCTGGGCACGGGTGGCGAGCTCCTCGGCGGTGACGTCGCGCAGGCACGCCCTGGCAGTAGAGCGGCTCGCGGTCGTCCCCGTGGACGACGATCGCCTCGTACGCGAACCAGCGCCAGCCGGACTCGGCGTGGCGCAACCGGTAGCTGGTTGACAGCGGCGTCTGGCGCTCGACGCTCTCCTCGGTGGCGCGGAACGCCCGATACTCGACCTCGGCCGAGCCACCGTGCGGACGCGGACCATGAAGTCGGCGAAGGCCTGGTGGTCGGCGGGGTGCACCACGTCGCGCATCCACATCGAGCGGTCGCGCTGCATCTCCGCCGGCGAGCGCCTGACCAGGTCGGTCAGCCGGTCGGAGACGAACACGATCCGGGTCAGCGCAGGATCCATCTCCCAGACGGCGTCGGACAGCTCCTGGACGAGCGTCTCGAACCGGCGGCTTGCGCGACCAGGGGCGATCCGGTCGAGAGCGCGCCGGAGGATGCCGGCGCGGTCCCGCGGTCGCGAGGTGCCGCCAGGGCGGCCGGGGAGTGGCGCGTTGGTGTCTGTCATGCCCAGGGAGTGGCTTGAAACTGACAATCGTCCTGCCCCGGTCGGAATAAACACCTTTGTGGCGCGATGCTCAAGGTCGCGCGATCCCGCTCCGATACCAGTCTTGTGGAGGCCCGTCGACGCCTGGCCCTCGTGCCCGGACAGTTCGCCACCGCACTCTGTGCGGCCGGCACCATCATGCTCGCGCTCTCGCTGGTCGCCGGCTGGGTGGCCGACGACGCGCGGATCATCGACCTGCACAACAGCGTGATCGGCCACGCGCTCCGCGACAGCGACTGGATCCGCCTCCTGGTCGTGCTGGTCGCCTCCACCCTGTTCGGTACGTACCTGGCGCACGGCTGCAACCGGCCGCACCGCCTGCGATGGCACATCGCAGCCCTGCTGGCCGCCATCGCGGCGTTCATCTACACGCTCACCGAGGCCGAGTGGGCGGTCAGCCAGAGCCTGATCCAGAACGTCGAGCCGGGAATCGGTCCCGCCCTCGCAGCCTGGGGCGCGATTGGCCTGGCCGTCGGCGAGGTGGTCGCGTTCGCGGCCTTCCTGGTCTCACGGCTGCGGTTCGAGGAGCCCGAGACCGCGCTGGCCGAGGCCGGCGGCGACGGGCCCAGCGGGCAGTAGCAACGCGGCGTACGCCTCGGCGCGCGGCGCTGCGCTGGCGGCTTGCGCGGATGCTTCGGCGGCGCCGGATGTCGCTTGGGCACGAACACGTGCACCAGCGACATGCCCAGCCCCTCCAGCGGCGTGATCGTGCGCACCAGCAGGCAGACGCCGAGCACGATGCACAGCATCAGCGCCACGTACTCGGTCGTTGCCTGGCCACGGGACATGCGAGAACGCTAGGCCATGAACCGTCACAACGGGCTTGCGGGGTGTCGCAACTTCGTCAAGAAGTCGCATCAGGTGGCGGGGGAGGCGCATCGCGTCCGCGCCGACGATCGACCACACCGAGCAGCGCCACGAGACCCACTATGCCGATACCCGCGAGGCCGTTGATCCGCAGCTGCGTCGTGTCTCCGTAGAACTCGTACTGCAGGAGCACGCATGTACCACTTGACGAGAAGGATGACGTACGCCCACCGCTCAGGCGCCACCGTAGCTCACCACCCGATCCCGTTCACGGCGTCGAGTGCCGTCAGCGCCAGTGCGGTCATCACCGGCAAAAGCGCGGCCGGGACGAGCACGAAAACCACGACCAGCAGGATCTTCGGCGCCGCCACGGCCGCGCGCTCCTGCACCCGCCGCGCCTGCTCCGCCCTGGCCCGCTCCGCCTGACGGCGCAGCGCCGCCGCGAGCGGCACGCCGAGCCGGTCGGAGATCCGCAGCGCCGCCGCCAGCCGAGCCAGCGACGGGGAGCCGGTGCGTTCCGCCAGGTCGCGCAGCTCGTCACCGCGGCGTCTGCCCAGCGCGAGGTTGGCCACCGTCCGCCTCAGCTCATCCCCCAGCTCCCCGCCGGTCGCGTCGGCGGCGCCGGCGATCGCGACGTCGATCCCCACGCCCGCCGCCACCGTCGACGCGATCAGATCGAGCGCGCTGGGTGCCCGCCGCTCGATCGCGTCGGCGCGCCGCCGGTCGACCGTCCGCAGCCGGACATCCGGATACACCCAGCCGAAGCCCGCGAGCCCGACCGCCGCGCACGCTCCGCCCACCCCGCCCATCAGCACCAGGGCGGCAAGGCCGGAGCCGCCAAACACGAGCAGCGAACCGGCCCGCAGCTCCTCCGCGCGTGGATCCAGGCCCAGGCCCGCGAAGCGCGGCGGTGGAACCCGTCCCCGCAGCGGCGCACCGATCCGCACCAGCGGCGGGACGTTCCTGCGCTGATAACGGGCCGCGGGCAGCGCCGGCGCTGCCCGCGGCCAGCACCAGAGCGCGGCGGCCAAGGCGACGGCGCCGAGTAGGACGAGGGTCACGGCACGACCGCGCCCAGCCGTGCGATCAGCCGCGAGCCGAGCACGCACAGGCCGGCCGAGGTGGCGAGTGCCGCCCAGCCGATCGGTGAGCCCGCGAGCATGCCCAGCGCCGGCCGGTCGAGCAGCCAGAGCGCGACTAGTGCGGCCACCGGCAGCCCGATCACCATCCGGGCTGTGGCCCGCGCCTGGGCGGTCGCGACCTCGGCGGCACGCCGCAGGTCGGCGCGCTCGACCAGCAGCTCGGACAGGCCGTCGAGCAGCGCGGCGAGGTCTCCGCCGTGGCGCGCCTGCAGCCCGACTGCGGCCGTCAGCAGCCGGACGTCGTCGTTCTCCCCCAGCGAGCGCAGGGCATCGGCAGGCCCCGTCCCCAGCGCGACGGCGGCACCGCATGCGCGGAGTCGCGACGCGATCGGCTCGGGCACGCCGTCGGCCGCATCCGCCACCGCCTGGGAGAGCGACCGGCCGGCGCGGACGTGCGCGGCAAGCTCGGCGCACGCGGCCGGCAGCCCGCGGGCCGCCTCACGTTCGGTGCGCCGCTCGCGCCAGCGCTCGACCGCCTCCTTCAACCTACGAGGCGGCCGCAGGCGCACGATCTCCGGCCACGTGGCGACCGCGGCGACCAGGAGCAGGAGGATGGTCAGGCGATCGGCCCGCATCGCCCGTCGATCAGCTCGTCGACGAGCCGCGGATCGAGCGGCCGCAGCTCGCCGGTGGTGCGGCGCCGCCCCTCCACGTAGCGGACGGCCCGATGGCCGTCCCGCTGCCGGGCGACGTGGACGACGACGTCGACGGCCGACTGCAGCTGCTCGCGGATCGCGGCATGCGGCAGGTCGACGCCGCCCATCAGCGCCATCGTCTCGATCCGCCGCAGCGCGTCCTCCGGCGAGCTCGCATGCACCGTGGTCAACGACCCGTCGTGACCGGTGTTCATCGCCTGGAGCATGTCCAGCGCCTCGCCACCGCGCACCTCGCCGACCACGATCCGGTCGGGTCGCATGCGCAGCGCGTTGCGCACCAGGGCACGGACGGTGATCTCCCCCCTGCCCTCGATGTTCGACGGCCGGGCCTCGAGCCGTGCCACATGCGGCTGTGGGAGCCGCAGCTCGGCGGCGTCCTCGACCGTGACGATCCGCTCGGCGGGATCGATGTACGCCGCCAGTGCGTTGAGGAGCGTCGTCTTTCCCGTGCCGGTGCCGCCGCTGATGACGACGTTCAGCCGGCCGCGCACCGCCCGATCGAGCAGCTCGGCATGCGCCGCCCGCACGCTGCCGGTGTCGACCATCGCGGCGATCGAGAGCGCGGCCGCCGAGAACTTGCGGATCGTCAGCAGCGGCCCGTCTACCGCCAGCGGCGGCAACACCGCATTCACCCGGCTGCCGTCCGGCAGGCGGGCGTCAACCATCGGACTCGACTCGTCGACCCGCCGGCCGACCGCCGACACGATGCGGTCGATGACGTGGCGTAGGTGCGCCTCGTCCTCGAACCGCACTGCCTCCTCGCGCAGCCTCCCATCGCGCTCCGCGTACACCCGCTCCGGGCCGTTCACGATCACCTCCGTCACCGTCGGGTCGCGAACGAGCCCCTCGAGTGGACCGACCCCGGCCGCCTCGTCGGCGACCGCCGCGGTCAGGCGCTCCAGCTCGCCGGGAGCGAGCGGCAGCCGGTCACGGCGGATCAGGTCGAGCGCGACCGCCTCCACTGCTCCCCGCAGATCGCCGTCGAGCCAGGGCCGGCGGAGCAGCTCCTCGCGCACCAGCTCCCGGTAGCGGGCGACCAGCGGCGCCAGGTCCGCATTCATCCGGGAAGCCGATCAGCAAGGCTGCTGAGATCCCGGCCGAGGCCGCGGCGCTTGACCGGCGGCACCGCGCCCGAGTTGCTGAAGCGGCCGGCGCCGTCGGCGTCCTCGCGGACAACTCCGAGCACCCGCGCGCCTGCGGTCGCCTCGATCGCCCGCAGCGGCAACGCATCCCCGCCGCGCCAGCGGTTGACGACCAGCACGACCGAGTCCGGGGCGACGCCGCGGCGAACCAGCGTGCCGATGGTGGCTGCGGCTGCGGTCGCGGCAAGCGCGTCGGGAGTCAACACCAGCACGACGGTGTCCGTACAGCGCGCTGTCTCGATGGCAAACGGCGATCCCGGCCTGCCCAGATCGAAGACCGTCGTGCCGGCCACCGACCGGCACTCGCGCGCGAGGGCGGCGCCCAGCCCCGACGGCAGCAACCCCACCAGGTCGGGCTCGGAGAGGCCCGCCACCACGCCCATGCCACTCGGGTGCTCGGTGCGCACGGCCGCGACGGCCTCGGCGCCCACCGACCCGGCGAGCCGGGCGAGGTCGGCCAGCGAGCGCTGCGGATAGCACCCGAGATGCCCGGCCAGGGTGCCGTGCCCGGCGGCGGCGTCGACGAGCATGCCCGAGGCCGCCGCGGCGATCCCGACCGCCACGGTCGTTGCTCCCACGCCGCCCTTGGCAGCGCACACCGCGACCACCCGCCCGTCGCGGCGACGCTCCTGGGCCGGCGCGGTCGCACCGACGGCGTCGAGCAGCGATGCGGCGAGCTCCTCGGGACGCGGCTCCGCCGACACGACACCGCGGGCGCCGGCCGACATCGCCAGCCGCAGATGCTGACCGTCCGCATCGCCGCCGACCAACACCGCCGGGATCCCGGGAGAGGCCGCGGCCAGCTCCCGGACGACCGCCGGATCGCCCACGACCAGGAAGGCGTCACAGGCCGGCCGAAGCCCGGCCAGCGCGCGCATCGCGTCAACCTCGCCCGCCAGCTCGATGCCGGGGGCGAGCTCCACGGCCCGGGTCAGTGCGGGCGCGGTGCCCGGCCCGGACGCGATCACCAGGGCACGGATGGCGCCGCGGCCGTTCACATCTGCTCCGGTGCGTGCATGACCAGCCGCAGCGAGCTGCTGCCCTCGGCGGCAACCAGCACGGGCACAACGCGCTCCGGCACGCGGAGCGTCGCCACCGCATCGCCATCGTCGGCCGAGGCCGACACGACGAACACGTTGCGGAGGACGGCCCGCGTCCGGCCACCGTGCCCGGAAGTGGTCGCGTACAGATCGGCGCGAGCGCCGGCCAGCGCACCGGCCGGGATCCCCGCCGCGGTGTCGAGGCGGACGGCGACGTCACGGTCGCCCGGCCGGCCCGCAGGTTGAGCGAGCTCGGCGACCATCAGCGGTGCCTCCGCGGGCAGTGCCACCGCCGTGCGCGCGCCTACCGCGCTCGCCGGGTCGATCACCGCGCCGCGCACCGCGATCGACTGTGGCACCGCGACCGTGGCCAGGTCACCGGCACGGACGACGGCACCCGCGGCGATCTGGCTGCGGGTGACGACGATCTGCACCGCGGCCGGTTCCGGATGCCCACCGTCCCCGCTGCCGATACCGGCGAGGGCTGCTACCACGCCCGCGGCCACCAGCGCCAGGCTGATCCAGCGCCGCCGCCTCACCGCACGTCCGCCAGCGCGCACCGCGGGCAGGCCGCGCCGATCACGGGCAGCCGGCACCAGCCACAGCGCGGCGCCGACGCCACCTGCTCGCGCAGCGTGGACAACCCGGCCGCAGTCAGGGTGGGCGCCACCGCGAGCTCCAGCGCCCAGCGCATGTCCAGCTCCCGTGCGAGGCCGCCGTCGAGGCGGCCGGCGACGGCGCCCGCCCGGCGCCAGGCGTCCAGGCGCTCGTCCGCCCACCCCCCGCCGGTGCCGCTGAGCGCCGCCAGGCACGTGCTCGCCCGAGCCAGGCCGCGCTCGAGCGCCTCGGCGGGAAGTGCCGGGGAAGCCGCGACGGCACGCCAGCGGCCACCGCAGAGCACGGACGCGGAACGGCGCCGCAGCAGCTCCGGACGCAGCCGACCCAACGGCAGGCGCGGGCCGCACACCCAACTCGTCATCCTGCGCTCCACCTCGGAGACCAGGCAGCAGATCTCGTGCGGCGCCCATCGGGCGGCGGCCGCGCGGCCGCCGACCGCCTCGAGGTAGCGGGCGCCGACGCCGACCGCCGTCAGATGGACGATCTCCAGCTCCGACTCGGGCGATCGGGCGGCGGCATGGAGAACGTCGACACCGACGATGCGCCGTGCACCCGGCACCAGCACGACCACGCGCCGATCGACGGCCAGCCGCACAAGCCGGTCGACCGCCGCGCGGCCGGCGACGGCGACCGTGACCGGCACACCGGATTCCCCCTGCGGCTCCCGGTTGGGCTCGGCGAGGCGAAGCGCGGGCCTGCTCACGACAGCTCCTCGACCCAGACCGGCAGCCGCAGCGTGAAGGTGGTGCCGGCACCCGGTGCGCTCGCGACGTCGATCGCGCCGCCGTGGGCGGCGGCCAGCTCGCGGGCGATGGCGAGTCCCAGCCCCGCACCCGGCTCCGATCCCGGCGCCTGCGTGAACTCGTCGAAGATGCCGTCGTGATCCGCGGCGGCGATACCGCGTCCCTGATCGGTCACCGAGACCTCGAGCTCGCCCCCGGCCATGCTGCCGCAGATCGTGACGGCGGTGTGCGGCGGAGCGTACTTGATGCCATTGGTGACCAGGTTCGCGACGATCTGGCGCACGCGGTTCTCGTCGCCCATCACCGGCGAATGCCCGGCGGCCCACTCCAGGCGGAGCTCGACGTCGCGCTGCTCGGCCGAGGGCCGCAGCCGATGCGTCATCTCCTCGACGCAGTCGCGGAGCGAGAACAGCTCGGCCGACACCCGAAGCTCGCCCGCCTGGGCGCGAGACAGCTCGAGCAGATCCTCGACCAGGTAGGCGAGCCGTTCGCACTCGCCGTTGATGATGTCGAGCTTGGCGGCGCGGGCCGGGTCATCCTCGACCCGGCGCAGCGCGTAGACGTAGCCCTTGATCACCGTCAGCGGCGTGCGGAGCTCATGCGACACCTTGCCGATGAAGTTCGCCCGGGAATGGCCCTCACGCGCGAGCCGCGCCGCCAGGCCGTTCACGCTATCCGCGAGCGAGCGCAGCTCGACCGGCGACGGGGCCTCCACCCTGCCGCCGTACTCGCCGGCGGCGACCCGCTCGGTCAAAGTCGCCACGTCGTTTGCCACACGGGCGACGCGCCTGGTGTGCAGCGCGGCGAGCACCGCCGCTGCGATCGCGGCGCCGCCGGCCACCGCCCAGTGTGCGCCGGTCGGCAGGATCACGGAGGACGCACCGGCGACGGCGACGATCGCGGCCGATGTCGCGGCGGGCCTGAGCTCGGGGGCGGAGGTCATCACTCCGGGCGGTGGAGCCGATAGCCGACGCCCCAGACGTTGACGATCCAGGCGGCGTTCGAGTGCTCGCCGAGCTTCTGGCGGAGCCGGCTGGCATGCGAGTCAAGCGTCCGAGTGCGACCCGGGCTGCGGAACTCCCAGACGGTCTCCAGCAGCTCGCGCTTCGAGAACACCCGTGCCGGCTCCGTCGCCAGCGTTGCCAGCAGCTGGAACTCCTTCACCGAGAGGTGGACGAGGTGTCCGCCCATCGTCACCTCACGGGACAACGTGTTGACGACCAGCTCGTCGGTGCGAAGCAGATGCGACTCGTCGATCCGCTGGACGCGCTTGAGCAGGCTCGAGATGCGCGCGAGCAGCTCGGGGTAATGGAACGGCTTGGTCACGTAGTCGTCGGCCCCGCGCTGCAGACCGCGCACGCGATCGGTGCTCTCGGCCTTGGCGCTGAGCATGATGATCGGGATGGCCGGGTCCCAGGGATCGTTCACCCGGTCGGCGTCACGGACGCGGCGGCACACCTCGTAACCGCTCATACCCGGCAGTACGACGTCGAGCAGGAGCACGTCGGGGCGGGTGCGGCCGAGCGCCTCCAGCGCTTCCTCTCCGTTGGACGCGGACAGCACCGAGTAGTCGTCGGCCGTCAGATTCTCAGAAAGGAACTCCACGATTCGAGGCTCGTCGTCGACGACGAGCACGGTCTGCTCAGCCACAGATCGGCTCCTTGGGAGGCCGGCTCGTGTGATCCGCGGAATGGGAGCGTCACGGTGAGCCGGCGGTCGAATGTCTGGTCTGCCGCCCCGCCGCCGAGGGGCAACACGACCCATGCTAGGGACACGATGGCGCGGCGTGAAGGTCTGTCACGGACACCGGCACGAAGTTCGCGCACGTCGGTGACGGCGCGTCACCGTGACGTGGCAGACCGACATCGTGCAAGGCGGGGATGTGCGCGCGCCGCCCACTCTCCCGGCGGTTAGACCACCCAGAGCTGGTCGAGCAAGACACCCCACTCGAGATGGCGCTGGTAGTTGCCGACGCGGGCGGAGACGAGGTCTGTACCCCGCGGATTGACCAGGGCGAGCCATGGTGCCTGGTCGGTAAACATCCGGTCAACCTGTGCCCAGAGCTTGTTTGCGGCGGCCGGGTTCTTAGCTTGGAGTGATCTCGCGGGCTGGGAGCTGTCGGTCACCGTGCGGCTGCACGACCTGGTGTCGTCGCTCAACGCCGAGGGCCAGAACTACGACCGGATCCGGGCCGTTCGCACCTTCCTGAGCGGCGTTCTCAGCGACCCGACGGCGTGCGCGCTCTGACCGTCCGGGT
>CAWEIS010000006.1:0-120701 GCA_963809205.1 uncultured Actinomycetes bacterium | reverse complement strand
CGCTCGAGTACTTGCTCGGGCACTTGGTGACGAGCGAGTCGCGCTCGGCCACGAAGGTGCCGCCCTCGAGCTTGCCGGTGACGATCACGCGGCGGTTCTCGCGGAACGCATCCGGGACGCCGCCGCCGGTGTACCGCACCGGCACGGTCAGACTCGAGCCCTCGTCGCGGAGCGTGAACGTGAACGGCGCCTGAGCCTCGGCGCACGGGCCGCCCTGACACGACACGGCCAGGCCGGTCAGCTGCACGGTACGCGTCTTCGCACCGTCCTTGCCGTCGTGCAGCTGCGCGACGGACACCAGCAGGGTGCTCGATCCGGCCACCGCCGTGTAGACCAGAAACACGGCGAGCAGGGAGGCCACCGCCAGCGCGATCACCAGTCGTGGACGAGCGATCATGGCCGCCAGACTACCACCAGGCACCGCGCGTCCCCGCCGCTCGGTGAGCCGGCCGACGGCTGCTCAGGCGGTGTCGGGAACGGCGTAGCCGAGGTCGAGGCAGAGCTGGCCGCGGGTCGTCTCGCGCAGGGCGTCCGTGTAGCCCTGGCCGTACGCCGCCCGGAGAAGCCAGCCCAGCAGCTCGGCGTCCACGCCCTCGGGCATCGCCTCGAACACATCCGCCCAGATATCGGTCAGACGCAGGTCAATCGTGGTCGCAAGCCTGTCTCGGGAATCTCCCATGGGACCATGGTAGGTAGGGGTGCGGACGGACTGTTCGGCCCGGTTCATCCCTCCGGGGGATCGCCCACACGGCCGCGTTTGGCGATCACAGAGAGATGACCCGCCGGCTCCTGACCCTGGCCCTGCTCGCCTGTGCGCTGGGCGCCGCCGTGCCGGCCACCGCCGCGGCCAGCCAGCTGGTGACGCGTGACGCGAAGTACGTGTCGCTCAAGGTCGATCGGTTCAACCGCGCGCTGGTCACCTACCAGACCGGCGGGGTCTGGCACCACACACTGATGTGGGGCGGGATCAACGCGAAGTACCCCGACCGGGCGCATCCCAAATCGCAGATCAAGTTCCGCACCGACTACTCGGGCGGGGGCGGCGTCTTCCACCGCCCGTACTGGAAGACCATGGTCAACGTGTGCGGGCCCTACACCGGGCCTGCGCTGCACTCGGTGGTCAAAGCGTGCACCATGCCCGACGGCTCGCACTGGGTGCTGCAGAGCTGGAAGCGGCTGATGCCCAATAGCGGGTTCCCGTGCTGCCGCAGCTGGGAGCAGGGCCGCGTCGAGCTGCATCTCAGCCACTTCAAGGGGGCGATCGCCAAGCTCTGGCTGAAGTGGACATGGACGCGCCGGATCACCTGGCAGGGCAAGCACCTGGACTCGCTGTTCGGCCGGCTCAGCTACAAGGGCCGCGGCGCGTACGGCTTCTCGTCCAACAGTGCCGGGGCGCCGACGGACAGCTTCGGGGAGCTCGTGTACGTCGACACGCTCAACTCCTCCTGGGGCCGCGGCTGGCGGCGGATCAACAGCTTCCTGGCGCACAACGTCTCCGACGGCTCGTTCTGCGACCAGCTGTGGCCGAACCGCTTCGGCCGCCACGACTCCCCCGGCTTCGGGCAGCGCTACCGCGCGTTCGCCGACGGGCCGGGCGTGACCCCGATGGTCTACTGGGAGGGTCCGCCTCCCGGCAACTACTCGATCTCGGAGAGCCAGACCCGCAACGGCCTCGGCATCTTCAGCATCCTCGGCTCGGCGAGGATGCCGTTCGACTCGGGTTATGCGGCCACCATGGCCGGTGAGCAGCGCGCGCTGGTGGGATCCAGCGATCGCTGCTGGAATACCTGGTAGCGGTCGTATGCTGGCCCGGTGAACCGGGCGCTCCCGATCGCCGCGCTCTGCCTCGCGGCAACCGCGTGCAGCGGCAGCTCGTCGCATGGCTCCGCCACCGCGTCCGCTCCCCCGGCCACGTCCCCGCCGCCCTCCAGCAGCGCTCCCGTGCCGCCACCTCCGCCGCCGGTTCCCCTCGCCCGCCTCGTCGGGCAACGGCTGATCGTCGCCTTCCAGGGCACGACCGCGCCCGCCTCGCTGCTCACCGAGCTGCGGACCGGATCGGCCGGCGGTGTGGTGCTGTTCTCCCGCAACATCGCAACGCCTGACCAGGTGCGGGCGCTGACCGCCCGGATGCGCGTCGCGGCACGTGCCGGCGGCGCCCCGCCGCCGCTGGTCTGCGTCGACCAGGAGGGCGGTGCGGTCAAGCGGCTGGCGTGGGCGCCACCGGACATCGCGCCGCCGCCGCTCGGTGAGCTGCCGGTCGCCGAGTCACACCGTCAAGGGCTGCTCACCGGCCGGGAGCTGCGGGCGCTGGGCATCAACTGCGATCTGGCGCCTGTCGCCGACGTACCGGCGGTGCCCGGCTCGTTCATCGCCGCCCAGGGCCGCGAGTTCTCGACCGATCCGGCGGTCGCCAGCCCCAGGGTGGCGGCGTTCGCCCAGGGTCTGGACGAGGCCGGCGTCGCGGCGACGCTGAAGCACTTCCCGGGGCTTGGTTACGCGCGGCAGACGACGGACACGCACCTGGTGACGATCGGCGCCCCGGCCCGGGCGCTGGAGGACGGGCTGGCGCCGTTCCGCAGCGGCATCGACGCCGGGGCGCCGATGGTGATGCTCTCGAGCGCGACCTACACCGCCCTCGGCCCGCTGCCCGGCGCCTGGTCGCCCCGGATCATCGGCGATCTGCTGCGGTCGCAGCTCGGGTTCGGCGGGGTCGTCATCACCGACTCGCTGGACAGCGCGGCCGGATTGCGGGGATGGGCAACGCCGGAGGCGGCGCTGCGGTCGGTCGCGGCCGGCGCCGATCTGCTGCTGGTCACGGGCAGCACCGAGACCTCCGAGGGCACATACGTCCAGCTGTTCGCCGCCGCCCGCAGCGAACAGCTGCCGCGGGCCGGTCTGCAGCAGAGCTACGACCGGATCCTGGCGCTCAAGCGTCGGCTGCGGTGACGGCCGGCGGTCCGGCCATCCGGCCCAGCGCCTGGAGCTTGTTGGTCGCGTCGAGGGCAGCCACCTTGTAGGACTCGGCCAGCGTCGGGTAGTTGAAGACCTGGTCGATCAGGTAGTCGACGGTGCCGCCCAGCCCCATCACGGTCTGGCCGATGTGCAGCAGCTCGGTGGCCGATGTGCCGAAGACGTGCACGCCGAGCAGCGTCCGGTCCTCGGCCGACACCAGCAGCTTGAGGATGCCGCTGGAGTCGCCCAGGATCTGCCCGCGCGCGAGCTCGCGGTACCGCGAGATGCCGATCTCATACGGGATCTCCTTGGCGGTCAGCTCCTCCTCGGTCTTGCCGGCGAAGCTGATCTCCGGGATCGTGTAGATGCCGATCGGCAGCAGCTCCCGCATCGGCCGGGTGTCCAGCCCGAAGGCGTGCGCCGCCGCCAGCCGGCCCTGCTCGAACGAGGCCGACGCCAGGCTGGGAAAGCCGATCACGTCGCCGACCGCGTAGATGTGTTCGACCGCCGTGCGGTAGTGGTCGTCGACGACGACCCTGCCGCGCTTGTCCGCCTCCAGCCCGACGTTCTCGAGGCCGATGTCCGCCGTCGCTCCCTGGCGCCCCGCCGAGTACATGACGGCGTCGGCCACGATCTTCTTGCCGCTGTTCAGCGTGGTCAGCGTCTGGCCGTCGTGCTTCTCCACGGACGTCACCGTCTCGCCAAGGCGCAGCACCAGTCCGAGATCGCGGAGGTGATACTGGAGCGCCTCGATCACCTGGGAGTCGCAGAACTCGAGCAGCCGAGGGTTGCGCTCGACCACGGTCACACGCGTCCCCAGAGCCGCGAAGATCGATGCGTATTCGATCCCGATCACGCCTGCGCCGACAACAAGCAGCGTGCCGGGGATCTGCGCCATGTTGAGGATGCCGTCGGAATCGAGGATCGTCGCCTCGTCGAATGCGACGTCCGGCGGATGCGCCGGCGCGGTGCCGGTGGCGATCACGATCCGGTCGGCCTCCAGCATCCGCGTGTTGCCATGCTGGTCAGCGACCTCGATGTGGTGCGGATCGGCGAACTTGCCGTGGCCGGCGAGCACGTGCACGTGGTTGCGGGCCAGCTGGTTGCGGATGACGTCGATCTCCCGCTCCATCACCTGCTGCGTGCGCCAGACCAGGTCATCGATCGTCAGATCGTCCTTGACGCGGTAGCTCTGCCCGTAGAGCCCTCGTTCCGATAGCCCGGTCAGGTAGATCGCCGCCTCGCGCAGGGTCTTGGACGGGATCGTGCCGGTATTCGCGCACACGCCGCCGATCGAATCCCGGCGTTCGACGACGACCGCCGACGCGCCGAGCTTGGCCGCCTGGATCGCCGCCTTCTGCCCCGCTGGTCCCGACCCCAGAACGACCAGGTCATACCGCTCGCTCATGTGGCGTCCGATGGTAGCGAACTGCACGTGACCATGCGGTGAAACGGCAGATCACCCCGGACGGGTGATTCTGCATTCGGACGCCAGCCGCGATGGTGTGGTGGACGAGTTTCTGAACCCTGAGTCAGGTAGCGCATGCCCGCGCGGCCCGACCCTACGGCAGGAGCAGCTCCCCTTTGGCACAGCGCACCCCGCATCGCGAAGACGGCCAGACCCTTCCTCTGGTCATCGCATTCATGGTCTGCATCCTGCTGTTCGCGGGCCTGGTCATCGATCTCGGACAGGCGTACCGCACCCGCATCCAGCTTCAAGCGTCTGCCGACGCCGCGTCGCTCGCGGGCGCCGCGCGCTTCCCCGATGCGAGTACGGCGAACTCGACTGCGTATGCCTACAGCGCGCGGAACGGCTCGAAGAACTCCATCCCGGGCGTCCCCAACGTCGCCGTGGCCGTCCAGACAAAGTGCTCGAAGTCGCTGCCCAACTGCGCCGGGGCGAACACGGTGGTGGTCGACGAAACGGCCAGCGTGTCCACGACCTTCCTCCGGCTGATCGGGATCACGAACATCCCCATCAAGGTGCACGCCACGGCCTGCTCGCCCTGCAACGCGGTGCCGCTGGACGTCATGTTCGTCGTCGACCGATCGGGATCGATGTGTCAGGACTCGAACGGCAACGATGCGCATCCGTCGTGCCCCGACATGGCGAACGCGAAGTCGGGAATGATGGCCTTCCTCGGCGAGATGGATTCGTCCATCGACCGGGTCGGCCTGACCGTGTTCCCGCCCGCATCGAGCATCAACCAGAGGTGCAACACGGCGTCGACCTCGAACTACAACTCGCAATCGGCGCCGTACCTGATCGTACCGCTGTCCAACGATTACAAGGCGCCGGGTCCGACCGGGGCGATCAAGAGCTCGTCGAACCTGGTGTCCACGATCAACTGCATCCAGGCGGGCGGCGGCACGGCTTATGCCACCGCGATCGACAAGGCCCGGACGGATCTCGAAACGAACGGCCGCGCGAACGCCTGGAAGGTGATCATCTTCCTCTCCGACGGTGCCGCCAACGAAGCGCCCAGCTACTACGCGAATAACTCCCCGTACAAGACGCAGCCCTGCCACCAGGGCATCGCCTCGGCGCAAACCGCGAGGAACGAGAAGTTCCTGATCTACTCGATCGGCTACGACCTGAACGCGACCGCGGCCGGATCGAACATCTGCGAGAACGCGAACACGCACAATCCGGAGTCGCCGACCATCACCACCCAGGACGCGCTGACGCAGATCGCCGACGTGGGCCAGTTCTACAACCACCCGTCGGCGACCGACCTGGCCGGCGTCTTCGTCCGGATCTCGGCGGACATCGCGCAGGGCACGTCCCGGCTGTTCGACGACGGCACCTGAGCCGAACCGCACGGCCGCACCTCGACACCGGGTGGAGTAGCGTGACGTCATGAACGCCACGCGCTCCACCCGTCGTCGTGCCAGGCGCGACGAGATCCTCGACGCCGCCTGCCGGGTGATCGCCCGCGTCGGCACCCGGTCGCTGCGCGTCGAGGATGTCGCCGCGGAGGCCGGCGTAGCGACCTCGCTGCTCTACTACTACTTCGACGACCGCACGGCGCTGTTGACCGCGGCTTTCCGCCACGCCAACTCGCAGCTTGTCGACGTTTGCGAGGACTCGACCGGCACCGGCCGCGAGCGGCTGACGCGCCATCTGCTGGCCGAGCTGGACGACGACTCGGCGACGGCCGAGAACTGGTCGCTGTGGAGCGAGATGATGGCCGCCGCCGTGTTCGATCCCAGCCTGCGCGAGCCGATCAACGAGGCGTACGCGGCGTGGATCGGGCGCGTCTCCGAGCTGATCGAGACCGGCCAGGCCGACGGGACGATCGGCGCCGGCGCCGACCCGAGGCGCACCGCCGAGCGACTCTGCTCGCTGATGGACGGCCTGGGATCGCGCTGCATCATGGGCGGCGTCGACCGCGACCGCGCGCGCTCGATCACGTTGTCCGCGCTGGAACTCGAGCTGGCCTAGGAGCCGCCCGCCGCTCAGCCCGTGTAGCCGACGGTGTGAACGGCGCGGTGGAGCAGCTGCTCCAGCGTCGCCTCCGTCAGCGGCGGATCCCCGATCTCGTCGAGGAACTCACGGAGCAGCGCGATCAGATCATCTCGCCCGTCGGAGGTGTCGGCGGACGGGCGCACGTGCACCATCTCCTCCGTGCGGTCGGGCAGCAGCCGGCGATGGCGCTTCCCGGGCGCGAGGTAGAGCTCCAACCGGCGGCCGGTGCTGTCGTAGGCGGCATGATCGAGCCCGAGATACTCGGGAGTCAGGCACTCACCGACGGCCTCGTCGGAGGTGAACAGGTCGAGATCCCTGGGATTGCCCACGACCAGCGGCGGTTCCGGCGCGACGTCGCTCACGAACCCACTCTACCGGCGCGGTTCGGACGTTGGCATCCCCCGGAATCGCTTCAGAGGGCCGGGTCGCTGGTCGCGATCCCGGCCCCCTGGATAGTGCTATCGAGTCAGATCAGGCTGCGTCGTGCAGCTGGTCGATGCCTTCCATGGCACCCAGCTGCGCGATCGCCTCGGCCTCGAGCTGGCGGACCCGCTCACGGGTCAGCCCGACCTCGCGGCCGACCGCCTCGAGCAGCATCGGCTCGCCACCGGCGAGACCGAACCGCAGCTCGATGATCTTCCGCATCCGCGGCGTCAGCCGGTCGAGCGCCCGGCTCAGCGCCTCGTTGCGCATCGTGCCGGCCACCGACTCCGTCACGTCCTCGCTGGACGTGTCGGCGATCAGGTCGCCGAGCTCGCTGTCGCCGTCCTCACCGGCCGGCCGCTGCAGCGAGATCGTCTTCGGCCGCAGCTCGTCCGCCTCGTTGACCTCGGCGACGCTCAGCTTCGACTCCTTGGCGATCTCCTCCGCGTTCGGCTCGCGGCCGAGCTTGGCCTCGAGCGTCCGGCGGGCGCGATCGACCTTGCGGATCCGGTCGTGCACGTGCACGGGAACCCGGATCGTCCGGCTCTGGTTGGCGACGGCACGCTGCACCGCCTGGCGGATCCACCAGGTCGCGTACGTCGAGAACTTGAGGTCGCGCCGCCAGTCGAACTTCTCGACCGCGCGCACGAGCCCGATCGTCCCCTCCTGGATCAGATCCAGGAACGCGACGCCGTTGCCCCGGTACTTCTTGGCGATCGATACGACCAGCCGCAGGTTGGCCTCGACCATCCGCCGCTTCGCCGCCTCGTCGCCCTGCTCGATCCGCTGGGCCAGCTGCTGCTCCTCGTGCTTGGTCAGGAGCGGCGTGCGGCCGATCTGCGCCAGGTACAGGTCGAGCCCGTCCACGGTGCTCGGCGCGTACCACTGCGCCTCGGTCGCCGCGTCCTGCTCCGGCTCGGGCTGGTCGATCTCCCGTACGGACACGATCTCCACGCCGAGCTCGTCGAGCTCCGCGCGCAGCTGGGCAACGTCCTCATCCGACAGGTCGAGGTCCGCGACGAGACCGGACAGTTCGACGTTCTCGATCTGTCCCTTCTCCTGCGCTCGCTCGACCACCTGCCGCATCCGCGGCTCTTCCATCAACATCTGCATCCCTCGTTCTTCACTCTCCACACCTTGGACACCCGTTCAGCAACCCCGCTTCGGGCGTCGGTTAGACGTCGTTCGTAGGCCGAAGGGCATCGGCGCCGGAACGTCTTATTCGACGCCCCTGGCACGAACCCCTCATCTGTTCTAACGATCGTATGACGGAAACATTCCCGTTTTCTTCACGAGATGAACACGGCCAGTTTTTCGGCTTCGGCAGCCACCTTGCGCCGGGTCGCGGCGTCGAGAGGGCGAAACGGCTCAACCGCCACCCGGCCGTCCTGAGGACGCCATGCCGCGGCGACCGCGCCGTCCACGAGGACGGTGCCGACCGAGTGCGGCGTCTTCGTGCCGAAGATCCTCGTTCGGTACTCCTCGGGGAGGATCCGCGCCCGGCGGCAGCTCGCCAGCAGCACGGCGTCGAACGTCGGCAGGAAGCGCACGGGAACCGGCGTCTCGGCATCCGGGATCGGCAGCCGCGGCAGGTCGATCAGCTCTCCCCCATCGGCGTCGCGGAACCGGCGAAGCCGCATTCCAATCGTCGCGGTTGTGATCTCGCCCACAGGCAGGCCGGCCCAGGACGCGATGTCGCGCACGGGAGCCGGGCCGAAACCGCCGAGATACCTGCGCACCGCCAGCTCGACCGCCTGCTCGCGGGTCGCCGTCGACGGCCCGATCCACTTCTCCGCCAGCCCGTAGTTGTCGGCGCGCGGCCGGTCCCACGTGCCCTGCGGCGGGACGCGCACCAGATCCACCCACAGCCCGACGCCGTTCCACGTCTGCGCGTCGATGCCCAGCCGGCGGACGATCTCGGCGCGCCGCATCGGGCCGTCCTCGAGCAGCTCGCGCACCCGCGCGGCGGCCGCGACGACGTCGTCCTCGGTGCGGGTCCGGCCGAACGCCCGCACCCACCACCGGCGGCGGGCGTCGCGCACCGCCTCGGTTAGCGGCCAGTAGTCGAGCCGGGAGACCATGTGGATGGTGACGCGCATCACCCATGCGTGGACGACGGCCCGCCGCTCGATGGCCTCGGTCAGGGCAGAACGGTCGGACACCGTCGAGCGCGACCAGAGCCCGACATATCCGGACTGAGCGTTCTGCGTCTGCAGACCTCCGACGCACTCCAGCACGCGGGCCGGCGACGCGTCGATCGGCTCGATCAGCCCCTGGCGCTGCAGCAGCGCGCGGTTCAGCTCGGCCGGTGAGAGGGTTCGCTCGGCTACGCCGGCTGCCGCTCCGCCCAGGCCTGCTCGATCGCCTGCAGCAGCACCGGTGCGGGATGGGCGCCGGCGATGCCGTAGCGGCGGTCGACCACGAAGAACGGGACGGCGCTGATGCCAAGCGTCTGCGCCTCCTGCTCGTCGGCGCGCACCTCGGCGACGAAGCCGTCGCCCGCGAGCATCTCGGCAACCGCCGTCTCGTCCAGCCCCGCCTGGCCGGCGGCGGCTGCGACGGTGGCCGGGTTACCGATCGCGCCTCCCTCACAGAAGTACGTGGCCATCAGCCGCTCGTTCACGGCGTCCTGCACCCCCTGCTGGTGCGCCATCTGCAGCGCGCGGTGTGCCGAGAGGGTGTTGCCCCGGCGGGCGCGGCTGAAGTCGAACCGGATGCCGAGCTCGAGGCCCTGCTGCTCGGTGACCTCGTGCATCGTCCGCGCCTCATCGAGGCTGATGTTGCGGCGGCGGGCCAGCTCCTCGTCGGCCAGACCGACGTCGGCCGCGATCGTGGGGTCGAGCTCGAAGCTGCGCCATCGGATCACGACGCGGTCGCGCTCGGGGAACTCGATCAGCGCGCGTTCCAGGTGCCGCTTACCCTGGTAGCACCAGGAGCACACCACATCCGACCACACCTCGATCAGCATCCCGTCGTCGTCCACGAGCACAAGATAGCGCCGGCGGGCCACAGGGAGCCCGCCGGCGCATCCTCGTGAACCGCGATCAGATCGGGTTCGTGACCTTGTACAGGTCGGCGTGCGACGAGCCTGCGCTGCAGCGGTACTTGCTGTAGTAGACGTCGTCGCTCGTGCCGGTCGAGTAGGTGTGGGTCGACCACACCTCGACGCCGGGGCTGAACTCGACGAGCAGCGTGTCGCCGCCGCCCGGCGAGATGGCGCGAAGCCGGGTGCCCAGCCCGCAGCCGTGACCGCTGCGCACGAGGTACACGGTGCCGTCAGACCCGACCGAGCTGTCGTAGTCGAGCTTGCCGACGGGCGTGGGCACGGTCGCGGTGGTCTGCGCAACCAGGTCGCGGGTCTTGACGCGGCAGGTGAATCTCGCCGTGCAGCGCGTCCAGACGGCGAAGTTGCCGTTGACCTCGGCGCTGTCCATGTACGCCGTCCCTCCGCGATTCCAGTTCACCGAGTCGAGCTGCTGGAACGTCGCCGAGTGCCGGTCATACAGCACCACGCGGTCCGAGTTGTGCCCGGAGCGCAGGAACAGGATCCAGTCCGGGGTGATGCTCGCGGAGTACTCCCACTCGGTCGTGTTGATGCCGGCCGGCGGGTTCGTCCGCACGTGCGAGTTGACGTCGTACATCTTGATGTCGGACTGGCCGCGGTTGACCTGCTGATAGATCATCGACGTCCCGTCAAAGCCACCCGGGAAGCCCCGGGTCATCTCGGGGTTCACCCGCGTCACTGGCCCGCCTGCGAGCGCCTGCAGGTAGAGCGCGTAGTCCTTCGGATGTCCGATGGAGTTGCGCGTGAACGACAGGTACGTGCCATCCGCGGCTGAGTAGATCTCCCCGACGTACGGGTTGTTCTTGACCGGCGTCTGCGTGAGGTCGGCATACGCGACCGCCGTTACACCCAGCGCCCCGGCCACCACGGCCGCGACCAGCGCGCCGCGGCGCAGCTTCCTCGTCCCCATGTAGTCGATCCTCCCCGAAGAATGAGCCTGACAACGCCACGATACGCGCCCCGCACACGTTGTCAATGACACCTTCGGCGGTCAGGGAGCGTCGTCGGTCACTACCGGACGGGGATCCGTACTCGACCGGACGCCCAGCGCGATCCGCCGCCGCGCGGGCCGGGATCGAACGCGATAGCGTCCCGCAGCGATGGACGAGTACCCCTACCCGATCGGCTACGGCGTGTCGCTGTGCCCGGCCGAGGCCGAGCCGGCGTTCGAGACTCCCGGCCAGCAGGAGCTCGGCTGGGGCCGTCGGTGGGGCGCGCACGACGAGGTCGGCGTCCTCCGGCGCGTGCTCGTACGCAGCCCCGGCCACGAGTTCGAGCGGGTGCGGGCCGGGTGCTGGGACGAGCGCGCCCAGGCGCTGGTCGACCCCGAGGGCGGCTGGTACTGGGAGTCAAGAGATCCGCCCGACCTCGATCTGATCCGCTCGCAGCACGCCGGCCTGGTGGCTGCGCTCGCGGCGGAGGGCATCGAGGTCGTCCAGGTCACCGGCGAGGCCGCGCCGCACCTCTCCCGGCCGATCTACACGCGCGATCCGCTGTGCACGGTGCCGGGCGGCGCCATCATCGGCCGGATGGCGCCGGCGATGCGGCGCGGCGAGGAGCGGCTGGTCAGCCAGGCGGTGGCGGCCGACGGCATGCCGATCCTGCGGACGATCCACGGCACGGGGCTGCTGGAGGGAGGCAGCTTCGTCAAGCTGACGCCGACGCTGGCCGCCTACGGGACGTCGATCCGCTGCAACGAGGAGGGCGCGCGCCAGCTCGGCGAGGTGCTCGATGTGCTCGGGATCGAGCTGCTGGTGATGCCGATGGGCGGCTTCTCGATCCACCTCGACGGGCACCTGGGGATGGTCGACACCGACAAGGCGCTGATCGACGCGGCCGGCCTCCCGTACTGGTTCCTCGACCGCCTGCGCGAGGAGGGCATCGAGACCATCCACTGCCCGCCGGACGAGGAGTGGGCGATCAACTCGCTCTGCCTGCGGCCCGGCCGTGTGCTGATGTGCGACGGCTACCCGCGGGCGCGCGAGGCGCTCGAGCGGCGCGGCGTCGAGGTGGTCGCCATCCCCTACGACGAGATCCAGAAGGGCGGCGGCGGCATCCACTGCTCGACCATGGAGCTGGTCCGCGACCCGGCCGGCTGACCGCGGTCAGTCGCGGCCGAGGTGGATCCGGCGGTCGGCCTCGTCGATCCGGTAGTCGTTGATGCTGGCGTCCCGCCGGCGCATGTAGCCGAGCTCGTCGAACTCCCAGTGCTCGTTGCCGTGGCTCCGCCACCACTGGCCGCCGGGGTCGTGGCTCTCGTACTCGAACCGCACCGAGATCCGGTTGTCCGTGAAGCACCACAGCTCCTTCTTGAGCCGGTAGCGCAGCTCCTTCGACCACTTGCGGCGGAGGAACTCGACGATCGCATCGCGGCCCTCGAAGAACTCGTCGCGGTTCCGCCACTGCGAGTCGGGCGTGTACGCGCCCGCGACGCGCTCGGGGTCGCAGGTGTTCCACGCGTCCTCGGCGGCCTGCACCTTCTGGCGGGCGGTCGCCTCGGTGAACGGCGGCACGGGCGGTCGCGGATCCATGGCCGGAGCATACGATAGGCGCGTGGACGTGGACGGTGCCTGGAGGACGTTCGCCGAGCACGCCGCCCGGCTCTACCGCGTCGGTCCGGAGCACACGCCGTCGGGCGCCAGATGGCGCGCCGTGGTGTCGGGCGGTGACCACCCCGACCTGAACCCGGCCGTGTTGCTGCCCGGGGCGACGGCGGATGACGCCGCGGGCCTGCTGGCCGCACTCGCCGCGGCGAACGTGCCGGGGCTGATCGCGCTGTCCGATCTCGCCGACGCCGGTGCGGCCGAGACGCTGCGCGCCGGGGGCTATGTCGCGGCACCGCTGCCCGAGGCGCTGATGCGCTGCACGACCCGGCCGGATCGGGTGGAGGGCGCGTTCCGCGTTGCCCGCGTTCGCAACCGCGGCGAGCTGGACGTCGCCATCGCGGTGGCCGCCGAGACGCACGTCGTTGACGTTGCGTCGGCGGGGCGGACGCTGGCGCGTGACGTGCACGAGGGCGAGGACGTCGGCACGTGGATCGCCTGGGACGGCGATCAGCCGGCCAGCGTCGTCTGGCTGACGACCGGCGACGACATCGGCGTGTGGAGCATGATGACTCCCGTCCGCCACCGCCGGCGCGGCGCGGGGCGCGCCGTCCTGACCGCCGCGATGGACGACGTCTGGAGCGGCACGACCCGAGCGGCGCTGCTGTGGTCGACGCCGGCAGGGCGGCCGCTCTACGAGTCCGTAGGCTTCACGGCCGTCGCCGAGGGCATCTCATGGGTGCCGGCCGGTTTCGAGGCCGAGGTGGCCGCGCTCGGCCATTAGGTCAGGTCCACCAGTCCTTGGCGGACTGGCCGTCGCCGCCCTCCGGCCGGTCGCTGCCGACTGCCAGCACCTCCAGGCCGTCGGCGCCGGCGGCGAAGCCGCGGATCGTGCTGGGCGCGACGCGGACGACGTCCCACTGCTTGACGTCCATCACGTCGTCGTTCAGCCGCACTCTGCCCGACCCGCCGAGCACGACGTACACCTCCTCCTGCTCCCGGTGGCTGTGGCCGTCCGTGGGTTGGAAGTTCGGCGGGTAGCGGAAGTGGCTGACGCCGAGGTGCTCGGAGTCGATGTGGCTACGGGCGAACCGCGCTTCGACGCCGGCGGCCTTGGCCTGGGCGGAGTTGTCGAGCTCGAGCAGGTTCACCTTCGAATATGCGGACATGTGGGCCTTTCGGTCGCGGATGGCAGCGAGTCGCGGCGTGATCCTAGCCAAAACGCTTGCGTCCGCAACCGTGTGTTTGGGACCGGGCGAACGCTCGGTAGAGCTCAGGTGTGGTCAAGCAGCCGGGGATCAGGTGCTCGCGAACAAGGACGGGTTCAGGGCATGGGATCGGTCGTCGTCGGCACCGGCGCGGCACCCTTCCTCCCCGGCGAGCGACTGGCGTGTCTCGGCCCCGCGCTCTGACCCGGGTCTGACCATCCGCCGGGAATACGGCACAAGGCGGCGTCGTTCGGTATGTCGGGCGCGTAGTCGGAGCCAAATGAATTTGCGAAAACGTGTTGCACGTCCGCGTGCGGTAGTGTATGTTGTGTATCCAATGAAGTTTTGTATCCCTACACCGCTCGAAGCCGCCGGGTCGCATCGCGATCAGGCGACGCTTCGGCCGAAGGAGGCCCTCAGCTAGGAGTCGAGCTGACCAGCTCAGACGACGCACCTGGTTGAGGGCGGCCCCGCAAGAGGCCGCCCTTTCTTTTGAGCCATGAGAAAACACCAACCACACATCGGCAACGAATCGGTCTATAGCATCCATGATGCGTATACACCGAGGCCGCCGCATGCTTTTACGCAGCGGCCGTTGCGCTACACCTCGTCGCAGAACGGACGGTTCGTGACCTAACTCGGTTGCGTAACACCCGGTGCTGCGATGAGGGCGACCCGAGGGTCGCCTTTGTTGTTCTGCAAGCCCTCCAGGTGGGAGACGATCCGAGGTTCGAGTCCTCGATGGGCTATCCGGGTGAACCCTGGCGCTGCTGGGGAGGACTCGCACAGTGCCGCAAGGCGTGCGGGGGCCGGGCTCGAGCGAGAGCCCGGTCGGCAGTCGGAGACCGAGCGGGAGAGACAGCCCGCGAGGCCCGGCGCCGACGACTGAGAGGGAACTGGAGCTGTGTGCGAGAGCGTGAAGACATCGGTTTTTCGACGCTCCGGGATCGTCTAACAGGCAGGACGCTGGGCTCTGACCCCAGAGATGAGTCGGGTTCGAATCCCTCTCCCGGAATCGCCTTGGCCAGGTAGGAGAGCGGCGCATCTGCCGGGCTGCAACCTCGGAGACGCGGGTTCGAGTCCCGCCCTGGCCTCTCAGATGGAGCGGTAGCTGAGCACGGTCCAAGCGCCGGGTTGAAGCCCCGGAGACCCAGGTTCGATCCCTGGCCGCCCCACTCTCGACAGCTTGCGGACGTGCTTGGAACAGGTAGACAGGCGCGGCTCAGACCCGTGTGGGAGCAATCCCGTGGGAGTTCGACTCTCCCCGTCCGCACTCAACGACGCACCCCGGGATCGTGTTGCGGGCAACCGGCCGGCCTTGCACGCCGCGCCGCGAGGGTTCGACTCCCTCCGGTTCCATCACCTACCCCCGTAGCTCAGACGGAGCAGAGTGCCGCGCTTCGAACGCGGAGGTCGCAGGTTCGAGCCCTGCCGGGGGTACCACTTCTCCACACAGACAACCTGGGAAGGCACCGGGCACTGGCGAGCCCAACCGGCTGTAACCCGGCCGCCTCTCGGCTGTGGCGGTTCGACTCCGTCCCTTCCCACTGACTGACGCCCGTAGCTCAGCACGGACGAGCACCGCCCTGCGACGGCGGAGGACGCTGGTTCGAATCCAGCCGGGCGTACCTGGTACCGACGGCGGGCAGGGCCTGGGGCTCGGCAGGTTTCATACGCCTGCGCCAAGCTGGTTCGATTCCGGCGCTCGCCACTGTGACCGTGGTGTAGCGCGCAGCATTCGGGGTTGTGAGCCCCGCGGCGCGGGTTCGAGTCCCGCCGGTCACCCCAACCACCGAGGGGGCGCGCCTCCGGCAGGCCGCCGGGTTTCCAACGCCTGTGCGCTCGGGTTCGACTCCTGACGCCCCTGCTCCCGGACGCATAGCTCAGCGGGATGAGCGCTCGCGTGACATGCGAGAGGCCCCTGGTTCGATCCCAGGTGCGTCCATCGATCGAGGCCGAGTAGCTCAGCGGGATGAGCGCCCCGCCCACACCGGGGAGGTCGCAGGTTCGAACCCTGCCTTGGCCACTGACCGCGCGTAGCTCAGCTGGATCAGAGCACCCCGCTCCTACCGGGGAGGCCGCACGTTCGACTCGTGCCGCGCGGATCGGGAAGGACCAGCCGACAGCCGGCGCCGGCCGCGGTCTCGAAAACCGTCGGGCGCACCTCGCGCCGTGGGAGTTCGACCCTCCCTCCTTCCGCTTCGGAGCCGTGATGTAAAGGCCGCATAGCGGGCTCTTAACCCGTGTGAGTGGGTTCGATTCCTACCGGCTCTATCCCGCCCCGGTCGTCTACTGGCACAGACACCTCTCTGTCGAAGAGGAGATCGGAGTTCGATTCTCCGTCGGGGCGCTCGCCGTTCCTTTCCCAGCTCGTCCAACGGCAGGACGCCGCCCTGTTAAGGCGGTCATGGGAGTTCGAATCTCTCGCTGGGAGCTGCACATGCGCGGCTGGGGTAGGTGGCCTGCCCGTCGGTCTGATATGCCGAAGGCTCGTGGTTCGATTCCACGGCCGCGCACTCGTCCTGGCTCCATCGGCTAGCTGGCCAGGCCGCCGCCCTCTCAAGGCGGAAACCGGGGTTCGACTCCCCGTGGAGCTACTGCACGCATTCGGGCCGTGGTGTTCAACGGCAGCACCCCTGCTTCGGGAGCAGGAGGCGGAGGTTCGAGTCCTTCCGGCCCGACTGATCTCGCGGGCCGACGTACGCCGGTTATCTGGCACACACGAGGTTCGACCCCTCGACCCGGGCAGCAACGCCAAGCTCGGGGTCCGGCATGCACTCCAAGACCGCGAGATCTGACACCGCCCGTGCGCGGGCCGCCGCGAGCTGGTTACCGCCTGTGAAGCGCCAACCCCAGTCCGCACACCCATGACCGCGCACCCCCACCTCCCCACCCCGACGTCCGAAAGGAGGATCGTCATGTCATACCTGACCCGTTTCACCAACCGTTCGGCGACGCAGGGCGAGCAGCTGTGCGCCGACCAGACGACCAACTCGGCAGGCGGATTCGTCTGGCAGGTCGACCGCTGGACGCGCCTGCGCCGCTTCCTGATCCTCGGATCGGAGGGCGGATCGTTCTACGCCGGCGAGCGCGAGCTGACCCGCGAGAACACGGCGGTACTGGACGAGTGCATCGCCGAGGACGGCGTCCGCACCGTGGCCGAGATCCTGGCGGTCTCGACGGCGGGGCGCGCGGCCAAGAACGACCCGGCCGTGTTCGCCCTGGCCCGCTGCGCGGCTGCGCCGGACATGGCGACCCGCCGCGCAGCGGTGGACGCGCTGCCGAAGGTGTGCCGCACGTCGACGCACCTGTTCCAGTTCGTCACGTTCACGCGGGCGTGGCGCGGCTGGGGCCGCTCGCTGCGGCGTGCCGTCGGCGCGTGGTACGCCGCACAGCCGGCCGACCGGCTGGCGTACCAGGCGGTCAAGTACCGCCAGCGCGACGGCGTCACTCACCGCGACGTGCTGCGGCTGGCCCACCCGGCCGCAGCGGTGACCGCCGGCAACCCGACGCTGGACGTCTCGCCCGAGCAGGCTCGCCTGTTCGAGTGGATCGTCCGCGGAGGCGACGCCGACGGGCTGCCGCGCCTGGTCGAGGGGTTCACCCGCGCCCAGGCCGCGACGTCGGCGCGCGAGTCGGCCGAGCTCGTCCGCGAGTACGGCCTGCCGCGCGAGGCCGTCCGCCCGGAGCACCTGACCGAGGCGGCGGTCTGGGATGCGCTGCTCGAGCGCATGCCGATGACGGCGATGATCCGAAACCTGGCGACCATGACCCGCATCGGGCTGATCGCCCCGGGATCGGATGCCGTGGCGGCGGTCTGCCGCGAGCTGGGCGACGTGGAGCGCATCCGCGCAGCCCGTGTCCACCCGATCACGCCGCTGATCGCGCAGCGCACCTACGCCCTCGGGCGTGGCCTGCGCGGCACGCGGTCGTGGACGCCGGTGACGCGCATCGTCGACGCGCTCGACGAGGCGTTCTACCTGGCGTTCGGCAACGTCGAGCCGACCCGCAAGCGACTGCTGCTGGCGCTCGACGTCTCCGGATCGATGGTGGCGACGATCGGCGGGATCCCCGGCCTGTCGGCCCGCGAGGCCTCGGCCGCGATGGCGCTGGTCACCCTGGCATCCGATTCGGACGCCCAGGTGGTCGGCTTCCACGCCGGGCGGGGTGGATGGACCGCCCGCAAGCGGGGCCGTTTTGCCGGCCGCGCGGACGGGCTGACGCCGCTCCCGCTGTCGCCGCGTCAGCGTCTCGACGACGCGGTGCGCCGCGTGGCCGACCTGCCGTTCGGCGCGACGGACTGCGCCCTGCCGATGCTCTACGCGATGGAGCGAGGCCGGGCGATCGACACGTTCGTGATCTACACCGACTCGGAGACCTGGGCGGGTGACATCCACCCGGCCGAGGCGCTCCGCCGCTACCGCCGGGCAACCGGCATCGCGGCACGCCTGGTCGTGGTCGGGATGGTCGCGAACCGGTTCACCATCGCCGACCCGCGCGACGCGGGCATGCTCGACGTCGCCGGGTTCGACACCTCCACCCCGGAGGTGATCGCCGGTTTCGCCCGCGGCGATCTGTAGCCCGGGTGGGGCGTGGAGCCACCACGCCCCACCCAACCCCTGCGGCCGATGCTCGACCGGTAGAGCAGCAGCCTTCCAAGCTGACACAGAGAGGGTTCGAGTCCCTCCGGCCGCTTCCCGCCCTCGTGCGCGCGGCGCGCGAACCTCCTCGGTACGGAGGCTCCGGCAGTTCGAGTCTGCCCGAGGGCTCTGCCCGTCTGGTGTAACGGCCGCACGCCACGTTCGTACCGTGGAAGCCCAGTTCGACTCTGGTGATGGGCTCTGATCACACAAGCGCCCCTTCCGAGCACGCCTCGGGAGGGGCGCTTTCGCCTGCCGTCCCGGCCGAAGACGATCCGACTATGCCTGCGGCAGCTTCTTCGCGCCGCGCTTGGTCACCGGGTTCGAGGGCGGAGGGACGACCGGGCCGATGTCGCCGTCGGGTGCCTCGTCGAGGTCGACGAACACCGGCGCGTGGTCGCTGGGCCCCTTGCCCTTGCGCGCCTGGCGGTCGATCCACGCCGCCTGCACGCGCTCGGCGACCAGCCCGCTGGCCAGGATCAGATCGATCCGCATCCCCAGGTCCTGGTGGAACATGCCTGCGCGGTAGTCCCAGTAGCTGAAGACGCGCTCGTTCGGCCAGCGGTCGCGCACGACATCGTGGAGCCCGAGCGACTGTAGCGCCGCGAGCGCCTTCCGCTCGGGCGGGGTGACGTGCGTCTGCCCGATGTAGGCGTCGGGGTCGAACACGTCGGCGTCGGTGGGCGCGATGTTCATGTCGCCACAGACAACGGCGGCATCCGGCCCGGCGGCGACGACATCCTTGAGCGCGGCCAGCCATTCCAGCTTGTAGCGGTAGTGGTCGGAATCCGGCTCGCGGCCGTTCGGCACGTAGACGGAGTGCACGCGGACGCCGCCGCACGTCGCGGCCACCGCCCGCGCCTCCGGATCCGGAAACCCCGGCGCGGCGGCGAGCCCGGCGACGACGTCGTCCAGTCCGGTCCTGGAGAGAATCGCAACGCCGTTCCAGGCCGACTCGCCGTGCGCCGCCAGCTCGTAGCCGCGGTCGGAGACCTCGTCGCCCAGTAGCTCGGCCAGCGCGTCGTCCGTCAGCTTGGTCTCCTGCAGGCAAACCACGTCAGGCCGCCGCTGGTCCAGCCACGGCAGGAACCGAGGCATCCGCTGCTTCAGCGAGTTGACGTTCCAGGTGGCGATCCGCACCGCCACACGGTACCCGAGGTCAGGCGGCCCGGTCCTGCGGGGGCTCGACGATCCGGTACTCCTGGCCCCACGTCCGCCAGCCACTGTGCTCGTCCGACCGGCGCAGCGCGACGACGACCTCGCGCGCCTCCTCGATCGTCGCGGCCTCCTCGTAGAGGCGCCCGTCGGCCGCGCCGTAGACGGCAAACCGCCGGCGGGCGGCGCGCCGCCAGCGCCGGGCGGCGAGGAGGACGCACAGGGCGCCGAATCCGAGCAGGAGCAGAAACACCATCACCCTGCTCATCGGCAGATCGTCACGGCGCATCCAGCCCCCAGCCGAGGGGCTCCGACAATCGCAACGTGGACGGAGCGCTCGCGATCCTCTACGCCGTCGGCGCGCTCGGCGTCCCCGGGGTGATCTGCGCCTGGCTGATCGCCCGCCCGGAGCCGGGCGCCGGCACCCTCGAATAGCTCGGCACAATCTTTGGGATCGGGCTGCTGGTCGCCGTCGTCGTCGGGCTCGTCTACGGAGCGATCTTCTGGTTCTTGCCGATCCCCGACGACGACGGCCTGGGTCGCGGATTCCTATTCGTCGGAATGGTGTTCGCGTTCGGCTTCAATCTGATGTCGGCAACCGCCACGGCCGCCATCGTGCTCGACCGCGGGTCGCCCGCCGAGCCGTAGCCGCTACTTCGTGGGCTTCGACGGCTGGTTGTAGGTGACCGCCGGGTAGGCGATCTCCGAGATGAACGCGGGACCGGGTAGGTCGATCGGCTGGCCCGGCGCGCGCACCGGGAAGTAGTTGACCTTCGTGCCGTCGATCTCGACGCTCCACCGCTGCGTGATCCAGAGCTTCGGGCCGGTGTCTCCCGGGCGCAGCTCCCACTGGAACCGATCGAGTGGACGGATGGGCGGGCCTGCGATGCGGCGCCCTGCCTCGTCGTACTGCCCACCGTGGCACGGGCACGAGAAGCCGACCGCCGTCGGCGCCACGGGGCAGCCGACGTGCATGCAGCGGTTCGAGAACACCACGAACATGGCGTCGTTGTCCAGCCAGTGGTGGCTCCTGCCGCCCGTCGACAGGACGTAGGCGAGGCCGGCGCTGGTCTGCGGCTCCGCCGAATCCTCCACGTAGGGGGCGGCCTGCGGCGGAAAGCCGTGCTGGGCGGTGAACTCCGATGCGTCGCCCAGCGGTACTGGCCGAAAGGTCGCCTTGTCGAGCACCGGCGCTGCCAGGTACGCCACGGCCGGGACGCCGATCACGGCGGCGATCGTGCCGCCCATTCCGATCGTCGCCAGCGAGAGGAACTGACCGCGTGTTGTGTGTCGTTTCGAGTTGTCGCTCATACCACGTGTACGACCACGAATCCCGCCGCGGATTGAGCGAGCCAATCCGGTGCTCATCAGCGTGCACCGAACGTCACTTGCCCGCGGTGACGGCAAGCGGACGACGGGTCTCGAACCCGCGACCTTCGGCTTGGGAAGCCGACGCTCTACCAACTGAGCTACGTCCGCCGGTGGCTCGGAGCCTACCTGAGATGCATGGATCGATCCCCTGCGCTACCCGAACGTGAATACGTACGCCTCGACCCCCGCGGCGTCGAATGCGATCTCGAACGTGCGGTCGGCGATCTCGCCCGGTTCCCGCGTCAGCTGGTACAGCCGCGGCTCCGCAAGCACGCCGTTGCCTTCGCTATCGACATCGACGCCGTTCGCGGCCCCGGGCGCCTTCCCATCGATCAGAACGCGGAACGGCACCGGCGCCCCCTCCCGTGAGCGCATCACCAGGTTGACGTCGCGGGCATGGAACCGGAACGCGATCCGGCCGTCCGGCGCGTTCAGCACGCTCGCACGCTGCTCGATCGTCCAGTCCCCAACGAGCGCCCAGTGGTTGAGAGGCAGCGTTCCGCTCGAATCGGCAAGGTTTCGGCCCTGCTCCGAGCCCAAATAGGTCTCGGGCGACTCCAGGGTCGTCCAGTCCGCCTGCGCCTCGACGCCGACGGGCGAGATGGAGACGAGGTCGCCGGCGCCTGCGCTGTGGCCCCCCTCCCCCAGCAGGCGCTGGATCACCTGCTCGCATTCGCGGAACGCACCCTCGCCGAAATGGTGAAACCGGATCCGGCCCTCCACGTCGGCGATGTAAACGGCGGGCCAGTAGTGGTTGGCGAACGCCCGCCAAACCGCGTACCCGCTGTCGATCGCCACCGGGTACGGAACGCGCAGCGAGGTCACGGCGCGGCGGACGTTCTCGACGTCGCCCTCGAAGGGGAACTCCGGCGTGTGGACGCCCACGACGACGAGGCCGTGATCTCGGTACCGCTCCGCCCACGCTCGCACGTAGCCGAGCGTCCGCAGCCAGTTGATGCACGTCAGCGTCCAGAAGTCCACCAGGACGACCCGGCCACGGAGATCGGCAGCGGTCAACGGATCCGAGTTCAGCCACCCCGTCGCGCCGTCGAAGCCGGGCAGGCGGCCTTCCACCGCCAGGGCTGCAGCGTCCTGCCCGGACGTGCTCACCGCAGCGACCGGAAGGCGGCCCGCATCTCCTCGGAGAACAGCTGCGGCTGCTCCCAGGCGGCGAAATGGCCGCCCCGGTCGAGCTCGTTGAAATAGAGGAGATTGTCCGGATAGGCCTGCTCTGCCCAGCTCCGGGGCGCCTGGTACAGCTCGTCGGGGAAGACGCTGATGGCGTACGGGATGGTGATCGGCTTGGCGTCGAAGAACGCCGCCTTGTTCTCCCAGTAGTACCGAGCCGCCGAGACTCCGGTGTTCGTCAGCCAATAGAGCGTGATGTTGTCGAGCACGTCATCGCGCGTCAGATCGCCCGGCAACTCTCCCCGAACGACCTTCGCAATCAGACCCGGCTGGCCGGTGCCGTCGCCGTGGTCGATGGCAAACGCCGCCAAATCGACAGGCGAGTCCGCCATCCCGTACAGCGTCTGCGGGCGCGTCGACATGATCTGGGCGTACGCCACGTGCTTCGCATAGAAGGCGATCAGCTGATCGTACGCACGCCGCTCGTCACCGGCGAGATCGGCCGGCGGTGGGTCGCCGCGCAGGATCGCCGCGTGGATGTCGGCAGGAGCGGTGCCCGGCATGTTGGAGTGGATGCCGGCCAGCTCGGAAGCGCCCTGGATCCCCATCATCTGCGTGACCGCCGCGCCCCAATCGCCGCCCTGCGCCACGAACCGCGTGTATCCGAGGCGCTTCATCAGCGTCACCCAGGCACGCGCGGTGCGGTCGGGATCCCACCCGGTGGCCGTCGGCTTGGCCGAGAACCCGTGTCCCGGCAGCGACGGGATCACCAGATCGAACGCGTCAGACGCACTCGCGCCGTGCGCCGTCGGATTGGTCAACGGCTCGATGATCTTCAGCTGCTCGACCACGGAGCCCGGCCACCCGTGGGTCACGATCAGCGGCAGCGCGTCCTCGTGGGCAGAGCGGATGTGCAGGAAATGGATGTCCAGGCCGTCGATCTCGGTCACGAAGTTCGGCAGCGCGTTCAGCCTGGCCTCGCATGCGCTCCAGTCGTACTCCGTCCCCCAGTAGTGCAACAGATCCTGCATCGTCTCCAAGGGCACACCCTGCGAGTCGTCGGCGACCGTCTCCCGCTCGGGCCACCTGGTGGCCGCGATCCGGCGGCGCAAGTCGGCGATGGCGTCCTCCGGGAACTCGACGCGGAACGGGCGGATCGCGGTGCCCGCACCGGCCGCGAGGTCGGACTCGTGTGACGAGATGGTCATGTCCCCTCCTGAAGGTCGGCGTACGGTCCGACCCTAGCCCGGCCGGACCGCTCAAGCAACGAGTGTTACCAGACGCACACATGCCGACCCCGAGCTCAACCGCGCAGGACAACAGTCGCCGCCCCGGCCGACGCGCCCGGGGACACCCGGCCGTCCTCCGACACGCTGAGCAGCGGCACGTCGGCGCTCTGCGCCTCGCCGGCGAGGACGATCGCACCGCCCGCGGCGACGCGCCCGCGCAGCACCTCGGACGTCGTCTCGGCGGTGCCGATGACTGCGGCGTCGGTCTCCGGGAGGAACAGGTCGGCGGCCTCGGGATCGGGCGCCACCCGCAGCACGTGGCCGTGCCCGAGCACCGTGCGCAGCTCTGCTGCGGCCAGCGCGTTGAAGTCGTCGCTGCGGGTCACCAGCAGCGCATCGGTTACCTCTTCCAGCTCGGCCTCGCGGCTGACGGCGTCCAGCAGCATGCTTCCCCGGTCGGCCTCGAGCCCCGCGGCCCGGGCTGCGTCACGGTCGGCGGCCGCTCCGATCCACATCTGCACGTCGGCACCGGCTTCCCTGATCGCCGAGGCCAGCTGCCGCGCCCACGCGTCGCCGCCCACGACCAGCACCAGCCCTCGGTCCTGCCCGGCCACGCCCAGCGCCCGGGCGAGCAGCGGCGCCGTCAGCCCGTACAGCACGACGGTCGCGAAGATCACCACGAACACGATCGGCAGCACCTGGTCGGCGCCGGGGATCCGCTGCTGTTCCAGCTGGAGGCCGAACGCGGACGCCGTCGCGCCGGCGACGATGCCGCGCGGCGCCATCCAGGCGACGAACGCACGCTCGCGCAGCTCGAAGTGCGACCGCCACATCGCGAGGGCGACGACCACCGGCCGCACCACCAGCACCATCACGGCGACCAGCACCAGCGTTCGCGCCAGGACGTGGCGGACGTCGTCCGGTGACACGGACGCCGCGATCAGCACGAACAGCACGCCGATCAGCAGCTGCACGAGCGCCTCGTGAAAGCCCAGCGCGGCAGACACGTCGACCCGCCGCGCGGCGCCAAGAAACCGCTGGTTGCCCAACGCAACACCCATCAGCGTGGCGGCGACAAAGCCCGAGTCGTCACGCAGCAGGTCGGCGGCGACCACCGCGCCGACGACGGCAGCCAGCGTCACCGACACCACCATCCCCGGTGCCTCCCGCTGCACCTGGCGCAGCAGCACCAGCAGCACCGCCGCGCCGATCACGCCGATCGCCGCGCCGACACCGATGCTCACCAGGAACTCCCCGGGCCGCCAGCGGTCGCCCCCGGACTGGCCCGACTGCACGCCCTGGAACACCAGCACGCCGATCACCGCGCCCACCGGGTCGACCAGGACGCCCTCCCACTTGAGCAGCGTGCGCACCTCGCGCGCCGGGCGGATGAATCCGAGCAGCGGCAGCACCACCGTCGGCCCGGAGACCACCAGGATCGCTCCGATCAGCACGGCCACACCGGTGTCCATGCCGTCGAACAGCACGCCCGCCGTCAGCGCGACGATCGCCAGCGTCACGGCGACGCCCACCACGATCAGCCGGACGACCAGCCCGCGGACGCGAGGCGCGATCTCGTCGAACGACAGGCGCAGCCCCGCCTCGAACAACACGATCCCGACGGCCAGCGACACGAACGGCTGGTACAGCGCGCCCAGCAGCTCCTGCGGGTGGACGTCGTTCGTCGCGGCGCCCGCCAGGAAGCCGGCGGGCAGCAGCACCACGATCGCGGGCAGCGACAGCCACAGCCCCACCAGCTGGGAGCCGACCGCCAGCGCCAGCACCAGGCCGAGGCCGAGAAGGACGTCGTTCGACGACAACGGCGCCACCATACCGTGAGGTCCCCGCGGCATACTCCCGACGCAGATGGCGTCGCCGATCTACTACCCGTCTCGCTACCTGCCGCAGTTCCACTGGGAGCTGTTGGCCTGCGGCTTCCGCGGCCACCTGCTGGTCGGTACGGACGTCGCCCACGTGGGCGACGAGGATGCGGCGATCGTCCGCGAGGACGACGGTGTGCGCTGGCACCGCTGCCTGCGGTGCGACGGGTGGATCCCGCTGCCTCCGCCGGTCGCACCGGCGCACGAGCGGATGCCCGTGCGCGACGACATCACCCTGCCGCTGCGGGGACGGGCGATGCGCGACCTGATCGTTCTGCGGCTGATCGCGATCGACCGCGCCGTGCACTTCATCGTGTTGACGCTCCTCGCCGGTGCCGTTGTCTTCTTCGCCAACGACCAGAAGCACCTCCGTGACATCTACGAGACCGCGATGCGCGGCATCGAGGGCGTGAGCCGCGGCCCGCTCCCCGAGCACCACGGCCTGCTCGGCGAGATCGACAGCGCCCTCAACGCCAGCCCGCGCACGCTCTACCTGATCGCCGGCGGCCTGGGTATCTACGCGCTGGTCGAGGGCGTCGAGGCGGTCGGCCTGTGGCTGATGAAGCGCTGGGCGGAGTACCTGACGTTCGTCGCGACGGCGGCGTTCCTGCCATACGAGATCTCGGAGCTGATCCAGCGGGTGTCGCCGTTCAAGGTCGTGGCGATCACGATCAACCTGGCGGTGCTCGCCTACCTGCTCTGGGCCAAGCGGCTGTTCGGCGTCCGCGGTGGATACGCGCGGGAGGAGCAGATCCGCTACGCCGAATGCGGCTGGGATGCGATCGAACGCTCGACGCCGGAGCACGTCGCCGGCGGCGCGGGCGGCGGGACGCTGCGCGCGCACCGCGAGCGCACCTGAACCCTCGTCCCCCACGGGTGTGACGCCCGCGTCCTCGAAATGCGTCAGGTCCCCGGCCGGGTCGTCGCCCAGCATGCGAGCGACTCGCTCCACACCCGGAAGGCACCTCCATGACCTCCTCCCCACGGCTCTTGGCGCTGGCGACCCTGCTCGCGCCGGTCATCCTGTTCCTTGTCGTCCACACGGCGCACGGCGCCACCCGGCCGACGGTGCGGTTCACGTCGGCGCCCGCCGCCGTGACCGCCACCCGCACGGCGAGCCTGGGCGCGTGGACACGGTCGCGCCCTTGGCGCCGCCGCCGCTGGGCGGCGGAGTGGACGGCGCTGCCCGCGAGCACCGTGACGCACGGCGGCGCGCTCGACCCCGCCCCGGCGTCAGGGGTCGCGTCGTACCGCTCGCGGATCTCGACCGACGGCGGCACGACCTGGTCAGCCGGGCCGGCGGCCGACGTCACGGTGACCGCCGAGGGCGAGACTCTGGTGCAGTTCGCAGCCGTCGACCGGGCGGGCAACGCCTCGCCGTGGTCGAGCAGCGCAGTCGTCCGGCTTGACCGCACGACGCCGGGCGTGCCGACGGTGTCAGGCGCGCCCGACGGGTGGACGAACGCCGCGGCCGTGCAGCTCTCGATCGCCGGCAGCGGGGCCGTCGAGCACCAGCGCAGCCTGGATGGCGGCGCGAGCTGGGACGCGCCCGGATCCGGCAACCAGGTCGACGTGACCGAGGAGGGCGAGACCCTCGTCCGCGCCCGCACCTGTGACCAGGCCGGCAACTGCTCGGAGTGGTCGCAGCCCCTGACCGTGCGGATCGACCGCACCGCGCCGAGCGCTCCGGCGGGCGTCACGGGAGGCGACGGCGGCGATCCGAGCCGCCTCTATCAGGAGACGCAGCAGGTGACGTTCACGGCGCTGGCGGCAACCGACCCGGGTCCGGGGTCGACCACTATGTATCGAAGCTGAACCGGTTCAACGAGAACCCGCTGGCACTGAACGGCATCGGGTCGGTCGTCCACCTCTCCTACGCCGATGTCATGCTCAGCATTCGCATCCGGTTCGCCGCCGTCGACGCTGCGGGGAACGTCGGCCCCTGGTCGGACACGACCCAGGCCGGCGCGAACATCTGCCTGTTCCCGGCGGTCTAGGCTGCGCCCCATGGGGCGCCTGATCTACATGGCGATCACGTCGCTCGACGGGTACGTGGCGGACGAGGATGGGCGGTTCGAGTGGTCGGCGCCCGACGAGGAGGTGCACGGGTTCGTCAACGACCTCGCGCGGCCGGTCGGCACTCAGCTGCTCGGCCGCCGCATGTACGAGGTGCTGAGCGCCTGGGAGACGATGGAGGTCGAAGGCGAGCCGGACGTGATCTGCGACTTCGCGGCGATCTGGCGCGGCGCCGACAAGGTCGTCTACTCGCGGACGCTGGGGACCGTGTCCACCGCCCGCACGCGGCTCGAGCGGGAGCTCGACCCCGAGGCGGTGCGGCGGATGAAGGCGTCGGCGCAGCGCGATCTCAGCATCGGCGGCCCGGAGCTCGCCGGGGCGGCGCTGGCCGCGGGGCTGGTGGATGAGATCCACCTGCTGTTCAACCCGGTGATCGTCGGCGGCGGCACGCCGGCGCTGCCCGCCGGTCTCCGGCTCGGGCTCGAGCTGCAGGCCGAGCGCCGCTTCGCCGGCGGCGTCGTCCACCTCCAGTACCGCAGCTAGAGGGAGCTGTTGGAGGCGGCGGGCGCGTGGTCGCCGCGGTCGCCGAGCTGCGCCGGGTCGGCGGCCCGGATGACGACGGCGAGGCCGTCCGTACCGCGAATCGCAAAGGCCAGCCAGCCCGTCTTCAGCGCCGACAGCTTGATCGCGCCGTCGCGGGTGAACACCTTGGTCGAGCCGTTGACGGCGACCGTCGTCGTCTTACCGTCGCGCGACTGCAGGGTGATCGACGATCCGGCGACGGCGATGATCTTCCCCGCCGCTGCGTTGTGCGGCATCGTGAACCGGTGGTGGTTGAAGTGCCGCCCGATCGAGGTTGGGTCGGCCGCGCGGATCGAGACGGCGACGCCGGCGTCGTTCTTCTGGACGAACGCCAGCCAGCCGGTCTTGAGCGACGACACCGTCGCCTGCTGATGGCCGGCGTAGATTGTGGTCCTCGCATCGATCTCGACGGTCTGCGACTTCCCGTCACGGCCGGCCAGCGTGATCGACGCGGCGGAGACGGCGGTGATCTTGCCGGCGGCGACGTGCGCCGGGTCGAACGACGGATGGCCGGCGTGCTCGCGGATCTGGGCCGGATCGACCGTTCGGATCGCCGTGGCGACGCCGTTCGAGCCGGTCTCGACGAACGCCAGCCAGCCCGACTTGACGTCGCTCAGCTTGGCCTTCGCTCGCCCGGCGAACACCTTCGTCTTGGCGTCGACCTTGACCGTCTGCGCCTTGCCGTCGCGGCCGACCAGCGTGATTGACGACGCGGACACTGACGTCACCTTGCCGGCGGTGCCATGATGCGTCCATCCGGAGTGGGGATGCGTCTTCGGGCAGTCGCGTTTCTGCTGAGCCGACCCGGTCTCGTTCGAGCCGTTCGCCCAGGCGACGCCGCCGACAGTCAGCACAGATACGAGCACCGCTCCGGCTATGGCTGGGGTCCGCCGCATTACTCCCATGATGCACGCACCTGAAGGACGCACAAGATCCGGAAGGGGGGCCGAGCGCCTCACCCTTGCGGCGATGTGCGTTGCCCAGGTGATGATCATGCTGGACATGACGATCGTGAATGTCGCTCTGCCGTCGATCCAGAGCGAGCTCGACGTCCCACCCTCCAACCTCGAGTGGATCCTCAACGCATACACGCTGGCGCTGGCGTCGCTGATCCTGGTCGGCGGCGCGCTGGGGGACCGCTACGGCCGGCGCCGGATCTTCCTAGCCGGCCTCGTGGTGTTCACGCTCGGCTCGCTCGGCTGCGCGCTGTCGCCCGACGACCCGGAGCTGATCGCGCTCCGCGGCCTGCAAGGGGTCGGCGCGGCGGCGATGAGCCCGCTGACACTGTCGATCCTGGTCGCGGCGTTTCCCGGGCCGCGGGCACCCGGGGCCATCGGCCTCTGGGCCGCCGTGGGCAGCCTCGGCTTCGGCGCCGGGCCGGTGATCGGCGGGCTGCTGGTCGACACCTTCGACTGGTCGGCCGTGTTCTGGGTGAACGTTCCGCTGGGCGTGCTCTGCGGAGTGGTCACCCTGCTGGCCGTCAAGGAGTCGCGCGACCCCAAGGCCCGGCGGCTCGACCCGCTGGGGGCGGCGCTGGCGGCGGCCGCGCTGCTGGTCTTGACGATCGCACTGATCGGCACGTCGAACCACGCCTGGCTGTCGGCGAGAACGCTGGCGATGCTGGCCGTCGCCGCGGTGCTGGCCGCCGCGTTCATCTGGTGGGAGGCGCGCTCGCCCGAGCCGATGGTGCCGCTTGACCTGTTCCACGACCGGCGGCTGGTGACGGTGGTCGTGGCGACGGTCTGCGCGTACGCCTCGCTGGGCGTCGTGCTGTACATGCTGACGTTGTTCTTCCAGAACGTCCGCGGCTACAGCCCGTTCAACGCCGGGCTGAGCATCGTCCCGATCAGCGTGTCCTTCGGCGTGCTGGCGCCCTTCGCCGGCCGAGCCGGCAAGCGGTGGGGCGCCGCCCGGGTGACAGCCGCCGGCTGCATCGCCGCCGCGGTCTCCATCGCAGCGATCGCGCTGACCGGCCCGGACACGCCGTACGCCGCCTTCGTCCTCCCCTACCTGCTGTTCGGAGCCGGATTCGCCGGGATCACACCGAGTCTGGCGACGATGGCGATGGCTGCGGTCGAGTCGGGGCGCTCGGGCCTGGCCGCGGGGATCGTCAACGCGGCCCGGCAGATGGGCACGGTGCTCGGCATCGCCGCGATCGGCTCGGCGGCCGTCATCGTCGCCGAGCGGTCGTGGAACAACCGAGCGGGCAGCTCGGCCGACGACCTCGGCCAGACGGTCGCCGGCGGGCAGGTCGCGGAGGTCACCGCGAAGCTCGGCGCCCGCCTCGGGGACGTCGCCGGCGATGCGTTCACGACCGGCATGCGCGTCGGGATGGCGCTCGCCGCGCTGGCGCTCGTCGTCAGTGCCGCGGCGATCCTTGCCGGATCCCGGCGAACGCCTCAAGCGCCCGCTCCCGGGCCCCCCGCTGATCGACGATCGGCGCCGGCGGATCCGGCGCCCACCCCCTGACGCCCCGCGGTTGTGCTCCAGCCGGTCGTCCACAGCTGGTGCATGCCGGCTCGACCAGCGGGTAGCCCGTCTGGCCGCGCTGCCACGCGCGCAGCGCGGCGCGGTCGGTGCGCCACGGGAACCGCTCGAACTCGTGCGCGGAGCGGTCGCTCGGGCGTGTGCGGGAAGTGGTAGAGCAGGTGGTGGGCGAACTCCCGCCAGCCGACCTCGGCCAGAAACCGCCGCGTGTCGAGCCCGCGCCCGTGGATCTCGTGCCAGATCTGGCGCGGGCCGATCTCCCCGTGGTGCAGGTGCGGCGAGAGCCGCGAGGTGCCCGGCAGGTCGGGACGGTCGCGGTCGTGCGCGTAGGTCGCCACGTCGTCCTCGAGGAAGGCGTCCAGCCGCTCGCCGGCGGACCGCTCCCCCGGCCTCCACGTCTCCTCCAGGCCGCCCGCCCAGTCGATCGCCGGGTCGAGGCCGAGGTCGTCGATCGCCAGGCTCTCGGGCCATGACGAGGGCGCTCAGGGCTTCTTGATCCCGTGCACCGGCCGGCCCAGCGCGCGCCACTGCCACAGCGTGATCGTCGGCAGCTGGTCGTCGTAGCGGATGATCTTGGGGTTGCGGCCGACCTGCGAGCAGCGGACGGCGTGGTCGATCAGGTCATCCCGCTGCTCGGCCACGACGACGTGGTGGCAGGCGGTGACGTAGTCGAATACCTCCCCGCAGGCGGGGCACGGCCACGGGTCGGTGCGGATGGCGTACCACTCGCCGTCGTTGGTGTCGACGCCGTCCTCGGCGAGGCGTTCGGAGAGCTCCTCGACCTCGTACACGGACGGTGCGGCGGGCACGCTCATGGCCCGTCAGGCTAGCATCGCCTGCCATGGACAGACCGACTCTGAGCACCTGGCAGCAGCCCCCGTATCACCGCTGGGCATACCAACACGTCCGCGAGCTGATCCCGACCGAACGCATCGGGCGCGGCGAGGGTCCGCCCTCGTCTATGCCGATGGACATCCGCCCGATCCCCGACGACCTGGCGGCAGCGCTCGCCGAGACCTGGACGGACGCGTTCCTGGTGATGCACCGCGGCACGGTGATCCACGAGCACTACGAGACGGGCATGACCCCGGCGTCGACGCACCTGATGCAGTCGGTGACCAAGTCGGTCGTCTCCACGGTGGCCGGAATCCAGACCGGTCGCGGCGAGCTCGATCCCGAGCACGAGGTGTCCGAGTACATCCCGGAGCTCAAGGGAACGTCGTTCGACGGCTGCACGGTGCGCCATCTGCTGGACATGTGCGCTGGGACGAAGTTCGGCGAGGAGTACGAGGATCCGACCTCGGACGTGCGGCTGTTCGAGCCGATCATCGGCTGGAGCCCGCCGGATGGCGAGCTGGCGGCGCCCGATCTCTACACCTACATCACGACGCTCGGCCTCGCGTTCCCGCACGGCGACCACTTCGACTACCGCTCGATCCTCACGGACACCCTGGGCTGGGTGGTCGAGCGGGTCGGCGGCGCGAGCCTGGCCCAGCTGATCTCGCGCGAGATCTGGCAGCCGATGGGTGCCGAGCAGGACGCGGACATCACCGTCGACCGCCTGGGCAACGCACTCGGCGACGGCGGCATGTGCGCCAGCCTGCGCGACCTGGCCCGCTTCGGCGAGCTCGTCCGCACGGGCGGTGGCGGGATCATCCCGTCCGACTGGATCGACGACACGTTCCGCGGCGACGCGGAGTGCCGCCGGGCGTGGCTCGCCGGCGACCGCGAGGAGCGCGCGCCGGACGGCCACTACCGCAACAAGTGGTGGGTCTTCGACCCGGCAGGCGTGATGATGGCGCTCGGCATCCACGGCCAGATGATCTACGTCGACCGGCTGCGCGAGGTGGTCGCGGTCAAGCTCTCGACGTGGCCGACGCCGCTCGACGACGACGCCTCGTTCCGAGTGGTCGACGCGATCAAGGCCGCGATGTAACAACGGGGTCTGACCCCGTTGTTACATCTTGTCCGGCGCCTCGACCCCGATCAGGTCGAGCGCCGTTGCGACCACCTGCTTGGTCGCGGCGCAGAGCGCGAGCCGCGTCTCGCGCAGCTCCGGCTCCGCCCGCAGCACCGGGCACTCCGTGTAGAACCGGTGGAATGCCCGCGCGGTGTCCTGCACGTAGGCGACGATCCGGTGCGGCCCGCGGCGATCGGCCGCCTCGGCCACCAGATCGGGGAAGTCGGCGAGCTGTTTGACCAGCGCCATCTCGTACTCCTCGGGCTGCCATGAAGGCGACGCCGCGTGCTTGCCCCCGTCGGCCTTGGCCAGGATCCCGGCGATCCGCGCGTGCGCGTACTGCGAGTAGTAGACCGGGTTCTCGGCGTTCTGCGCGACCAGCAGGTCGAGGTCGAGGTCGATGGTCTGGTCGTGCGAGCGCTGCACCAGGGCCAGCCGTGCGGCGTCCACGCCGATCAGGTCGATCAGCTCGTCCAGCGTCACGACCAGCCCGGCGCGCTTCGACATCCGGCCGTCGGTGAGATGCACCAGCTGGTAGATCTGGACGTCGACCCGCTCGGGCTCGTAGCCCAGCGCCACGGCGCCGCCCTTGAGCCTGCCGACGTAGCCGTGGTGGTCGGCGCCGAGCACGTACACGGCGACGTCGAACCCGCGCTCCAGCTTGGAGATGATGTACGCGAGGTCGCCGGCGAAGTAGCCGGGCTCGCCGTTCGAGCGAACGATCACCCGGTCCTTGTCGTCGCCGAACTCGGTCGCCCGGAACCACAGTGCGCCGTCCAGCTCGTACGTGTGGCCGGCGGCCTTCAGCCGCTCGATCGCCCGATCGACCGAGCCGTCCTCGTACAGCGACCGCTCGAGGAACCAGCTGTCGAACTCGATCCGGAATCGATCAAGCGTCACCCGGATCTGGGCGATCATCGCCTCGGTGCCTGCGCGCGTCCACTCCTCGACCGGCGCGTCCGCGGGCAGCCCAAGCCCGGCGGCGATCTCGGCCACATACTCGCCGCGGTAGCCGTCCTCGGGCACCTCCTCGCCGCGCGCCCGCGCCATCAGCGACGCGCCGAACAGGTCGACCTGGCGGCCGGCGTCGTTGAAGTAGTACTCGCGCGACACGTCGTTGCCTGCGAAGGCGAACAGCCTGGACAGCGAGTCGCCGTAGGCGGCGTTGCGTGCAGCGCCAACGGTGACCGGGCCCGTCGGGTTGCCGGACACGAACTCCACCTGGATCCGCTGCGGGTCCGCGGTCGCGCCCGCCCCATACCCCCCGCCCTCGGCGAGGATCCGCGAGACCACGTGCCCGTACCAGGACGGTGTCAGCCGGAGGTTGATGAACCCCGGCCCGGCGATCTCGGCGCCCTCGACCCACGGCGAGTCGAGCCGCTCAAGGATCCGGCCGGCGATCTCCCTGGGAGCCGACCGCAGCGGCTTGGCCAGCGACATCGCGACGGCGCTGGCGTAGTCGCCGTGCGTCGGATCGGCCGGCCGCTCCAGCCGCACCGGCGCGCCGTCCGCGCCGAGCGCCGCAACCGCCTCGGACAGCGGCTCGGCCAGCTCAGCGATCACGGATCCGCTCATGCGCGGATGGTAGAGCCCGGGATGGTGCTACGGTGGCAGGCATGGACGAACAGCCCAAGGAACGTCATCTGAACATCCACTTCACGCCGGAGATCATGGCCGGCGTCTATGCGAACTTCGCGAATGTCAGCCACTCGGACTACGAGTTCACCATCACCTTCGCCCGGGTCGACCACGAAGTCGAAGACGACGAGGTGCCGGGCGTCGTCGTCTCTCGAGTCAACATCTCCCCTCAGTTCATGAAGGAACTGCTCGACGCCATGGAGGACAACTACTCCAAATGGCGCACCCGCGAGGGCATCAAGAACCTGCCCGAGACCGGCGAGGAACGCGACTACGACGACGAGTAGTCGCGCGCCATGGCGATCCGGTCCATCACCGGCGGGTGGTCGAACAGGAGCCACACCGCCCAGACCGGCGGATCGGGGTCGCTGAGGTTGGCCACGGCGAGCCGGTGCTGGAGATCCACCATCGACTGACCGTCGCCGGTCGAGCGGAGCGCGGCCCAGTCGGCGTCCGCCTCGATGCGGCGCGAGATCAGCAGTCCGACCGGGGCCAGCAGCGTCGCCGCCAGCAGGGCGACGCCCAGCACCACCGGCACGGTCGACGGGTCGCGCAGTGACATGCCCCAGCGCATGACCACGAGCCACAGGATGCCGGCGACCAGCGGGATCGCCGCCAGCGCGAACCAGCCGAGGCCGCGCAGCACGTCGTGGTGCTGGACATGCCCGAACTCGTGCGCGAGCACGCTGCGCACCTCGTCGGGTGTTGATGCGCGCAGCAGCGTCTGGTCGAGCGTCACACGCTCGGTCGGGCCGAGGCCCGTTGTCTCGGCGTTCGCCACCCGGGTCGTGCCGGCGTTGTCCGAGACGACGACCTTCGGATGCACCCCCATCGTCTGCTCGAGGCCGGCGATCGTCCGGCGAAGCTCCGGGTTGCGCACCGGATGCGTCGACGAGAACAGCGGGAGCACGGCGGTGACGGCGACGGCGACGAACGCGACCGCGGCCCCGGCGGCCAGCGGCCCCAGCCGGCGGGCCACCGCGACCAGCAGCACGTATCCGACCGCGACGATCAACGACCCGACGGCCACCGACAGCAGCGCGAACAGCGCCCACCGCCCGTCGCTCTGCAGATCCAGCCCCGCGTCCGCCGCGCGGCGGTGGACGGCGTAGGCGAACGGCAGCTGCGCGGCCAGACCAACGCCGGCGGTGATCAGGGCCGCGGCGAAAGGACGCCGCAGACGGGCCAGCCGCCTGCGGCCGAACAGTGCGATCGCGCCCACCGTGACGACGGGCGCCAGCCACTGGGCGATCAGCAGCGGATACAGCCACTCCCGGTAGTCCCGCGCGCGGTCGATCTGGGCGGCGGTGAACACCTCGGACGCCGCCACCGGCGGGGGCGTGGGAGGCAGGTCTCGCGGCCACAGCAGCACCGCTCCGACCGCCGCCACCAGGACGAGCAGGACGGCGCGGCGCACGGCGCAAGTAGAGTAGCGATCCCGTGAGGGCCGCCATCATCTCCGACGTCCACGGCAACCTTGCTGCCCTCGAGAACGTGTTCACGGCGATCGACGCCGAGCAGCCGGGCGTCGACGAGGTCTGGTGCCTCGGCGACCTCGTCGGCTACGGCCCGGAGCCGGAGCTGTGCGTGGCGCGCGTGCTCGACCGCTCGGCCATCTGCCTGGCCGGCAACCACGACCTGGTGGTCGCCGGATCGATCAGCATGCGGGTGTTCGCGCACGACGCAGGGGCGGCCGCCCGATGGACGCGCGACGTGATGAGCGAGGGCGCCCTGGAGCAGCTGCGGGCGCTGACGCCCTTCGGGGCGCGCAACGGCATCGAGCTCTACCACGCCAGCATCCGCGACCCGATCTGGGAGTACGTGATCGACGACGTCACCGCGGCTGCCTGCCTGTCCATGCAAGGCGGCCGGCTCGCAATGATCGGCCACAGCCACGTGCCGCTCGTCTACACCGACAACGACCGGCGCGCGTCCGGCGGCTATGCCGAGGAGGGCACGGTCGAGCTCGACGAGCGAAAGCACCTGCTCAACCCCGGCTCGGTCGGCCAGCCCCGTGACGGTGACCGCCGCGCCGCCTACATGCTGCTCGACACGACCGAGTGGACGGCCACCTGGCGGCGCGTGGAGTACGACGTCGAGCGCACGCAGCAGGCGATCCTCGCCGCCGGCCTGCCCGCATCGCTGGCCACACGCCTGGCGGACGGGCGGTAGCGCCGGTTCAGGCGGTGCGGCGCGGGTGCCGGCCGGCGCGGCCAAAGCCCTCACGCGCCAGCTCGGCCGCGACGATCTCGCGGGCCTTGTAGATCCGCCACTTGACCGTGGCCAGGGTGGTCTCCAGCGCGTCGGCGATCTCGGCGTACGACAGGCCGACCACATCGCGCAGCAGCAGGGCCATCTTCAGGTCGACGTTCAGCGAGCCGATCGCGCGCCAGACGACGTCCATCTCCTCGACCGAATCGGCCGGCACCATCGCCAGCGACAGATGCGGCACGGACTCGATGTCGACCGTCGGGCGGCCGCGGCGCTCCCGTGCGCGCAGCTCATCCACCACCCGGTGCTTGGCGACCTGGAACAGCCAGGTCGTGAACTGGCAGCGGCTGTCGAACCCTGGCAGCGCCTGGTAGACGCGCAGGAAGACCTCCTGGCACAGATCCTCGGCGAGCGACCGGTCGGCGCCCAGGACGCGGGCGACGTAGTTGTACAGCGGCGTCTGGTACTGGCGGACGATCAGCGCGAACGCGCGCTCGTCACCATGCCGGGCACGCCGGAGTACATCAGGGTCGGGTTGGTCGAGTGCCAAGTGCGTCGGGGTCTACAGGAACCGCGGGTGACTATACACCGCGTACAGGTGGGGACACCAGGAGCGACATCCCGGCCATCGCCGCGGGCTGGTCGACGCCCAGCAGCTGCAGCAGGGTCGGCGCCACATCGGAGAGGCGTCCGCCCTCTCGCAGAGCCAGATCCCTGCCACCGACCAGCACCACCGGCACCGGATTGGTGGTGTGGGCGGTGTGCGGCGATCCGTCGGGCTGCAACATCTGCTCGGCATTGCCGTGGTCGGCTGTGACCAGGCACACGCCGCCGGCCGCCTGCACCGCCTCCAGCACCTGGCCCAGGCAGCGGTCGACCGTCTCGACGGCGTCGATCACGGCCGGGATCACGCCGGAGTGCCCGACCATGTCTGCGTTGGCAAAGTTGACCAGCCCGAACCCGTAGCTCCCCGAGGCGATGCCTTCGGAGAAGACACGAGCCACCTCAGGCGCGCTCATCTCGGGCTTGTGGTCGTAGGTCGGCACGTCCCGCGGCGATTGCACCATCTCCCACTCCTCACCCCGGCTGCGGTGCTCGCTGCCGCCGTCGAAGAAGTAGGTGACGTGGGGGTACTTCTCGGTCTCGGCGACATGCAGCTGCTCGACACCGGCGGCGGCGAGCGTCGCCGCCAGCACGGCGTCCAGCGACTCCGACGGGTAGGCGACCGGCGCATCGAACTCCTCGGCGTACTCCGTCATCTGCACCAGGTACGGGCGCGGTGGATCGGCGCCGCGGCCGAACTCGGCGAACCCGGGCTCGATCAGCGTGCGCACCAGCTGCCGGGCACGGTCGGGCCGGAAGTTGAAGAACACGACCGAGTCGCCGTCGCCAACGCGGCCAACGGACGGGTCGCCGATCACCACAGGCTCGACGAACTCGTCCGTGACGCCGGCCTCGTAGCTCGCCCGGACGGCCGCCACCGGATCGTCGGCGCGCGCGCCGGCGCCGTGGACGATCACGTCGTACGCCCGCTTGGTGCGATCCCACCGCCGGTCTCGATCCATCGCGTAGTAGCGGCCGCACACTGTTGCCACATGCGGCACCCGCTCCAGAAACCCCGCTCCGCTGGTCGGCGAGACGTCCCGGCCGTCGGTGAATGCGTGTACGTGGATGTGCTCGACGCCCTCGCGGCGTGCCAGCTCGATCAGCGCGAGCAGGTGGTCGATGTGGCTGTGCACGCCGCCGTCGGACACCAGTCCCATGAGGTGCAGCGCCGACCCGCGCCCGCGCCGGCAGGCGGCGACCAGCACATCGTTCTCGAAGAACCCACCGGAGGCGACGTCGTCGGAGATGCGGACAAGATCCTGGCGGACGACCCTGCCGGCGCCGAGGTTGAGATGGCCGACCTCGGAGTTCCCCTGCTGGCCGTCCGGCAGCCCGACGGCGCGTCCGGACGCCTCCAGCGTTGCGTGCGGCCAGCCGGCCCAGATGCGGTCGAACACCGGCGTCTCGGCGAGGTCGACAGCGTTGCCCGGGCCGCGAGGAGCGAGCCCCCACCCGTCCAGCACGACCAGCGCGGCCGGCGAGCTCATCCCGCCGCGGCGACGATCGCCAGGAACGACTCGGCATCCAGGCTGGCGCCGCCGATCAAGCCGCCGTCGATGTCCGGCTGGGCGAGCAGCTCCGCCGCGTTCTCCGGTTTCATGCTGCCGCCGTACTGGATCCGCGTGGCCTCGCGGACGGCGTCCGGAAGCAGGCCGCGGATGAAGGCGTGGGCCTCCTCGGCCATCTCCGGCGTCGCCGTGCGGCCCGTGCCGATCGCCCAGATCGGCTCATAGGCGACGGTCACGACCCGGTCGCCAGCGGGTGCGAGCCCGGTGGTCACCTGGCGGTCCAGCACAGACTCCGTCCGGCCCGCCTCCCGCTCGGCCTCGGACTCCCCGACGGCGAGGATCACGTCGAGTCCCGCATCGAGCGCCGCGGACAGCTTCTCGGCCAGTGCAGCGTCGGTCTCGGCGTAGTGCTGCCTCCGCTCGGAGTGGCCGAGCAGCACGCCGTCGACGCCAAGGTCGAGCAGCATCGGCGCCGAGATCTCGCCCGTGAACGCGCCCTGCGGGAGCTCATGCATGTTCTGCGCGAACACCCGCAGCGGCGTGTCTGCGGCCGCGTCGACGCTCGTCGCCAGCGCGGTGAACGGTGCGCAGACCGCAACGTCGACGCCGGCGGGCACCCGGCCGGCCAGCTCGCGGACGAACGGCGCGGCCTCCGTCGCCGTCTTGTGCATCTTCCAGTTGCCGGCGACGAACGGGCGCCGGCTCATGCGGTGGCCTTCTCCAGCGCCGCGACGCCCGGCAGCTCGTGGCCCTCGACCAGCTCCAGCGCCGCACCGCCGCCGGTCGAGACGTGCGTGATCCGCTCGGCGACGCCCGCGCGGTTGACCGCCGCGACGGAGTCGCCGCCGCCGACCACCGAGACGGCGCCGGAGTCGGCGACCGCATCGGCGATGCCGATCGTGCCACCGGCAAACGGCTCCAACTCGAAGACGCCCATCGGGCCGTTCCAGAAGATCGTCTTCGCGGCGCCCAACCGCTGGGCATACAGCTGCACGGTGCGCGGCCCGACGTCGAGCCCCATCCAGTCGTCCGGGATCGAGTCGGCGTCGACCGTGCGGTAATCCGCATCGACGGCGAACCGGTCGGCGACGATCACGTCCACCGGCAGCACCAGCTCGCAGCCGCGCTCCCCGGCGTCGGCCATCGCGCGGCGGGCGATCTCCTGGCCGTCTGCATCCTCGTGCCGGGACGCGCCGACGTCCATCCCTCGGGCGGCGAAGAACGTGAACGCCATCGCGCCGCCGATCAGGATGCTGTCCGCGAGCTCGGTGAAGCGGTCGATGACGCCGATCTTGTCGGCCACCTTGACGCCGCCGATCACCACCACGAACGGGTGCTCGGGTTCGTTCAGGATTCGGTGGAACGCGTCGAGCTCGGCCGCCAGCAGCAGCCCGGCCCACGCCGGAAGCAGGTGCGCGACGCCCTCCGTGGAGGCGTGCGCGCGGTGCGCGGCGCCGAACGCGTCGTTGACGTACTCGTCGTTGTCGTCGGCCAGCTCCCGGGCGAACCCGGGATCGTTGGCCTCCTCCCGCGGGTCGAACCGCAGGTTCTCGAGCAGCCGCAGGTCACCGTCCTCGTCGCCGAAGGCGACCAGCCGGCCGAGCAGCTCGGCGATCCGGTCGGCCACCGGCCGCAGCGACAGCGCGGGGTCAGGCCGGCCCTTTGGCCTCCCCAGGTGCGAGCACAGGGTGACCTTCGCGCCGCGTTCGAGCAGCAGCTCGACGGTCGGCATCGCCTTGCGAATCCGCGTGTCGTCGGCGACGGCGCCGCCGTCCAGCGGCACGTTCAGGTCGGCACGCACCAGCACCCGCTTGCCGGCCGCGTCCAGGTCGCGGACGGTGCGCATCACGCGATCTTCGAGACCAGGTCGACGACCCGGTTCGAGTAGCCCCACTCATTGTCGTACCAGGAAATGACCTTGACGACGTTGCCGCTCGCCATGGTCAGGCTGGAGTCGAAGATGGAGCTGTACGAGGAGCCGATGATGTCCGTGGAGACGATCGGGTCGGACGTGTACTGGAGGATGCCCTCCAGCCGGCCCGTATCGGCCGCCGCTTCGAACGCCGCGTTGACCTCGTCCCGGGTGACCTCGCGGTCGAGCACGGCGACCAGGTCGGTGACCGAGCCGTCCTGCACCGGGACGCGCATCGAGATGCCGTCGAGCTTGCCCAGCAGATCGGGCAGGACCAGGCCGATGGCCTTGGCGGCCCCGGTCGACGTCGGAATGATGTTCGCGGCGGCCGACCGCGCGCGGCGCAGGTCGGAGTGCGGCGCATCGAGGATCTGCTGGTCGTTGGTGTACGCGTGCGTGGTCGTCATGAACCCCTGGTTGATGCCGAACGCGTCGACCAGCACCTTCGCCAGCGGGGCCAGGCAGTTGGTCGTGCACGACGCGTTCGAGATCACGTGGTGCTGGTCGGCGTCGTACTGGTCGTCGTTGACGCCGATGCAGACCGTGATGTCGGGGCCCGTCGCCGGGGCCGAGATGACCACCTTGCGGGCACCCGCCTCGAGGTGCTTCGCCGCACCCTCCCGCTTGGTGAAGAACCCCGTCGACTCGACGACGATCTCGACGCCGAGGTCCCCCCAGGGCAGCGTGGCGGGGTCGCGCTCGGACAGCACCTTCACGTCCTTGCCGTCGACCACGAGCTTGCCGTCGCCGGCCTCGACCGTGCCCGGATAGCGCCCGTGGACCGAGTCGTAGCGAAGCAGGTGCGCAAGCGTTGCGGCGCTGGTGAGGTCGTTCACCGCCACGATCTCGAAGCCCGTGTCCTGGCCTCTGGCGGCCCGAAACACGTTACGGCCGATGCGACCGAACCCGTTGATCGCAACGCGAACGCTCATCCGAAGTCTCCCCTCGTGGTTGCCATAAGGCGGGAGAGGAGTCTACCGGAGGAGCGTCCCGGGAAGTCCCGGGGTCCTGTGGGTGGCGGCAAGATCGGGCAGCAACCGATGGGGTCAGGTCAGTCGCGCGAGGGATGCGCTGCCACCCACAGGACAGTGATCTGATGATGGCCCCGAACCCGAAGGCTGGGCACCCCCTAAAAGGGTGATTTTGAGGTTTTTGTAAGCATTTGTTAGCGATGCCTCACGACTGCAGCGCCAGGATCGCCCGCATCCGGCGGGCGACGGTCGACTTGGTCAGGGCCGGCTGGGCGGCCCGTCCCAGCTCGGTCAGCGAGCTCGACGGATGCCTCAGCCGCAGCTCTGCGACCTCCCGCAGTGGGGGCGACAGCCGGTCGAGGTCGAGCAGCGCGATCGCCTCGCGCTGGCGGTGGGCGGCCGTGCTGGTGCGCTCGAGGTTGGCGCGATCGCAGTTGGTGAGCCGGTTCGCGCGCTCCAGCGTCCGCGCCATCACCTCCGCCTCGTCGGCCGAGAGGGCGGCGTCCTGCGCCCCGATGTGGACGAGCAGGTCGCGGATCGTCTCCCGCTGCTTGGCGTAGGCGATGGCGTGCGCGCGCCGGGCCGCGGGCCGCAGACGGAAGCCGTCCTCGGCGGCGATCGCGCACAGCATCCCCGCCACCTCGACGTCCGGCGCCCGCAGCTCCAGGTGCGCCGGGCGCCGCGGGGGCGACACCGAACCCGCGGCGACGAACCACCCGCGCAGGAACGAGCCGCGGCAGCAGGCCTTCCCGACCACCCTGCGCGGCGGGGTGCGCAGCGGTGCCAGCGTCGACGACAGCACTCCGACCTCGTGGAGCAGCTGCAGCGAGCGGTCGCCCACCAGCCTCAGCCGCACGAGGTTTCGGCGGTGCAGCCGCCGCTCCCGGAACGAGACGATCTCGGCATCCGCTCCGCGGCGGCGGACCATCGAGAACGCCAGCCGCGCGGCGGCCGGGTCGGCCAGCTCCAGCACGACGGCCAGCTCGCCGTGCCCGCGCACTTGGATCGAGCCCGCGCCGCGGATCAGGCCGGACAGCAGCGCGTCGCGGCAGCATGCGCGCGACGGCTGGCGGCCGACCAGCTCCCGCCGGACGTCCTCACTGAACGTCATCCCCGGGCCTCCAGCGGGACAGCCGCACCAGCGTCCGCGCGAGCCGGTCAGAGTCGTGCTGCCACTCGCCGGCCAGCCGGGCGCCGAACACGCGGACGCCGAGCCGGCGCAGGCCGCCCCGGTCGACCGGCACCGGCTCACCGTGCTCCGCGCGGTTGCGGCTGACCAGCACGCCGTCGATCAGGTCGGAGCCGACGTGCTCGTAGATCCGTGCGATGTGGTCGGAGGCGCGGTAGCCCTCGGTCTCGCCGGGCTGCTGCAACAGGTTGCAGACGTAGATGCGCGGCACGCGGGCCGCCCTCACCGCCTCCCGGATGCCCGGTACGAGCAGCGGCGGCAGCGTGCTGGTGAACAGGCTGCCCGGGCCCATCACGATCAGGTCCGCTCGCTCGATGGCCGCGAGCGAGCGAGGGTGAGCCCGCGGGTCAGGAGGGTCGAGCCGGACGGTCTTGACCGGCGAGCCGTCGGCGGCGATCGCGGTCTCGCCACGCACTGTGCGGCCGTCCTCGACCTCGGCCACCAGCTCGACGATGTCGGTGGTGCTGGGCACCACCCGGCCGGCCACCGCCAGCACCCGGGCCGACTCGGACACGGCCTGGTCGAACGACCCCAGCAGGTCGGTCAACCCGGCCAGGAACAGGTTGCCGAAGGTGTGCCCGGACAGCTCGCCGGTCGCGAACCGGTGCTCGAACAGCGTGCCGACGAGCGACTCGTCCTCGGCGAGCGCCGAGAGGCAGTGGCGCACGTCGCCGGGCGCCGGCATGCCGAAATCGCGCCGCAGCCGGCCGGAGCTGCCGCCGTCGTCCGTGGTGGTGACGACCGCCGTCACGGCGGCGGCCCGCTTGAGCCCGCGCAGGATCATCGACAGTCCGGTGCCGCCGCCCAGGCAGACGACACGCGGGCTGGTGCGGCGGCGGCGCGCCGCCGACAGCTCGACCTGAGGCGGATCCTCGGGGATCAACGGCATCGGCGCAGGGTACCTACCCCGTCTTGTGCAGCCTGTCGTGGATGCCGCGGCCGACCTTTGGCGGCAGGCCGGGCACCGCCTCGAGCTCCTGCCGGGACGCCGCGAGCAGCGCATCGGCCGTCTGGAAGTGCTGCATCAGCAGGCGTTTTCTGGCGGGTCCGACGCCGGGCAGCGTGTTGAAGATCGAATCGACCTGCTGCTTCCCGCGCCGCTGACGGTGGAACCCGAGCGCGAACCGGTGCGCCTCGTCGCGGATCCGCTGCAGCAGCTGCAGCCCGGCCGAGTCGCGCGGCAGGCGGATCGGATCGGACCGGCCCGGCACGAAGACCTCCTCCTCCCGCTTGGCCAGCGAGACGACGGCCACGCGGGGCAGGTCGTGCTCCGCCATCGCGGCCAGGGCGGCGCCCAGCTGCCCCTTGCCGCCGTCGATCACCACCAGGTTCGGGGCGGCGGCGAAGCTGGCGTCGTAGGCGTCCGCGTCGACCGTCGTCATCCGCGCGAACCGCCGGCCGACCGCCTCGTGCATCATCGCGAAGTCGTCCTGTCCGCCCGTGTGGCGCATGCCGAACTTGCGGTAGTCGGAGCGCTTGGCGACTGCGTCCTCGAACACCACCATCGACGCGACGGGATTCGCGTCGCCCAGGTTGGAGATGTCGAAGCACTCGATCCGCACCGGCAGCGACTCCAGGTTGAGCGATTCGCGCAGCTCCTCCAGCGCCTCGATCCGCCGGGCCCGCGTCCGCTGTGACATCAGCTTGTCGTGCGCCAGCGCCAGCTGCGCGTTCTTGGCGGCCAGCTCCGCCATCCGCCGCTTCTCGCCGCGCTGGGCAACCCGCACCTCGACCAGGCTCCCCCGCTGCTCGCCGAGGAAGCTCGCCAGCAGCTCCCGGTCCTCGAACGAGGACGGCACGATCACCTCCGAGGGGATCGCCACCTGCCCGGCGTAGTACTCGAGCGCGAATCCCCACAGCACGTCGGACTCGGTGCCGGCGCCCGCGTTCTCGAGGTACAGGCTGCGGCGATCGGACATCCGGCCGTCGCGCAGATGGAACACCTGGACGTTGGCCGTGTCGCCCTCGACGGCAACGGCGAGCACGTCGGCGCTGCCGCCCGCCACATGGTCGGCGACCTGGCGCTCGGCGAGGTGGCGAACGGCGTTCAATCGGTTGCGGTAGCGGGCCGCCTCCTCGAACTCCTGGGATTCGGCCGCCTGCTTCATCCGCTCCTCGAGCCGCCGCTCCAGCGGCCGCACCCGGCCGGACAGGAACTCGATGATGCCGTCGATCACGTCGGCGTAGTCCTCGCGGGAGATCAGGCCGACGCAGGGCGCCGCGCAGCGGCCGATGTGGTAGTCGAGGCAGGGCACGCCAGAGCGCCGGCCCGGGGTCGGGCCCTCGCACGGCCGGTACGGAAAGACCCGGTTCAGCACGTCCAGCGTCTCCCGCACCTTCTTCGCGCTCGAGTACGGCCCGAAGTAGAGGACGCCCTTGCGGTGCCGCTCCCGGGTGAACATCACGCGCGGGAACTCGTCGCCGATCGTCACCGCGATGTACGGGTACGACTTGTCGTCGCGCAGGCGGATGTTGAACGGCGGGCGGTGCCGCTTGATCATGTTCTGCTCCAGTAGCAGCGCCTCGTTCTCCGTGCTGGCGGCGAGCAGCTCGATGTCGTCGATCCGCCCGACCAGCTCCGCCGTCATCCGGGTCGCGTACAGCTCGCGGCGGAAGTACGACTGGACCCGCTTGCGCAGCGACTTCGCCTTGCCGACGTACAGCACGTCGCCGTTCCCGTCCCGGAACAGGTACACGCCAGGGCTGTCGGGAAGGCTGGCGAGCCGTGCTTCCAGCCGCTCCTTGCGCTCCTCGCTCGATGTCGTCGCCACAGCCTGATCGTAGCGAGGCACTTCACCCGGTCTTTGGATCCAGAAAGGCTATGCTCTGGATCCCGACAACGGAGGTGACCGATGGCAGCCGTCGACGAGCTTTTGGCAGCGAACCGTTCTTTCTCAGAGGGATTCGACGAGGGTGGCAAGCCGATGCCGCCCGCCCGTGGGGTCGTGGTCGTGACGTGCATGGATGCACGGATCGATCCGGCCAAGGCCCTCGGCCTCGAGATCGGTGACGCGCACGTCATCCGCAACGCCGGCGGACGCGTCTCGGACGACGCGATCCGCTCGCTGATCATCTCGACCACGCTGCTCGGCACGCGCGAGGTGGTCGTCATCCAGCACACCGACTGCGGGATGCTGACGTTCAAGAACGAGGATCTCCATTCGAAGCTGGCGGACGAGCGAGGGACGGACGCGTCGGACATCGACTTCCTCCCCTTCCCCGACCTCAGCGCGAACCTGCGTGAGGACGTCGAGCGGATCCGCTCGAACCCGCATCTCGATCCGGCCGTCACCGTGTCCGGCTACGTCTACGACGTCGACACGGGTGCGCTGACCGAGGTGGTCGCGCCGCTCACCACGGCGTAGGAATCGACGAGATCACCGACCTGGCCGTGTCCGCCACCGAGCCGCCGGCGGACACGGCCGCCCGGACGGGCGCGGTCTCGACCCGCCAGGCGAGGTCGAGCGCGCGGCCGCCGACCCCGGCCGCCGTTGTCACCCAGCCCGGATGGCGGTACAGGTACCCGGCGACGACGATGCCCGCCCCCACGGCGATCAGCGCCAGCCCGACCGGCGGGATCGCGGTGCCCACCACCACGCCGACGACCATGCCGGCCGCCATCAGCCCCGACCCCGCGGACTGCAACCCGTAGCCGATGCGGTCGCGCCTGCGGCGGGCGGTATACGCCTGCCAGCCGTACGTGACTGCGGCGAAGGCGTTGCCCAGCAGGCTCGCCCGTGCCGCCAGCAGCCCGAAGCCGCTCAGCGCCAGGCCGTCCGTGCCCCATAGTTGCACGGCGTCGACGGCCGCCTCGGCCGCATCCCAGGCGGAGCCGGCCATGCCGGCCAGATCGCCCGAGTCGCCCGGGAGCAGCGATGCCGCGGTCAGCCCCAACCGGCCGGCGTTGCGCACGGCGGCGAAGGCCTGCGGGGCGACGTGGCTACCCCGTTCGGCCACCTGGGCGAGTGCACGTTCGGCCCCCTCGGCGATCGCACCGCTGGCGTCTCCCAGATGCGAAGCCAGGGAGGCGCCCACCCGCACCCGGGCCGGCGGGGCGCCCGGCACCGGCGAGCGGAACAGCGCCGGGTCGCCGGTCGCATCCGCAGTGGTGCGCGGCAGCAGCCGCACCTCGGCCGCGAAGCCGTCGCCCAGCGCCGAGCCTGACCCGTCCCGCAGCACCAGCGCGGCCGCAGAGGCGCCACCGAGCTGCGCGGCCACAGCCGCTTCGAGGCTCTCCGGGTGAGCGGCCATGGCAGCGGCCAGGGTGTGGGCAGCTCCCCGCGCGTCCGGCATCAACCCGAGGCGCACTTCCGAGGCGACCACATGCGCGGGCACGTCGAACTCGCGAGCCGCGTCCAGCGCGGCATCAGGAACCGCGGCCGGCGGCGCTGGCCCCGCGGCCGCCAGGCTGCCGAAGCCGTCCCACCCTCCGGCGGCCAGCGGCTCGAAGCGGACGCGGGCACCGGAGTGCGGCGCCACGATCACGGATCCGCCGCCGGCGTAGACACCGACGTGGAACGGCGCGCCCGAGCCCGTGCCCTTGAACACGAGATCGCCGGGCGCCAGCTCGCCGGACGGCACGGGCCGCACCATCGACCACAGCGACGCGGCCGTCGGCCTGCCGGGCAACGGGATGCCGGCCATCCGGTACGCGTAGCCCACCAGCCCAGAGCAATCGAAGCCGCCCTCCGCGCGGCTCTCGCCGCCCCACACGTACGGCCAGCCGATCTGGGCGGCCGCGGCGGCGACGATCGCCGCCCGCCCGGTCAGCCCGTGCAGGTCGACCGGCCGGAACCCGTCCCCCGGCAGCGACGCGCTGAACGCGACACCGGCACGGGACGTCGAGCTGACGACATCGGACCGATCGACCGGCGACGGGAACGTCCCCCGTCGCGACGGCGTCCACCGTCACCTCGACCCCGGTCGGCAGTCCGCCGTCCGAGAGCGGTGTCACGGCGGTCACCCGGGCATCGTTGGTCGCCGCCGTCCGCTCCGCCGCGGCCCGCAGCGACGCCTGTCCGGCAAACGGGTCGGTTGCCAGGACTCGGGCTGCCGAGATCGCCGCCAGATCCGCGGCGGTCTGCCCGCGGCCGCCCGCATCGGCCACCCGCGCCAGGTGCATCAGCACGGCGCCGCCGGCCACGAGCAGCAGGGCGAGCGCGACCGCCAGCGGCGCGACCTGCCCGCGCTCCCGACTCACGGCAGGCGGGCCGTGCGCGTCAGCCCGATCGTTGGCAGCCCGGGCAGCGCCGGCACATCGACCGTGACCGACACCATGTCGGCGTGAACGACGACATGCGCCTGATCGGTCAGGCGGGCCGGTAGCGGGCGGCCCTCGGCGGCCAGCACCGACGCCTGGTCGGCGATCCGCCCGGCCTGCTGAGCAGCCGAAAACACGAGCACGAGCTGCGCGACCCCGAGCGCGCAGAGCACCAGCAGCAATGCGGCCGCAACGGTCTCCACGCTGGCCTGTCCGCGCTGGCTCATCCGTCCACCGCCGCGGCACTCGCCGAGACGGACGGCGCAAACCCGGGCACGATCGACGGCACGCTGACGCGGACCGTCACCTCGCCGCCTGCCGAGCGCACGGCGAGCCCGTCGCGCATGGAGGCCGGCAGCGCCGAGCGCGCCGCATCCCGCACGGGCTCGCCGGCCAGCGCGGCTCGCGCAGCCTGGCGGGCGGCCTCCTGTGCCTCCACGGCCGTCCAGCCGATGAGGACGCCCTGCCACGCGGCGACCGCCAGCACCACCACGACCGGCAGCAGGATCATCGTCTCCACGGCGGCCTGTCCTCGTTGAGCGTCCACGAGGCACATCCTCGGTCCGCCGCCTGTCACGGAACAACGCGCACGTGGTGCCGAGTCTGTGCCGAAGTGCGCTGCTACGATCGAACCATGAGCGAGAGCGACAACGGCGCCGCATCGAACAACAGCGCCGGCGAGGACCGGCAGTTCGTCCACTTCAGCTTCTACAAGCTCGACCGGGCCTTCCGCGGGCTGCCCGCCGCCGAGCGGGAGGCTGCGCGGGACGAGTTCGCGGCGGTCGTCGAGCGCTTCTCCGAGCAGTTCGCGATCCGCGCCTACTCGATGTTCGGCCTCCGCCCCGACGCCGACCTGATGCTGTGGAAGGTGTCGGAGCGGCTCGAGGACTTCCAGGAGCTGGCGACGGCGCTGCACCAGACGACGCTCGGCCGCTACCTGGAGACGCCGTACGCCTACCTGTCGATGACGCGGCGGTCGCAGTACGTCAAGGGCGAGGGCCGCTCGATGCACAAGCGCGGCAGGATCATGTGGGACCCCGGGTCGCGGTACCTGTTGATCTACCCGATGGTCAAGACGCGCGACTGGTACCAGCTGTCGAAGCCGGCGCGGCAGGGGATCATGAACGAGCACATCGCCACCGGGCACCAGTTCCCGACGGTCAAGATCAACACGACGTACTCGTTCGGGATCGACGACCAGGAGTTCGTCGTGGCGTTCGAGACCGACTATGTCGGCGACTTCCTCGACCTGATGATGACCCTGCGCGAGACCGAGGCGAGCCGCTACACGGAGCGGGACACGCCGATCTTCACGTGCAGCGCGATGGGCGTCCGCGAGGCGCTCGACTCGCTCGGCCTGACCGGCGAGATCGTGACGTCCGGCATTTAGGAACGGTTGGCTCCGGCCGGAGCCGCGGGTACCGTGGTGGCATGACAGATACCACCTGGCAGCCCTACATGCCGGCCGACATCTACCACCGGTACGTGGTGCCGTGGCTGAACGCCCCGGCCGCGCAGCCGCCCCGCGACCCCGCCCCGGCGCCGATCAACGTGGTCGACCCGAAGCAGCAGCCGAGCCGCTGACGGCTAGATCCAGCGCCGTCGCCTGAACAGGTACAGCAGCGCCAGGATCGCCACGACCTCCGTGCCGATGCCGTACAGCCAGAAGTCGCGGGCGCTGGTCACGTTGCGCACCATGTAGGCGAAGTTCTGGCCGAAGAACCCGACGATGAAGCTGAGCGGCAGGAACACGGTCGCGATCATCGCCAGCTGCTTCATCACCGCGTTCAGCCGGTTGGATACGCTCGACAGGTAGACGTCCATCGCGCTCGACAGCAGGTCGCGATACGTGTCGAGCAGGTCGCTGATCCGGATCAGGTGGTCGTACACGTCGCGGAAGTACCGCTCGTCCTCCGCCGTCACGCCCGGCAGGTCCTCGCTGCCGGCCGACACCGACCCGAACAGGTCGCGCTGTGCGGTCACCACCTTGCGGACGCCGACCAGCCGCCGCTTCAGGCGGAAGATCTCCTGCAGCACCGTGTCATCGGGTGAGGCGAAGGTGCGATCCTCGAGGGCGTCGATCCGCTCGTCGAAGTCGTTGAGCAGCGGGTAGAAGCTCTCGGTCATCGCGTCGACGATCCGGTAGAGCAGCACCGATGGGCGCTCGAACGGGCGGTGATGCCGCCCGGCCGCCTCACGCAGCCGCTGGAACGCCGGGGCGACATCGTGGTGCACCGATACCAGATAGGTGCCGTTGTAGAAGACGTGCGACTCGACCAGCCCGTCCTCGTCCGGCGAGGCGCCATAGACCACCATGAAGGCGAAGCCGTCGTAGCTGTCGAGCTTGGGCCGCTGGCCGAACATGCGGGAGTCTTCGAGCGCCAGCTGATGGAAACCGAACACCTCGCTGAGCATCCGGAACTCGTCCTCGCCCGGCGTGCGCACGTCAAGCCAGAAGGACTCGCCCGAGGCGTGCGCTCGCTCGACGGCGGCGCGGTCGACGTCGCTCTGGAGCGTGCCGTCGGCGTTCATCAGGAAGAGCGCACTGCCCTGCTGGGCCACCCGGCCAGTCTAGGAAGCGGTGCGGTCGGCGCCTACAGGGTGTACCGCTTCGATTCCTGCCAGGCGTAGAAGATCGCGAACGCCCCGGCCAGGAAGACGACCAGCACCGGCAGCCAGAAGGCACCCAGCTCGACCAGCCCGAACTGGGCCAGCGAGAACAGCGCCAGCGTGACCGTCACGGCCCCCATCCCCAGGTAGAGGATCGAGCGCTCGCGGTCGGGCATCAGCGAGATCGCCATCCGGTTCTCCTGGTACCAGCGGTACCCGAAGTACCACATCAGGCAGATGAAAATGACGGCGATCGCGCCCGAGATCGCCGCGGCGATGCGGGCCGATGTCTCGGAGAACACGGTCGCGATCAGCGCCAGGCCGACCACGATCAGCAGGGCGCGAACGGTGTCCCTGCTCATCAGGGCGGCCCCGTCATGTACGCGCGCACCCCGAGCGCCGCGATGAGCGCTGATCCGATCGAGAAGTAGAGGATGTTCCGACGGCCGTCGTCACTGCGCAGAGCATAGGGGTAGGCGACGGCCAGAAGCGGGAGCAGGCCGTACGCGAAGTGCAGCTTGTCCGCCGGACGGTAGCCGCCCGAGAGCAGCAGCAAGCCGAGAAACGCCTGGCCGATGACAAGCGTCTGGGCCAGCGCCAGACACTGCATGAACCCACGGCCGGGCGGCGCGTTGCGGCGATAGGCGACGAAACCCCAGACTGCCACGGCCAGGTTCACCAGGATCACCGACGCGCCGAGGATCATGTGCACCTCGGGCATCCGCCGGTGAGGCTACCAGGCGCCGCGATCTAGACTGGCCATGCACCTGACACGTCCCCGAGGAGCCCGTATGAGCACACCAGAAGTCGGCAGCCCCGCACCCAGCTTCGACCGCGAGTCCGACAGCGGCGAGCACGTCACCCTCGACTCCCTGCGGGGCCGTCCGGTGGTGCTCTACTTCTATCCCAAGGACGACACGCCGGGGTGCACGCGGCAGGCGTGCAGCATTCGCGACTCGTGGGGCGAGTTCGGCAAGGCGGGCGTGACGCTGTTCGGGGTCAGCCCGGACACGGCCGAGTCTCACGTCAGGTTCCGCGAGAAGTACACCCTGCCCTTCCCCCTGCTTGCCGACCCCGATCACTCGATGGCCGACGACTACGGCGTCTGGGTCGAGAAGACGAACTACGGCAAGACCTACATGGGAATCGAGCGGTCGGCGTTCGTGATCGACGCCGACGGGAACCTGGCCGCCGCCAAGCGGCGGATCAAGCCCGAGAACACGACCTCCTGGGCGCTCGAGCAGGTCGCCAAGCTGAACGCCGCGGCGTGAGCACCGGCGCACTGCCGCTCGCCGGCCTACGAGTGCTCGACCTGACCCAGGTGCTGGCCGGCCCGTACTGCACGATGATCCTCGGAGACCTGGGCGCCGACGTGGTCAAGGTCGAGCGGCCCGGCGAGGGGGACGGCTCGCGCCGCTGGGGGCCGCCGTTCGTGGGCGGCGAGAGCGCCTACTTCATGCAGGTCAACCGGAACAAGCGGTCGATCGCCGTCGACCTGCGCACCGACGAGGGCCGCGAGGTGGTGGGGCGGATGGTCGAGCGGGCGGACGTCGTGCTGCATAACTTCCTGCCCGACGCGGCCGTGCGCTACAGCGCCGACGCCGCGTCTGTCCACGCCATCAACCCGCTGGCCGTGCACTGCGCGATCACCGGATACCCGACCGACGGCGAGCAGGCGTCGAGCCCCGGGTACGACTTCCTGATGCAGGGCATCGGCGGCATCATGAGCATCCAAGGCGAGCCCGACGGCGAGCCGATCAAGGTCGCCGTTGCGATCGCCGACCTGGTCGCCGGCCTGTACGCGGCCACGGGCGTGTTGTCTGCGCTGGTCGAACGCGCGGTCACCGGCGCCGGGCGGACGCTCGAGGTCGCGCTGATCGACGCGCAGGTGTCGTGGCTCGCCAACCGCGCCGGGGACTGGCTGATCGCCGGCATCGAGCCGGAGCGGCTCGGCAACGCGCACCCGTCGATCGTCCCCTACGAGACGTTCCACGCCTCGGACGGCTACATCAACCTGGCCTCGGGCACCGACGTCCACTTCCGCCGGTTCTGCATCGAGGCGGGCCGCGACGACCTGGCCGCCGATCCCCGCTACCGCACCAACCGCGGCCGGGTCGAGCACCGGGAGGAGCTGGTGCCCGAGCTGCAACGGCTGATCTCGACCCGCACGGTCGCCGAGTGGGTCGAGCTGCTCGAGCGCGCACGGGTGCCCGGCGGTCCGGTGTTGTCGATTCCGGAGACATTCGCCGGGCCGGCGGCGCACATGGTCGAACAGGTGATGCACCCGACCGCCGGCCAGATCGGGCTGGTGCGGTCGCCCGTCCGGCTGGCCGACGGCCGGCCCGGGGCGCGGATCCCGCCGCCGCGGCTGGGCGAGCACGCCGACGAGGTGCTAACCGAGCTCGGCTACTCCGATGCCGAGCGCGACGCGCTGCTCGCGGGGGCGTGCTCCCCGGACAGCGGGTAGAATCGTGACTTCCCGCGCGGATGTGGCGGAATTGGTAGACGCGCACGGTTCAGGTCCGTGTGGCCGTAAGGTCGTGGAGGTTCAAGTCCTCTCATCCGCACTTATCTCAGGCGCAACAAAGGGGTCAGACCCCTTTGTTGCGTCAGGGCAGGAGGTTGCCGGCGCTGATGCCGGCCGGCGGCGTCGGCGGCAGGGTACCGTCGCGAGGATGTAGCTCCGGCGGCATCGCGTCCTCCGGCATGTCCATCTCGCCGCGCCGGTAGGCGAACATCGCGAAGACGCCGATCAGCAGGCTGAGCGCGCCCAGGAACCGGCATAACGTGAGGGCGAGGTCCATCGGGTGCGTCTCCGACGCGTGGTACTGACGGCCGTTGATCACCGTCACGGTCTCCGGCGTCGTTGGGATGACGAAGGTGATCGCCAGCGCGACGAGTCCGCCGACCACCAGGGCGGCGACGTTCGGATTGCGCAACGTGCCCAGGAGCGAACCCACGCTCACAGGATACGCCGTTGTCTGCTCGGTGAAAAGGGCGCGGCCTCAGGCGGACTTCGGCGCGTAGCCGCGGACGCGGCCGTGGATCACGGTGACAGAGCTGCAGCTCCCGCCGGGCGGCACCGTCCCGGCTGGCAGTCCGGTGGGAGCTGCAGATGCCAATCGCCGTTGTCCCCGACACCTCGAAGGTGTCTTAGTCCTCGAAGGCCCGCTCGCCTCATCTATCGAGCATACCCCGGGACGCGGGGACAATGGGGTCTGACCCCGTTGCCGGATGTTGCGTACGCGTCGACAGGCTCACCGGTTTCCGCCCCCGAAATACGTCAAACCGGGGAGGGCGAAAGCGGTCGCCCCCAGCGAAGATGCCCGCCGATGGGCGTCACCCACTCAACCGGCCGCAGCGCCGCGAGGCTTGCACTCGTCACGAATACCGCTCGCGCTGACGCGAATCCGTCCTCCGATGTACCGGCGGGGCTGCGGCTGCTGCGCACGCTCGACCGCTCCGTGCTCGAGGTTGCCCGCGATGTCAACCTGAGGCCGATGGAGTTGTACGCGCTGCTGCTGCTCGACCAGAACGGCCAGAAGTCGATGACGACGCGGCGGCTGTCCGAGGTGCTCGCCTCGAGCCCCAGCCAGGCCAAGCAGATCGCGCTGCGCCTGGCCGCGCGCGGCTACGTCGAGCGCGGCGGCGGCCACGGGAGCACGGCGCTGACGCCGCTCGGGCGGCAGCTCGCGGAGCAGGCCACCGGCGCACTGCGCGACGAGATCGCCGCCCGCGTCGCGCGAGATCGAGTCCGGCGTGGTCGCCCAGGCCAGCCACGCGCTCGGCTCGCTGCTGCTCGACTAGCTCTCGCCGTCCGGCGTGTGGCAGGCTTTGCGGCGTGACCAGGCCGGCCATCGGCATCACCAGCTACTGGACGCACGCGCGCATGTCGCACTGGGCGATGGACGCCGTCGTTGTCGGCCAGGGCTACATCGAGGGCGTCCGCCTGGCGGGCGGCAAGCCGCTGATCCTGCCGGCCGACCCACACTGGGCCGACGACCCGGACGATGTGCTCGACGGGCTCGACGGCATCCTGTTCGTCGGCGGCGATGACGTCGCTCCCGAGGTGTATGGCTCCGACCGCCATCCGGCGACCGGCGCCCGCCACGAGCGACGCGACGCGGCCGAGCTGGGCCTCGCCCGCAGGGCGATCGAGCGCGATCTGCCGACGCTGGGCATCTGCCGCGGCTTCCAGTTGATCAACGTTGCCTGCGGCGGCACGCTCGAGCAGCACCTCGCCGATCGCATCGACGTCATCCCGCACCGGCTGGACGACAGCACCTACGGGATGCACGACGTGGTCACCGAGCCGGGCTCGCGGCTGCGGGAGATCGCCGGCGAGCGGCTGCGGGTGCACTCGCACCACCACCAGGGCGCCGACCGCGTGGGCGCCGGCCTGGTGGTCGGCGCGCGGGCCGTCGACGATGACGTGATCGAGGGGCTCGAGCATCCCGGCCGCCGCTTCTGCGTCGCCGTGCTCTGGCACCCGGACGCCGAGCCCGAGGGACACGGCGCGCCGCTGTTCCGGGCGCTGGTATCGTCAGCGTCATGAGCACCCGTCTCTGGCATCCGTTCGCGGACATGGCGGTGATCAAGGACGACGAGGTCGTGATCGTCCGCGGCGAGGGCGCCCGGGTCTGGGACGAGCAGGGCCGCGAGTACATCGACGCCAAGGCCGCCCTCTGGTACGCCAACGTCGGCCACGGCCGCACCGAGATCGCCGAGGCGGCGGCCGAGCAGATGCGCACCCTGGCGGGCTACGAGACCTTCGACCGGGCCGCCAACCGCCCAGCCCTCGAGCTGGCCGACCGCGTCGCCGAGCTGGCGCCGATGGAGGGCGCGGCCGTGTTCTTCGCCAGCGGCGGCTCGGACGCCGTGGACACGGCGGGCAAGCTGGCGCTGCGCTACTGGAGCGCAGTCGATCGCCCCGAGAAGCACGTGATCGTCCACCGCGCGCGCTCCTACCACGGCATGAACGCCTATGGCACCAGCCTGGCCGGCATCCCCGCCAACGCCGAGGGGTACGGCAGCCTGATCGCCGACGTCGCCACCGTCGCCCAGGACTCGACCGACGAGCTCGAGGAGCTGTTCCGGGAGAGCAGCGACAGGATCGCGGCCTTCATCGGCGAGCCGGTGATAGGCGCCGGCGGCATCTTCCACCCAGTGCCCGGCTACTGGGAGCGCGTCCAGGAGCTGTGCGCCGACCTACGACGTGCTGCTGATCGCCGACGAGGTGATCTGCGGGTTCGGCCGGCTGGGCACGTGGTTCGGGTCGCACCGCTTCGGCATCCGCCCCGACCTGGTGACGTGCGCGAAGGGCATCACCTCCGGCTACCTGCCGCTGGGCGCCGTGCTCGCGTCACGGCGAATCCAGGAGCCGTTCTGGTCGTCGCCGGGCGAGGCCGTCTTCCGCCATGGCTACACGTACTCCGGGCATCCCGCGGTCTGCGCCGCCGGTCTGGCCAACCTCGACATCATCGAGCGCGAGGGCCTGGTCGACCGGGTCGCGCGGATGGAATCCGTGCTGGCGGATGCGGTCGAGCCGCTGCGCTCGGCGCCGCTGGTCTCGGACATCCGCGCGGGCATCGGCCTGCTCGCGGCGATCGAGATCGAGGCCGAGGCGCGCGCAGCGGAGCCGGGACTGGTCGATCGCATCGTGGCCGAATGCCGCACGCTGGGCGTGATGACGCGGGGTCTGGCCGGGCACTCGCTGCAGCTCTCGCCGCCGTTCGTGATCACCGAGGACGAGCTCGCGACCGTCGCGAGCGTCATCGCCGATGCGCTGTCACGCGTGTCGGTGCGTGCCTCCGTGTAGCCGGTCGCCCACCGCGTGGGTGAGGTGATGCCATGACGACGCGATTCGCGCGGGGACGCGCAGCGCGAGTGCCAGCCAGACACACGTTGATCGCCAGCGGGATCAGGGCGGATGCCGCCACCGACCATGTGAAGTCCCGCTGGGCGGCCGCGATCACGCCCCAGATCGGCCACGCCATGCAGGCGACAACTCCCAGCAACCCGAGGCCGACTGCTCGCTCGTACCCTGCGCCATCGTTCATGCCTACGCCTTTCCCTCGATCGACTCCGGTCAACCACTCGCCGCGGCGAGCACGTCGCGCGCGGTCTCCGCTCCGCCCGGATCGAGCCGTAGCACCGACTCGGCGAAGACGAACAGGTCGCGCAGCGACACGATGCCGACCACCATGCCGTCGTCGCCGACTGGCAGGTGGCGCACCCGGCGGCGGCGCATCATCTCCGCCGCCCACAGCAGATCGGCGTCCGGCGGCGCCATGCACACGTCGCGGGACATGACGGCCGACAGCGGCCGGTCACGGGCATCGTGGCCCTCGGCCACCAGCGCGACCAGGTCGCGCTCGGTGAAGATCCCTGTCAGCCGGGAGCCGTCCATGACCAGCACGGCGCCCACCGAGTGGGCATGCATGGTGCGGGCCGCCGCCGTCACCGTGTCGGTCGGAGCGCAGGTGATGAGATCCATCTGCATGATCTCTGACACACGCACTTTGCGCCTCCTGTTACGAGCGGGTTTCCCTCTGTTGTACCACGCTCGTACCGATTGAGGCAAGGAGATCGGGAGGGGCGAGCGCCGGCCCACCCCTCCCGTTGCCGGTTGCTGCTACTCGGGAAGTGGCTTGTAGTCGACGCTCTCGTCGAGCGGCGCCACGCCCCGGTGCTCCGCCGCATGCTGGGCGGCGTTGCGGATCCGCTCTGGCTTCCAGATCTGCATCAGCCCGTACCACAGCGCCGCCAGCACCACGACCGCGAGCGCCCAGTAGAACGCCAGCCAGTTGGGGTTGTCACCGTTGTGAGGCGCCGGGTCGAGCGCGCCGTAGAAGCCGAGGATCGGCGTCGCGATCGCGATCACGATGACGATCCACTGCCACCATGCCGCGCCGTCGCGGAGCAGCAGGCGGATGGCCGCGACGCAGAGGATCAGGTAGACGAGCTCGATCGCGAACGAGCCCGCGGTCGCCGAGACGATGAACGTCGCAAACGCGTTCGAGCCGAAGATCGGCACGAACTTGTCCATGGTGCTCGTCCACTCGGAGATCGCGATCAGGCCGACGCAGCCGACGACCACGACCAGGTTGCCGACCCACGGCGTATTGCGGCTCGAGGTCTTCGCGAAGACCGACGGCAGCAGGCCGTCGCGTCCGAGGGCGAAGTAGCCGCGGCCGAGCGTGACGCAGATGGCCAACGCGAGGGCGAGGGCGTCCAGGATGACGACGGCGTCGATGACGCCCGCGTACCAGGAGCCGATGTACTTGGTCGCCAGGTTGTCCAGCGCGGCAGGGTCGAGCCAGGCTCCCTGGTCGACCGCTGCCTTGCCCAAGCCGACCGAGATCGCGTACGACATCAGCACGTAGAAGACGGCCGACGCCGCAACTGTGCCGATCAGCGCCCGGGGGATCGATCGGTGCGGGTCGTGGCTCTCCTCACCGATCGAGGCGGCAGCCTCGAATCCCACGAACAGCAGGATGCCGAGCATCACCCCGGAGAACACTGTCCCGATCGACGTGGTCGACGGGTTGAACATTTGCAGCGTGTTGCCGCTCTCGCCACCCTGGAAGATGATCGCCAGCGCGAGGATCGTCATCGCCGTGAACGAGACGGCGGCGAACGCCAGCATCGCGCTGATCGCCAGCCGGATGCCGATGTAGTTCATGACAAGCACGATGACCAGGAAGATCAGGGCGAAGATCCACCAGCGCGGGCCGGTGCCGCTGTTGCTGATGTGCCGGGCCCAGAAGTCGTTGGTGAGGATGCCCAGGCCGAGGTAGATGCCGCCACCGCCGAGGAACAGCGTGCCGACGAAGAAGAGGCCCGCGGTGAAGACGCCGACTGCGGGATGCGCGCCATGGGTGAGGTACTCGTACACCGCGCCGGCGCCGGCGTAGCGGCGCGCGAACAATGCGATCGCGTAGGCGATGGCGAGGACGCCGAGCCCGGCGACGAGCACGCTCAGTGTGGCGTTGAAGCTCGAGCCGGTGTCCGGATTCGAGACCAGCGCGAGCACCAACGCGACCGAGAACATCGGCCCGATCGCGAGGGACTGGGCCACCGCGTGGATGGTGCCGAGCCGGCGTTCGCCCAGCTCCCCAGCGGTTGGCTCCACGGGCATTTCAGGCATCGACGGCCTCCTCAGAAGACGAAGCGGATGAAATCTTGGATACATTCGCACCCTGTCGCGAGATCGTCAAGCCTCGCGCACGGCTCCGCGTCGCGGGATCAGGAGCAGGTCGTCGCGAACTCGTCGCTCAAGCGGGTCGGACCCCGCTCTGACCCCGACCGTGCTAGACGGGGTCTTGGCGGGGCTCGCGGTGCTCGGCCGCCAGCGTGCGCAGACGCTCGGCGACCTTCGGAGACTGCTGCTCGAGCGCCCAGACGTCGCGCTTGAAGAACGCGATCAGCCGCATCGGCGACGTGGCGACCACCGACGCAGTGCGGCGTCCCGACGCCATCACGGCGATCTCGCCGAACACGTCTCCGGGGCCGAGCGTCCTCCGGGTCTCGCCATCGGCACTGACCTCGGCCGTCCCGCTCTCGATCGCAAAGAGCGCGTGCCCGAACTCTCCCTCGGTGGCGAGCGCGTGCCCCGCCTCGACGTCAACCTCGCGCGCTGAGGCGGCGATCAGCTCGAGATCGGCGTCCTCGAGGTCCGCGAGCAACGGAATCCCCGCGAGTCGGGAGGTCTCCATCGAGATGAATCTAGCCAGCGGTGGCGACCACGCGGTGATTCCGCAGAGAACAACCGGTGATGAAGCGGTGAACCGGGATCCTTGACCCACACGAGTGGCGGCGTAATGTATGCAAAGCACAGTGACCGCCTCCGCCCCCCTCCAGATCCAGAGCGTCGTCGACCAGGTCTACGACGCCGTCCGGGCGCGGATCCTGTCCGGCGACCTGCCCCGCGGCAGCCGGCTTCGGCAGGCAGCGCTGGCCGATGAGCTGGGCGTCTCGCGGACGCCGCTGCGGGAGGCGCTGCGGCGGCTGGCCACCGAGGGGCTGGTCGAGTTCGAGGCCAACCGCGGAGCGACGGTGGCCGACCACGACTTCGCCGACGAGCGCCAGTCGTGGCTCGCGCGGATCGCGCTCGAGCCGGGCGCCGCACGGCTGGCGGCCGAGCGCCGCGACCCGGAGGCGATCGCCGCGATGCGCGGCGCGATCGCCGCCCAGCGGGCTGCCGGAGGCGACCCGTCGGAGAGCTACGACGTCAACCGCGGGTTCCACCTCGCGCTCGTCGCCGGAGCGGGCAACGCATACCTGTCACGCTTCGCCGAGATGCTCTGGGCGCCGCAGCTGGGCGTGCTGATCTACGCCATGCAGGCGGACGACCCCGTGCAGGTGCTCTCCTGGGCGGACGAGCACGAGCAGATCGTGAACGCCGTCGAGGCGGGCGACGCCGACCTGGCCGAACGGCTGGCACGTGACCACGTGCGCTCGTGGGCGCCCGTCGAACACGAGTGACCGGCGTCCGGCGCGTGCGGTTCGACGACGCCGTTGTCGTCGCGATGACCGACCGGCTGGAGGCCGAGCTGCTCGACACCTGCGACGGCGTGCCCGGGTCGGGCGGCCTGCCGGCGGCCGAGATCTTCCTGCCACCGTCCGGTGGAGTCGTCGTCGCCTATATTGACAACACGCCTGTGGCGTGCGGCGGGTACTACCGCCGGATCCCCTGCTGGGGCCCGTTCGCCGCCGACCCCAAGAGCGTCTGCTACGAGAAGATCCTGCCCGGACGCTAGGCCTCGAGCGTCACCGGGTTGCGAAGCGTGCCCACCCCGGCGACGCTGATCTCGACCTCGTCGCCCTCCCGCAGGTAGCGCCGAGGGTCACGCGAGTCGCCGACGCCGCCGGGCGTCCCGGTTGCAATCACGTCGCCGGCGTACAGTGTCATCCCCTTCGACAGGTACTCGATGATCTCGACGACCGAGAAGATCAGGTTGGCGGTGCTGGACGACTGCATCACCTCGCCGGACACCCGCGTCTCGATCGCGATCCGCTCGAGGTCGACGCCGTCGGCGTTCTGCACGAACGGCCCCATCGGCGTGAACGTGTCGAAGCTCTTGCCGAGCGTGAACTGGCGAAGCGGCGTCTCCAGCTGCGCGCGGCGGCCGGAGACGTCGTTGACGATCGTGATGCCGCCGACGGCGGCGCGGGCCTGGTCGGCGTCCGCCCGGTAGACATCGCGGCCCAAAATCACCGCCACCTCGCCCTCGTAGTCCGGGCGGCTCTCCTCGCGGGGAACCACGATCGGCTCCTCGGGGGAGATCAGCGAGCTCGGCCACTTTGCGAACACCACCGGCACCGGCGGGATGTCCAGCTCCGACTCCTCGGCATGGTCGCGGTAGTTGAGGCCGATCGCCATGATCTTGCGCGGCTCGGTCGGGTAGAGCACTGTCACGTCGCCCAGCGACCGCCGGTCGCCGTCGGCGGCCTCGAGCGCCGCCCAGGTCTCGGGAGAAGGCACCAGCCCGAACGGCCCCGCCGGGCCGGCGTCCACCACCGTCAGGTCGTCCAGCCGGCCGAGCCGGGCGTCGCCGCCGATCGTGTAGCGCAGCGCCCTCATCGCCCCTGCTCCGTCCGCAGCACCTTGAGCGCGTTGATCGCGCGCGGGATCCCGGCGTACGGCGCGGTCTGGAGGATCGTCTCCTCGATCTCCTCCCAGGGCACGTCGATCGCGCGCAGCGCGCGGATGTGCGCCGCCACCTGCGGATCGCTCGAGCCGATCGCGCTCAGCACGGCGACGATGATCAGCTCACGCTCGCGGGCGCTCAGCCCGGGCCGGGCGTGCACGTCGCCGAACACCCAATCGACGAGCCACTCGCCCATCGGGTTGCCCATCCGCTCGATGAAGGCATCGCCGCCGGGCTCGTCACCCAGTTCGGCCAGCCGCGCAAGTCCGCGCTCGCGCCTCGTCCCTTCCACCACCACTCGACCTCCTTGACCACGACCCTGGGATGGAATACTGTATCCAATCGTGCAGGGACGGCGTGTTCGCGTCACGGTAAACGACACGGCCCAGTGGGGCCGTCTCGACGGGAACGCGATCGAGCTGGAGTCCGGCGAGCGCATCGAGGAGGCCACGGCCTCCTACCTGGCTCCCGTCCAGCCGAGCAAGATCATCGCCACCCATCTGACCTACCGTAGCCGGGTCGAGGAGTATGCGGCGCGGACACCGCCCGAACCGTCGTACTTCATGAAGCCGCCGACGACGCTGAACGGGCATCGCGGCGCGCTGCGGCGGCCGAAGGGCGCCCGCTTCCTGAACTACGAGGGTGAGGTCGCCGTGGTCATCGGCACCCGGATCCACGGGGTCTCCCAGGACACCGTGCTCGACCACGTCGCCGGGTACGCGGTGGCCAACGACGTCGGCCTCCACGACTTCCGCCACGCCGACCGCGGCTCGATGCTGCGGGTCAAGGGCCAGGACGGGTTCTGCCCGATCGGCCCCGAGCTGGTGCCCGCCTCCGAGTTCGACGCGACCAGCTTCGAGATCCGCACCTACCTGAACGGCGAGGTCGTCCAGCAGGGTTCGGCCTCCGACCTGATCTGGCCGATCAGCTACCTGCTCGCCGACCTCAGCCGGCTGATCACCCTGGAGCCGGGCGACGTCGTCCTCTCGGGCACTCCCGCCAACTCGCGGCCGATGGAGCCGGGGGACGTGGTCGAGGTCGAGGCGACCAACCTGGGCCGGCTGTCGAACACGGTGATCGACTGGGACGTCGACCTGTCCGGGCCCGGCGACCAGATGCAGGTGTCCGCCAACACCCTGCACGTCGCACTCGCGATGCCGGAGGACGAGGCCGAGCGAGCGGTCGCCGAGGGCGCGCTGCCGTGATCTCGCTGCGGCGCATCGACCACGTCGGCCTGCGGGTCGCCGACCTGGACGAGGCGATCGGGCGGTGGGGCATCCAGTTCGGGCTGACCGAGGTCGAGCGCGCCGGCCACCACGCCTTCCTGCGCTGCGGCTACGAGCCCTACTCGCTGGAGCTGATCGGGCAGGGCGAGCCGGGCCACGACCACACCGCCTTCGAGCTGCGTCGCGATGTCTCGCTGGACGACGCGACCCGCCACCTCGACCATCACGGCATCGAGCACGAGGCCCGTGACGGCGCGCTGTTCCTCGACGACCCCGACGGCAACGGCATCCAGCTGATGCCCCACCGCGACGACGACGACCGGCGCCCCGACATCGCCCGCACCGGGCTGGCCCTGCCCGGTTTCCGGCCGCGCAAGCTGGGCCACGTCAACGTGCTGACCGGCCGGATGGCCGAGCAGACCGCCTTCTACACCGACGTGCTGGGCATGCGCGTGTCCGACCGGCTGGGCGACGGCGGCATCTGGTTCCACATCAACTCCGACCACCACGTGATGGCGCTGGTCGGAAAGACGCCGGCCGCACTTCCACCACCTCGCGTTCGACATGGTCGACTGGGGCAACCTGCGCGTCGCCTTCGACCACCTCGCCCAGCACGGCCGCTGGCTCGGCTGGGGGCCGGTGCGCCACGGACTGGCCCAGAACCTGTGCGGCTACGTCCGGATCACCGAGGAGCCGCTGTTCGTCGAGCTGTACTGCGACATGGAGCAGCTGGACGCCGACCACGTGCCGCGCGAGTGGCCGGACGACCGCCACTCCTCGAACACCTGGGGGCCGCTGCCGCCGCGCTCCTACTTCCGCTTCGACGAGGAGGCCGTCCGCTACGAGCGCGACAGCCTCGAGATGCTCGGCGAGAAGCTCCCACCGCTGAAGGAGGTCCCCATCTGATGGCCACCGCCGCGACCACCGCCGCGCGCACCGGCAAGCAGTTCCTCGACGGCCTGTCCGGCGACGCGCGCGAGATCTGGCTGAACGGGGAGAAGATCACGCACCCGCTCGAGCATCCGGAGCTGCGCGCCGCCGCGGAGTCGATGGCCCGTGTGTACGACCTGCAGCACGAGCACGCCGACGAGATGCTGGCGCCGTCGCCCGACGACGGCCGGCTGGTCAACGTCACCCACCTGATCCCGCGCACCAAGGAGGACCTGGAGCGGCGCCGGCGGGCGATCGAGCTGACCGCGTCGGCCACCGCGGGCATGATGGGCCGCACGCCGGACTACCTGAACGTCACCTTCGCCTGCTTCGCCGGCCGGGCCGACGTCTGGGCCCGCCGCGGCAACGAGCAGGGCGCGGCCAACCTGGTCGCCTACCAGAAGCTGATGCGCGACCGCGACCTGTCGACGACCCACTCGATCATGAACCCGCAGGTCGACCGCTCGAAGCCGGAGGCCGAGCAGGCGATGGGCGAGGTTGCGCTGCACAAGGTCGGCGAGACGGCTGAGGGCATCGTCGTCCGCGGCGCCCGGATGCTGGCGACGCTGGCGCCGTTCGCCGACGAGCTGACGGTCTACCCCGGGCTCGGACATCCGGCCGCAGGACGGCAACTACGCGCTGGCCTTCGCCATCCCGATGGGCACGCCGGGGCTGAAGTTCATCTGCCGCGACAGCTACTCCAAGCAGCGCTCGGCGTTCGACTACCCGCTGTCCTCGCGGTTCGACGAGATGGACGCCGTCGCCATCTTCGACGACGTCGTCATCCCCCACGACCGCGTGTTCCTGGTCGGCGACCCGGAGGGCTACTCCGAGGTGATCACCGACACCGGCTGGCGCGGCCACATCATGCACCAGGCGTTCACGCGCGCCTACGTCAAGCTCTCGTTCGCGTTCGGGCTCGGCCACATGATCGGGAACACCACCGGCGTCGTCCGCTTCGACCACATCCAGGAGAAGCTGGGCCAGATCTGGAACATGGTCGAGCTGACCCGGTCGGCGCTGGTCGCCGCCGAGGCCGGCTCGTTCCTCGACGACGGCGGCGTCTGGTACCCGGACGACCGGCCGTTCCTGGCCCTGCGCGGCGAGATGCCCAAGTGGCTGCCCTACGTCAACGAGCTGCTGCAGCTGATCGGCGGCGGCGGGTTCATGTGCACGCCGTCCGAGGCCGACATCAACGGCCCGCTGAAGGACGACATCGCCAAGTACTACCAGGCCGCGGGCGCCGACGCCGAGCGGCGGATCCGGCTGTTCCGGCTGGCCTGGGACTACATCGGCTCCGACCTCGGCGGCCGCGGCGAGCTCTACGAGCGCTTCTACCTGTCAGACTCCTACCGGATGACCGCACTGGCGTACAAGATCGCCGACAAGGCGTTCGCGGAATCGCTCGTCGAGCAGTTCCTGGAGGACTGATGAGCCTGCGCGGATACTCCCTGCCGCTGTCGCCGGACGGGCGCGCGAACGTCATCCCGGCGCCGCCGTGGCACTACGTCGGCGACTTCCTGGTGATCGAGTACTGGGCCGAGCCTGACGCCGTCGCCGCCGTGCTGCCGCCGGGCCTCGAGCCGTTCGCCGAGGATCCCGGGCGCTGCGCCGCCCTGTTCGTCGACTGGCAGTCCTGCTCGGACTCCGGCGAGGAGCTGCTCGACCCGGTGCGCGGACAGTACAAGGAGTTCTTCATCGTCGTCAACGCGGTGATGGGCGGCGAGCACGTGACCACCTGCCCGTACATCTGGGTGGACAAGGACTTCGCCCTGATCCGCGGGTGGATCCAGGGGTTCCCCAAGAAGCTGGGACAGATCGACATGACCCGCTCGTTCGGCCTCGACTGCCGGGCCGAGGGCCACGCCTTCGCCGGGACGCTGGCCGCCAACGGCCGGCGGCTGGCCCAGGGTACCGTCACGCCCGAGCGGATCGCCGAGGACGGGCCGACCCACAACGACCCGCCGCTGATCAACCGCCGCCACTTCCCGCGGCTGGCCGCCGGCCGGCACGACGACCCGGCCGTCGACGAGCTGGTGCGGGCCAAGAGCGCCAACCGCTCGATCTCCCCGATCCACCAGGGCACGGCGACGCTCGAGCTGTTCGGCGCCCCCAACGAGGAGCACGACCGCCTGGCGCCGGTGCGGATGGGAGGCGGCTTCCGCTTCCAGTTCGCCTACACGGTGGAGGACCTCGAGACCGTCGCCGAGCTGTGAGCGGCGTCGTGCTCGTCACCGGCGGGGGCACCGGCATCGGCGCCGCCGTTGCCCGGCAGCTGGTCGCCGACGGCTATCGGGTGATGATCAGCGGCCGCCGCGAGAAGCCGCTGCGCGCCGTGGCCGGCGAGCTGGGTTGCGGCTGGACGACCGGCGACACCTCGGACCCGGCTGACGCGGCGGCCACCGTCGATCGCACCGTCGAGGAGCTGGGCGGGCTCGACGGCCTGGTCTGCAACGCCGGCATCAGCCGCTCGGGCACGGTCGAGGAGCAGACGCCGGAGGGCTGGGACGCCGTGCTGGCGACAAACCTGACGGGCGCCTTCCTGCTGTGCCGCGCCGCGCTGCCCCACCTTGTGCGCAGCCGGGGCAGCATCGTTGCGATGTCGTCGCTGGCGGCGCTGCGGGCGGCGCCCGCGTCGGCGGCGTACTGTGTCTCGAAGGCGGGCATGGTGATGCTGATGCAGTCGATCGCTGTGGACTACGGGCCGAAGGGCGTCCGTGCGAACGCCGTCTGCCCGGGCTGGGTGCGCACCGATATGGCCGACCAGGCGATGGACGAGGTGGCCGAGCATGCGCGGCACCGACCGCGAGGGCGCCTACCGCCGCGTGCACGCAGCGATGCCGATCCCGCGCCCGGCGGAGACATCCGAGGTGGCGGGACTCGTCTCCTGGCTGCTCTCGCCGGCGGCGGGGTACATCAACGGTGCCGCCATCCCCGTGGACGGCGGCGTGAGCGTCCTCGACCTCGGCCTGATCGAGTTTGCGGAGGGACAACCATGAGCACCGTCGCCGGCATCGCCGTCAGCCCCGACCACTACATCGATGGGCGGCGCGTGCCCAGCGCCGACCGCTTCGAGGACCGCTCGCCGATCGACTGGACGCCGCTCGCCGAGGTTGCGCGCGGCGGCCAGGTCGAGGTCGACATGGCCGTCGACGCGGCGACGGCGGCCTTCCCGGCATGGGCTGCCCTGGGCGCCGAAGGCCGCGCCGTTCACCTGCGACGGCTGGCCGACCTGATCGACCAGAACGTCGAACGGCTGGCGACGGTCGAGTGCCTCGACATGGCGATGCTGGAACGCTCGCTGAAGGCCCGGGTGATCGCCCGCGGTGCGCGCAACTACCGCGCCTACGCCGACCTGGCGGCCGCGTACGAGGAACGCGTGTGGGAGTCGAACGGCACCCGCAACCGCGTGATCCGGATGCCCTCCGGCCCGGCCGCGGTCGTCACGCCCTGGAACGCGCCGTTCATGTTGTCGACGTGGAAGACGGCGCCCGGGCTGGCAGCGGGCTGCACCGTGATCCTCAAGCCGGCGGAGTGGTCGCCGCTGTCGTGCTCCCTGCTCGCAGACCTGGCGGACGAGGCCGGCCTCCCGCCCGGCGTGTTCAACGTCGTCCAGGGGATCGGCGAGGAGGTGGGCGCCGCGCTGGTCGCACATCCCGGCGTGCGCCGCGTCTCGTTCACCGGGTCGCCAGAGACGGGGGCGCTGATCGGCCAGTCCGCGGCGCGCAACATCGTGCCGTTCACCGGCGAGCTGGGCGGCAAGGGCCCGCTGATCGTGTTCGACGACTGTGACCTCGAGGCGGCCGCCCGCAAGGCCGCCGGCCAGTACGACGACGCCGGCCAGGTGTGCCTCGCGGGCACCCGCCTGCTCGTCCAGGAGTCCGTCGCCGACCGCTTCCTGGAGCTGTTTCACCGGTTCGCGGACGAGCACGTGCTGGGCGACCCGCGCGACGAGGCGACGACGGTCTCGCCGCTGATCCATCCCGACCACATGGCCCGCGTCGAGGGGTTCGTCGAGCGGGCGCGGGCCGCCGGCGACCAGATCGTCCGCGGGGGCAAGCCGGCCGACATCGGCGGCCTGTTCTACGAGCCGACGCTGGTGCTGCCGAAGAGCAACGACTCCGAGATCGTGCAGCGCGAAGTGTTCGGCCCGGTGCTCACGTTCCAGACGTTCGGCGACGAGCAGCAGGCGCTCGAGCTGGCGAACTCCACCCGGTACGGGCTGTCGGCGATCGTCTACACCGGATCGGAGGAGCGCGCCAAGCGCGTCGGCCGCGCCGTCCGCGCGGGCACGGTGTGGGTCAACGCGTTCCTGATCCGCGACCTGACGGCCCCGTTCGGCGGCGTCGGGATCAGCGGGATCGGGCGTGAGGGCGGCAACTACGCGCTGGACTTCTACTCCGACCTGAAGACGCTCCAGATCCTGGAGGACACGACGCGATGAGCACTCGCACGCTGGATGACGTCTACCTCGACAACGACGCGTTCGCCGAACGCGTGCCTCACGAGACGTTCGAGCTGCTGCGCAACACCTCGCCCGTGCACTGGTACGACTGGGAGCACGGGAAGGGCTTCTGGTGCATCACCCGCTACGACGACATCGTGGCCGTGCTCAAGGACTGGCGGACGTTCTCGTCGGAGACCGGCGCCACCGCGCTGGAGGACCTCGACCCCGACCAGATCGAGGCCCGCAAGTCGATGCTGGACACCGATCCGCCGGAGCACTCGAGCCTGCGTGCGATCGTCAACAAGGGCTTCACACCGCGGGCGGTGGCGGCGTACGAGGACCTGCTCCGCGAGCTGACGCAGCGGATCCTGGACGACGCGCTGCCCAGGGGCGAGTTCGACTTCGTCGAGGAGGTGGCCAAGGAGCTGCCGATCCAGGTGCTGTGCCGGATCCTCGGCGTGCCGCTCTCGGACGACGCCCAGCTGATCGACTGGGGCGACAAGATGATCGGCAACACCGACCCCGAGCTGGGTGGGCTCCACCCGGCGAGCCCCGAGAGCGCCAAGTACCGCCTCTACCCGTTCCGCAGCCCCGCGGCGATGGAGGTCTTCCGCTACGGGCACGCGATCGCCGCCGAGCGGCGCAAGGAGCCGCGCGACGACCTCGTCTCGAAGCTCGTCACCTGGGAGGACGAGGACGGCAGGCGGCTGACGGAGCGCGAGTTCGACACCATGTTTCTGCTGCTGGTGGTCGCCGGCAATGAGACCACGCGCCAGTCGATCGCCCACGGCATGCTCGCCCTGATGGAGCACCCGGAGGCCATGTCGCAGCTTCGGCACAATCCGGCGACCATGGGCACGGCGGTCGACGAGATCATGCGCTGGGCGTCGCCCGTGCTGCATTTCCGGCGCACCGCGACCTGCGACACGGAGCTGGGCGGCGTGCGCATCGCGGAGGGCGACAAGGTCGTCACCTGGCTGATATCCGGCAACTTCGACGAGCGCCAGTTCGCCGATCCCTACACGTTCGACATCACCCGCAAGCCGAACAACCATCTGACGTTCGGGCGCGGCGGCCCGCACTTCTGCCTGGGCGCCCACCTGGCGAAGCTGGAGACGCGGGTGATGTTCGAGGAGCTGCTGCCGCGGGTCGCGTCGATCGAGCCCACCGGGCCGGCCCGGCGCATGGAATCCAACTTCACGAACGCCTACAAGGCGATGCCCGTTCGCGCCCGTCCGGCGTGAGACGATTCCCGACACCCCACCCCGGAGGCCGCACTCGATGACCACGCTGTCCGACCTGATCACGCAGGGCGTGAACACCGTCCGACTCAGCTACCCGGACCTGCACGGCATCGCCAGGGGCAAGGAGTTCCCGGCCTCGTACTTCGAGCAGCTCGTGGAGGACGGCTCGGCCCACTGCGAGGCGATCATGACCGTCGACCTGCGCCACAACGTGGTCGCCGGCCCGGAGCACGGATTCCAGGACATCGCCGCGCGGCCAGACCCGGACACGCTCGTCCGCATCCCCTGGGACCCGACGGTGGCGTGGTGCCTGGCCGACCTGGAGCGGATGGACGGGACGCCCTATGGCGTCGATTCGCGAGGGGCGTTGCGGCGCGCGGTCGCGGCGTTCGAGGCGCTCGACCTGGGCCTGACGCCAGTTATGGGCCCGGAGCTCGAGTTCTATCTGGCGGTGCCCGACGACAGCGCGCCGAACGGCTACCGCAGATACGTCGACAACGACAGCCACGTGTATACCGTGGGCAACGTCGCGGATCCGCAGGGCGTGCTGCGCGAGATGCTGCACGCGTGCGTCGACCTGGAGCTGGGCGCGTTTGCCGCCAACCACGAGTTCGGCCGAGCGCAGTACGAGATCAACCTCCGCCACTCCCCCGCGCTGGACGCGGCCGACCGGGCCTTCCGGTTCAAGGACGCGGTCAAGGAGATGTCGGCCCGCCACGGCCTGCTGGCAACGTTCATCGGCAAGCCGTGGAACGACGACGAGGGCTCCGGCTTCCACCTTCACCTGTCGCTGGCCGACGGGCGCGGCAACAATGCGCTGGTCGGGCGCGGGAAGGACGGGTTGTCCCAGGTGGCGATGCACTTCATCGCCGGCCTGCTCGACCACGCCCCCGCCATGATGGCGTTCTTCAACCCGACGACCAATGCGTACCGGCGGATCCACGAGGAGGCGCTGGTGCCGACGCTGGTCTCCTGGGGCCACGACAACCGGCTGTGCCTGGCCCGCGTGCCGCGCGAGCGGGGCAAGGCCACCCGCGTCGAGCTGCGGCTGGGAGACGGCGCCGCGAACCCCTATCTGGCGACCGCCGCCGCGCTGTTCGCCGGCCTGGACGGCATCAAGCGCAAGCTGCGCCCGCCGGCGCCGGTAGCCGGCCTGATCTACGAGCTGCCCGAGGCCGAGAAGATGACTCCGCTGCCGCGCTCGTTCGAGGCCGCACTCGAGGCACTCCACGCCGACGACCTGATCAAGGAGTCGATGGGCGAGGAGCTCGTCGCCACCTTCCTCGAGATCAAGAACTTCGAGCTCGAGCGCTCCCACCGGTTCGTCACCGACTGGGAGTGGCGCGAGTACACGCACCATCTGTGATGGCCGCGTTCGCGGAGTCGATCACCGTCGAGGATCTCGAGCGCGACCCGTACCCGATCTACGAGCGGCTGCGGGACGAGGATCCCGTGGCCTACGTGCCGTCCGTCGGGCTGTGGCTGGTCACCCGCTGGGACGACGTCCAGCACATCGCGACGCATCCTGAGCTGTTCACCGCCGAGGTCGACTCGTCGCCGCTGGCGCGCACGCTGGGCGTCAACGTGCTGACGCTGGACGGCGATGCCCAGCGGCGGATCCGGGCGACGATCGACCCGTCGATGCGGCCGCGGGCCGTCGAGGCAACGGCGCCGGACATCATCCTGCCGATCGCCGAGCGGCATCTGGCGGCGTTCCAGGAGCGCGGTCACGCCGAGCTGATGAGCGAGTACTGCGAGCCGGTGTCGGTGCTCGCCCTGGGCCGCGTCATGGGGCTCGGCGACCTCGACGCCGACACGCTGCGCCGGTGGTTCGGCGACCTGGCGGCCGGCGGCTCGAACTTCGAGGACGACCCGGAGAAGCAGCGGCTGGGCGACGCGGCCAGCGCCGAGGTGGACGAGCTGGTCGGCCCGATCCTCGATCGGCTGGAGTCCGCGCCCGACGGCAGCGTGCTGTCGCAGATGCTGCACGAGGAGCCGCCGGGCGGCCGCCTCACCCGGGCCGAGGTGCTGGCCAACCTGAAGCTGATTCTGCTGGGCGGCATGCAGGAGCCCGGCCACGCGCTGGGGATCACCCTCTGGGCGCTGCTCAGCCACCCCGGCGCCCTGGCGGCGGTGCGCGACGACCGGGCGCTGGCCCGCGGCGCGGTCGAAGAGGCGCTTCGCTGGCACTCGCCGGTCGGCACGCAGACGCGGCAGGTGACCGAGGACGCCGAGGTGGGCGGCGTCACCCTGGAGCGCGGGGCCACGCTGGCGGCGGTCCTATCCTCGGCCAACCGCGACGACCGCCACTGGGAGCGCGCCGGGGAGTTCGACATCAGCCGCCGCGGCGCGCACGCCGGGTTCGGCCTCGGCGCGCACCACTGCGCCGGCGCGCCGCTTGCGCGGCACGAGGTGCGCCTGCCGCTGGAGCTGCTGCTCGACCGACTGCCGGGCCTGCGGCTCGACCCAGACCACGAGGTCGAGCTGCGGGGATGGGAGTTCCGCGCACCGACCGCCCTTCACGTGAGGTGGGACTGATGCCCGCGTGGACGCCGGCCTTCCCCGGCGATCAGCTGGGGATGGGCGAGATGAAGGAGTTCGACGACCGCGGCGAGCCGGTGGTTGTCGCCCGCACCGAGGCAGGCCTGTACGCGTTCGAGGGCTACTGCACGCACGAGGAATGCCCGCTCGCCGAGGGGATCCTCACCGACCGTGAGCTCGAGTGCTACTGCCACGGCGCGATCTTCGACCTGCGCACCGGCGAGGCGCTGGTCGGCCCCGCTCTCAGCTCCCTGCAGACCTTCCCGGTGCGAGAGCAGGACGGCGAGATTCAGGTGGAATTGTGACCGCCGGAATCTCCGCTATGCTCCGCGCGTACACGGAACGACTGTTTGGTTTGCGCACTCCTGCACTTCCCCAGCACGTTCGTACAAGTGAAGGGAGGTGTTTCTCCAGATGGCAACCGGAACAGTGAAGTGGTTCAACGAGACCAAGGGCTATGGCTTCATCGCCCCCGATGAGGGCTCGAAGGACCTGTTCGTCCACCACACGGGCATTGCCGGCACCGGCTTCAAGACGCTCGTCGAAGGAGCCAAGGTCGAATATGAGGCCCGCGAGGGCCAGAAAGGCCCCGAGGCGATCAATGTGACGCCGATCGGCTAGGAAGGGAGTTCGCGATCGCCGAAAAAGAGGAAAAGATCGAGCTCGAGGGCGAGGTCACCGAGGCGCTCCGGAACGGCATGTTCCGGATCACGCTGGACAACGGCCACGAGACGATCGGATACACCTCCGGCAAGATGCGCCGGTACCGGATCCGCATCTTTCCGGGAGACCGCATCAAGATCGAGCTCTCACCTTATGACCTGAACCGTGGCCGGATCACCTACCGCTACAAGTAGGGATCCGGCCGCGGCCGTCATCTAGAGCGAGAACCGGCCTTCTGCGACGATCGAGGCCGAGCCGCCGACCTCGATCAGCTCCACCGTGTCGCGGTCGCCGACCGCACGGGCGAGCAGCGTGCTCGGCCGTCCGATCTCGGCGCCCTGCGAGATGGTCAGCTCGTCCCCGGACGCGGCCAAGCCGTGCCGCACCGCGTGCCATGCCAGCGGCCCCGCCGCCGAGCCGGTCGCCGGATCCTCGGGGATGCCCTCGGCAGGCGCGAACATCCGCGTCTTGAAGGCGGTGCCCGACCCGGCGAAGACGCTGACGTTGGTGCCGATCAGGTCGTACTCGCGGATGAACCGGGCAATCGATCCCATGTCCGGCTGGTAGGAGGCGACGGCGGCCTGGTCGGGAAGCGCGGCGTAGATCTGCGCGAGGCCGTTGTCGTAGATGTCCACCGGCAGTGCCGAGGCGAACCCCAGCGCCTCCTGCAATGCGCCGGCATGGACGAACGGCTCGGCCGTAGGCAACGGCTGCTGCATCGTGCCCCCGCCCGGTCGCAGCTCGATCGGCACGATCCCGGCGCCCGTCTCCAGCCGCACGCGCTCCAGCCCGCGCTCCTGGCCGAGCAGGACGGCGGTACCCAGCACCGGGTGGCCCGCGAACCGCAGCTCGCTGCTCGGCGTAAAGATGCGGATCCGGGCGTCGCCGCCGGCCTCCGGGGGCAGGACGAAGACGGTCTCGGACAGGTTCAGCTCGCGCGCCAGCGGCTGCATCAGCTCCGCCGACACCTCCTCGCCCGAGGTGAACACGGCCAGCGGATTGCCCTCAAGCGGCCGCTCCGCGAAGACGTCCAGCACCACGTATCTCATCAGCGCCTCTCCATGGCCAGAGCCTCGCCGTAGGCGCGGCGGACGTCGGCCTCCGTCCACTCGCGCGGGTTGACGGTCAGGCAGTAGTCGGCCAGCGACAGCTCGACCAGCCGGTCGAGCCGCTCCTCGCCGACGCCGGCGCCGCGCATGGTCGGCACGCCGCACGCGGCGAGCAACCTGCGCACGGCCGCGATCGCGCGGCTCCCGTCGCCGGGCTCTCCGCGATCGCCCAGCGCGTCGGCCACCCGCTCCAGCTGCGACGCGCAGGCCGGCCGGTTCACCTCCAGCGTCTCGGCCAGGACGAGGCCGACGCTCAGCCCGTGCGGCAGCCCGTAGGTCGAGCCGATCGAGTGTCCCAGCGCGTGGTCGGCGCAGCAGTCGGAGAGGTTCATCGCCAGGCCGGCCATCAGGCTGCCCAGCGCCAGCTCGCGCCGCGCCTCGAGGTCCCCACCGTCGCGAACGGCGGGCTCCAGACCGGCGGCGACGTGGCGGCACGCCTCCAGGCCGATGGCCGCCGACAGCACGCTGCCATTGGAGGCGATCACGCCGCCGATCGCCTGCGCCAGCGCGTCGACGCCCGTGTAGGCGGTTGCCTCGGGCGGCAGACCGACCGTCAGCAGCGGATCGACCAGCGCGTGCTGCGCGCGCATCAGCGGATGTGCGACGCCGCGCTTGCGCCGCTCGACGGGATCGACCACGACGGCCCCGCCCGACACCTCCGAGCCCGTGCCGCTGGTCGTCGGGACGGCCACCAGGTCGACGTGCGGGGCCTCCACCTGAACCGCCCCGTCGCAGAACCGCTCGAAGCTCTCGCCCTGCCCAGCAACGAGCCGGGCGGCTTTCGCGACGTCCAGCGCTGAGCCACCGCCGATGCCGACGATCACCTCCGGGCGCGACGCCTCCACCGCGCGGGCGGCGTCGGCGATCACGTCGAACGTCGGCTCGCCGACCGGCTTGGCGTGCACATGCATGCCGGCGGTCGCCCGGGCGACGGCGGGGATGCCGGCCACCGGCTCCTCGACGACGACCAGGACCCGGCGGCCGGCGACGACGACGCCGAGCTCGGACACCACTCCGTCGCCGAAGCTGACACGAACCGGCAGCGCGGCCTGAAAACCAGGAATCATGGGGGGATTCTGTAACACATCGCGGGACGCCCCGACTGGAGAGGTGACATGCACGAGCTTCCCGACGACTACCTGGAGACGGTCGACGCCCTGCATCGGCTGACCGTCTACGTCGTCTCGCCGGCCCAGCGGCTGGCGAATGGCGAGATCATCCTGCGCTCCCTGCCACGCGGGTTCGGTACCTACGAGTTCGGCGACGGAACGGTCGTCCGGATCGACGGGCGCGAGCTCGTGATCGACGGCGAACGCCCGCGACGGGCGCCGATCACGACGCTGCGCGCGGCGGCCGAGCTGGCCGGTATCGAGCCGGACGTGGGCCAGGCCGATCAGTTCGACGTGCCGGCGCCCGGCGACCTCGACGAGCCGCTGCACGTCGGCGAAGCGGCGTCGGCCGATCTCGCCCGCTGGTACGCCTTCGTCACCGACGTGCTGGAGACGTTGCGCGCGGAGGCGAAGGAGGCCGACGACGCGAGCCCCGTGCGGATCTGGCCCGAGCACTTCGACGCAGCGATCGACCTGGGCCCGGAGGCGGACGGGCGGCGGGCGACGTACGGCGGCTCGCCGGCCGACGGGCACCACCCACAGCCCTACCTCTACGCGTCGCCGTGGCAGGGGCGGATCAACCCGTTCTTCGGAGACCCGTCGTTCACGGGCGCGTCGCTGACCCATGCCGAGCTGGTCGCCGCGGACGACCCGCACTCGGCCGCGCTCGCCTTCCTGCGGCGCGCGCGCCGCATCGTCAGCGGCCGCTGACCAGCATGCCTTGACATTGTTGTGAGTGACTGCTAACTTCCGTCCATGGCGACCACGAGCACACGCAAGACGGCCGAGGAGCGCCGTGCCGCCGTGATCGAGGCCGCGGCCGCGGAGTTCGCGCTGGCCGGGCTGGCCGGCACCTCGACCGACGACATCGCGCGCCGCGCAGGCATCTCCCAGCCATACCTGTTCCGCCTGTTCCGGACGAAGAAGGAGCTGTTCCTGGCGGCCGTCGAGGACTGCTTCGACCGCACCACCCAGGTGTTCCGGGAGGCGGCCGCGGACGTCCCGCAGGAGCAGCGGCTGGAGGCGATGGGCCTGGCCTACTGCGAGCTGCTGCGCGACCGCACCCGGCTGATGATGCAGATGCAGTCCTACGCGGCATGCAACGACCCCGATGTCCGCGCGCTCGTCCAGCGGCACTACGGCGCGCTGATGCGGTTCGTCGAGGACATCTCGGGCGCAGACACCGAGCAGGTTCGCGCGTGGTTCGCGACCGGCATGCTGCTCAACGTCGCGGCGGCCATGGACCTGTCGTCGCTGGGCGAGGAATGGCCGAAGCGGCTGCTCGGCGAGATGCTCGAGAAGTGGTGACGGGATCCCTTTTTTTCATCCTCGTTTGTGAGTAAGCACTCACTACTCAACCGGAGAGGAGCTGACACATGACTGGAAAGCGCGCAACCATCTGGACGTTCGTCCTGACCAGCGTCGCGCTGTTCATGGTGGTGCTCGACAACCTCGTCGTCACCACCGCCCTGCCCACCATCCAGCGCGACCTGGGCGCGTCGATCGAGGATCTGGAGTGGACGGTCAACGCCTACACGCTGACGTTCGCCGTGCTGCTCCTGACCGGCGCAGCGCTGGGTGACCGCTTCGGCCGCCGGCGCATGTTCGGCATCGGCCTCGGCGTGTTCACGCTGGCGTCCGCCGCGGCGGCGCTCGCACCGGGCGTCGGCGAGCTGATCGCCGCCCGAGCCATCCAGGGCGCGGGGGCGGCGATGGTGATGCCGCTGACCCTGACGATCCTGTCCGACGCAGTCCCGCCGGAGCGGCGCGGCCTGGCGCTGGGCGGGTGGTCGGCGATCAGCGGTCTGGGCGTCGCGTTCGGCCCGCTGGTCGGCGGCGCCGTCGTGGAGGGCATCAACTGGCAGTGGGTGTTCTGGCTGAACGTCCCGATCGGCCTGGCCACCATCCCGCTGATCCGCGTACGGCTGCGGGAGAGCTTCGGGCCCGACCGCACGCTCGACATGCCCGGCCTGGCCCTGGTCAGCGCCGGACTGTTCGGCATCGTCTGGGGGCTTGTCCGTGGCAACAGCCTGGGCTGGACCGATCCCCAGATCGTCGGTTCGCTGGCGGCCGGCGCCGTCGTGCTCGGCGCCTTCGTGGCATGGGAGCTGCGCACCGCCCGGCCGATGCTGCCGATGCGGTTCTTCGCCAGCCGGTCGTTCTCGGCGGCGAACATCGCATCGCTCTTCATGTACTTCGGGATGTTCGGATCGATCTTCCTGCTGACCCAGTACCTGCAGAACGTGCAGGGTGCCTCGCCGCTGGAGGCTGGGCTGAAGACGCTGCCATGGACGGCCATGCCGATGCTGGTCGCGCCGATCGCGGGCAGCCTCTCCGACCGGATCGGCGGCGGCGTGTTGATGACCGCCGGCCTGGCGCTCCAGGCGATCGCCATCGGGTGGCTCGCCGCGGTGCTCTCGCCGTCCGTGCCGTACGCCGACATCGTGCCGCCGTTCCTGCTGGCCGGCGTGGGCATGGGCCTGTTCTTCGCCCCGGCGGCCAACGTCGTCCTCTCCGCGGTGCGCCGCGAGGAGGAGGGCAAGGCGTCCGGCGCCTCGAACGCTATCCGCGAGGTCGGCGGCGTGTTCGGCGTCGCCGTGCTGGCGTCGGTGTTCAGCGCGCAGGGCGGGTACGGCTCGGCCGCGACCTTCACCGACGGCATCGTCCCGGCACTGACCGTCGGGTCGGTCGCGGTCGGCCTCGGAGCGCTCGCCGCGCTGGCGATTCCCAGCCCGCGCGGAGCCGCGCAGGCCGAGCCCGCATCGGCGTAGCGGCCTCGTTCCCCGGGCCTCCGGCAGCCGCCGGAGGCCCGGGCTCCCACAGCGCTACCACCAAGTAGCCTATGAGGCCGGATGCTCTTCCCCACCGCCACGTTCGCGATCTTCTTCCTGATCGTGTTGCCGCTGAACTGGCTTTTGATGCCGAATCAGCCGCGGTGGCGGATCTTCATCCTGGCGGCCAGCTACATCTTCTACGGCTGGTGGGACTGGCACTACACGCTGCTGCTGGCGCTCTCGACGGTCGGCAACCAGTTCGCCGCCCGCGCGATCCACGCCACGGAATCGCCCAGGCCGCGCAAGCTGCTGCTCTGGATTGCCATCCTGGGCAATCTGGCTGCGCTCGGGTACTTCAAGTACTACGACTTCTTCCTCAGCTCGGCGCAGAACACGCTCAACGAGTTCGGGGTCGACTACACGCCGACGATCATCGGCGTCGCCCTGCCCGTCGGCATCTCGTTCTTCACGTTCCAGGCGCTGTCCTACGTCATCGATACGTATCGGGGGATCGTCAGGCCGACGTCGCTGATGCGCTTCGCGGTGTACCTGTCGTTCTTCCCGCACCTGGTCGCCGGTCCGATCGTCCGCGCGTCCGAGTTCCTGCCGCAGCTCACCCGGCCCCGCGACCCCCGGCGGATCGACGCCAGCCGCGCGTATTTCCTGATCCTCGGCGGTCTGTTCAAGAAGGTGGTGCTCGCCAGCTACCTGGGCTCGAACATCGTCGACCAGGTGTTCGGCGCGCCCGACCAGCACTCGTCGCTGGAGATCCTGGTCGCCATCTATGCCTACGCCGTGCAGATCTGGGCCGACTTCAGCGGCTATACGGACATCGCGATCGGCGTCGCCCTGCTGCTCGGGTTCCAGTTCCCGCAGAACTTCGATTCGCCGTATACGGCGACGTCCGTGCAGGACTTCTGGCGACGGTGGCACATGACGCTCTCCAGGTGGCTGCGCGATTACGTCTACATCCCGCTGGGCGGCAGCCGCGGCGGGTCGCTGAAGACCTACCGGAATCTGCTGCTCACCTTCCTGCTCGGCGGCCTCTGGCACGGCGCCGCGTGGAGGTTCGTGATCTGGGGGGCGATCCACGGCACGGCGCTGTCGGTGGAGCGGATGTTCCGGGAGCGCGGGCGGGCCAACCCCCAGCCGGATACCGCGACCCGGCGCTGGATCCGCCGCTTCGTCACCTTCCAGGTGGTGTGCCTGGCCTGGGTCTTCTTCCGCGCAGACACCTGGGACACGGCCTGGGAGATGCTGGGCCGGCTGTTCACCGAATGGGGTCAGGCGTCGCCGCTCGTCACGTTCGGCGTGGTGGCCGCCATCGCCGGCGGCATCGGCGTACAGTACGTTTCCGGGAGCGTGGTGCCCTGGCTGATGGAGCGCTTCTCTCGCGTCGGGATGGCCGGGCAGGCGGCGATGATCGCTGGAGCCCTTGTCGTGATCGACACGCTCGGTCCGCAGGGTGTGCCACCGTTCATCTACTTCCGGTTCTGACCCGATGACGGACGACAGCCCCCACCAGACATCGAAGACAGTGTCGACGCTGCCGCCGGACGATGTCACGGAGCGGTTCGGCGTCCCCGAGCCTCCGCCCCGCCCCCGGTTGCGCCGCCGGGCCGACCGCTCGACCTGGTTCGGCGACCCGCCGCGCCGACCGCTGGCCGCCGGCCATGTGGTGCTGATCACGCTGGCGGCGCTGATCCTGGGCGCGCTGCTGAACGCACGGGGGCTGCACAAGACCGCGCAGATCCAGGCGCCGGGATGGCAGCGCGACGTGGCGCTGGACGTCACCGGGGGGCTGGAGGCGGTCTCCGGCTGGGTGCTGCTCGATCGTCCCCGCGAGTGGCTCCAGGACGCCGCCGGCCGCTCCGGCGACGACGACATCGACACGGCGATCGTGATCCCCCCGCCCCACGTCACCCAGCCGGACTCGAACACGGGCAACGGGCCGGCCAAGCCCGCCTCCGGGCCGCCGGCCAAGCCGGTCTTCAGCCCGCAGCACAAGCTGCGGGTGTGGACGGCCGGCGACTCGCTGGCGATCGTCCCCGGCCTGTCGCTCGACCAGCTGGTGTCGAGCGCGCCGCAGATCAAGGCGATGGGCGTCGACGGGCAGGTGGCAACCGGCCTCGAGCGGCCCGACGTCTACAACTGGTTCACCCGCATCCGCCAGGAGATGGCCAGCTCCTCACATCCCGATGCCGTCATTCTCGCCTTCGGAGGCAACGACGATCACTCGTACATGACGGGCGGCCCGCCCGGCTTCGACGCGAGCTCCTCCTTTCAGAGTCAGGACTGGGTCAAGGAGTACCGCCGGCGGGTGGGCGGAGTGATGGACACGATCATCCAGAAGGGCGGCGTCGTCTTCTGGATCGGCCTGCCGATCACCAGCGACGGTGGGCGGAACGAGCGCTACCAGTTCATCAACCGCATCGTTTCCTACGAGGTCAACGAGCGGCCGGGCAAGGCGTTCATGATCGACACCTACGACCTGTTCAAGGGGCCGAACGGCGGCTACGCCGACTACCTGCCCGACGCCAACGGCCAGCTCCAGCTGATGCGCCAGTCCGACGGCGTCCACTTCACGCCGGCCGGCGGCGAGCTGGTGGCCAAGCAGGTGGTCAAGCAGTTCCATACGGCGTTCGACCTGACCAGCTGGCGGGAGGCCCGCCAGCGGGCGAAGGCGAACGACGGCAGCGCCGGCAACTGACCGAGGACTGCGGCTGGTGGGCCCCGGCGAACCGGGGCCCACCATCATGCGTCGAGCTACTCCGCGCTGAGGGCGGGCTCGGCCACCGCCACTGCATCCGCAGGCGGGCGAACCAGCACCAGGGTCGCGACGATGCCGATCGCAGCCATCACCGCGCACCACAGGAACGCGGCCTGGAAGCCGTCGGTTGCCGCCGACAGCTGCACCAGCGGCTGCTGGGCGCGGATGCCGGCATCCGCCAGGTGGTCGCTGGTCGTGGTGGTGGCCACCGTGACCAGGGCCGCGACGCCCAGGGCGCCGCCGATCTGCTGCGACGTGTTGATCAGGCCGGACGCGACGCCCGCGTCACGCTCGCGCACGCCTGCCAGCGCCGCGATCGTGTCCGGGACGAACGAGAATCCGAGCCCGACGCCGGTCAGCACGAAGCCGGGCACCAGGTCGACCAGGTAGCTGCCCCCGACGGAGACCTGCGTGAACCACAGCAGGCCCAGCGAGAGCAGCGCCATGCCGGTCGCCAGCACGCTGCGCGGGCCGAAGCGGGTGACAAGCACCTGCGACGCCCCCGCCGAGATGATGATCGTGACCGCGACCAGCAGATACGCGAAGCCGGTGCGCAGCGGCGAGTACCCCAGCACCTCCTGCATGTACAGCGACAGGAAGAAGAACATGCTGAAGATCGATGCCCCGATCAGGAACCCGACCACGTTTGCGCCGGTCACCGTCCCCGAACGGAACAGCCGCAGCGGCAGCAGCGGCTGCGACGCCCGCGACTCGATCGCCACGAACGCGATCAGCAGTCCGATCGCCACGGCGAACAGCCCCAGCGTGCGGGCGCTCGTCCAGCCGTGCTGGTCGGTGCCGACCAGTGCGTACACGAACAGCGACAGCCCGCCGGTCACCGACACCGCGCCGGCGACGTCGAAGTTGCGGGTCATGCCGTCGATGCGGCTCTCCTTGAGCAGCACCGGCGAGAGGGCCGCGCAGGTCAGCGCGATCGGCACGTTGATGAAGAAGATCCACTCCCACGACACGGCGTCCGTGAGGATGCCGCCGAGGAGCACTCCCGCAGCGCCGCCCAAACCGGCGATCGCGCCCCAGATGCCCAGCGCCTTGTTGCGCTCGGCGCCCTCCTCGAAGGTGGTGGTGAGGATCGACAGCGCGGCCGGTGAGATGATCGCCGCGCCCAGGCCCTGAACGGCGCGCGCGCCGATCAGGAAGCCGCTGGACGGCGCGAGGCCGCAGGCCAGCGAGGCGCCGGCGAACAGCACCAGGCCGACCATGAACACGCGGCGCCTGCCCAGCAGGTCGGCAGCCCGACCTCCCAGGAGCAGAAAGCCGCCAAATGTCAGCGCGTATGCGCTCGCCACCCACTGCAGCTGCCGGATGTCGAAGTCCAGCGACGCCTGGATCGAGGGCAACGCCACGTTGACGATGGACACGTCCAGGACCACGATGAACTGCGTCGCACACAGCAGTACGAGAGCCAGCCAGCGGCGGTCATCGGATGAGTTGCTCATGCCTGACCTCCATGTTGTGCAAGAAACGGAACAGCAATTCCGGTACAATACGGAACGACCATTCCGTCTGTCAAATGGCAACGTCCACACCCTCACCCCGGAGATCCGACGCCCGCGCCAACCGCGCGCGGGTGCTGGCGGCCGCCGTCGCGTGCTTCTCGGAGGACGGAATGGACACCCAGATGGTGGACATCGCGCGCTCGGCGGGCGTCGGCATCGGCACCGTCTACCGCCACTTCCCGAGCAAGGACGCGCTGGTCGCGGCGCTGGCCGCCGACTGCCTGACCGGTCTGCTGGCGAAGGCCACGATCTCGCTCGATGATCCCGATCCGTGGAACGGCCTGACCGAGTTCGTCTGGTACGCGACGGAGCGCCAGGCGACCGACCGGATCGCGTCGGAAGCGGCCACCGGCGAGCTGCGCGGCGAGGCGGCGCGGTGCGGCGGGCAGCTGTTCGAGACGCTGGTCGCGCTCGTCCTGCGCGCGCAGGCGGAAGGGTCGGTGCGCGACGACATCGCGGCGCCCGACGTCGTGCTGATGCTCAGGCGCACGGGCATGTCGCTGCGCGGCTGGCAGGAGCTGGGCTTCGACTGGCGCGGCTACGTCAGGGTCGTGCTGGACGGACTGCGCGCGGAGCCGGTACGTGCCTGATCCGGTCTACCGGATCAGGCCGTCGGACGGCACGGCCGCCGGGGCGATCGTGCTGATGCACGGCCGTGGCGCGGACGAGCACGACCTCGGCCCTCTGCTCGACGTGCTCGACCCGGGAAGCCGGATGGTCGGCGTCTTCCCTCGAGGCCCGCTCTCGCTGCCGCCGGGCGGCGCCCACTGGTACGTCGTCCCGCGCGTCGGCTATCCCGACCCCGACACCTTCTTCTCGACGATGGCGCAGATGGAGCCGTTCCTCGACGGCCTGCCCCGGATCACCGGCGTTCCGTGGGAGCGGACGATCATCGGCGGCTTCTCGCAGGGCGCGGTGATGTCGTACGCCCTCGGCCTGGGCGCGGGCCGTCCCAGCCCGCTGGCGATCATCGGGCTCTCCGGGTTCATCCCCACCGTCGAGGGCTTCCGGGTCGACCTCGACTCGCGGCCGGGACTGCCGGTCGCGATCGGGCACGGGGTGCTCGACCCGGTGATCAGCGTCGAGTTCTCCCGCCGCGCGCGCGACCTGCTGACCGCGGCCGGGCTCGATGTCACGTACCACGAGGACGCCTTTCCGCACACCATCGACCCGGCCTTCGTGCCGCAGCTGCGTGACTGGATCGAGCGGCGGCTGGCCGCCTGAGCGCGCGTTCCGCTGGCGCGACGGCGAGCGGCTGGTGCGGTTCGGCCGAGGTTCGGCCGCCGAGGTCACCGCGCTGCTGGGTGAGCTTGGGTTCGGCGAGTTTGTGCTGCTGACAACGCCTCGCGCACAGCACCAGGCGCCGGGGCTGGCGGAGTCGGCCGCGGTCGTCGTGCACGTGCCGCCGGGCCAGGTGCCGGACGCTGCGGCTGCGGTCGAAGCGGCCGCCGGCGGACTGCCGCCGGTCGGGCTGGGCGGCGGACGGGTGGTCGACACGGCCAAGGCGATCGCGGCCGTGGCCGGAGTCCGCTGCGCCGCGGTGCCGACGACGCTCGCCGGAGCCGACATGAACGGCCACCACCGGACGCTGCCCGGCCACGAGCAGGGCCCGCACACCCGCCCGGCACTGGTCGTGTACGACCCGGCGCTGGCCGCCTCGCAGCCCGAGGCGGAGCTGGCGGCGTCGGCGATGAACGCACTCGCCCACGCCGCCGAGGGGCTGATCACGCCGCGCGCGAACCCGGTCTCGGAGGTCGCTGCGCTGCGCGCCGCGCAGCTGATCTCGGCCGGCCTGCGAGCGCCCGTGGCCGACCGCGATGCGCTGGCGCTGGGCGGCATGCTGGGCGGCTACGTCCTGGGCATGACCGGCTTCGCTGTGCATCACGTCGTCTGCCAGACGCTCGTGCGTACGGCCGGCACCCGGCACGGCATCACCAATTCGATCATGCTGCCCCACTCGATCGCCTTCCTGACACCGCGCGCGCCCCGGGAGATGGGCCTGCTGGAGGAGGCGCTCGACGCCGACCCGGGCGCCCTCGCGGCGCACGCCGGGCAGACCCGGCTCCGCGAGCTGGGCGTCGGGCAGGAGCGGCTGGCGGAGGTCGCGGCGGCGGCCGCGGGAAGGCCCGAACTGGGCGGCACTCCGGGCGGGGCGCCTGTGGAAAAAGACCTGGAGGCTCTGCTCAACGACGCCTGGTGACAGATGCGCTAGCATCTGAGTGCAGGCGCAAACCGACAGGCAGGCCGATGCGCTACCCGTTCGACCAGTGGATCGATACGGGCTCCGATCCGTCTGGCTGGTCCAACACGGCGGGGAGCGGCGCTTGAGCGGCGTGCTGGCCCACCGCCTTCTGACCGAGCGGGACCTGCGACGGGACGCCGGCCGGCTGTGCGAGCAGGTCTTCAACGCGACGTCCGACGGGATCGTCATCTCCCATATCGAGGACGGCCACATCGTGGCGGCGAACGACGCGTTCTGCCAGATCACCGGCCATCCTCGCGACGAGGTGCTGGGCAGCACCAGCGTCGAGCTGGGGATCTGGGACGACCCGGCCGACCGCGACCGGCTGACCGATGCGATCCTCGAGCATGGTTCGGTGGCGGGCATCGAGGTGCGCGGCGTGACCCGCCACGGCGATCTGCGCGACGCCGAGGTGTCAGGCCAGGTGGTCGAGATTTCCGGGCAGCCGCTGCTCCTGATCGCGGTGCGCGACGTCACCCGGCGCAAGCTGGCGGAGCGCGAGCGCGACCGCGTGCTCGCCCGCGAGCACGAGGCGCGGATGCGCGCCGAGGCGGTCTACGCGCAGCTGGAGACGCTGGTGTCGGCCGCCCCCGTGGGCATCGCGCTGGTCGATCGCCAACTTCGGTACCTGCACACCAATCGCGTGCTGGAGGATGCAGTGCCCGACCACCGCCGCACGCTGAGGCCCTTCCTGGCCGACGTGCTGGACAGCCATCAGGCGATGGTCAACGTCGAGCTGACCGGGCCGCAGGGCACCTGGCTGGGGTCGTTCTCGCCGGTGGTGCACGCGGTGGACGGCGTGCTCGGCATCGGCGTCGTCGTCGTGGACATCACCGAGCGGAAGCGGGCCGAGACCAGGCTGCGCGAGAGCGAGGAGCGGATGCAGCGCGCGCTCGCCCAGCTGCTGCGCGCCGAGGAGGACGAGCGCGAGCGGATCGCGACCGACCTGCATGACGACACGATCCAGGTGATGGTGGCGACGCTCTACTCCCTTGACCGTGCGCAGCGCGGTGCGGCGGCGCTGCCCGAGGACACGGTCGCCCGGATCCGCGCCGCCCGGGAGACGCTCGAGGACGCCATCGGACGCGCGCGTGGGCTGGCATTCGAGCTGCGGCCGCCGCTGCTGGAGGCACAGGGCCTCGGCGCAGCGGTGCGCGCGCTGGCCGCCTACCGCGCGTCCGAGGCCGGTTTCGGCTGCAGGGTGACGGCGACGGCGAAGCGCTTCCCCGCGGCGACCGAGATGCTGGCCTACCGCTGCATCGCGGAGGCGCTGGCCAACACCGCCAAGCACGCACGGGCGGAGACCGTCACCGTGCGCATCGGCTACCGGCGCGGCCGGCTGACGATCGAGGTGCGGGACGACGGGCGCGGGTTCCGCGCGGACCGGCCGCTCCCCCGCTCCCGGGCGCAGTTCCATCTCGGGCTGGGGGTGCTCAAGGAGCGGGTGCGGCTGGCCAACGGGGACATCGAGATCGAGACGGCGCCCGGAGAGGGCACGCGGGTGGCCATCTCGTTGCCGACGGAGGAGCGCAGCGTGTAAGGGTGCCCCTGGCACACCCCACCGGCCATTAGTTGCATGTAGCAACCAACCTCGCTACCCTGCGACCCATGTCGCAAGTCGAGACCACCACCCCGGTGCACGACATCGAGCGGGCGCTGTTCGCGATCTTCCGCGGGTCTCAGGGCACGAAGCTGCACCGGCAGGCGAGCCGCGCCGCGGGCGTCGAGCTCGACCGCGCCGGGTTCGGCGCACTGGTCTCGCTGGGCGACCAGCACCTACGGATGTCGGAGCTGGCGACTCGCCAGGGGCTCGACATCTCCACCGTCAGCCGCCGCGTCGCGCAGCTCGAAGCGGCGGGCCTGGTCGAGCGTTGCGCGGATCCGGCCGACGGCCGGGCCGCACTGATGTCGCTGACGCCGGCCGGCCGCGAGGTCGTCGCGTCGATCTCCGAGCTGCGCCGCGAGCTGCTGGAGGCGGTCGTCGCCGACTGGACCGAACGCGACCGGCGGGAGTTCGCGCGCCTGCTCGGCCGCTTCGCCGAGGACATGTCGGTCTTCAAGGTGGAGTGATGACCGAGTACGACCACCGCCGCATCCTGCTGATCTTCAGCGGCCTGATGCTGGGCATGCTGCTGGCAGCGCTCGATCAGACCATCGTCTCCACCGCGCTGCCCACCATCGTCGGCGACCTCGGCGGGCTGAACCACCTCTCCTGGGTGGTCACCGCCTACCTGCTGGCCTCGACGATCTCGACGCCGCTCTACGGCAAGGCCTCGGATCTGTATGGCCGCAAGATCGTCTTCCAGCTCGCGATCGTGGTCTTCCTGATCGGATCGGCGCTGTGTGCGCTGTCGCAGAACATGAACGAGCTGATCGCGTTCCGCGCAGTTCAGGGCCTCGGCGCCGGCGGGCTGATGACGCTGGCGATGACGATCGTCGCCGACGTCGTCCCGCCCCGCGAGCGCGGCCGCTACCAGGGGCTGCTGGGCGCCGTCTGGGCGTTCGCAAGCATCGCCGGCCCGCTGACCGGCGGGTTCATCGTCGACAACCTCTCCTGGCGCTGGGTGTTCACCATCAACCTGCCGATCGGTGGCGCCGCGCTGGTCGTCACCAGCATCGTCCTCCAGCTGCCGAAGCGCCGCGTCGAGCACCGCATCGACTGGCTGGGCGCCGGCCTGCTGACCGGCGCCATCACCACCCTGCTGCTGGCCGTCACCTGGGGCGGCCACCAGTACGCCTGGGGCTCCGGGCAGATCCTGGGGCTGGTCACGGTCGGCACCGCACTGCTGGTCGCGTTCCTGATCGTCGAGCGCCGCGCCGCCGAGCCGATCATCCCGCTCGAGCTGTTCCGCGAGCGCACCTTCACCGTCCCCGCCGTGATCAGCGCGATCGTCGGCTTCGCGATGTTCGCCGGCATCATCTACCTGCCGCTGTTCATGCAGATCGCGACCGGCGCGACCGCCACGGCGTCCGGGCTGACGATGGTGCCGCTGATGCTGGGCGCCATCGGCACGTCGATCTCGACCGGCCGGATCATCAGCCACACCGGCCGCTACAAGCTGTTCCCGGTTGCCGGGACGCTGATCGCCGCCGTCGGCATGTTCCTGCTCTCGACGATGGACGTGCACACCACGCGCCTGGTTTCGTCGATCTACATGCTGGTGCTGGGCGTCGGCATCGGCATGGTCATGCAGGTGACCGTGCTGGCCGTGCAGAACGCGGTCGACCGCCGCCACCTGGGCTCGGCCACCAGCACGGTGACCTTCCTGCGATCGATGGGCGGCTCATTCGGCACCGCCGTGGGCGGCGCGGTGGTGGCCAACCGGCTGGCGGACAAGCTCCACCAGATCCCCGCGGCATCCGGCATCGACGCCTCCCAGCTGCAGAGCGCAGCGCAGATCTTCGCGCTGCCGCCGGCGCTCCGCGACCGCGTCGGCGAGGCGTTCGGCAGCGCGATCACCACCGTCTTCCTGGTCTCGGTGCCGTTCATCCTGGCGGCGTTCGCGCTCAGCCTGCTGCTGCCCGAGCTGCCGCTGCGCGAACGCGATCACGAGCTGCAGCCGGCTCCCGCGGAGGCAGCGCCCGATGCGGCCGCCGCCCGCGCCCGCTAGGCGTCGAGCCGGACGTCCTCGAGGTCGAGGTCGCGCATGACGGCGTTCATCACCTCGTCGGAGATCTCGCCCGACCGGCGCATGTCGACGACCGCGTTGCGCTCGGCCTCCAGCAGCTCGTGCCGAAGCCGCTGGTACGCCAGCGAGCGCTGCTCGATCGTGCCGTCGTCGGTCGCATCCAGCCGCGCGGTGAACCGGCTGGCGCGGAACCTGTACAGGCCACGGATGCGTTCGGCGGTATCCTCGCGCACCCACTCCTCGGCCTCCAGTTCGGCGAGCCGGTCGATCGCGGCCTCCGAGGCGCGGATACGGGCGACCGACTCCTCCCGCTCGGCGTCGCCGTCGGACTCCAGGCCGAGCATCCGGATCACGCCGGGCAGCGACAGCCCCTGCACGACCAGCGTGAACAGGATCACGCAGAAGGCCAGGAAGATGATCAGGTCGCGCCCCGGGAACTGGTCTCCCGGCATCGGTCAGCTGGGGCACCGCCAGCGCCGCGGCCAACGTCACCGCCCCGCGCATACCGATCCACGAGATCAGGGCCGGGTACTGCCAGGGCGGATAGGGGTCGCGTTCGCGCAGACGGCGCGACATCAGCCGCGGCAGATACGTCGCCGGGAACACCCAGGCAAACCGGACCAGGATCACTGTCAGGCAGACCACGGCGGCGTAGCCGAGGAGGTTCGCAGCCGACTCACCCTGCAGCCCGTCGAGCACGACCGGCAGCTGCAGGCCGACCAGTGCGAACAGGAAGGCGTTCAGCAGGAACACCAGGATCTCCCACACCGCGAGGCTCTGGAGCCGGGTCTCCGGCCGCATCAGCTCTGGGGCGTGCCAGCCCAGATAGATGCCCGAGGTGACCGCCGCGATCACCGCGGACGCGCCCACCAGCTCGGCCGGGATGTATGCGAAGTAGGCGGTCATCAGCGACAGGGCGATCTCGGCGCGCGGATTGTTGAGCGGCCGTCGCAGTCGGTAGACGATGTAGCCGACGATCAGGCCGATCGCGATACCGCCGGTGACCGCGCCGACGAAGCGCAGCCCTGCGTCCGCCACCGAAAACGAGCCACTGAGCGCCGCGACGATGCCCACCCGGTAGATGACCAGCGCGCTGGCGTCATTCACCAGGCTCTCGCCCTCGACGATCACGATCAGCCGCCGCGGCACGCCCAGCCGGCTGGCGATCGCGTTCGCGGCCACCGGGTCGGTCGGCGACACGATCGCCCCGAGCACCACGGCGGACGCCCACGGCAGGCCCGCCACCTCGTGCACGACCACGGCCACCACGGCGGTCGTCGCCAGCACGAGCCCGATCGCCAGCAGCCCGATCGGCCGCAGGTTCGCCCGCAGGTCGCGCAGCGAGGTGAAGAACGCGGATGAGTAGAGCAGCGGCGGCAACAGCGCCAGCAGCACGATCTCCGGCGGCAGCGCCAGGGTGGGTACGCCCGGGATCAGCGCCAGCCCCAGCCCCGCCAGCACCAGCAGAATCGGGTACGGGACGCGCAGCACCGGCTCCAGCGCCAGCAGGCCGCCGATGGCCGCCAGGATTCCCAGCAGCACGATCAGGTCGTGGCTCGAGATCGAGTCGTGCACGAAGCGGAAATCTTAGGCGGGCAGGCGACGGCCGACGTCGCGAGGCACCGCGATCGCCAGCACCGCCGCCGCGGCGGCGAGCAGCGTCGTCCCGTGCAGCGCCGCTACCAGGCTGGCGTTGTCCGCGAGGACGCCGAGCAGCGAGGCGCATGCGGCGCCGAGCCCCACGGAGAGCCCGATCGTGATGCCCGAGGCAACGCCGACCCGGGATGGCAGGCACGCCTGGCCGAGCACGATGATCGTCGCGTAGTTGGCATCCATCGCCAGTCCGATGGCCGCCATCAGCACGAACAGGACGACGACGCCCGCCGCCGGCACGACCAGGCACAGCGGCACGCACACGATCAGGCTCCAGACCACCAGCCGCCGGTGGCCGAACGAGTCGGCGATGCGCCCGCCCGCCAGCGTGCCCACCGCGCCGGCCAGCAGCAGCACGGCGACCGCCGCGGCGCCCACCGCCTCGCTGCCGCCGAGCCGGTCGATCACGAACAGCGGGATGAACGCCTGGAGTGCGAAGGTGACGCCCGTGCGCAGCGCGCCGGCACCGGCGATCAGCGAGAACGCACCCCACCGGTCGGTCCCGAGCTGCGCGCCGGCGCGGTGCTCGGCGGGCGGCCGCAGGTGCTCGAGCGCCGGCAGCTCGCGCATCAGCAGCACCGCGGCCAGCGCGGTGACGACGGCGATGCCGATCATCCCTCGCAGTCCGAAGGCCAGGGCCAGCGGCACCGTCAGGATCGGCCCGAGGGCGAACCCGATGTTGCCGCCGACGGAGAACGTGCTCATACCGGCCGCCCGCCCCTCGGCCGCATAGCCGGCGAAGCGGGCCGCCTCGGGATGGAATGCGGCGACGCCCAGCCCGGCCACCAGCAGTGCCAGCAGCGTGGCCGGGTACGAGCCGGCCCAGCCGGCTAGGGCGATGCCGATCCCGCCGAGCGCAGCGCCGAATGGCATCATCCACGCCGCGCGGAGGCGGTCGGAGACCAGGCCGAACAGCGGCTGCACGATCGACGATGCGGCGCTGGCCGCCAGCAGCAGTCCCGCGGCCGCGCCGTACGAGAGGCCGCGCTGCTCGACCATGAACGGCAGCATCGCCGGCACGGCCCCCTGCACCAGGTCGCTGGCGGCGTGCCCGGTCGACAGCACCAGCAACGCGTGCCGGCGAGTTCTCACGCCGTGACGCCGTTCAGGGCGAGCCGCACCACGGCGTCCTCGGCGCGCTGCGCGCGCCAGCGGTGCCCCGAGCGGAGGTGGCGGTACGTCCAGCCAACCTGGTTGTAGAGCACCGTCGCCGTCTCGTCGAGATCGCCGCCGGGATCGAGCGTGCCGTCGGCGACGCCATCCTCGAGCAGCCGCCGCAGCGGCGCGGTGAACTCGCGGCGGGTCAGTGCGTCCTCCCCCGCCTCGTGGTACACGGCGTCCCACGCCTCGGTGGCCAACGCCTCCAGTACGTCGAGATTCGCCTCGGTTACCCCGCACAGCGCGCGCAGCGCCAGCTCCAGGCGGTCGGCGGCCGATCCCGGTGCGGTGATCGCAGGCCACTGGGCGTCGCGCTCCTCGCGGGCCATCTCGTCGCGCAGCGCAGTGATGATCGCCTCGCGGCTCAGCCCGCGGCGGTGCAGCGTCATCCGCGAGACGCCCATGGCGCCGGCGATCCGTTCCATCGTCGCGCCCCCCGGGCCGTGCTCCGCGATCGCCCGGCGCACGCCGTCGGCGATGCTGTTCGGCTCTGTCTCTCTCATGATACCGACTGTAACATCTGGTCATCCGCTAGCGTCGGGCGACCATGCTGCGCGAGTTCACCGACGCCGCCGAGTTCGCCGAGGCAGCCGCGCCGCTGCTGCTGTCGGATGTCGGCCGGTACAACCTGATGCTGGGCATCAGCCACACGTTGGTGACCGTGCCGGAGCGGTATCCGGAGCGCCGCCTCTGGGTGGTCGAGGACGCGTCGGGCGTCGTCGGCGCCGCGCTGCGCACCCCGCCGTTCCACCTGCTGATCGCGGGCTCGGTCGAACCGCTCGCCGCCACCGGGCTCGACGTGCCCGGCGTGAACGGCGCCGAGCCCGAGGTGCACCGGTTCGCCGCGGCCTGGACGGCGGCGACGGGCGGCACGTCGTCCGTGCACCTGCGGCTGGGCGTCCACCGCCTCGACAGCGTCGAGGACGTGCCGGTGCCATCAGGGCGGATCCGCCGCGCCGCGCCGGCCGACCGCGACCTGCTGGTCGGCTGGATGCTCGACTTCACCCGCGAGGCCGGGCTGCAGGGCGGCGACGGCCATGCCTCCGAGTCGGTCGACGCCAAGCTCGGGAACGGCGACGACCTGGTCATCTGGGAGGACCGCGGCGAGGTGGTCTCGATGTCCGGCTCGTCGTTCGCGCCGCCGGGGTGCGCCCGCGTCGGCCCGGTGTATACGCCCCCCACCCGGCGCGGCCGCGGCTACGCAACCGCGCTGGTCGCGGAGCTCAGCCGCCGGCTGCTCGCGGCCGGCCGCTCGCCCTGCTTCCTGTACACCGACCTCGCGAACCCGACCTCGAACGGCATCTACCGCAGAATCGGCTACCGGCATATCTGCGAGGCGGCCGAGGTCGACCTGCGCCCCGCTGTCTCCTGAGAAGACTTCCGCCCGATCCAACGAATAGGATCGGTTGATGGAAGCCTGGCTGAGCCAGCTCTGGGATGCGATGACGGCGGTCTCGCTGCCGCTGCTGATCCTTGGCCTGGCGTTCCAGACCGGGCAGACGCTGCTGGTCGCCCTGGCCTGGCGGAACATCCTGCGCGCCGCCTATCCGGCTGCCGGCGTCACGTACCGGCCGATCGCCGGCTATTACGCGGGCGGCAACGGCCTGAACGCGATCCTGCCGGCGTCCGCAGGCACCGTCGCCATGCTCGGCCTGTTCCGGGCGAACATCGCCGGTGCGACGGTCGCGGGCGTGGTCGGCGCCACCGTCGTCCAGAACATCTTCTTCGTGATCATCGCCGTGCTGGTGTACGCCTGGCTGTTCCTCAGCGTCGCCGGGTCGTTCGAGGTCGAGCTTGGATGGTTCGCCGCCCACTGGCTGCTGACGCTGGTGATCGTCGTCGTCGCAGCGGTGGTGCTCGCGATCGTCATCCGCAAGGCGTGGCACCGGCTGCGGTCGACGTGGGAGAACGCCAAGGAGGGCGGCAACATCCTGGCCGACCGGCGCAAGTTCATGATCCAGGTGGTTGCCGTCGAGGCGCTGTCCTACATCTCCCGGATGGGCGTCAACGCGACGTTCATGTACGCCTACGACATCCCGGTCACGGTCGAGAACGTCTTCCTGATCGTCGCCTCGTCATCTATCTCCTCCACGGTCGCCATCGCGCCGGGCGCGGTGGGCGCGCAGACCGCGATGACCAACGTCGTGCTCAAGGGCGTGGCGCCATCGGCGACGATCAGCGCCTACGCCGTCGGCCAGGCGATCATCACCACCGCCTGGAACGCGGCGTTCGGTCTGTCGCTGCTGGCCGCGACCATCGGCTGGAAGGAGACCCGGGCGCTCGTCCGCGTCCGCAAGAAGAAGGACGGCGACGGCGAGGACGGTGACGCGACGACGGCCGACGAAGGGGCGCCACCTGCCGTTTGACCTGCCCGCGGGGGCGCGGATCCTCCGCGAGGACGGCCCCGGACCGTTCACCACGCACGTGCTCTACGAGCTGGCCGACGGCCGTCGCCGGGAGTGGAGCTCGCGGCGCCACCGCAAGCGCCGGGGCGCCGGCGGCGCCTATTGGGCGCCGGGCCGGCTGGGTTGGTGGATCGCCGCGCTGTTCGCGGTCGGCTCGTTCTGCTTCATCCTCGGCTCCGTGCCGGGCTACGCGTCGCTGGTCGGCTTCCGCCCCGACGCGATGACCTACTTCATCGGCTCGATCTTCTTCACCTCGGCGTCCTACCTGCAGTTCGTCGAGTGCATCAGCGCGCCGTCGGACGGCAGCAGCCGTCGCCGCTGGTTCGCCGTCCAGCCGACTCGCATCGACTGGTGGGCGACCGCGATCCAGCTCGTCGGCACCGTCTTCTTCAACTTCACGACGTTCGATGCGTTCGCCCAGGGGCTGACCGCCAGGGGCGAGGACCTGATCGTGTGGACGCCGGATGCGCTGGGCTCGATATGCTTCCTGGTGTCGAGCCAGCTGGCCTACGCCGAGGTCGGACACCGCTGGATCTCCTGGCGGCCGGGTGACCTGGGCTGGCGGATCGCCGCGATCAACCTGCTCGGCTCCGTGCTGTTCGGGATCTCCGCGATCGCGGGTTGGGTGCAGCCGTCGACCGGCGACCTGCTGGACGCCGCGCTGGACAACGCGGGCACCCTGCTGGGCGCCGTCTGCTTCCTGGTGGGCGCCGTCTGGATGATGCCCGAGGGCCAGGCCGACTAGCGCGCCGTTGCCACGAGCGCGCGGGCCCGCGCCACCTTGACCTCGGCCGACAACGTCGGCAGGTCGTAGCTCCCATTGTGGCGGAGGCCGTTGATGAAGAAGGTCGGTGTGCCCGAGACGCCGCTCAGGTCGGCCGAGTCCACGTCTTCGGCGATCCGGTTGGCGGCGTTCCGCCGGTGCACGGTGTCCCGCATCCGCTCGACGTCCAAGCCGAGTTGCTCCGCGTAGCCCAGCAGGTCACGGATCCTCAGCGACCCCTGGTTGGCGAGCAGCAGGTCGTGCATATCCCAGAACGCTCCCTGGTCGGCCGCCGCCTCGGCCGCCTCTGCCGCCAGCTGCGCGTTCGGGTGGACGTCGTTCAGCGGCAGGTGCCTCCACACGTAGCGCACGTCCCCATGGTCGGTCAGCAGCTCACGGATCACCGACTCGGCCTGGCCGCAGTACGGGCACTCGAAGTCGCCGTACTCGACGACGGTGACCGGTGCGTCGGCGGGCCCGCGGATGTGATCGCGTTCGTCGTCCACCGGCACCGCCAGGTCGACGATCGCCTCGGAGGTTCCCACCAGCGCCCGGATGCGCAGGCGCAGGGGCAGCCTCGCCGTCGCCCGGAACAGGAGCCAGGTGCACCCGGACGAGATCAGCGCGGCGCTCAGCACCCCCAGCTTCGCCTCCTCGAGCTGCTCGCCGTTGAACGCCAGTGTCGCGATCAGGATCGAGACGGTGAAGCCGATGCCGGCGATCGCTCCACCGCCGGCCACCGCCGCCCACCCGACCGGTGGACGCAGCGTGCCGCGGCTGAGGACGGTGACCAGCCACGCCGTGCCGGCGACGCCGATCGGCTTGCCGGCGACGTAGCCGATCAGGATACCGACGGTGATCGGCGAGGTGAACGCCCGCGAGAGGAAGCTGCCGTCGATCACGATGCCGGCGTTCGCCAGTGCGAACAGCGGGACGATCACGTAGCTCGTCCAGGGGTGGAAGACCTCCTGCAGCCGTACGTTTGGCGAGATCGCGGTGCGCACGCCCGATTGCGCCGAGCGCGCCAGCTCGGGCGTCGGCTGTTCGCGGAACGCCCGGAACAGGTCGGTGGCGCGCTCGAGGTCGCCGCGCGCGGCCGGCGACGCGTAGACGAGCAGGCCCATCACCAGACCGACGACGACGGGATCGACCCCCGACTGCTCCACGGCCAGCCACGCGGCGACGCCGAGCACCGCGTACACCGGGCCAACGCGGAGGTCGAGCAGCCGCATCGCCAGGATCACGGCGAGCACACCGAGTGCGGCCATCAGCGGCCCGGCGACCACGTTGTCGCTGTAGAAGAGCGCGATCACCGTCAGCGCCACGACGTCATCGACGATGACGACGGTCAGCAGGAACGCGCGCAGCCGGTCGGGGAATCGCGGTCCCACCAGTGCCAGCATGCCGAGCGCGAACGCGGTGTCGGTGGACATCGCCGTGCCCCATCCCGACGCCGACGAGTGGCCGGCGTTGATCGCGAGGTAGATCAGCACCGGCACGGCCATCCCGCCGAGCCCGGCGAGCACGGGTAGGGCGACCCGCCGGCGCTGGCGCAGCTCGCCCATGTCGAACTCGCGGCGCGCCTCGAGGCCGACGACGAAGAAGAACAGCGTCATCAGCCCGCTGTTCAGCCAGCCGCGGAGGTCGAGCGAGATCGAGTGGTCGCCCAGCCGGATCGCCAGCTCGGTCGTCCACACGTCGTCGTAGGACGACGCGTCGACGTTGATCCAGAGCAGCGCGGCGACGGTCGCCAGCAGCAGCACGCCGGCGCTGCCCGTCTCGGTGCGCAGGAACTCGCGCAGCGGCGTTTCAAGGTTGCGCGCCCAGGCGGTCTTGCCGGACAGCGGGCCGGTGCTGTTCGTGTCGGCCATTGCCTTGGCAGTCTGCCAGCTACGCGGTTCGCGGCTGGAACGCGTGCATCTCGTCCTGGCCGGGCTCGACGCAGCCCCACTGCGCCTCCGGCACCTCGTTCCAGGCGCCGGGCAGGTCACCGATCGGCTCCGAGAGCACCAGCCGGGACTCGTCCGAGAGCTCGGCCAGCGCCGGCACCTCGGGGTGCAGCTGCCGCAGCTGGTCGATGCGCGTGCTGTAGAACAGCGACCGCGACTGACCTTCGCTCGAGTAGCGGAAGGCCCAGATCCGCTCACCGTCGGTCGTCGCCACCGTCATCTGGATCGGGTGCTCGACGCCGCGGGCGCGGCCGGCCTGCTCGACGAACCCGACCATCCGCTCCACGGCGGCGGGCGGGTCGTCCTCCAGGCCGAACGTCAGCGCCAGGTAGAACATGGTCTCGCTGTCGGTCGTGCCCTCGATCGACGGGAACAGGTCAGGGTCGACCGCCATCCGCAGCTCGTGCATCGACTTGTCGAACTCACGGATCGCGCCGTTGTGCATCCACAGCCAGCGGCCGTGGCGGAACGGGTGCGTGTTGGTCTCCTGGATCGCGCCGCCGGTGGACGCCCGGATGTGCGCGAAGAACAGCGGCGAGTTGATGCTGGCGGCCACCTCGCGCAGGTTCCGGTCGTTCCAGGCCGGATGGATGCTGTGGAACGTCCGCGGCCTGCCGTCCCCGTCCTCGGTGTACCAGCCGACCCCGAAGCCGTCGCCGTTCGTGGTGGTGGCACCCATCCGCGAGTGCAGGCTCTGATCGACCAGCGAGCGGGCGGGCTTGACGAGAAACTCCTCGAGGCGGATCGGGGATCCCGAGTAGGCGAGCCAGCGGCACATCAGGTGGTCCTCTCTGTCGGCGTCATCAGCGGGCCAGTCCGTTCGCCCGCATCGCCCGCCGGTAGGCCACGGCGACGGCGTCGAACGTCAGATGCAGCTCGTCGGCGAGGTCGAACGGCACCTGCTCCGGGCGCTGGGACTCGACGATGCGCTGGTCCTGGTTGAAGATCGTGTCCTCGAACGACTGCAGCACCTCGGGCGGCTGGTCGAGGTCGTAGTTGCGGCCCATCACGACGTAGCCGACGCATTCGCTGTCGCTCACCGGCTGCGACGCGAACAGGTACAGCATCCCCTTCTCGCCGCCCCAGCCGAGGCGCAGCACGATCGTGTACGGGAGGTGCAGCTGGTACACCGAGCGGCGCTCCGGCGTCTGCTCCTGCTCGTTGCCGAACACGGGGAACTCGTCCGTGTTGGCCGCCTCGGGGCGGACGATCCGGTAGTGCAGCACGTGGCCCTCGGTCTCGACGCTGTGCTGCGGCACGACCGGCCGCTCGGGGTCGCCCAGCAGGCCGGGGTGCACCCAGGGGAAGTGGCCGAAGTCGGTGAAGTTCTCGAGCTGGCGGGAGGCGTCCGACGACCACCGGTACGGGCCGGCGTTGACGACGACCCAGCCGTCGCGGCCCAGCTCGGGCGCGTCGGGCAGCTCGAACCGCGGCTCCTCCAGCGCCACCCAGATCAGCCCGAACCGCTCGGTCGCGCGAAACGCCGGGATCCGAGCCTTGGCCGGCACCCGGGTCGGGTCCTCGAGCTGAGGGATCGCAGCGCACCTGCCGTCGGCCCGGTAGCGCCAGCCGTGGTAGGGGCACACGATCTGGTCGCCCTGCGTCCACCCCAGCGAGAGCGCCGTGCCGCGGTGGATGCAGATATCCGACACGGCGTGCAGCCGGCCCTCCGTCCCCCGCCACAGCGCCAGCGGCTCGTCCAGCAGCATCGTCCCGAACGGCGCATCGGTCACCGCGTCCGCGAAGGCAACGGGGTGCCAGCAAGCCCGCAGCGCCTGCATGTCGGGGGCTGCGGTGGGCGCGTGCACGGGAGGAATCTACCGCGTTGCGGGCGCGGCGCCGGCGGGCATGCCGAGCGCCACCGCGGCGGCAACGGCGGAGCCGGCGACCGCCAGCAGGAAGGAGGCATCGACGCTCACGTGCGTGATCAGATGGCCGCCGACCGCGGCGCCGAAGGCGAGCCCGGTGACGATCGCCGTGCTCGCCCAGCCGAACACCTCGGCCTGCGTGCCGGGGATGGCGGTGTGCTCGATGATGCCGTAGGTGATCGCGAAGCTGGGTGCGATGGGCATCCCGGCCAGGAACATCAGCACGGACATCGTCACCATCGAGTCGGCGGCCAGCGGGACGAACAGGGCCACGGCGAACAGCCCGGAGAGGATGCGCAGCCGGCGAACGCCGTTCTCGGGCGCGTGGCCGCCGGCGAGCAGGCCGCCGAACAGGCTGCCGGCCGACCAGGCGGACAGCGCCACGGCCCCCAGCGACCGGCCGCCGTGATCCTCGGCGAAGGCCGGCAGCGCCACCTCGACCGCGCCGAACGCCAGGCCGAAGCCAACGCTGAAAGCCAGCACCAGCCGCACGCCCACCGGGCGCAGCGCGGCCAACGGATGCCTGGGCGGCCGGTTCGCGTGCACTCGCCGCGCGCGCAGCGCCGGGTGCAGCGCGAAGCCGACCACGCCGACTCCCGACAGCACAGCGGTGGCGACGATCGCCGCCTCGGCGGAGAACGCCGCGACGACCACGCCGACGATCAGCGGCCCGGACACGAAGATCAGCTCCTGCACCGTCGCCTCCAGGCCGAATGCCGTGGAGAGCTGGCGCGGCCCGTCCGTCACCCGCGGCCAGATCGTCCGCACGGTGGACCCGATCGGCGGGAAGCAGGCACCGGACAGGAACGCGGCGGCCACGAGCGCACCGATCGGCGCATCGATCAGCGCGCACACCAGCAGCACCGCCAGCGAGAGCGGGTGGGCAATTCCGTAGGCGAGCAGCACTCGGCGCGGCGGGTAGCGGTCGATCAGCCTCCCGCCGATCGGCGCCGTCAGCGCGGCGGCAGCGGAGTTGGCGGCGGACACCAGACCGGCCTCACCGTACGTGCCGCCGAGCGACCGGACGAGCAGCACCAGGGCGAGCGCCATCATGCCCATTGGCAGTCGGCCGAGCACGCCCCACACGACGAGGCGCCGCACGTCGTGGGTCGAGAGCAGCTGGCGGTAGCCCCGGATCCCTGTGACGACGGCGGATACCGGCATGCCCGCCATCATCGCGGGGCGCGGTCGCCGGGCGCGCCGGTCCTCAGCCGTCGTCGCGGCGGCGCGTCAGCGCGCGGCTTCGAACAGCGCCGCCTGGCCCTGTCCGACGCCCACGCACAGCGTCGCCAGGCCGTAGCGGCCGCCGCGGCGGCGCAGCTCGTGTACCAGCGAGACGACCAGCCGCGCACCGCTCATGCCCAGCGGATGGCCAAGCGCGATCGCACCGCCGTTGACGTTCACCCGATCAGGGTCGAGGCCAAGCTGACGGATCACCTCGACGCTCTGCGACGCGAAGGCCTCGTTCAGCTCGACCAGGTCAATGTCCTCGGCGGCGACACGGGCGCGCTCGAGCAGTTTGCGCACGGCGGGGACCGGCCCGATGCCCATCACCCGCGGGTCGACGCCGGCGACGGCGCTGCCCCGGAAGCGCGCGATCGGCGGAACACCCAGCGCGCGAGCCCGCTCGTCGCTGGCAACGACCAGCGCCGCGGCCCCATCGTTCATCCCGCTCGAGTTGCCCGCGGTGACGGTGCCGCCCTCGCGAAACGCGGGCCGGAGCGTCGCCAGCTTCTCGGCGGTCGTCTCCGGCCGGGGGTGCTCGTCGTTCGCGAGCTCGTCCAGCGCCACCAGCTCGTCGGCGAACCGGCCCGCCTCGTGTGCCTCGGCCCAGGCCTGCTGCGAGCGCAGGGCGAAGGCATCCTGATCTTCGCGCGACACGCCGTAGCGCTCGGCGACGTTCTCGCCGGTCTCCCCCATGGTCTCCAGCGGGAACATCGCCTCCAGCCGCGGGTTCGGGTACCGCCAGCCGAGGGTCGTGTCGTACACCGTCCGGTGGCCGCGCGACCACGCGTGCTCGGGCTTCGGCATCGACAGCGGGGCGCGCGTCATCGACTCGACGCCACCGGCGACGAACAGGTCGCCGTCTCCTGCGATCACGGCGTGGCAGGCCGAGACGACCGCGGACAGGCCGGACGCGCACAGGCGGTTCATCGTGACGCCGGCGACCGACTGCGGGAAGCCGGCTAGCAGCACCGCCATCCGCGCCACGTCGCGGTTGTCCTCGCCCGCCTGGTTGGCGCACCCGAGGTAGACATCCTCGACGTCGCCGGCCTCGACCCCCGCCTGGTCGACGGCAGCCCGCACCGCGACGGCGGCGAGGTCGTCCGGGCGAACACCGGCCAGCGCGCCGCCGTAGCGGCCGATCGGCGTTCGCACTGCGGACAGGATGACGGCCGTTTGAGGAGCGCTCACCGGCCGAACACTAGAGCGGGCCGATCGGGTTGTCCCCGAAGGGCGACGTGCGGCGCAGCCACTCCGCCAGGAATGGGTCGGCGATCCGATAGCGGCCGCGGGCCTCGGGCACCGGCTCGACGAAACCCAGCCGGCGCAGCTTGTCGAGCGCGCGCGACGCGGCGCCGCCGCCGCTGATCCCCAGCTGTTTGAGCAGCGCCTTGGACGTCGCACCCGAGCCGCCGCTGGCGACGATCGCGTCCAGCATCCGGCCGAGGTTCTCGTCGTCCGCGATCAGCGCGTCGAACTGGTCGCGGATGCCGGCCAGCAGCAGCGCCGGCTCGAGCGCCGCCTCGACGGACACCAGGTCGATCGACCCGCCGGCCGCCGTGTCCTCCCACGCCTGCCAGGCCAGCTGCTGCGTGCGCTTGGGGTGGCCGCCGGTGGTGTTGAGGATCAGGTCGACCGCGGTATCCGACGCCGGCTTGCCGGTCGCCTCGAAGCTGAGCGTCAGGAAGTCGAAGAACTCGGTGCGGTCGATATCCGGCAGCGCCATCTCCACCGCCTGCTGGTAGAGCGGCTCCTCGCTGTTGCGCAGCAGCATTGCCAGCGCCTCCCGGATGCTGCCGGTGAACAGCATCGAGACGTTCTCCGCATCGATCCCGGTGAGGGCGTCGCGGATGATCGTCAGCGGCTGGCCGGGGCAGCGGTTGAGTCGCTGGAATTCGTCGAAGATGATCACTATGCGATCGGACATCCGTCGCAGCACCAGCAGCTGCGCGAACAGCAGCTGCTCGTCCTCGGCCGGCGTGGTCTTCCCCCTGCCCCGGATGCCGGCCTGGACGACGCCGAGATTGATCCGCAGCTCCTTCTCGACCGCGTTGATCTCGGCCCGGCCGATACGGCGCAGGTCCTGCGACGGATGTGCGTCGATGGCGTGGCGGACGGCGGAGATGAACGCCGGGATGCTGGACGCCCGCTGGAGGTTGACGTACACGGCGTCGAACGGCGGCGCATCCGGCCCGTGGCGGCGCGCCAGCTCGCTGATCAGGCGCACCGCGAACGACGTCTTGCCGGTGCCGCGCGGCCCGAACAGGGCGATGTTCGTCTTCGCCTTGAGCCGCAGCGCGACGCGCTCCGCAAACTCGTCGCGGCCGACGACCTGCCGGGGGTCGGAGAGGGCATCGGTCCAGGTGAACGGGTTGAGGGCTGGCATGGCCGCAGCCTAGCAGATTGTCCCGGTTTCCGGGATCATATCATCCCGATTTTCGGAACCAACGGGTTCCGCATTCAGGACCCGGCCGCGACCTCCTGCCAGGTGCGCCCGCTGCGAGCGCTCTCCGGCCGCTCCGCCGTGACGTCCGATCCGGGCCGGGCCTCGGCGTCGCGGGCCTTGACCAGGATCCACCGCCGCTCGCCCGTGCGGGTCAGCGCGAACCCTCCGCCCAGCTTCGAACCGTGGAGCTGGAACGACAGATGGCCGTCCTCCTCGTGTTCCATCACCGCGGTGCCCTCGTCCCAGATGATCACGGCGCCCGTGCCCCGCTCGGCCCCGGCGTGCACTCCCTCGAACTCCCCGGCGGCGATCGAGTGGTCGGCGACCGGCACGGCCAGGCGGCGCACCGCGGGATCCAGCGACGGCCCCTTGGGCACGGCCCACGACCGCAGCACGCCGCCGGCCTCGATCCGCAGGTCGTAGTGCAGGGTCGTCGCGTCGTGTAGCTGCACGACGAACCGTCGCTCCCGATCGCCCATGCGGGCACCGTACCCCGGCGGATCTCGGTCGCCCGGCTCGGCGTCGCCACGGCTTGAAGCAGGCAGGACACGGCGCGACTGCGGCGAAGCCTGTCGCCAATGACTCGACCCGCACGAAGGGAGGTGTCAACATGACAACAACGAGTCGATCCGTCTCCGGCGGCATGAGTGGATGGACGATGTTCGCAGCCATCTGGCTGGTCGTCGCAGGAGCGTTCAACGTGGTCGACGGGCTCACCGTCATCCACCGCTCGAACCTGATCAACGACCAGCTGTTCCTGTTCTCCAGCTCGACCTTCTGGGGTTGGGTGCTGCTGATCGTCGGCATCGTCCAGCTGGTGGCCGGTTTCATGGTGTTCTCCGGCAACCCGAGCGGCAACATGCTGGGTATCTGCGTCGCAGCATTCGCGCTCTTCATCTGGTTCTTCTTCTTGTTCGTTGCCCCGATCGGCGCGCTGATCGCGCTGGTCATCAACGGCATAGTCATCTACGGCCTGAGTCTCGGCAGCAACACCGAGTTCTGAGGGCATCCGCGCAACAACGGGGTCTGACCCCGTTGTTGCGCCGCCCTCCGCGGCCGTATCATCGCCCGATGGCGGACACACACCCCAAGCGGCTCGGCAAGCGCGAATACGAGCGTGAGCTGCAGCGCCTGCAGGTCGAGCTGGCCCGGATGCAGTCCTGGGTGCGCGACGAGGGCGCGCGCGTCGTCGTGCTGTTCGAGGGCCGCGACGCCGCCGGCAAGGGCGGCACCATCAAGCGCATCACCGAGCCGCTCAACACCCGCGCGGCGCGGGTGGCGGCGCTCCCCGCGCCGGCGGAGCGCGAGACAACGCAGTGGTACTTCCAGCGGTACATCGCGCACCTCCCGGCCGCCGGCGAGATCGTGCTGTTCGACCGCAGCTGGTACAACCGGGCCGGCGTCGAGCGCGTGCTCGGCTTCTCGACCGCCAACCAGTACCACCTGTTCATGCGTCAGTGCCCGCAGTTCGAGCGGATGCTGATCGACGACGGCATCCTGCTCACCAAGTACTGGTTCTCGGTGTCCGACAAGGAGCAGGCACGGAGGTTCCAGGACCGGATCGACGATCCGACCAAGCGCTGGAAGCTGTCCGGGATGGACCTCGAGTCCCGCCGCCACTACGTCGACTACTCGCGCGCAAAGGACGAGATGTTCGCCCAGACCGACCTGCCCGGCCTCGAGTGGTTCGTCGTCGAGGCGGACGACAAGCGGGCGGCTCGGATCAACTGCATCGCCCACCTCCTGTCACGGATCCCGTACGAAGACCGGACGCAGAGGGACCGCATCGAGCTTCCGCCGCGCCAGCCGGACGACGGCTACGTTCGGCCACCGCGCGAGTCGCAGCACTTCGTGCCGCGGCACAGCGACACGCTGGGCTGACGGCTCACAGCAGCTCAGGCGATGGCCGGCGAGCGGAACTCCCCGGACACCCGTACAGTCTGAAGGTTGACCGGTGATCCAACCGGAGGTGTCTTCGATGAAACGGTTCTGGCTGGCGCTGGCCGCCGTTGCGGCGGCCGCTGCGATCGCCGCTGCAAGCTCGTTCGCCACCGCCGAGCGGGCGCCGCTGCGTTCGAGCGGCAGCGTTCGCGTGCTGCACGAGTATGCGCATGGCCCGACGGCGGAGTGCGGCGGCGACTCCTGCGGGATCGGGGTGGTGTCGCCGGTTCGGGTGACGCTGCCCGAGAGCCCCGGCACGTTCCGAGCCACGGTGACGGTGTCGTTTCGGTACGTGACAACGGCGGGAACCTTCACGCTCGGCGTCGCGGTCAAATCGGCCGACGGGCGGCGGGTTGCCGTCTTCCCGGCAAGCCGGGTGCTGGCCGCGCGTACCAACGGCGACTCGACGACCCTCGTCTTCGCAACCGCCGGGCTCGAGCCGGGCGCGACCTACGAGTTCGCAGTGGGCGCGAACGTCGCGCGGCGGGATGCCGCAACGAGGCGGATAACGACGTTCGACATGCTCGTTTCGATCGAGGCAAAGCGGGCGAACTAGCGGCCGACCCGAACGCCGGAAAGACGCCAACGCCTCGAAGCGTCCTGTGCAGCGATGGTGGTCTTTCGAAAAGGGGTGCACGATGAGCAAGATCGTCCGAACACTGATCGGCGCCGGCAGCGTCGTCGTTGTGATGGCCTCGACCGCCGGCACCGCGTTCGCAGGCGGCGGCTACGACACGCCCGGCGCGGTCGCCGGCGAGCAGACCGGCGGCGGCGGTGGATCGCTCCCGTTCACCGGATCCGACCCGGCGATGTACGTGGTCGTCGGCATCGCGGTGGTGGCCAGCGGCCTCACCCTGCGCCTGATGGCGCATCGCGCGAGCTGAGGTACTCCGGGATCGTCGGCCCGACCATGTGCGTGACCAGGTGGGGCTTCTGCTCGGAGGCCGCCGAGAGACCGCCCTCGAACTGCGCCTCGAAGCCACCCGGCGTGCAGATCAGCAGGTAGCGCGCCGGCGCGCCGGACAGGTTGGCCAGCGTGTGACGGCTTCCCCGCGGCGCGAACGCCGCCTCCCTCGCCCTCCGGGTGAACACCTCGTCGCCCAGCCGGAACGTGAGCTCGCCGTCCGGCACGTAGAACGTCTCGTCGAAGTCGTGGTGGTGCAGCGGCGGGCCGTCGAACGACGCTTCGGAGCGCACCTCGATCACCGAGATCGCATCGCCGGAGTCGCTGCTGCGGACGTGGATGGTCGCCTGCGGTGTCATGCCGTCTCCTCTCGTGTGGTGGGTGCCGGCTCGTCGGCCCGGCCGCGCAGCGGGGTCTCCCGCAGCAGCAGGGTGACGCACAGCCCGAGCGCAGCCAGCGGGGCGGCGCAGACGAACACAGCCTGCACGGCGTCGATCAGGTCGGCGCGGGCCGCACCGGACAGCTCGTGGATCACGTGCCCGGCCGACCCGCCGCCGCTGCGGGCGGCGAACACGGCACCGAGCACAGCCGCGCCGACGGCGCCGCCCAGGCCGCGGAAGAACGTCGTGGTGGCCATCGCCGTGCCCAGCTCGCGCCGGTCGACGTCGTTCTGCACCGCCGTGATCAGCACCTGTCCGACCATGCCGAAGCCGAGCCCGAACACGGCCAGCCCGGCGCCCACGGTCGCCCGCGACGGGTGGGCGGCTGCCAGCGCGAGGCCCGCCAGGGCGGCCGTCATCAGGCCCAGACCGATCAGCGGGTAGCGCTTGTAGCGGCCCGTCTTCTCGATCGCCCTCCCGGCCAGCCAGGTCGAGATGGTGATGCCCAGCATGGCCGGCACCAGCAGCAGGCCGGCCTCGGTCGGCGACGCGCCCGTTGTGGTCTGCAGGAACAGCGGAACGAAGACGTTGACCGCGAACAGCGCGGCGGTGGCCAGGAACAGCGCCGCCGACGCGACGGCCACGGTGCGCGTGCGCAGCAGCCCCAGCGGGACGACCGGATCGGCGGCCCGCCGCTCGCGCACCGCCAGCGCGATGCCGAACGCCAGGGCGCCGGCGGCCAGCGCGCCGGTCTCGGGGGACGCCCAGGCGTAGCGGTCGCCGCCCCAGATGCACGCCAGCATCAGGCAGCTGGTGGCGGCCGCCAGCAGCCCTGCGCCGGCAACATCGAGCGGCCCGGGCGCCGGCGCCGGCTCGGGGGCCGGCAGCCGCAGGCGCAGGCCGGCCAGCGCCGCGATCCCCAGCGGCAGGTTCACGTAGAACACCCAGCGCCAGGACGCGTGGTCGACCAGCAGCCCGCCGGCGAGCGGGCCGGCGATCGTCGCCGCCGCGAACACCGAGGCGATGTAGCCCTGGTAGCGGCCGCGCTCGCGCGGCGACACCAGGTCGCCGACTGCTGCCATGGCGAGGCTCATCAGCCCGCCCGCGGCCACTCCCTGCGCCGCGCGGAAGGCGACCAGCATGGCGATGTCCATCGCCAGCCCGCAGGCAGCGGACGCCGCGAGGAACATCGCCAGCGACAGCTCGAGCATCGGCTTGCGGCCGCGGCGGTCACCTAGCTTGCCCCACAGTGGGGTCGTCGCGGCCGCCGCGACGACGTAGGCGGTCACCACCCAGGACACATCGGATAGCCGCCCCAGATCGGCGGCGATAGTCGGCAGGGCGGTCGCCAGGATCGTCTGGTCGAGCACCGCCGGCAGCATGGCCAGGACGACGGCCGCAAACGGGATGCGAACGGAGATCGGAGTGCCAGTCGTGGAAGTCATATGGCGAATGATAGATATCTAACTGTTTGATGTCAAATGATTGTGGTAGACTGCGTCCATGCCTCCCGGCCGGCCCACCGCGCAGCCCCTCGGCCTGCATCTGACACGCACGGCGCGCGCCGTCTCCCAGGCGTTCGACCGGGCGATGGCGGAGGCCGGTGGCTCGGCGGCGACCTGGCAGGTGCTGCTGCTCGTCCGATCCGGCGACTGGAGCACGCAGTCGCAACTGGCGAAGGCGATGGGCGTCACCGCCGCCACGCTGACCCACCACCTGAAGGGGCTGGAGGCGAACGGGCTCGTCCGGCGCTGGCGCGAGCCCGCCAACGGGCGCGTCCAACGGGTCGAGCTGACGCCGGTAGGGATGGAGACGTTCGAGCGCCTGCGGGCGGTCGCACAGCGCCACGACGAGCGCCTGCGCTCGACGCTCAGCGACGACGAGATCGGCCAACTCCGGGCGATCCTCGACCGGCTGGACGCCGGCCTGCACACTCCAGGCGACTTGGGGGTTTCGCGGCCCCGCTAGTGGGCATATGATTGCCGACGCGACCAGCTGAATCGGGGCTGCTCGCGAGCGGGAGGTCGACCGTCGAGCACTGGGCCGGCCTCGAGACAAGCTGGACATGGGGGTGGAGAGTGCGTGCCAGGAAGGTGCTGCCCGGGGCGTCGCTTGGCGTCATCGGGCTGTTCGTCCTGCTGGCGATCGTCGTACCCGCGAGCGGGGCGACGTCCAACCGGAGCGCCATTCGGATGAAGGCGCTTATGGCGCCGCATGCGTCCGCCGTCGCCAAGGAAGAAGACGAGGGCGCGGACGAGAGGGCGAACATCAGGGAGCGCGGCCTGTACGAGGCCGCGATCGCCGCCTCGCCCGCGGCCGTCTTGCCGTCGCAGGGTCTGTCCGCGGCGGTCGCCGCGGCGAAGACGCTCCCGGCGACAGCCGGCAGCTGGAGCGAGATCACGAAGCGGCCGTTCCTCAACGACCCCGTCAACCGCGGGGCGAACTTCGGCGTCGGCTGGGGATACGTCACCGGCCGGATGACCGCGTTCACCGCCGCCGGCGGCGCCCTCTACGCAGGGTCCGCGAGCGGCGGCGTCTGGCGAACCACCAACGGCGGTGGCAGCTGGACCGAGCTCAACAGCGGCCTGCCACGGCTGCCGGTCGGGGCGCTGGCCACCGATCCACGCAACGGCTCGGTGATCGTGGGCACCGGCGAGGCGAACAACGCCTCGGAGAACCAGTACGGCGTCGGCGCGTTCCGGCTCAACAGCGGATCCGGCACCTGGACGCGGATCGGCGGCCACGAGCTGGACGGCGGCGGGTTCTACCGGATCAGGTCGATCAACGGCTATCTGTATGCGGCGACCAGCCACGGTCTGTGGCGGCGGGCCGAGTCGGCCTCCGACTCGACCGCGTGGCAGCAGGTGCTGCGTCCCGATCCGAACCCGAGCAACTCGCCGTACCGCACGTCGTTCATCACCGACGTGATCGCGGTGCCGGGCGGCAAGATCCTCGCCGCCGACGGCTGGGCCGGCTATGCCGGCGCACCGGCGTCGATCCAGTACAACGGGTTCTACGTGGGCACCGGCGGCGCGGGAAGCTTCCACCGCATCACGCCGCAGGGCGACGTCAACCCGAACACCATCGGGCGGACGACGTTCTCGTCGTCGCAGGGCTGGCTATATGCCGTCGTGCAGGACACCTCGTCCGACTCGCTCTTCGGCCAGGGTGCATACGTGTCGAAGAGCGGCAGCCCGGCCGGGCCGTGGACGCTGATCGCGGACTCGACCAAGCTGGCCAACTCGGACTCGGCGCTCGACCTGCCGAATCCTCCCGATCTGACCAGCTACTACCCGGGGGTGCAGGCGGACTACAACGAGTACATCCTCGCCGACCCGAACAACCGGCAGCACGTCTACCTCGGCCTGGAGGAGGTCTACGAGACCACCAACGCGGGCGCGAAGTGGAACACCGTCGGTCCGTACTGGAACTTCGACATCACCTGTAACCCGGACGGCGACACGCCGTACAGCTGCCCGGGCACGACGCATCCCGACCAGCATGCCGGCTTCCTGTACAACGGCCGGCTGTGGGAGGGCAACGACGGCGGCGTCTGGAACCGGCCGGTGACCCAGCACACGCGGGGCCACTGGACGAACCGGAACCCGGGCCTCGACACGCTGCAGTACTACTCGGCAGCGGTCGGCGACCTGACCAACGGCCGCGCCTACTGGGGCGGCATGCAGGACAACGGCGAGACCTACTGGGCGACGGGCATGTCCCGCGTCGAGCAGGCGTTCACCGGTGACGGCGGCGACACCATCGTCGCGCCGACAAACGGCAACATGGCGGTCGAGGAGTACGTCGACCTCGACATGTTCATGACGACGGACGGCGCCGTCCAGACGCTGACGGAGATCTCTCCGTCGTGCCTGACGGCGAGCGACCCGCCCGATCCGTGCGACCCGAACCCGCGGTTCATCGCGCCGATCGAGCAGGACGTGCACAGCGCCACCCACTGGGTGGCCGGCGGCCAGTACGTGTGGGAGGACCACAAGGGCTGGCAGACCGTCTGCGCAGGCGCGACCTGCGACTGGAAGATCGTCTACGACACCGGCGACGGCCACCAGGTGACCGCCCTGGCCGACAACGGCACGACGATGTACGCCGGCTGGTGTGGTCCGTGCAACCCGGCCACCGGCGCGCCGTTCGACCGCGGGCTCGCCACCAACTACGGCGGCTCGTGGCATGAGCTGAACCTGAATGGCCTGCCGAACCGGTACATCACGTCGATCGCCGCCGACCCGGCGGACCCGGCGCACGTGTACATCACGTTCGGCTCGTTCAGCCGCAGGTGGATCCCGACCGCTGGCGATGGCCACGTGTTCGAGACCCACAACGGCGGTGCCACCTGGACGAACGTGACGGGGAACCTCCCCGACGCGCCCGTCTACAAGCTCGTCATCCGCGGCGGTCAGCTGGTCGTCGGGAGCGAGGTCGGCGCGTTCATCGCCAACCGCAGCCAGCCCACCAGCTGGTCGCGGCTCGGTCAGAACCTGCCGAACGTGACGGTGTGGGATCTCGCGGTGACGCGCGATGCCACCACCGTGGTCGCGGGCACGCACGGCCGCGGCCAGTGGGAGCTCCGGCTGCCCTGACGCATACCGCTCCGGCCCGTTCGCTCAGGCGGCCGGGCCGGAGTGTTTCCTGATGATATATTCAGGAACGACGACGCCGGCGTTCGCGGTTTATCATCGAACGTTCCGAATGTCGCGAAATGGGGAAACATGCCGCGCATACCTCGCCGCATCTACATGGCGAAGCTGTGGCTCCGGGATGTAGCGCGCGGCCGCTACGGCGCGTTCCACTGGGAGAAGCGCCGGCGGAAGACCCGCGATAAGTATCCCCACTGACTCGTCACAACATGTGACCCATCGCGCGCGGCTCACTCACGACGCAACATCCCAGCGCCGTACTCCTCGTCCGTCACCTTGTCGCCCCAGGTGGCGTTGACGCCCTCCTCGTCGACCTCGAGCATCGCCAGGTGCGTCATGAAGTGGTCTGGCGACGCGCCGTGCCAGTGATCCTCGCCAGGCTCGAAGAACACGCGGTCGCCCGGGCGGATGATCTCGACCGGGCCGCCGCGGCGCTGCGCGAACCCCACGCCCTCCGTGACGAAGATGGTCTGGCCGTTGGGATGCGTGTGCCAGGCCGTCCTAGCACCGGGTGTGAAGTGCACGCTGCTGACGCTCAGCCGCGCGCCGCCGGACGGCGTGGCGACGGCGTCGATGAACACCGTGCCGGTGAACCACTCGCCCGGGCCGGGCGTGGTCGGAACGCCGTTCCTCGTGACCTGCATGTCGACCTCCAGTCTGTGCTCAGGTCGCCAGGCGACCGCGGCGGACGACGGCGTCGATGGTCATCGCTGCGAGCAGCACCAGCGCCGTCACCATGTGCTGGGAGGCGGCGGTGAAACCGACGAGCCCATGCCGTTGTCGATCGCAGCGATGACGATCCCGCCGAGCACTCCGTGGATCGCCTTGCCGCGGCTGCCGAACAGGCTGGTACCGCCGATCACAGCGGCCGCCACCGCGTAGAGCACCAGGGTACCGCCGTCGACCGCAGTCGAGAGCGTCTTCCCTCCGTGAAAGGATTCGGCCGATGACCGCCGGCCGCGCAGGGAACGCGCTCTCCCGTCACCTGCCGATCACCGGCTGGCTGCCGCGCTACGACCGGGCGTGGCTGCGCGGCGACGTGGCCGCGGGCATCGCGGTGACGGCGCTGATCGTGCCCAAGAACCTCGGCTACGCGGAGATCGCCGGGCTGCCCGTGCAGAACGGCCTGTACGCCGCTGCGGCGGGTGCGATCCTGTACGCGCTGTTCTGCACGTCGCGGCAGATCTCGACGGGGCCGAGCTCGTCGCTGGCGGCGGTCGCCGGCGGTGCGGTGCTGCTGACCGGGCTGAAGGGCGAGCATGCGGAGGAGCTGGTCACGGCGATCACCCTGGCAGCAGGCGTGCTGTTCCTGCTGCTCGCCGTGCTGCGGATGGGCTGGATCGCCCGGTTCCTGTCGAAGCCGGTGATCACGGGCTTCCTGGCGGGCGCCGCGATCGACGTGGTGATCGGCGAGCTGCCCAAGCTGACCGGCACCGATGCCGACGGCGTCAACGCCTGGCGCGAGCTCGGCTCATGGGTGCGGACGCTCGGCGACATCCACGGCGTGACCCTGCTGGTGGGCGCGGTCTCGCTGGCCGTGATCCTGGCCGTCCGGTTCCTCAGGCCGTCGATCCCCGGCGCGCTGGTGCTGGTCGTCGGCGGCATCGCCGCAGCCCGCCTGTTCGACCTCGGCGCGCACGATGTGGCGCTGGTCGGCCACGTGCCGAGCGGGCTGCCGGCGCCGGCGCTGCCGAGCACCGACATCGTGCGGGCCGAATACCCGACGATCATCGTCGCCGCGGTGGCGCTGCTGCTGATCGGGTTCTCGCAGACGGCCGGCGACGCGCGGGCGTTTGCGACGCGCCACCGCTACCGGATCGACGTCGACCAGGAATCCGTCGCCCAGGGGGTCGCCAATGTCGGCGCCGGGGTCTTCCAGGGGATGCCCGTCTCGACCAGCCTGTCGGCGAGCTCGCTGAACGAGACCGCCGGTGCCCGAACTCCGGTGGCGTCGCTGGTCACCGGCGCGCTCGTCATCCTCACGCTGATCGTGCTGGCGCCCCTGTTCTCGGACCTGCCGAAGGCGGTGCTGGCGGCGGTCATCATCGACGCCGTGGTGTTCGGGATGATCGACGTCGCCGAGTTCCGTCGCCTCCGGCATGTGGTGCCGTTCGACTTCTGGATCTCCGTCGCAGCTCTGATCGGCGTGCTCTCGGTCGGCGTGCTGGCCGGCGTCGTGGTCGGCATCGTGCTGTCCCTGGGATGGCTGATCTCCGTGGCCACCAACCCGCCGATCCCGGAGCTGGGGCGCGAGCGGGACACGCAGGTGTTCCGCGACCTCGACCAGCACCCGGGCGACGAGACGTTCGACGGCATCGTCATCCTCCGCCTGGACAGCGGCCTGTTCTTCGCGACCTCGCAGGCGCTGGAGGACCGGGTCCGGGACCTGGCCGACGCCCACGGGACGGCGCTGCGCGCGGTCGTCCTCGACTTCGAGGCCGTCCCCTACATGGACTCGCAGGGGTCGGAGCAGCTGCGTGAGATCCTGGAGTTCGTCGAGTCGCAGAACGCGACCCTCCGGCTGGCGCGGGTCAAGCCAGAAATCCGCGTGACGCTGGAGCGCGACGGCCTGCTCGAGCGGATCGGCGGTGAGCGCGTACACGGCAACGTCCACCGTGCTGTGGAGGCCCAGCTGGGCGCGTCCCACTAGGGTCAGGCGGAGACGCGGAGCCCGTCTTCCGCGAGCGCGCGGTGCACGAGTTGGACGGCGGTCGCGCCCTCCCCCACCGACGCCGCCACACGCTTCACCGAGCCGTGGCGCACGTCGCCCGCGGCGAACACGTGGGGGATGCTGGTCTCGAGCGCGAACGGCCGGCGCTCCAGCGGCCAGTCGCCGGCCCCGACGTCGTCGCCGGTCACCAGGAAGCCGTGGGAGTCCCGCTCCAGCTCGGGCGGCAGCCACTCGGTCAAGGGCCGCGCGCCGATCAGGACGAACAGGGCGTCCGCAGGGACGGTCTCCTCCTCGCCGGTGACGGCGTCGTGCAGCTCCAGCCGCTCCAGCCGCGTCTCCCCGCCGCCGCCGGTGATCGTGGTCATCGTGCGCACCTCGATGTTGGGGGCGGACTCGACCGTGCCGACCAGGTAGTGCGACATCCCCGTGTCGAGCGTGCTGCCGCGAACGAGCAGCGTCACGCGCCGCGCGTAACGTGCCAGGTGCAGCGCGGCCTGTCCCGCTGAGTTTCCTCCGCCGACAACGTACACGTCCTTGCCGGCCAGCGACGGCGCCTCCGAAACGGGGCCGCCGTAGAAGACGCCCGCGCCGGTCAGCTCCTCGAGCTGGGGAATCCCCAGGCGCTGGTAGCTGGCGCCGGTGGCCATGATCGCCACCCGCGCGCTGATCGTCCGGTCGTCCTCGAGCGTCAGCGCGAACCCGTCGTCGGTCTCGGTGAACGCCGTGGCCCGATGCATGAACACAAAGCTGGCGCCGAACATGGCGGCCTGCTCGTACGCCTGCTCGGCGAGCCGGCTGCCGCTGACGCCGCGGGCGAATCCAAGGTAGTTGCGGATCAGCGAGCTCGACCTGGCCTGGCCGCCGATGCCTCCGGCGTCCACGACGACGACGTCAAGCCCCTCCGAGGCGCCGTAGACGGCGGCCGACAGGCCCGCCGGCCCGGCGCCCACCACCATCATGTCGAAGGTGCGCTGGTCGAGGCCCTGCGGAGCGCCGGCGGCCAGCGCGATCTCGGCGTTCGTCGGATCGCTGAGCGTGCTGCCGTCGGGCAGCACCATCAGCGGCAGCCGCGCATCGGGGCCGGCCTTGGCGATCAGATCGCGTCCCTTGTCGGAGTCGGCGCAGCTGAACGCGTGCGGCACGGCGCAGGCCTCGAACACGGCTCGCAGCTCGTATGCACGGCCGGACGACCACTCGTCGCCGACGATCTGCACGGTGTGGGGAACCCGCCGCTGGTCGCGGGCCCATTCCAACAGGAAGCTGGCGACCGCCTCATGAAAGACCTCGTCCGAGGGCGGGGCGGGCTCGAGCATGAAGTGGTCGATGCGCCCGAGCGCCAGCGCCACGCGGATGGTGTCCGCGCGGACGGGGTCGGTCCACGCGTTGGCCGAGACGAACAGCACGCGCTTCGCATGAGGGTGTAGCCGGCGGGCCCGTTCGAACAGGCCGTCGCCTGGACCGAGCGCCGTCTGGCCGCCGAGCACGAGCGCCACGTCGGCGCCCTCGGCAGCCAACCGGTCGAGCAGATCGGCGGCGTCGTCGACGCCGCTCACACACTCGATCCGGTACCGGCGGAGGTAGCGCTCGGTGAGCTGCGCCCCGACGAGGGCGAGCTTGGCGGGGTCGTCGTCGACCGCGATGATGACAGGGATAGCCACCACTCGACCTTAGATGAGGCTCACGGGCTTCGCGGTGCGGTTATCCCGACAATGTTCCGGGAGGCAACGCTCAGCCGGCCGAGCCAGGATGCCGGATCGCTCTCGCGACACGATGGCGCCGAGCGCCCGCGAGCGCTCGCCCGGCTCAGGCGACGGCGGACGGGGCGTTGTCCACGACGGCGAGGATCTCCACGTGCCGGATGGTGGGAGCCACGCCGTACACGTCGGTGATCAGCGAAGTGACATCGTCAGTGAAGAAACCGCGGGCGGCCTCCTCGGAATCCCACAGGTAGACGTTGACCGCCTCGTCATGCTCCTCGTCCAGCATGAACACCTTGCGGCGGAGGCCGGGCATGCCGTCGAACATGCGCTTCGATTCCGCGGCGACCTTGAGCACGCGAGATCGGTCGATGCCGTCCGGGTAGCTGAGTTTGACGATCGTGCCAATCATCGGAACTCCTGACCTCGAACCCCTGCCGCCACCTCGTATCAGATGACGCGTGCCATGGTGATCCTACGCCTCGGCGGCTGGCGCGTGTACCGCCCGCGGACGAGGTCCACCTTTGATCCAGGTCACACAGCAAGCACACGGGCTGATCGAGCTGGCCGGGGACCACGCAGTCGCCGTAAGCTCCGCCTGTCGTCCGTCTGATGGAGGGACCCGCTCGTGAACAGTGACACGGACCACACCGAATCTCCGCCAGGGCGCTCGAGCGCTGGCACCGCGGACGAGCTCGAGCTGATCGATGCCTACTGGCGGGCGGCCAACTATCTCTCCGTGGGCCAGATCTATCTGATGGCAAATCCGCTGTTGCGGGAGGCGCTGCAACCGACCCATGTCAAGCCGCGCCTGCTGGGACACTGGGGAACGACGGCCGGGATGAACTTCGTCTACGCCCACATGAACCGCGTGATCCGGCGACGGGAGCTCGATGCGATCATGGTCATCGGGCCCGGCCACGGCGGGCCGGCCGCCGTCGCCAACGCGTATCTGGAAGGTAGATACAGCGAGGTGTACCCCCACGTCGCCCGCAACGGCTGGTCTGCTGGAGTTGTTCCGGCGGTTCTCGTTCCCGGGCGGCATTCCCTCGCACGTGGCTCCCGAGACGCCCGGGTCAATCCACGAGGGCGGCGAGCTCGGATACTCGCCGTCGCACACCGCTTCGTCTGGATAGGATCCGCACCGTGACCGGCCGCCGCGGAGACCCGCGTTGAGCTCGCTGTCGGCGCTCACGGACTATGGCGCCTCCGTCCGCGAGTGGGCGCGGATGTCCGTCGGCCATGAACTGGAGCAGCCGACGGAGAATGTCGGCGCCACGCTGGTGTTCGCGGATGGAACCACCTCGCGGGTGTTCCGCGAGACCCGGCTTCTTGATGCTGCAACCGCGCATCCGACGGTGCTCGTGATCGCGTTCCGGCTGGCGTTCCTGGATGACCTGGCGCCACTGCATACCGGGTTCCGTCACGAGTGTCTGATCCACACGCCGCTGTTCGCCGGCTTCCGGGGGTTCCGCTCGAAGCTGTGGCTCGACGATCGTCGAACCCGGGTGTACCGCGGCGTCTACCAGTGGGACGGCGCGGATGACGCGGTCGCCTATGCCGGCAGGATGGTCGGGCTGCTCGCGCCATTCTCCAATCGGGGCACGGCGCGCTCACACGTCGTGCCGGGGATGACGCGCGAGACCTACCTGCAGGATCCCGATGCCACGACCGGCGATGGGTCGGACGCATGGTGGCGGTTGGCCCACCATAACCCGAGCCCGCCGGCCTGAACCCGGCCGGGGCATCGACACCGGCGTCCGGGGGTAGCGGCGTCAGCTACCGGTCGCTCTCAACTCGGCCGTGCCCTGGACATCGATGCAATAGACGTCGCCTCGTTGGATCACCACCACCAGCACGTTGTCGCACCGGCGGCACCGCATGACCACGCCCGGCGCGCGCATGTAAACGGCCGTCTCCGCCAGCGGGCCGCGCGACCCGCAGCCGCCGCAGGTCGACACGACCAGCGTCATGTCGGCGCCGAAGATGTCCTCCAGTGTTCCCGCGATCGCGTTTCCGTCCAGCATCCTGCCTCCTATGTTCCGGTAGGCCCGAACCGCTCGGTGCGGATGCGGCCCGGCTCGTGGCCGAGCGACACCAGCGCGTCCGCGGCCACCTCGACGAAGGCGGTGGGGCCGCACACGTAGACGCGCGGCCGCTCGGCCGGCGGCCACACGATCTCCGCGAGCAGTGCCCGGTCGATCCGGCGGTCGTATCCGTCCCAGCCGGCCGGCTGCTCGCGGGTGAGCGTCACGCTGACACCGACCCCATTCTGCTGCGCGGCCGCGGCCAGCTCCTCGCGGTAGATCAGCTCGTGGTGCGAGCGCGCCGAGTACAGCAGCCGCACGGGAACCGCGCTGCCGCTCGTCAGCCGGTGGCGGAGCATCGCCCGAAGCGGCACGATCCCGGAGCCGCCGGCCACCAGCATCAGCGGTCCGCCAAGAGCCTCCTCCCACACGAAGTAGCCGCCGATCGGCCCCCGCAGCTCGAGATCGTCGCCCGCGCGGAGCGCGCCCACCAGGTACGAGGACACCTCGCCGTCGTCGAGCCGCTCCACCGTCAGCACCAGGGACGCGTCCTCCGGTGCCGACGCGATCGAGTAGCTGCGCTGCGCCTGGTAGCCGTCCTCGGCGGTCAGCCGCACGTCCACATGCTGGCCGGCCCGGTGCCCAGGCCACTCGGGCACGCCGAGCACGATGCTGGCCGTCCGGTCGGTTTCGGCCAGCAGCTCGACGACGGTGCCGAGCCGCCAGTTCAATCGCCGGCGTAGCGCTGCTCGCGCCACGGATCGCCGTAGTTGTGGTAGCCGTAGCGCTCCCAGAAGCCGGGCTGGTCGTCCAGGCGCAGCTCGATCCCGCGCACCCACTTCGCGCTCTTCCAGAAGTAGAGGTGCGGCACCAGCAGCCGCACCGGGCCACCGTGCTCAGGGTCGAGGGGCTCGGCGTCGTAGCCGAACGCGAGCCACGCCCGTCCGCCGGTGACGTCCTCCAGCGGCAGGTTGGTGGTGTACCCGCCGTCGCAGTACGCCAGCACGTGCTCGGCCGCCGTGTCGACGCCGTCCAGCAGGACGTCGATCGAGACGCCGGCCCAGTCGGTGTCCAGCTTCGACCACTTGGTCACGCAGTGGATGTCGACTGTGATGTCCTCGCGCGGGAGCGCCTGCAGCTCGTTCCAGCTCCAGCTGCGCGGCTCGTCGACCTCGCCGCGGATCGAGAACGTCCACTCGTCCAGCGCCACCCGCGGAGTGGGGCCGGCCGACAGCACGGGGAAGCCGGTGGTGACGTACTGGCCGGGCGGCACCCGCGCCGGATCCGCTCCTTCGCGGTCGCGTCCATGGAACCCACGCGAGATGTGCATTGTCAGCGAATCATCCCACCGCGACGGCATCACGCCAACCTGCCCATGTCATCGGCCGGGATACGCTGACGACCTCGACCGGCATTCCCATGATGCGCGAATGATGTGGTCATGGACGGGAGACATTTCTGAAGCAGGAGAGTGATTGGGAGACCGCGCTCGGCTGGGCTGAGGCGCGAGTCGCCGCGGTGCGCGACGATCCGGCTGCTCGTCTCGCGCTGCTCGAACGGACGTACCACGGGCCGACCGGCCGCGCACCGCGACATCTGCCGTTCCGGCGGGCGGCGCTCTCGTTCATGCGCTGGCAGGCCCAGCGTGGTCTGCTCAACCCGTTCGATGGGTCGCCGCCGGGGAGCCGCTGGTGGCGGGCAGTGAACGAGCGTCTGTTACGGGACGGATGCGAGGCCGTCGCGCTGGTCGGCGGTCGATCTGGCGAGCCCTCGTCGCAGGCTGTGCGGTTGTGGCTGCGGTTTGGGACACGCCGACGCCGTCCCCGTGGTACCGGGCTCACAACGCCAGCATCGTGGCGGGCTACCTGGAGCACGAAGCGCTTGCCGAAGACGAGAACGCCGCCGAGCGCTTCTTCATCAACGTTGCGCTGGCCCGCGTTCTCTACGCCCACGCCCTCGTCGCGGCGCCGGGTCTCGCCCTGGGGCGGTTGGCATGGCTTGCCCGCCTGGTCGGGGATCCTCGGTTCGGGACGACGGGCGTGTTCCTCGCGCTCCGGCGCGTCATCCCGAACTACTACCCACTCGACCGGAGCGTCGAGTGGTACGTGGCGGACGAGCAGCGTCTTGGCCGCTTACTCGACTACGGCGTGATTGCGCCGCGACTGCAGCCGCTCTACGAGTGGTCCGCCCGCAGCCTCAGCGAGCCGCGTCTCCTGGGGTTGGTTCGCGAGGGCAATCCGATCTACGCCTGGCCCTACGAGCAGCGGCACGTCTGGCGCTCGACGCACCTGCAGTCGATCCAGCGCGTGGTCGAACGCGTCACCCGGGCTCAGAGGTGAGCGCACGGGTCAAGCGAACCTCTCGTCGCGCCGATCACAAGGTCAACGGCCATGACCGGCTCGACACTCAGGCGCGATGATTCACCCGTGCCCACCACCAGGGCATCGGCGCACCATGGCCGCGTTCGCGGCCTGTGGCACGCGACGCGCGCGCTCTGTCGCCGCGAAGCGGGGAGCCGGCGCCGGCGGGCGGTCGAGCTAGCCCGGATTCTCGACCTGTTCGAAGAACATGTCTACGCCGGCGAGATCACGGCCGACGGCCGCTACATCCACCACGCCTCGACGTCCACGGTCGAGGGTTTGATCGGCGGCCCTGTCCCGGAAGACGCCGAGGCGGGACGATTCTGGGAATCGCGCATCGCGCCGGCGGACTGGGCCAAGTACGAGGCGTTCAACCGTGACCTGCTGGCCGGAGAGGACGCCGAGGTGACGTACCGCGTCGCCGGGCTCGACGGAGCCACCCGGATCGTGCGCGACCGTGCCCGACCGCGCCGTCTGGCCAACGGCAACGTCCTCGTCGAGGGCCTGATCTCCGACGTCACCGCCCGCGAAGAGGCCGCCGCCCGCCTGGACGAGGCCAGCGGCCGCTTCGCCAGCCTTCTCGACGTTGTCGGCGCCCACGTCTACCTCGCACTCGCACTCCCCGACGGCCAGGTCGAGGAGCTCTTCCAGGGCCCGGGTGGCGACCGGCTGCTGGGCGGCGCGGAACCCGACCCGGACATGATCAACTGGGACGCGGCCGTGCACGCTGACGATCGACCCGCGTACGACGCTTTCAACCAGGCGCTGGGGCGGGGAGAGGACGCGGAGGTCACATATCGCCTGCTCGGAGCCGACGGGATCACCCGCTGGGTGTACGACCGCGCCGCCTGCCGCCCGCGCCCCGACGGCACGTTCGAGGTGAGCGGGATCGTGTCGGACGTGACCGAGCGGCGGCACCTCGAGGACGAGCTCAGGCGTAGCATGCGGGAGATGAAGGTCGCACATCGCGAGCTGGAGCGCGCTCGTGCGGACGCCGAGGTGCGTGCCGGCACCGACGAGCTCACGGGCACCTTCAACCGGCGCCACTTCGCCCACATCGCCACGGAGACGCTCGCGGCGAACACCGCCGCGTGCGGCCTGCTGCTGCTCGACGCCGACAACTTCAAGGAGATCAACGACGCATACGGCCACGCCGTCGGCGACGCCGTTCTCATCGACCTCGCCAACCGGCTGAGCACCGGCCTCGAGCCCGGAGACTGCCTGGCGCGCTGGGGCGGCGAGGAGTTCGCCATCCTCTTGCCCGGCGCCCGCTCGGCGGATGAGCTCGTCCGGAGAGCCGAAAGCTTCCGCCACGCCATCGGCGACTCGCCGATCGCGAACGGAGACGTCCATGTCGACCTCACAATCTCCGTCGGCGGCGCGCTCGCACCCGAACATGGCGAGACCCTCGACGCGCTCCTGGAGTGGGCCGACAGCTGTCTGTACGAGGCGAAGCACCGCGGACGTAACTGCGTCTCGCTCCGCCCGGGCGACGCGCGCTCTGCCGACGCACCGAACGCCGCGACGAATGCCGTCGAGTCGGCGCGAGCCCTGGCGTTCGCGTGCGGCCTCCGGGAAGGCGTCCCGCAGGAGCACGCGGCCGAGGTCGCCCGCCTCGCCGGGCTGACGGCCGAACACCTGGAGCTGCCCGCTCGCACGGCACAGCGCTGCCGGCTCGCCGGATGGCTGCACGACATCGGAAAGCTCGCCGTTCCCGAGCACATCCTGAACAAGCCCGGGCCGCTGGACGACGCCGAGTGGGCAGCCATGCGGACGCATCCCGGTGTCGGCGCAGACATCGTCGTCCGTATCCCCGCCCTGCGGGAGGTCGCTCCTGCCGTACGCCACCATCACGAGCGCTACAGCGGCAGCGGCTACCCGGACGATCTCGCCGGACCGGCCATCCCCATCGAAGCGCGCATCATTGCCGCAGCGGATGCCTACGCAGCGATGACGGCCGATCGGCCCTACTCACCGGCGCGCACACCACACCAGGCCGCGGCCGAGCTGCGCCGGTGCGCCGGCTCCCACTTCGACCCCGCGGTCGTCGAAGCGCTGCTCGCGGTTCTCGATCTGGCTGACCAGATCGAACTCGACGCAGCCTGAGATCGGGTCATACATCCTCCGCGTTCGGTCTGACCGTCCCGCTGTGGACTCATCGCACGAGAGGGTGTTGCTTCTCGATGACCAGGGATATCCCTGATGCGAACCCCGACGGCCTGCGACTAGCGTCGAGGAATGCAACGTCGAGGGATGACGGATTGGATCGACCGGTGGGACCGGCAACGCACCGAATGGGCCGTGGCGGTCGTGATCGCCGCGGCGATCGTTGTTGCGGGACTCGCGGGGCTGGCGGTCTTCATCTTTACGTGGATCACCTATGACTGACTCGACGACAGGAAGGTGGCCGCTGCTTGTCATGCTCGCCCTGGCACTCCCCGTCTCGGGATGCGGCACCAGCTCCCTCGGGTCGTCCGTCGTCACCGGCGACCTGCCGATCGACGACGACTTCTCCGGCGACTGCCACTGGGCGCAGGACGACAGCGGCGGCGCCGAGGTGGGCTGCGTCGATGGCGCCTATCGGATCACCGTCCATGACCCGTCGGCCAACTATCACCAGACTGTGCCGACCCGGTTCGGCCCGGTCGATGATCTGATCGTCGAGACCGACGTCACTCTGACCGCCCTGCCAACGCTCGGAAAGCGCGACTACGCCTACTACGGCGTCAACTGCACGGTGACCGGCGCCGGTCAGCCGGCTCGCGGGTACGTCTTCGTCGTCCAGCCGGCCGACGGCAGGGCCGGCGTGCTCAGATACGACGAGACGGACCAGACGATCAAGGACAGCTTCTATTTGAAGAACCTGCTCGCCGCCCGGCCCGACCCCGACCTCGTAGGCAGCCGGCGCACCGTGCACGTCCGCGCGGAATGCGATTCCTCCGGCGCCGGGACGACGCTCACCCTGCAGATAGACGGAGTCGAGAAGGTCCGCGTCGGCGACGAGAATGGCTCCGGGCCGTTCCGATCCGCCGGGCTGGACATGTTCACCACGCTCGCCGGCACCACGGTGGAGTACGACAACGTGCACATCAGCTCCGCCACGACCTGACCACGGGCGCAGCTAGGAGATAACAACACGTCGCAGTGGCTGCCGTTCGACGACCCTGAGATGCGGGCGGGCCGCCGCGACGGTGCGCATTGTAGGTACCGGGGGAGGCGCCGCTCGCCGAACGACTCGTGGCCTGCTCCTACTCACATGCGGAGCTGGGGCCGGGATCGCCGATCACTCGCTCATGCTGATCGATGTCGCTGTGCTCCGCCACACGCGACGCGGCGTCGTCGAGTGCGACCGGGCTGTCTCCTGGCTAGCCGGCTCGTTCCCTGCGTACTGCTGCATCCCGGCCGTCGACGCGATACCAGCGGTAGTCGAAGGGCTCGAGGTCGATCTGGTGGACGCCCCGCGCTCCAGCGCTGCTGGGCTCGTGATCGAGCAGCGCGGTCAGCTCCGCGTAGGAATCGTCAAGTGTCACTCGGGCGCGCACGCTCGCCGGCCCGAGGTTGTGGATGCAGACGATCCCAGTGCCTCGCCAGGTGTAGAGCATGGCCAGTACCTCACGGCGGCCGCTCGGCAATACCTGCGAAGCGCCCCACCCGATCTCGGGGCATTCCTTCCGCAGCCGGATCATGGCTGTGATCCAGCGCAGCAGCGATCCGGGGTCGCGGAGTTGTGCCTCG
>CAWEIS010000005.1:0-86415 GCA_963809205.1 uncultured Actinomycetes bacterium | reverse complement strand
GACCTTGACGGCCTTCGCCCCGCCCCTTGTCGGCGCCTCGTCGGCCTCGGGCAGCACCTCGGTGACGTAGGGCCGTAGCGGCCGGCCCGGGCCACGATGTCGTGGCCGGTGGCCGGGTCCTGGCCGAGCACCCGCCCGTCGTCGGCGGCGGCCTCGAGCAGCTCGCGGGCCATCGCCGGGGTCAGCTCGTCGGGGGCGATGTCGTCGTTGATCGTGGCCCGCCGCGGCGTGACGGGGCGCCGTCGTCACCGAGCGCGGCGGCATCCGTCACCTCGCCGGTGGCCGGGTCGATGCCGGCCGGCACGACCTCCTCGACGTACGGGCCGTAGCGGCCCACCCGCACGACGATGCCCTCGCCGATGTCGATCGTCGAGATCGCCCGGGCGTCGATGTCGCCGAGGTCCTCGACGAGGTCGCGCAGCCCCTCGGCCGAGCTCGCCTCGTCGCCGAAGTAGAAGCGGTGCAGCCAGGCCGCCGCGCTGCCTGGTCGCCGCGGGCGATGGCGTCGAGGTCCTCCTCCATCGAGGCGGTGAAGTCGTAGTCGACCAGCCGGGAGAAGTGCTCCTCCATCAGCCGGGTCACGGCGAACGCGAGCCAGCTCGGGATGAGCGCCGAGCCGCGGTTCGACGACGTAGCCGCGGTCCTGGATGGTGCCGATCGTCGAGGCGTAGGTGGAGGGCCGGCCGATGCCGCGCTCCTCCATCGCCTTGACCAGGGTGGCCTCGGTGTAGCGCGGCGGCGGGGAGGTCTCGTGGCCGTTGGCCTCGGTGCGCACGGTGCGCAGCGCGGTGCCGACCCCGAGCCGGGGCAGGCGGCGCTCCTCCTCGGCCTCGTCCTTGCGGCGGGCCGCCTGGCGCTCGTCGCGCCCCTCCTCGTACGCCGCGAGGAAGCCCGCGGAAGGTGATGACGGTGCCGCTCGCCGACAGCTCGACGGTGCGGCCGGGGCGCCGTCGTCGAGGGTGGCGCCGAGCCGCACGGATGCCGTGGAGCCGCGGGCGTCGGCCATCTGCGAGGAGATGGTGCGCTTCCAGATCAGGTCGTAGAGGGCGAAGTCCTCGCCGCGCAGCTCACCGGACACCTGGGCCGGAGTGCGGAACCGGTCACCGGCGGGGCGGATCGCCTCGTGCGCCTCCTGCGCGTTCTTGACCTTCTTCTCGTAGTGGCGCGGGGCGTCGGGCACGTACTCGGCGCCGTACATCTCGCGCGCCTGGGTGCGGGCGGCGGTCAGCGCGGACTCCGACAGCGACGTGCTGTCGGTCCGCATGTAGGTGATGTAGCCGTTCTCGTAGAGCCGCTGGGCCACCCGCATCGCGTTGCGGCTGTTGAGCCGCAGCTTGCGCGAGGCCTCCTGCTGCAGGGTGCTCGTCGTGAACGGCGCGCTCGGGCGGCGGGTGTAGGGCTTCTCGGAGACGTCGGTGACGGTGACGTCGGCGGCGCGCAGCGCGTTGGCGATGCCGGTCGCGGCGGCCTCGTCGAGCGGGGTCGCCTTGGCGTTGGTCAGGGTGCCGTCGTCGGCGAAGTCGCGGCCGGTGGCCACCTTCGAGCCGTCGACGCCGGTGAGCTTGGCGGTGAACAGGTTCGACTCGGCATCCGGGGTGAAGTCGCCCTCGACGTCCCAGTAGCTCGCGGCGCGGAACGCCATCCGCTCGCGCTCGCGCTCGACGACCAGGCGGGTCGTTAGCAGCCGATGCAACGGCCATCGCAGCGCAGATCGGGCGCCCTGCGCTGCAGGAACTGCTGACCGCCCACAGGCTCTGGAGCGACTGGCTGGCGACCGGGCGCGTCCGCAAGATCGCATGCGTCGCCGAGAAGCCGGCCGGGTCGCGGGCCTAGCTCGCCGACCTATTGCCAGTCCAGACTTATCAGTCTAGACTGCGAACCATGTCCGATCCCGAGTCACGCCGGACAGCGGCGGCGCTGAGGATGAGCCTCGGCCTGCTGCTGCGCCGGCTGCGCCAGATCCCCGGCGACGGTGAGCTGACGCTGCCCGAAAGCTCCGCGCTGGTCCGCCTCGACCGTGGCGGATCGGCCACTGCGGCCGAGCTCGCCCGCCAGGAGCAGATCAGCCCGCAGTCGATGGGCGCCACGCTGGCCGCCCTCGAGGGGCGCGGCCTCGTCGGCCGGATCCCCGACCCGGCCGACGGGCGGCGCGTGATCATCTCGATCACGGCTGCCGGGCGACGCATCCTCAACAACCGGCGCAACGCGCGCGTCGAGCAGATGGCGGAGGCGCTGTCGGCGGACTTCACGACGGCCGAGCGCGAGCAGCTGCTGGCGGCGGCACCTCTTCTGGAGCGACTGGCCCACAACATCTGATGGGGGCCGACCGCTACCGCTGGATCGCGCTCTCCAACACGACGATGGCGGTTTCATGTCGGCCCTGGACGGGTCGATCGTGATCATCGCGCTGCCGGCGATCTTCCGGGGGATCCACCTCGATCCGCTCGCGCCGGGCAACATCAGCTACCTGACTGGGCGTTCGCGGCGCTGATCACGGTGAACGGCCTGGGTGTCGGCATGTTCAGCGCGCCCAACTCGGCGTCCATCATGAGCAGCGTGCCCGCATCGCAGCGGGGCGCCGCCTCGGGGATGCGCTCGACGTTCCAGAACACAGGCACTGCGCTCTCGACGGCATCTTCTTCTCGCTGATGATCGCCGGCCTGTCGCGAACGCTCCGGACACGCTGACCCGCGGGCTGGAGGCACACGGCGTCCCGCACGATGTCGCCCACCACGCCGGCACCCTGCCGCCTGTGTCCTCGCTGTTTCGTGCGGTGCTGGGCGAGAACCCGGTCAAGCACCTGCTGGCGCCGAGCGGCGTGCTGCACACGCTGCCGGACGCGGCGCGGGATACGCTGACCGGCCGGACGTTCTTCCCCGACCTGCTGGCAGGGCCGTTCCATGACGGGCTCGTGGTGGTGTTCGGCGTCACCGCTGTGCTCTCGGTGTTCGCCGCGCTGGCATCGATGCTGCGCGGCGGCCGGTATGTGCACGTCGAGGAGGGCGAGATGGACTTCCTCGATCCGCAGGTGCCCGCTCCGGCGCGCGACCGATAGGCTCGTCCGATGTCATCGCCCCCGTTCCTGGTGCTGCACGTCGCCCAGCCGACCGTGGGCGGGGTGGCGAGCTACGTGCAGCAGCTGGCGAGCGCGTGCCACGCAGCCGGATACGCGACGGCGGTCGCCTGTCCGCAGGGCGGCGAGCTGCCGGGCTGGGCCGAGGCCAACGGCATCGAGTGGTTCGAGATCGCGCTGCAGCGCTCACCGACGGTCCGCGATGCCCGGCGGATCGCCGAGCTGCGGCGGCTGATGGCCGGCGCCGACGTGGTGCACCTCCACTCGGCAAAGGCCGGCGCGATCGGCAGGATCGCCGCCGCGACGATGCGCCGGCCGCCCGTCGTTGTGTTCACCACCCACGGCTGGGGCTGGCACGTGGGCGGCCCGCTGGAGCCTGCGTACCGCGCCTTCGAACGGCTCGCGGCGCCCCACGCCGACGTGACGGTCGCCGTCTCGGATGAGAACGCCGCCGAGGGCAGAGGGATCCTCGGCGCGCGCGCGGCCGCCAACCTCCGGGTGATCGCGAACGGGGTCGACATCGACCGGTTCACCCCCGACGGCCCGGCCGCTCCGCGCACGGACCGGCCGCTGATCACGTGCGTCGGCAGGTTGACCGAAGCCAAGGGCCAGGCCGTTCTGATCCGCGCGTTCAGGGACCTGCGGGACATCGGCGCGACGCTCCGGCTGGTCGGCGAAGGTGACGCCGAACGGGAGCTGCGATCGCTGGCGGTCGAGACCGCCGTGGACGGCCGGATCGAGTGGGCCGGCAACAGCGCCGCTCCCGAGCTGGAGTACCGCGCGGCCGACGTCGTCGTCGTGCCGTCGCGCTGGGATGGCCTCTCGCTGGTGCTGCTGGAGGCGATGGCGTGCGGCGCGGCGATTGTGGCGACCACCGTTCCGGGGTCGGCGGCGGCGCGGGGGGCCGCGGCGCTCGTCCCACCCGACGACCCGGCCGCCCTCGGGCAGGCCATCCGCTCGCTGCTGGAGGACGCCTACCAGCGCGAGGTGCTCGGGCGCTCGGCGCGGGGTCGCGCGGTGGCAGCGTTTACCGCATCGAGAACGACAACGACGACGCTGGAGCTCTATCGATGTCTTCTGGCATCGCATCCCCGGCGATGATCGCCGACAGCTGGGACTCGATCGTCGTCGGCCGGAGCTCGGCGATCAGCGCATCGAGTCGCGCCTCGGTGCGGCGGAGCCCGACCCGGTGCATGAACCCCGCGCGCGCCGACGGCGCGACCCGAGGCTGGTCGGCGTCGAGCTCCCACGGATGCACGTAGACGACCGGAGGCACCGGTGAGCGCGCCAGCGCCCTGCGGGTCAGCCACAGCGGATACAGCCGCAGGTAGCCGCCGCCTCCCACCGGCACCCGCCGTCCGAGCACGTCGACCGCCGTCAGCGGGAACTCGGCAATCGCTCCGCCCGGACGGCGGATCAGGTGCGGCCGGCGCTCGGGGTAGTCGCCGATTCCATACCGGCCACGCTGGATCGGGAAGATGCTCGAGTCGTACCGCATGCCGCAGCGCAGCAGCTCGTCGAGTGCCCACATCGTCGAGCGCAGGACGGTGAAGCTCGGTGCCCGGTACCCGATCGGCCGCCTCCCGATGCACCGCTCGAGCGCCTCCGAGGTGCGCTCGACGTCCTCGCGGAACTCGACGGGGGTCAGTGCGTCGAGCCTGCGATGGAGGTAGCCGTGGGAGGCGATCTCATGACCGTCGGCGGCGATCCGCCTGACGACGTCGCCGTGGCGCGCGGCCACCCAGCCGAGGACGAAGAAGGTCGCATGGACTCCCCGCCGGGCGAACAGCCGCAGCAGGCGATCGACCGGCTCTTCGATCCGCGGGTCGCGGCCGCCCCAGCTCGCCTGGTCGATCCCCAGGTTGTGCGCGTGGAACCAGCACTCCACGTCGACCGTGAGCAGCGTGGGGCCGGCGGCGCTCACTGCTCGTGCTCCGAGCGCAGCGGGGCCGGCCTGACGGCCGGCGCAACCGGCGGCCGCCACCGCCCGATCAGGTAGCGCATCGTGATCAGCGTGATCCACACGTCCATCCTCAGCCACGACCAGAGCGATCTCAGCGAGCCGCCGTAGGTCGTATCCAGCTGAGCCGTTCGCGCAACGTCGTCGATCGAGTTGATGTAGCCCTGCAGGATCTGCGCCAGGCCGGTGATACCCGGCTTGACCTTCCACATCCGCTGCGCGTACGGCGCGACGTCGCGGACGTAACGCATGGAGATCTCGACCTGCTCGGGCCGAGGCCCGATGACGGACATGTCTCCCTTGAGAACGTTCCAGAACTGCGGCATCTCGTCGATGTGCGTTCTCCTCAGAACGGCACCGACGCCGGTGATGCGCTGATCACCGGGGACCGACAACTTTGCGGTCGCATCCCCGGTGCACCGCATGCTCCGGAACTTGTACATCACGAACGGCTTGCCACCCATGTCCACGCAGCGCCGTGCGCCATTCTGAGCAGCCGACTGTCGCGATCTCCTGTTCACGCCGACGCGGGTCTGGCGAAAGATCACGGGCCCGCTGGAGCTCACCCTGATTGCGCAGCAAATCGGGATGAAGAGGACGAGCAGCACTGCGAAACCGATCACCGCAATGCAGATATCCGCGATGCGTTTGGCCGCTGCGACCCGTCGGCAGCGACATCCGTACTCCATGGAGCCAACCCCCCCGGGTCTGGAGCCGCAACAGTCTCCACAATCGTGCAGAACGTGTCAAGTCACCGACCTCACCTGGTCATGCGGCGGCGACCTCGTCGACGATCTCGTGCTGCGTCTTCACCGGCCAGGCAACACGGTCGGGCGCCAGGTCGCCGGCGGCGTGGGCGAGCGCGACGAACACCCAGATCGCGCCGGCAACAACGGGTTTCGTCATCAGGTTCGAGTCCGCCGAGATCAGCATGTAGGCAACCGAGATGCCCACGCCGGCAACGCACACGGATGTCAGCAGACCTGATGGCGCTTCGTTCCGCGCTCGGGCCAATGCGCGAGCCGCGCCGATCAGACCTGACAACAGCAGAGCGGCGAACGCACAGAAGCCGAGCAGCCCCGTCTCGACGGCAGCTCGAACGTAGTCGCTGTGCGGAAGCCGACCTGTCTCGACGTTGATCGAATCGAGCCCGTTCCCGATCACCGGCGACCGGTTGACCTTGGGCAGGTTCTCGTGCCAGAGCGACAGGCGGTCGCCCAGCGTGTTGCCGTACTCGGCCGATGACTCGCCGCCGTTGGTGAGGTCGTTGAACCGCTGCACGGTGCTCGGCACGGCGACCACGACGATCGCAAGCGTGACCGGGACGATCACCAGCAGGCTGCGGTAACGCACCACGCCGATCACGAGCAGTCCGGCGATCAGAGAGATCCACCCCGTGCGCGTGTACGAGCCGACCAGCGCGGTCATCGCCACCGCCATCCACACCAGCAACGCCGGCCACCAGCGGACGCGGCCGCCGAACAGCAGCGGGATCGCGGCGCACAGCATCACGCCGAGGATGATCCCCAGCTCGTCCGGCCCGTCGAAGCCACCGGTCGCCCGGTCGAACTGGAACTGCCCGAGCCCCGAGGCGTGGTAGTCCGAGCCGGTGAACGTCTGATAGATGGCGACGGCGATCACCGGGACGATCGACGCGAACTGCGCCATCAGGATCATCTCGATGTCCCTGCGCGAGCGGACGAGCACGAACACGAGCGTGTACACCACGCCGATCCGGACGATCCGCAGCACCTCGGGAATACCCTGGGTCAGCGCCGGCGCATGCACCAGGCTGACGGTCGCAATCGCTGCGAACACCAGGAACGCGAGCACCGACGGCGCGCGCCGAGCCGTGTCCCACCGCTCGGCCACGTAGGCGCCGCCGACCAGCACGACGAGCAGCGTCAGGCCGGTGGTCAGGTTGAACTGGAGGCCGCCGATCGATTCCAGCTGGCCATTCGCCCACAGGTCGACGGACTGGTGGATGACGATCACCAGCACGGTCGCGGCGAGCGGGCGCAGCAGGAACAGGCCGCTCATCGCCGCCAGCAGCGCGGCTACCAGGAACCCTGAGGCGTGGGCAGAGAGCACCGCGGCGATCAGCAGTCCGCCGCTGAAGCCGATCGCGGCCAGCCAGCACAGCGGTCCCGGCGGCGGCCGCGTGACGTCGACCAGGCGCAGGTCGAGGAACCGGCGGCCGACCGGGCTCGCCTCGGCGACCGCCACGTCAGGCCTCGACGCCGGCCAGCGTCGTCCGATGGGCCACACGCCGGTCGGACCTGCCGGCTCGCGGCGGCCGGGTGAAGCAGATCCGAAGCGTCGTCTCGGCCACCGTCTGCACCTGGCCGGCGGCGCGGTCGAGGTTGCGCCAGCGCGTCGACCGGTTGACCGCCAGCACGGCGGCGTCGGCAAGGCCGACCGCCAGCAGCGACGCCGGATGGGTTGCGGGGTCGCGGGTCTCGATCACGACGACGTGCCTGCGCTGCTTGGCCCGAGTCAGCAGGCGGCGGACGCTCTTCGCGGTGAACAGCTCGTCGTCGCCGACGGCGCTCGAGCCGCCATGGACGAGGCGCAAGTCGTGCTCGACCACCTCGTAGGCGAGCGTGTCGGCGCTGCCGTCCAGGAACGATCGAACCCCGGCATCCCCTCCGCGGCCGAGCTCGACCAGCGTCGTCGTCAGCCCGCCTGCCGCGAAGGACGCCGCGAGCGCGCGCGCGATCCCCCGCGCGCCGTCGCCGTCGTCGGGCGGCGCCACGGCGACCACCCCGCCGCGGGCGGTGAGCGCCGTCAGCTCGAGGTTGGCGCGGAGCGCGGCGACCCCGTCGGGGCTTCCGTCGAACAGCGCGTGCTCCGGGGCCTTGATCTCGGACGCCCGGCGCACGCGGGGCTCGAAGGCCGTCAGTCCGAGCGCGACCAGCGCCCCCAGCACCAGCCCGCCGAGCAGGCCCGCGAACGTGACCAGCGATCGCGACGCGGCCGGCGGATGTGACTGCACGGATGCCCCTGCGGGCGAGTTGATCTGGGTCGGGACGGCGGCGATCTCGCGCTTGATGGCGGATCGCGCCTGCCGCGCCGCGTAGGTCGTGTCGGTGCTCGGCGGCAGCCACCCTTGCAACGCCTGGTACTCCGCGTCCTGCTTGCGGCGGACGAGCTCGTTTGCGTAGGCCGTCACGGTGGCGGCTGCAACGGCCGGCGTCGGCCCCGACGCGGTGAGCTGGATCTGCGTCGGCGTCAGCACCTTCGCCGACAGGTGCTTGAGGACGGCGCCCTGTGGCAGCCGGACCTTCGGTGCGACGGCCCTGGCGATGTCCGGCACCAGGAACTGGTCCGGATTGGGCAGCGTCCTGCTCGGCACGACGACCGCGATCGGGAAGCCGGCGATCGACGTGCCGGGCTGGAATTCGATCATGTTCACCGTGCGCGCGGCGCTGTATGTGGTCTGCGTGTCGCCGGCCGCGCGCCACGCCAGCAGACCGCACGCCACGGTGCACAGGGTGATCAGCCACCACCAGCGAAGCAGGGCCTGCAGCCCGCGCCGGACGGTCATCTCACGCCGCAGCCCCACGGCCTCGACCCCCTTTTTGCCATACGCCTTTGCCGGCGGACCCCGACGGCTGGAGCACGTCCAGTGTACGACCGAATCCTCGATGGACAACCGCCCTGTCGTAGCGTTGCCGTAACGCCCAGCGGCGTAGGCTGACCGGCAATGCTGGGCGCACTCCGTCACCCCGCCGCCCGGCGCGCCGCCCTCATCGTGTGGTGCGCGGATGTCGTGCTGATCGCATTCGCGGTGATCGTCCAGCTGGTCGGCTCGCGCGCCGGCCTGGTCGCGCCGATGACCAGCAACGTCGTCTTCGTCGCCTTCGCCGCGTCCTACGCCAGCGTCGGCGCGCTGATCTCGACTCGGCGGCAGGAGAACCCGATCGGCTGGATCTTCCTGGCCTCGGGCACCTTCTTCGCGATCTCGGCGGCCGCCTTCGCCTACGCCGACTACGGCCTCGCACCCGGACACTCACTGCCCGGCACCACGGCGGCGGTGTGGGTCGCCAACTGCATCTCGCCGATCGGGCTCGTCTTGATCGGGCTCGGCCTTGTGCTCTTCCCGGACGGCTCGCTGCCCGGGCCGCGCTGGCGGCCGGTGCTGCTCGTCCAGCTCGGCGCCGTCGTCGGCCTGGTCGTCGGCCTCGGGCTCATCCCCGGCTCGCTCGACGGCAACGTCGACGTGCCCAACCCGGTCGGGATCTCCGGCGCGAGCACGCTGCTGAACGCGGTCCAGGTGGTGGGCTGGGTACTCCAGGTGCTGAGCCTGGTCGCCGCCGGCGCGGCGATCACCGTGCGGCTGCGCCGGTCGGAGGGTGTGACCCGGCTGCAGCTGAAGTGGGTCGCCTACGCCACGTCGCTGCTGGGTGTGATCTGGCTGCTCTGGACGTGCACGTTCGCGCTGCCCCGCCCAGGCGGGCCGATCCGGGTGATCGAGCTGGCGATTGCCACGCTCGCCCTGGTTGCCGTTCCCGTCGCGGCGGGGATCGCCATCCTCCGCCACCACCTGTTCGAGATCGACGTGATCATCCGCAAGACGCTGGTCTACGCATCACTCGTCGCGGTGCTGGGGGCGCTGTACGTGGCCGTGATCGCACTGCTCGGCCGGCTGCTGCAGTCGGCGACGGGCCAGTCCGGCGCGCTCGCGGTGACCATCTCGACGCTCGTCGTCGCCGGCGCCTTCCAGCCGGTCCGCGGCCGGATCCAGCGGGCGGTCGACCGCCGCTTCTACCGGCGCACGCTCGACTCGGCCGAGGTGCTCCAGGCGTTCACCGGCCGCATGCGCGACCAGGTCGACCTGGACAGCCTCCAGGCCGAGGTGCTCGCCGCCGTCCAGGCGACGGTGCAGCCGCATCACGCAACGTTGTGGCTGCGGCCCGCTCTGGCACGGCCGGACCATGGAACAGCCGCCGGCGTCTCGGCGGCTGTTCGCAACCAGTGAGCGGGGGGCCGGCGCCGGCCCCCCGCAGGACGTCAGGCCGCGACGGGCGCGAGCGGCGAGCCGCCCCCGATCAGGGCGGTCAGCCGCGCGCGAACGCGGTCGGCCTCGCGGCTGTGCTGGTCGATCTCCTCGGGTGACGCGCCGCGCTCTGCCAGCAGGTCGCGCACCAGCACGAGCCCGCGCAGCGAGAGCAGCAGATCGTCGATCTCGTGACCGAGCAGCGCTTCCTCGTCCGGATGTGAGGTACCGGGCAGGTGGGTCACCGTCATCATGCGGCCTCCTCGAGTGCGTGTCGGTTGTCAGTGGTCAGGGGCTCGATCTCAGCGGGGGCCTGCCGCTGGCCGAGCAGGGCGCCGGAGAGCACGGCGCCCAACAGGGCCATGCCGGCCAGCACCAGGAATCCAGCCTGGAAACCGTTCACCAGCTCGCCGTCGACGGCCGCCAGGCCGCTGCCGGTCGACGCCGAGGTGTACGAGGCCACGATCGTGGTCACCGCAGCCAGTCCGATCGCGCCGCCCACCTGGCGGCTGGTGTTGATCAGGCCGGACGCGATGCCCGCGTCCTCGCGGCGGACGCCGGTCAGGCCGGCGATCGTCATCGGGACGAAAGACAGCGCCATGCCGACGCCGCTGACGACGAGCCCGGGGAACAGATCCCAGAAGTACACGCCGTCGACCGGCAGCCGGGTGAACAGCACCATCGCTGCGGCGTCCAGCCCGAGACCGGTCGTCAGCACGACGCGCACGCCGTACCGGGTGACCAGCCGCTGAGCGATGTTCGAGAACACGATGATCGTGAGCGTCACCGCCGCGAAACCGACGCCGGTCTCGACGGCGCTGTAGCCGAGCACTCCCTGCATGTACAGCGTCAGCAGGAAGAACTGCGAGAACGCGACCGCGCCGACCATGGTGGCGACCGCGTTGGCGGCCGACAGCGAGCGCAGGCGGAAGATCCGCATCGGCAGCAGCGGCGCCGGCGAGCGCAGCTCGATGGCGACGAAGGTCGCGAGCAGCGCCGCGGAGGCGCCCAGCAGGCCCAGCGTCGGGGCGCTCGACCAGCCGTCCTGCGTGGCACGCGTCATCGCGTACACCAGCAGCATCACACCGGCCGTCACCGAGGTCGCGCCGGCCACGTCGAAGTGCCGGTGCTCATGCTGTCCGCGGCTCTCCCGCAGCACCGCCGGCGCCACGGCGATCACCGCGAGGCCGACCGGCACGTTGATGAAGAAGACCCACGGCCAGCTCAGGTACGAGGTCAGAACGCCGCCCAGCAGCACGCCGGCGGCGCCGCCGCTGCCCGAGGCCGCGCCCCAGATGCCCAGCGCGCGGTTGCGCTCGGCGCCCTCGGCGAAGGTGGTCATCAGGATGGAGAGTGCCGCGGGTGCGAACAGTGCGCCGCCCAGGCCCTGCAGCGCCCGGAAGCCGATCAGCGAGCCCTCCGACCAGGACACGCCGCACAGCAGCGATGCCCCGGAGAAGATGGCGAGGCCGATCATGAACAGGCGCCGGCGGCCGAAGATGTCGGCCAGCCGCCCGCCCAGGAGCAGCGCGCCGCCGAACAGGATCGCGTACGCGCTGACCACCCACTGGAGGTTCTCCGGGGCGAAGTTGAGGTCGTCCCTGATCGACGGCAGCGCGACGTTGACGATGGCGATGTCGAGGACGACCATGAACTGTGCGGCAACGATCACGGCAAGCGCAAGCGACTTGCGCCTCCCGTCATCCAACCGTCGTATCGAAGAGTCCAACATTTATTGATCTCCTAGATCGTTGATGAAGACCACGATATCACATGCCGACTATCGCATGCGCTACACTTCGAATCGATGAACCTCACAGACGCACACACGGCCACCCCGGCGCACCTCCCCGGCCCGCCCAAGGAGCTGCTGTCGAGCACGACGTTCCTGCTCAAGCGGCTCGGCTTCGCGGCCAAGGACAAGTCGCATCAGGCATTCGAAGGCACCGGGCTGAGCGCGTTCCACTACGCCGTGCTGGCGCTGCTCGAAGAGGACCCGCGCGAGACCCAGGCGCAGATCGCCGACGCGCTCGGCTACGACCGCAGCCTGATCGTCCGGCTGCTGGACGAGCTCGAGGAGCGGGAGCTCGTGATCCGCAAGCGCGACCCGCACGACCGCCGCCGCCACGTCGTCAAGCTGACCGTGGCCGGCCGCGACAAGCTCGGGGAGCTGCGGGCGATCGTCGCGCAGATGGAGGACGACCTCCTGGTGCCGCTGGACGCCGATCAGCGCGGCGCGCTGTACGGCCTGCTCTCCCAGCTGGCGGCGTACCACGACCCGCGCTGCGCCTTCAAGGACCCTCCGGCCGCCTCCTGAACAGACCGCCGGCGCTCGCCCGGAGCGCGCCCTGTTTCGCAGGGTGCTTGCGCTGTATAGTGATTTCCGGTCATCGCGACCTCGTACATCCGGCGAACGAAGGACGTCTAGATGCTCCTGATCTCCACCTCCGGGCAGTGGCTGCTGGGAATCGGTCTGGGCGTCGTCGTGGTCGGCGTCGCAGCGGTGATCGTGATCACGATCGTCGCGCTCGCGATGCGCATCGACCGGCAGGCGCGGGACGCGGTCGACGCGGTGGGCGTCGTCCGCGATCAGACCGCCGAGCTGCCCGGGATCGCCCGGATCAACGACTCGGGCGTGCGCATCCTGCATTCGGCCCGAGCGCTGCGGAAGGTAGCGGTGGGCAAGTGACGCTGCTCGTCTCCAGCCACACCTACTGGGCGATCTCCCTGGGGATTGGCCTGATCGCAGCCCTGGTGGTCGCGTTCCTGCTGATCGTGCTCGTCCGCACCGTGACCAGCATCGAGAAGTCCGTCGACGGCCTGCTGGTGGTCGCCACCGCGGTCGCCGGCAACACGGCGTACATCCCGCAGCTCCAGGCGACGGCGCCGGTGCTGGGCGAGATCATCGACGAGGCGATCGTCCAGGACGGCTACATGAACGCCCTGACCGACGGCTTCGGGGAGAACGGGCAATGAGCCAGACCCTGCTGATCGCCCTCAGCGTGCTGCTGGCGGTGGTCGTGGTGGCCGTGCTCGCCGCGGCGCTGATCGTCGTCCGCCGCAGCCTGGAGCGCACCTCGGCCGGCCTGGCGACGCTGGCGTCGGCGCTGGACGGGGTCGAGTCGCAGCACCTGCGCCCGCTCGAGGAGTCGGTGAACGCGATCAACGCGCAGTTCGAGATCATCCTCGGGGCCTTGCCGGGCATCGCCCGCAAGGCCTCCGTGGTGGCGGACAGGAGGCCGAAGTGACGCTCTGGTGGATCGCCGACGCCCTGCTCGTGCTGGTCGTCCTGCCGGTCGTGATCTACCTGCTGTACGGCGTGCTGACGGCCGCCCGCAGCATCACGCCCAGCGTCGACGAGATCACCCGCGTCTCGGCCGCCGCATCCAAGGATCTGGACGCCGTACCGCTGCTCCTGACCACCAAGGAGCAGGTTGCGCAGACTGTTGCCGGAGTCGCCAACTACGGCGGCTCGCTCGACGTGATCATCGACGACGCCTGAGAGGAGGACGACCATGGAACTCGCAATCGGACCCGGAACCGGCATGATCGTCGCCTTCCTGCTGATCATCCTCGCGCTCGTCTACTACCTGGTCTCGACCATCTTCGAGCTCCAGAAGATCACCACCGGGCTCGACGCCACCATCAAGAACGTCACGGAGATCGTCGAGAAGACCGCGCCGGTCGGCGAGGTCGTCAAGGCGATCAACGCTGATCTCGATGCCGGCGTCGACATGCTCGAGGGGCTGCTGGTCAAGAAGGCCGGCCTGGAGGACGCCGTCGGCCTGGTCGACGGCCTGTACCCGGGCGCGGCCGCGGCGGGGCTTCGCAACTTCCCGGAGAGCACCGAGATCGTCGCGCCGCGGATCGGCGAGGTGTACACGAAGGGCACGCTGACGCTCGCCCGGCTCGGCCGTGAGGCGCCGATCGCGATGGCCAATCCGGCCGGAGCGGCGCTCCGCGACTCCCAGTACTCGAGCGCATCGGCCGGCAAGCTGTACCACGACGTCCGCAACACGCGGCCCGAGAAGCTGCCGCGCTCGCCGGTGATCGGGGCCGATGCGCCCGTGCAGTACGAGCAGCGCGACGACATCGGGCAGCCCCGCAAGCGGCTCCCCGCGAAACCCGGCACGCACGAGTCGTGAAAGGAGCACAGGGTGCAGACTCCCGCAGCGTTCGAGTATGAGCGCGCGACGAGCGTCGAGGGCGCGATCGCGTCGCTCGAGCGGCTCGGCCCCGAGGCACGGATCATCGCCGGCGGCCACAGCCTGCTGCCGATGATGAAGCTCCGCCTGGCGAACCCGGAGCACCTGATCGACATCAACGATCTGGAGCGAGCTGTCCTACATCCGCGAGGAGCCGGGCGAGATCCGGATCGGCGCACTGACGCGGCACGTCGACCTGCTGGGCTCCGACGTGCTGGCGCGCCACCTGCCGGTCTTCCGGGACGCCGAGCAGGTGATCGCCGATCCCGTGGTGCGCAACCGCGGGACGATCGGCGGCTCGCTGTGCCAGGCCGACGCGGCGGAGGACCTGTCGTCCGTGTGCACCGCGGTCAAGGCACAGACGGTGATCCGGGGATCGGGTGGCGACCGTATCGTTGGTATGGACGCGTTCCACATCGGGCCGTACATGACCGCCGTCGGCGCGGCCGAGATGCTGACCGAGGTGCGGATCCCGCTGCGGCCGGGCGCGGGCAGCGCCCACGAGAAGGTCGAACGGCGCGCGGGCGACTGGGCGATCGCCGCGTCGTCGGCCGCGGTCTGGCTGGACGGCGGCACGATCGCCGATGCCGGCATCGCGCTCAGTGCCGTCGGACTGACGACGATCCACCTGAGCCGGGCCGAGGAGCTGCTCCGCGGCAAGGCGCCCAGCGAGGAGCTGTTCGCGGAGGCCGGGCAGATCGCGTCCGAGGACTGCTCGCCGACCCCGGACGGCCGTGGCCCGGTCGACTACAAGCGGCACCTCGCAGGTGTGCTCACCCACCGCGCGCTGCGCCGGGCGACGGCGCGGGCGCAAGGCCAGGAGGCATGACCATCAACGTCTCGATGACAGTCAACGGCGAGCTGGTCTCCCGCGAGATCGAGCCGCGCATGCTGCTGGTGCACTTCATCCGCGAGACGCTCGACCTGACGGGCACCCACTGGGGCTGCGACACCTCGAACTGCGGCGCCTGCGTCGTGCAGCTCGACGGCACGCCGGTCAAGTCCTGCACCATCCTGGCCGCGATGTGCGACGGGCACGAGGTGCGCACCGTCGAGTCGCTCGAGCGGGACGGCGAGCTCGATCCGATCCAGCAGGGATTCCACGAGACGCATGCCCTCCAGTGCGGCTTCTGCACACCGGGGATGCTGATGACCACGCGGGCCCTGCTCGACGAGAACCCCGATCCGACCGATCATGAGATACGCGTCGCCATCTCGGGCTCGATCTGCCGCTGCACCGGGTACAAGAACATCGTGGCTGCGGTGCGATGGGCGGCCGAGCACGAGACCGCAGCACGACAGGAGACCACCTGATGGCAACAGTCGAGAACCTCCCCAGCCCGTCCACCGAGCGCCCGATCGGCTTCGGCCGGCTGAAGCGCAAGGAGGACGCGCGGTTCATCCGCGGCCAGGGCACGTACCTGGACGACATCAAGCTGCCGGGTATGGTCTACGGCGCGCTGCTGCGCAGCCCCTACGCGCACGCCAGGATCGTCTCGATCGACACCTCGCGCGCGCTGGCGCATCCCAACGTGGCCGCCGTCGTCACCGCCAAGGACCTGGAGACGCTGGGGCTCGCCTGGATGCCGACCATCTCCTACGACACGCAGGCCGTGCTGGCCGGCGACAAGGTGCGGTTCCAGGGCCAGGAGGTCGCGTTCGTGATCGCGACCGACGAGTACTCCGCCAACGACGCGCTGCTCGCTGATCGACGTCGAGTACGAGCCGCTGCCGGCGATCGTCAACGCCCGCAAGGCGCTCGACGACGACGCGCCGCTGATCCGCGACGACAAGTCGGGCCAGCGCGACAACCTGGCGAGCCCGACCTGGGAGGCCGGCGACGAGGAGGCGACCGACCGCGCCTTCGCCGAGGCCGACACCGTTGTCTCGCGCGACATCATCTATCCGCGCTGCCATCCGGCGCCGCTCGAGACGTGCGGGATCATCGCCGACTTCAACCCGGAGACCGGCCAGCTCGACATCTACAACGGCAACCAGGCGCCGCACGCGCACCGCACCGTGTACGCCCACGTCGCCGGCCTGGCCGAGCACATGATCCGCATCCGCTGCCAGGACATCGGCGGCGGCTTCGGCAACAAGGTGCCCGTCTATCCCGGGCTACGTGTGCGCGATCGCCGGCTCGATCGTCGCCGGCGTGCCGGTCAAGTGGGTCGAGAACCGCACCGAGAACCTGGTGTCGACCGGCTTCGCCCGCGACTACGTGATGCGCGCCGAGATGTGCTCCAAGGACGGCAAGATCACCGGCCTGCGGGTGGACGTGATCGCCGACCACGGCGCATTCGACAGCACCGCCCAGCCGACCAAGTTCCCGGCCGGGTTCTTCCACATCTGCTGCGGCTCCTACGACCTCGCAGGCGTCGCACGTCAAGGTCAAGGCCGTCTACACCAACAAGGCGCCGGGCGGCGTCGCCTACCGCTGCTCGTTCCGGATCACCGAGGCCGTGTACCTGGTCGAGCGGATGGTCGACGCGCTGGCGCTGGAGATGAAGGTCGACCCGATCGACCTGCGGATGCGCAGCTTCATCGCGCCCGAGCAGTTCCCCTACGAGACGACGACCGGCTGGACGTACGACTCCGGCAACTACGCCAAGACGATGCGCGTGGCCATGGAGATGGCCGGCTACGAGGACCTGCGGCGCGAGCAGCGCGGAGAAGCGCGAGCGCGGCGAGCTGATGGGCATCGGCGTGGCGTTCTTCACCGAGGGCGTCGGCGCCGGCCCGCGCAAGCACATGGACATCCTCGGCCTGGCGATGAACGACGGCGCCGACCTGCGCGTGCACCCGTCGGGCAAGGCCGTGGTCTCGATCAGCGCACAGACGCAGGGCCAGGGCCACGAGACGACGTTCGCCCAGATCGTCGCCGAGGAGCTGGGCATCCCGCCGGAGGACGTCGAGGTGCGCCACGGCGACACCGACAAGTCGCCCTACGGCCTCGGCACCTACGGCAGCCGCTCGACGCCGGTGTCCGGCGCGGCGGTGGCCGTCGTCTCGCGCAAGGTGCGCGACAAGGCGCGGCTGATCGCGGCGACGATGCTCGAGACGCGGCCCGGAGGACCTGGCCTGGGAGAAGGGCCGCTGGTACGTCAAGGGCGACCCCGAGAAGGGCGCGCTGATCGAGGACATCGCCGCGCGCGCCTACAGCGGCGAGACCGATGCCGGAGGGCATGGAGGGCGGCCTCGACGCGCAGGTGATCTACGACCCGCCCAACCTGACGTACCCCTACGGCGCGTACATCGCCGTCGTCGACGTCGACCCCGACACGGCGCAGGTCACCGTCCGCCGGTTCATCGCCGTGGACGACTGCGGCGTGCGCATCAACCCGATGATCGTCGACGGGCAGATCCACGGCGGGCTGGCGGAGGGCGTCGGCATCGCGCTGATGGAGCTGATCAGCTTCGACGAGGAGGGCAACTGCCTCAACTCGTCGTTCATGGACTACCTGATCCCGACGGCGCTCGAGTGCCCCGACTTCGAGCTGGGCGAGACCGTCACGCCCTGCCCGCACCACCCGCTGGGCGCCAAGGGCGTCGGCGAGTCGCCCAACGTCGGCTCCCCGCCGGCGATCGTCAACGCCGTCATCGACGCCCTGCACGAGACGCACGGCGTCGACCACATCGACATGCCCTGCACCCCGGCCCGCGTGTGGGCGGCGATGCAGGGCCGGCCCGAGCCGCCGCAATGATCAGCGCCGCCATGTCGCGGCGCGCCCAGGAGCTCGCCGACCAGGGAGTGGTGTTCGCAACGGCCACCGTCGTCCGCGCCCAGCGGCCGACCAGCGTCACGGCCGGCGACGTCGCCCTCGTCCTCGGCGACGGCACCATGGAGGGCTTCGTCGGCGGCGAGTGCACCGAGCACAGCGTCCGCACGTACGCCCTGAAGTCGATGCAGACCGGCGAGGCGGTGCTGCTGCGGATCCTGCCGTTCGACGAGAAGGACGGCGGCACGGCGGACGACCTGACCGGCGCCGACGGCTCGGTCACCGTACAGAATCCGTGCCTCTCGGGCGGCGCGATCGAGGTGTTCCTGGAGCCGGTGCTGCCGGCCGCGAGGGTGCTGGTGGTCGGGGACACGCCGATCGCTCGTGCGCTCGTGCGAGTCGGCGGCGAGCTCGGCTTCGCGGTCGCCGCGGCCGACGGCGAGCACCTCGACCCCCACCCCGGCGACCTGGCGCTGGTCGTCGCCGCGCACGGCCGCGACGAGCTGCACACGCTGCGCCTCGGGCTCGAGGCGGCGCTGCCGTACGTCGGTCTGGTGGCGTCGCCCAAGCGCGGCACCGGTGTGCTGGCGGAGCTTCGGGCGGACGGCGTGCCGGACGCGCAGCTGGCCCGGATCGACGTGCCGGCCGGCCTCGACATCGGCGCGCGGACGCCGGGCGAGGTGGCGCGTCTCGATCCTCGCCGGCATCGTCGCCGCGCGACACCGGCATCCCGCCGGAGCATCCCAGGGACGTTCGTTGCCTGGGCAGGCGAAGACCGGGGGGCCGCCGCTGGCCGTCGACCCGATCTGCGGCATGACCGTCGCTGCCGTCGCCTCGACGCCGTCGTCGGTGCGCAACGGCGAGACCGTCTACTTCTGCTGCGACGGGTGCAAGGCCAGGTTCGAGGCGCAGGAGCCGCATGACGCCGCCGCTCGTCACGGGTGACGCGGCGGACGAGGTCCGCGCACTCGTCCCCGACATCGAGACGCTGGCAGTGCGGCTGGCCGGTGCGGACTACCTGGTCGACGAAGGGCTGGCGACGTCGCTGTTCCTCAGCGTCCGCCTGCCCCAGCCGCTGCTGCTTGAGGGCGAGGCCGGGGTCGGCAAGACCGAGGCCGCGCGGGCGCTGGCGGCGGTGCTCGACACGCCGCTGATCCGGCTCCAGTGCTACGAGGGCATCGACGCCGCCGAGGCGCTGTACGAGTGGAACTACCCGCGCCAGCTGCTCAGCATCCGGCTGGCCGACGCGGGCGGATCGTCCGTCACCGAGGACGATCTGTTCCGGCCCGAGTACCTGATCCGGCGGCCGCTGCTGCAGGCGCTCGAGCATCCAGGACCCCGGCCGGCCGTGCTGCTGATCGACGAGATCGACCGCGCGGACGACGACTTCGAGGCGTTCCTGCTGGAGCTGCTGGCCGAGGCAGCGGTGACGATCCCCGAGCTGGGGACGGTGCGGGCGACCCACCCGCCGGCGATCGTGCTGACGTCCAACCGCACGCGCGACCTGCACGACGCGGTCAAGCGGCGCTGCCTGTACCACTGGATCGACTATCCGGACGCGGCGCGCGCCGTCGACATCATCCGCCGGCGGGTTCGCGGCTCGTCGCCGACGCTGGCGGTGCAGGTGGCCGACGCCGTCTCGCGGCTGCGCGAAACCGACGTCCAGAAGCCTCCGGGCATCGCCGAGGCGATCGACTGGCTGTCGGCGCTGCAGCTGCTCGGCGTCGAGACGCTGGACGCGGGGATCGCCGGCCGGACGCTGGGCTCCGTGCTCAAGTACGAGGAGGACCAGGAGCTGGTGCGCGAGGCCGGCCTCGAGGACCTGGTGACGCGCCGTGGCTGACCAGGCGTTCGGCGTCGAGACGGTCGAGCTCGACCTGCCCGCCCTCGCCGGCGCGTTCGCGCGGCGGCTGCACGAAGCGGGGCTGCCCGTGACGCCCGCGCGGTCGGCCGACGTCGCCCGGGCGCTGGCAATCGTCCGCCCGGAATCCCGGCGGCGTCTGTACTGGACGATGCGCTCGGTGCTGGTCACCGACCCGGCAGAGGTGCGGATCTTCGACCGGGCGTTTCGCGAGGTGTTCGGCGACGGCCGGCCGGACGAGCGGTTCGAGCCCGACGAGCAGCACGTGACGGTCGCCGAGGAGCACCAGCGGGCGCCGGTGTCGTCGACCGGCGCGGCCGAAGGCGCCGTGCAGGAGCAGGGCATGTGGCAGTCGTCCGCGCCGTCGGATGGCGAGGGCGACCGGCCGCCGGTCGACATCCCGCTGGCGCTGGCGAGCGGCGACGAGCGGCTGGCCGGACGCAGCTTCGACAGCCTCGACCCGCAGGAGCTCGCGCAGCTCTACGACCTGATGTCGCGCCTGCGGCTGGCCACGCCCGAGCGGCGCACGCGACGGGTCGAGCGGGCGCGCCATGGGCGGCGGATCGATCTCCGAAGGACGCTGCGGACGAGCCTGCGCACCGCCGGGGAGCCCATGCGGCTGGCCCGCCGGCGGCGGCGCTCCGTGCCCCGGCGGCTGGTGATGCTGTGCGACATCTCCGGCTCGATGGAGCCGTACACCCGGGCGTACCTGCAGTTCCTGACCTGCGCCGCGGGCGCCGGGCCGAACGCGGAGGCATTCGTGTTCGCCACGCGGCTGACGCGGGTGACGCGCGCGCTGGCCGCGCGCAACCCCGAGCGGGCGATGCAGCGGGCGGCGGCGACCGCGCCGGACTGGTCGAGCGGCACGCGGATCGGCGACGCGCTGAAGGAGTTCAACGACCGACACGGCCGGCGAGGCATGGCGCGCGGAGCGGTGGTCGTCATCCTGTCCGACGGCTGGGAGCGCGGCGAGCCGACGCTGGTCGGCCAGGAGATGGAGCGGCTGGCCCGGCTGGCGCACCGCATCGTCTGGGTGAACCCGCGGGTCAGCGCGCGGTCGTTTCGCGTGCGCGCCGGCGGCATGGTCGCCGCGATGCCGTACTGCGACGCGCTGGTCAGCGGCCACAGCTTCCGGGCGCTGGGCGAGGTCGTCGAGGCGATCGGGGCGGCGCAGTGCGCGCCGCCGCTGCTCCCGGATCCCGAGCCGGTCGACGAGGCGGAGCCCTGGGCGAGCGCCACGCCGGTTGCCGGCAGCTCGGTGGCGATGCCGAGCGGCCATGGGCCCAGCAAGGGCAACACGACGCCTGGGTGGGTGGCCGATGAGTGAGCCGCAGGTCAAGATCTGCATCTATCCAGGCTGCGACCGGCCGGCGGCGCCGGCGCATCCGCAGGGTGGCCCGCAGCCGGCGTTCTGCGATCTCGAGGAGCACAATGCGCTGACGGCGCACCAGGAGCGCCAACGGCTGGCGACCACCGATTCGAAGGAGGGCAGCAATGGCAAATGAGGCGTACCGCGCGGTCTTCCTGCGCGTCCATCCCACCGGCAAGATGGTGCTCAGTCTGACAACGGAGGCCGACGGGAACGAGCCGCAGTATGCGGAGCTCGTCGCCAACGAGCTCGGCGTGCCGACGCTGGACGTCAAGGTGGTGCCCGCCGACACCGACCGCTTCGGCGTCGGTCACGGGTTCAACACGGCGCCGTCGCAGGGCACGCCGACGGCGATCGGGACCGCCGCGCAGCGGATCCGCGACAAGGCGCAGCTGCTCGCGGGCATGCAGCTCGAGGCAGCGCCGGACTCGCTCACCTGGTCGAACGGCGCCTGGGTCAGCGGCGACGGAGACGACCCGGCGAAGATCGCGACGATCGCCGACATCGCCATGTACGCGCACGGCACCGGTGAGCTCCCGCCCGGCGTGGAGGGCGGCCTCGACGCTCAGGCGGTGTACGCCGACTGACCTCCGGGTCTGACCCGGGTCAGACCCGGAGGCCTGCGTCGACGCGGATCGTGACCTCGTCGACGACCTTGAGCGCGCCGAACAACGTCGAGTAGGGCTTGAGCCCCCAGAGGGTCTGCTTGAGCACCGCCTCGGCTCCGATCGAGCCGTCGTCCCCGAGGCGCACGTCGAAGGCGAAGGGACGCGTCGCGCCGAGCAGCGTCAGCTCGCCCTCCGCGCGCCAGCCGCCGCCCGCCGGCGTCACCTTCGACGAGCGGAACGTCACCGGCTGCTTGCGCAGGATCTCGTTGTCCAGCGTGTGCTGGATGTCCGCCTTGTTGTCGTCGTCGAGCGAGTGCACCCCGCCGGTGCCGTCGATCACCTTGAGCGACCCGCCGTCGGCGGTCACCTCGATCGCGCTCGCGGACGGCTCGTCGGCCACCGTCACCGTCGCGCTCCACGAGGTCACGTCGAAGTGCAGGTTGTGGCCGGCCTTCGCCGCGGCACCCGTGCGCTCGGTGAACACTGACAGGGTGCCGTTTGCCGGCCCCAACTCGTACGTCCCTGGCTCGATCGGCACGTCCCGAACCTTATAATGCGCCGGCCGATGGCCGTTGAGCTCGACCACCCCTTCACCACGGCGCGGACGCTGGACGACAGCTACGCGACGATCCTCGACCTCGACCGCGTCGTGCCCTGCGTCGAGGGCGCGTCCGTCCTCGAGCGCACCGGCCCAGACGGCGTCCGCGCCGAGATCAAGGTGAAGATGGGCGCGATGTCGATGACGTTCACCGGCATGCTCGAGATCACCGAACAGGATCCCGCCACCCACAGGATCGTGATGACCGTGAAGTCCCGCGAAGCCGGCGGCCAGGGCTACGCGAACGCGACCATCGCATTCAACCTGGCGGACGGCGGCGGCACGATCCACACCAGCGCCCAGATCAGCGGCAAGGCCGCGTCGATGGGCGAGGGCGTCGTCATCGGCGTGCTCGACGCACTGGTCAAGGACTTCGCCGGCAAGCTCGGCCAGCTCTGAGGGCCGCCGCGTGGCGAGGATCACGATGCGCGAGATCCGGCCGGGCGAGGTGCCGCGCGACGGGGGCACGGCCATCCAGGACGATCCCGACCGCCCGGTGTTCAACGGCAACGGCCCCGACGACTACGTCTGCGTCCAGTGCGGCACGATCCTCGCGGCGTCGATGGACGGCGCCTACATGACGAAGAAGGTGCGCGTGAAGTGCGCGCGCTGCAAGACCGTGAACGTGGCGATCACGGATGAGTCGATCGACCCCCGCCGCCGCTGAGCGCCGCCAGCACCTCGCGCACCCGCCGGTAAGCCGCGGCCCCGTCGCCGTCAACGGCGGCGACCCGGAGCAGCGGCGGATGCCCCATGGCGGGAGTTGCCAGATCGAACAACGCGTCGTGGTAGGCACGCTCTCGCTGGACGCCGCCAAATCCGAACGCCTTGGCCGGCATCCCCCGCGCGATCGCGTCGGAGACGGGCGCGAGCTCCTGACAGAGACGCCGGTACTCGCCCGCGTCGAAGCCGATCGCGGCATCGGCCGAATACAGCTCGAGCGCCGTCAGCCGGAACGACGTGAAGTGCTCGGGGCCGTCCACCTGGATCAGCGTCCCGCTGGGCTGGTGCACCAGGTCGACCGGCAGCAGCAGGTTCTCCCGCGACGCGGCCAGCACGGTGACGTCGCCCCGCAACCGGGCGAAGATCAGCCCGAGGATCTCGATCGCGGCCCGAGCCGGCGCGACGATCGCCGGGTCGCGCCGGGCCTTCGCCACCCGCTCGAAGCCGACGTGGCCCTGCTCCGACAGCCAGTCGAACGCCCCGCCGCTGAGCTCGACGCCGTCCGCCGCGGCCTCGCGAGCGAACGCGGCGTGTGGGTCGTCCTGGGCCAGTCCGGCTCCTCCCCGCCGCTCAGGCGGCGGCCATCTCGTTCAGCTTGTGGAGGGTGTTCCAGTTGCGGTTCGTCGCGGCCACGCCCAGCTTGGCGTCGGTCAGCACCTTGTTCAGGCGGCTCTTGATCTGCCCTTCAGGCATCCACACGTACAGCTCGCTGCCGTGCAGCTCGAAGCGCTCCGGCTCGTACTCGGCCGGGTCGACGTCGCTCAGCGCCCGGGCCGCCGGCTTCCCGGCCAGGAAGCTCACGGTCGAGTACTTGGGCACGGTGACCAGCTTCTCGAACGGGTTGCGCTCGATCACCGCCGCCAGTTGCGCAGCCGTGCGCACGACGACCACGACGTCCATCCCGAACCGCTCGCTGATCGCATCGCCGATCTGCGACTCGAGCCGGCGAGCGGACAGCGTGGAGTCGAAGACCAGGTTGCCGCTCTGGCCCTGCGTGCGCACGCCCTCCATGCCGAGCTCCTCGCAGAGCTCCCGCAGGTCGGCCATCGCCAGCCGCTTCGCCTTGCCGACATTGATGCCGCGCAGGAATCCGACGTAGCGGGTCATCGCCGCCAGTATGCCAAGCTCGCCACCGGAGGGGGCCGGCCGCCCACCGGCCGGCCCCTGTTGCGCGCGGCTCAGCCCGGCTGGCGGGCGAACGTGCGGACGATCTCCCAGAGCGTGTTCTGGCCGTGCTGCTGGGTGATGAACGAGCGCGCCTTCGTCAACGACGCCAGCGTGCCCTTCATACCCGCCGGCTTGTCGTTGCCGTTGCCGACCTCGACACCGGTTGGCTCGTTGTCCTCGCCCTCGGACAGCGAGATCGGGTCCCGGCCGAGCGCGATGAACCGCTGGCCGTTGGGATCCCCGAGCCGGTACCGCCACACCGAGTCCAGCGCGTTCAGCTGCCCGTGGAGCGTGTTGCCGCGATCCTCGCCGGTCAGGAACGTGTTGCTCGAGGCGAACGCGAGCGTGTCGAACGACGAGTGCACGGAGTTGCCGAGCACCGCGATCGAGATCCGGCCGCCCCGGCCGCTCGTGTTGAAGTGCAGCCTGTAGAGCGCTCCCCAGCCGCCGCGGGCGACCACGGCGGGCGCCAGCGCAACGTCCGCGTCCGTGTCGCCGGTCGCGTCGAACACGTACGTCCGGAAGTCGCTGCCCGGCTGGAACCCGCCGTTCTCAGGCCGCTTGAACGGCGTCGCCCCCGCCGCCTTCGCGGCCGCGTTGGCGTCGAACGGCAAGAACCCGTCGGCCGCCGTGTTGTGCAGCGTCACCCATCGCACCGGCCACGAGGTGCCAGGCGCGTTGATCCTCAGCTGCCCCTGCGACGTGAACGTGTCGCCGACCGGATCGTTCGGGTGGAAGATCACCGGCGTCCCGTTGACCGTCACCTGCAGCGCCTGCAGCACACCGCCCGCGCTCAGGTCGGAACGGTCGTTCGGCACGAACCGGTAGACGAACGAGTTCGGCTGCCGCGGTCCCGTCGGGCTGGACGGGTCGTTGGGATCGGTGTTCAGCGTGGTGCCGCCCTCGTCCTCGTCGATGATCAGGTTGCCGTGGTCGTCGACGCGGATGCCCTCGTAGCTGCCCTTGCCGATCACGCCGTCGAGCGTGTGCAGCGCCGAGCCGTCCGGCTTCAGCTCGACCACGCCGCCGTCCGGCCCGTTCTCCTGGGTGAACAGCAGCGTCCGCGTGAACGGATCCCACGTGGTGCCGTCGAGCGCACTGAAATGGGTCAGCCCGTCCGCCCCGGTCGGGGTCAGCAGCGTGATCCGGTGCGCCGGGTCGGAGACGTCGAGATTGACCCGCGTGATGTAGGCGAGGTCGTCGCCGTTCTCATGGCCCTGGAACACGAAGTGGTGGCCGTAGTCGTAGCCGTGCGTCGGTCCGCCGACGCCGCCGGGCAGCACCAGATAGGTGTTGCCGTCCGGCTCCGTCGCCGTGTCGTCGCTCAGCCGGCCGAACGTGGTGATCGGACCGGACGGGTTTTCCAATGGATCACTGCCGACCGCGGTCTTCACAAGTTGGTAGCCGTTGACGATCTTGTTTGGCAGGGTGCCCGCGTCAGGGTTTGCACTGGGAACGCCGATCGGTAGAGCGGTCGCCGGCCCGGCGCACACCCCAAGCGCCGCACAGACCGCGGCCGCCGCTCCTAGCCGCTTGCCAGATCCCATTGATCCTCCTCGATTTGACGGGTTCTGAAACGGCCGCAACGTAGCCGGTCCTCCCGTTTCAGGGGGGTTCACCGACGGTGACGTTCTGGAGAACTGTGCTACCCGAACATGCTGCGGGAGATGATCAGCCGCTGGATGTCGTTGGTGCCCTCGTACAGCTCCTCGAGCTTGGCGTTGCGCAGCCAGCGCTCGGCCGGGTACTCGGTCGAGTACGAGTAGCCGCCCAGCGTCTGACAGCACGCCCAGGTCGAGAACCAGGCGGCCTCGGAGGCCGCCAGCTTGGCCATCGACGCCTCGGTCGAGAAGCTCATCCCGGCGTCGGCCAGCCGGGCGGCGTGGTGGGCCATCAGCCGCGCCTGGTCGAGCTTCATCCGCGCATCGACCAGCCGGAACGACACGGCCTGGAACTCGTGGATCGCCTTGCCGAATGCGTGCCGCTGCTTGGCGTACTCGACCGCGTACTCCAGTGCCGCCCGGCCGATGCCGATCGAGTTCGCCGCCAGCTGCACGCGCGTCACGTCGAACCAGCGCATGACGCCGTAGAACCCCTGGCCCTCGTCCCCGATCCGGCGGTCGTCGGGCAGCGCGCAGTCGGTGAAGAACAGCTCGCCGGCGGGGTAGCAGCGGGCGCCCATCTTGGGCAGCTTGCGGCCGATCTCGAAGCCCGGGTCGCCGCGCTCGAGAACGAACGCGGTGATCCCCTTCGACCGCGTCCCCGGGGCGACGGTCGCGAACACCAGGTACAGGTCGGCCACCGGCGCGTTCGAGATCCACGTCTTCTGGCCGTTCAGCAGGTAGCCGTCGTCCGTCTCGTTGCGCCGGGCGTGCGATGTCATCGCCGCTGCGTCGGACCCGACCTCGGGCTCGGTGGTGGCCAGCGCGCCGATCGGCGGCCGCTCCGTGCACAGCGGCGTCACCCACCGCTCCTTCTGCACGTCGTCTCCCATGGCGACGATCGGGCCGGCGAAGAATCCGCCGCCGCCGATGCAGCCGGCCATCGGCGCGTCGCCCCACGCCAGCTCCTCGATGATCCGCGCGCCGGTCAGCAGGCTCGACACGCCACCGCCGCCGTACTCCTCGGGCAGGTCGTAGCTGGCGAGACCGAGCTCGGCGGCCCGGTGCACGATGTCCCACGGGAACTCCCCGGACTCGTCGTAGCCGGCGGCCTGCGGCCGCATCTCGCGCTCGGCGAAGTCGTGGGCGAGCTCGACGAGCTCGTCGTCAACGTCGGCCATGGCTGCCTCCCTGTTCGAGGATGATGCGAGCGTCGAGCGCCCAGGCTCCGCCGGCCGCGACCACCAGCGGGTTGATCTCGATCTCGGCGATCTCGGGATGCGCGGCGGCGAACCGGCTGAGCGCGGCGAGCGCCTCGGCCGCCTGGCCGGCCGCGAGCGCCGGGCCGCCGCGATATCCATCGAGCAGGGCCGAACACCGCAGCCCCGCCAGCAGCCGCAGCGCGCCGTCGGCATCGACCGGGGCCAGCGCGACGGCGGTGTCCGCGGTCAGCTCTGCCAACGTCCCGCCCGAACCGGCGACGGCCACGCACCCGAAGGCGGGGTCGCGCCGGCACCCCAGCAACAGCTCGGCCGAGGGCCCGGCGTCGAGCATCTGCTCGACCGTCCACGCGCCCGGCGCCAGCCGCTCGGCGGTCACGGCGATCGCCTGCTCCAGCGCGGCCTCGTCCTCGATGCCGAGCGCGACGCCACCGGCGTCCGACTTGTGCTCGCCGGCGAGCGCCTTGAGCACGACCGGGTAGCCAAGCCGGCCCGCGGCCGCGAGCGCCTGACCAGGATCATGGACGAGCTCGGCGGGCGGGACCGGGATCCCGATCGCCGCGACCGCGTCGCGCGCCGCCCAGTACCCGGTCTCGCTCACCGGTCGCTCGGCGGCCGGCTCGTCCGGCACGCCGGAGGGGTCGGCGGCGGCGTCCCAGGCGACGCGCAGCGCCCGCGCCGCCGATTCGATGTCACGATGGACGATGAGGCCCGCGGCGATTGCCTCGGTCACCGACGGCGACGATGGGCGGTCGGTCGTGAACACCACCGGCATCGCCGTCCGGTCGACCAGCTCCCGAAAGCCGGCGACCGAGTCACGCTCGAGGCCCGCCAGCGACTCGTCGGCGTCGAACCACATCGAGAACGGCGATCCGGTGACGGCCACTGCGTCGACGGCGCCGGAGTCGAGCAGGAGGCCGGCCACCGAGACCAGGTTGCCCGCGTCGCTGAGCGTCGCACCGATCAGATCGACCGGGTTGTCGGTGGACGCGGACTGCGGCACCGCGCCGGCGATCAGTTGCGCGGTCTCGGCCGGCAGCACCGGCACATCCAGTCCGGCTGCAACGACGGCATCGGATGCGATCACGCCGTTGCCTCCACCCGTCGTGATCACCCCGACGCGGCGGCCGCGCGGCGCCGGCAGGGCCCGCAGCGCCGCCACCGCCTCGGCCATCTCCCTGGGCGTCCAGACCCGCACCGCACCGCACGCGGCGCACATCGCGTCGACCACGGCCGAGTCGCCGACCAGCGCGCCGGTGTGCGACAGCGCGGCCCGCGCACCGGCCGCCGACCGGCCCGGCGCCAGCAGCACCACCGGCTTGCCCGCCTCGCGGAGCGCGAGCGCGGCCCGGCCGAACGCACGGCCGTCGGGGAACGCCTCGCAGTACACAGCGACGGCGCGGGTCTGCTCGTGCGACACGCAGTCGATCAGCACCTCGGCGACCGTGACGTCCGCCTGGTTGCCGACCGAGACGAAGCGCGAGAAGCCCAGCGCCAGATCGCGCGCCCGGTCGCCGAAATCGATGCTCAGGTTGCCCGACTGGGAGACGAACGCTACGTCGCCGGCCGGCAGGTCGATCCACGGAGCCGCGTGCAGACCGCTGCTCGTGTCGACGACGCCCATGCAGTTCGGGCCGAGCAGCACCGCCCCGGCCTCATGCGCAGCCCGTGCCATCCGCCGCTCGACCTCTCGGCCCGCCTCGCCGGTCTCGCCGAACCCCGCGGCGATCGCGACGACCGCGCGGACGCCTGCGCCGAGCACCTGGTCGGCCACGTCCGGCAGCACCCGCGACGGGACGACCAGCACGGCCAGCTCCGGCACCTCGGGCAGCCCCTCGAGCGAGGACACCGTCGCCCGTCCCAGCACCTCCGGCCGGCGCTCGCTGACGAAGTAGACCGGCCGCTCCGGCTCGCCGCGCAGCAGCCGCTCGGCCACCGCCCGGCCCCACGACCCGTGGACGTCGGAGGCCCCGTACACGACGACCGACGACGGGGCGAACAGCGGGTCGAGCGACCGCGTCAGGTCCACGTGCTCCCGCCGTCGACCGCGACGCACTGGCCGGTCACGTACGACGCGTCGTCCGAGACCAGGAACGCGACGACCGCGGCGATCTCGTCCGGCTCCGCGAAGCGGCGCATCGGAATCTGCGGCAGCCAGCCGAGCTTGACCTCCTCCGGCACCGCGTCCAGCATCGGCGTGTTCACCGGCCCGGGGGCGACCGCGTTGCAGCGAACGCCGTGGCGCGAGTGCTCGAGCGCCACGGTGCGCGTCAGGGCGACGATGCCCGCCTTGGCGGACGCATAGTTCGCCTGGCCGAACGACCCGTGCCGCGCCTCCGACGAGATGTTGACGATCGCCCCGCCGCCGCGGTCGCGCATCGCCGGCACGGCGTGCTGGCACCCCAGCCATGTGCCGGTCAGGTGCACGTCGATCACGGCGCGCCACTCGTCGTCGGTCATCTTGAGCAACGTTCGGTCGCGGGTGATGCCGGCGCAGTTGACGAGCAGGTCGAGACCTCCCAGCTCGCCGACCGTCTCGCCGACCGCCGCCTCCCAGTCCGCCCTCCGGCTGACGTCGACGGCACACGACGCGGCGCGGTCGCCGAGCGCAGCCGCGACGCCGGCGGCCGCATCGCAGCTGAGGTCGGCCAGCATCAGCGATGCGCCGTCCGCGGCCAGCCGCCGGGCGACCGCCGCGCCGATCCCCGACCCGGCGCCGGTGACCAGCGCGACCTTGCCGTCCAGGCCGGCCATCTATGCCGCCTCCGGCCGGCGCGCGACCAGCCACACGTCGCGGCCCGACTGGACGGCCTCGTCGCGCTGGTTGCGCACCTCGACGTCGAGCGAGACGACGCCCATCGTCGGCCGCGAGCCGCTCGGCCGCACATCGTCGATGCGGCACAGCACCTGGATCGTGTCGCCCGGGTACGTTGGGCCCGTGAACCGCCGAGTCTCCTCCAGATAGGCGATGATCTCGACGTCGTCGAGGCCCGGCGTCGCCAGCCCGCTCGACATCGCCAGCACCAGCAGCCCGTGGGCGATGCGACCCTCGAACGGCGTGTTCTCGCGCACCCACGGCTCGTCGGTGTGCAGCCGGTTGAAGTCGCCGGAGACGCCGGCGAACGCCATGATGTCGCTCTCCGTCACCGTCCGGCCGGCGGAGCGGAACTCGTCGCCCGGCGCCAGATCCTCGAGGTAGGTCGGCACGTCAGCCTCCTGTGAAGCAGGGAAGGGGTGTCTCATCGTCGCCGGGCGGAAAGACGACCCGCACCGGCAGCTCGCAGCGCACGTCTTCCGAGCGGCACATCGACCACCCGCGCGGCCATCCGCACGCCCTCCTCCAGCGCGATGATCGCGAACACGTACGGCGTGTCCGGCGTGAACTCGGCGTTGGTCGACCGGCGGACGATCGCGAACGTATGGACGACGCCCCGCCCGGAGGCGTCGACCCACTCCGGCTGACCGCCGCACCGCAGGCAGTGGGCGCGCGGGTACCACTGATGCTCGCCGCACCGCTCGCATCGCTGGATCAGCAGCCGGCCGCCGCGCGCCGCCGCCCAGAACTCCTCGGAGAGCGCGTCGATGTGCGGTCGTGGCTTCGGCATCGCGTCCACGTCAGACTCCCAGGATCGCGGTCGCCGTGGCGGACAGGCTGCCGCCGGTGCCGTGCACGAGGCAGGTGCGCGCCCCGTCGAGGCGGACGCCCGGAGACTCGCCGCGCAGCTGGCGGACTCCCTCGATGATGCACAGCGCGCCGCGACGGCCGGGATGGTTGCTGGAGAGCCCACCGCCGTCGGTGTTGATCGGCAGCGAGCCGGACGGTGCCAGCGCGCCGGACTCGACGAACGCGCCGCCCTCACCGCGGGCGCAGAAGCCGAGCGACTCCAGCGTGACCAGCACGGTGATCGTGAAGCTGTCGTACAGCTGAGCGCAGTCGATCTCGTCATGGCTCATCCCGGCGGATGCGAACGCCCGGTCGCCCGAGCCGACGGCCGCGGTCTCCGTGAACGGCCACATCTGGCTCATCGAGACCTGGCCGAGCGCCTCGCCGAATCCCAGCAGGTAGACCGGAGTCGACGAGAGCTGCTCGGCCCGGCGGCGCGACGCCAGCACGAACGCGCCGCCCGAGTCGGTCACGATGCAGCAGTCGTTGCGGTGCAGAGGATCGGCGATCATCGGCGACGCCAGCACGTCGTCGACGGTCATCGGATCGCGGAAGCGGGCGTGCTCGTTGCCGGCGGCGTTCTCGCGGCACTGCACCGCGATCGCGGCGAGCTGCTCAGGCGTCGTGCCGTAGTCGTGCGCGTGGCGGGTCGCGGCCAGCGCATACGTCGCGACGGTGGTCGGGCCGTACGGCACCTCCCACTGGCCGGGACCGGCGGCCGCCGTGTTGTAGTCGGGAAAGGGCAGCACGCCAGAGGCGCCGGCCGCCGCGTAGCTGACGACCACCACGTCGGCCAGGCCGGCGGCGATCGCGACGGCCGCATGCCCGGCGTGCGTGATGAACGCCGCGCCGCCGATGTCCGTCGAGTCGAACCACCGGGGATGGATGCCCATGTACTCGGCGACCTCGCTCAGCGACATCTGCAGGCCGCCCTCGGACGGGAACGAGGCCGCCGTGGCGAACCCGTCGACGTCGCCCAGCTCGAGGCCGGCGTCGGCGAGCGCGCCGAGGATGCACTCGGCGTGGATCGCGTACGGATGGACGCCCGGGGCACGCCGCAGCGGCGACTCGTAGACGCCGACGACCGCCACCTCTCCGCTCGGGAACCCCATCCGCCGCACCTCGCTTGCAGTGATCGTACGATCGTACGCTGTACGTCACCCTGCGTGACCTCTACCGGCCGCGGCGGCGGCGGCGGCTCGACCCCGACGCCACCGCGCTGTCGATGCACTAGCGTCCCGCTGATGCCCGGCCTCTACCCCGAGATCGAGCCTTCGGCGCACGGCATGCTCGACGTCGGCGAGGGCAACGCGATCTACTGGGAGACGTGCGGCGCGGACGACGGGAAACCGGCCGCGGTCGTGCACGGCGGACCGGGATCGGGCTGCACGCCCTGGCATCGGCGGCTGTTCGACCCAGCCGCCTACCGCACGGTGCTGTTCGATCAGCGAGGCGCCGGCCGCAGCCGCCCGCAGGCCAGCGACCCGGCGACCTCGATGGAGGCCAACACGACGCCCCACTTGGTGGCCGACATGGAGCTGTTGCGGCAGCACCTGGGGGTCGAGCGGTGGCTGGTGCTCGGCGGATCGTGGGGCAGCACGCTGGCGCTGGCGTACGCGGCGACGCACCCCGACCGCGTCTCGGAGTTGGTGCTGTTCGGCGTGACCACCGGCCGCCGCTCGGAGGACGACTGGCTGTTCCGCGACGGACTCGCCCCGATGTTCCCCGCCCAGTGGGCCCGCCGGCGCGAGGCCGTGCCCGAGGCATTCCGCAGCGACGACGTGGTCGAGTCGTACCGGCGGATGCTGGAGAGCGGCGACCCCGGTGTGCGCGAGCACGCCGCCTACGAGTGGTGCGTGTGGGAGTCGGTGACGCCGGCGTGGCCGCCGCGCGACGGCCTGTCTCCACGCTTCGAGGACAAAACGTTCCGGCTGGGGTTCGCACGGACGGTCACCCACTACATCGCCCACGACGCGTTCCTCGACGCGGACGTCCTGGCCACGGGGATCGACCCACCGGCCGGCGTGCCCGGCGTGCTGGTCAACGGCCGCTTCGACCTGCAAGCGCCGCTCGGCACCGCATGGGAGCTCGCCCGCCGCTGGCCGGAATCGGAGCTGGTGGTGGTCGGCGACGCCGGGCACTCGGTCAGCGAGCCGATCGCCCGGGCGATCGTGCAGGCGACCGACCGCTTCGCCCACGAGCGACGCTGACTTCGATACGGTGCGCACATGACGGAGCACCGCTACGTGCTCGGGAGCGCGGAGGCCGAGCTGCGGCGGCTCGACCTGCAGGCCGCCTCGATCGACCGTGCCACGCGGCTGCTGCTGCGGGCGACCGGCCTCGGCGAGGGCATGCGCGTGCTCGATCTGGGCACGGGCCTGGGCCACGTCAGCGCGATCCTCGCCGAGATGGTGGGGCCGGAGGGTGAGGTGATCGGCCTCGACCAGTCGGCCGAGGCGCTGGAGGTGGCGGCCTCTCGCGCGGCCGATGCCGGATTGGACAACGTCCGCTTCGTGCGCGGCGACGTCACCGCCTGGCGCGACGACCGGCCGTTCGACGCCGTCGTCGGGCGGCTGGTGCTGTTCCACATGCCCGACCCGGTCGCGGTTCTCCGCCACCACGCAAGCGCCGTCCGGCCCGGCGGCAAGGTGGCGATGATCGACTTCGACGTGGGCGCCGCTCGCACCGAGCCGCCGACCGACGCCGCGATGCAGACGAAGGAGTGGGTGATGGCGGCGTTCCACCACGCGGGCACGCACCCCACGGTCGGGACGCGGCTGGCGCTCCTGCTCGAAGCCGCCGGCGTCGCCGAGGTGGCGTCGTTCGGCGTGCAGGGCTACCTGGCGCCCGACGATCCGACCGGTCCGCGGCTGCTCGCAGGAATCGCCGGCACCCTCAGCCCGGTGATCTTCGCGGCGGGCATCGCGACCGAGGAGCAGCTCAGGCTCGACACGCTGGAGCAGCGGATCGCCGACGGCATGATGGCGGCCGACGCGACGTTCCTACCGCCGACGGTGGTCGGCGCGTGGGGCTCAGTCGTCGGCTGAGCGCTGCAGCCAGAGCGTCGCGTGGCGCGGCTGCACAGCCGTGTCGACAACGCCGATCAGTTCCTGGCACAGCGCGTCCAGGTCGATCTCCTCACGCAGCCTGCCGCTGAACGCGCGGGCGGCCTGTTGGGCATCGGCGGTGCGCCGCGAGAACCGGCGGTCGATGGCGTGCTGGATCCGCCGCCGGGCCGGCTGGAAGGCCAGCGCCACCGCCAGCGTGGACAGGGTGACCGCGAGCGCGCCCGACTGGCCCGTGGCCGAGCGGAACACGGCGCCCAGGATGGCGATCCCGCCGAGGTAGACCAACGCCAGCACGGCGACCAGGCAGGTGTAGACCAGCGTCCGGCGGATCACCAGGTCGATGTCGTAGAGCCGGTGGCGAAGGATGGCGATGGCCATCAGCGACGGGAACAGGACGATGGCGCCGACGAACGGGAGCGATCCCGACTCGTCGAGGCCGAGCGCGCCGAGCACCACCGAGACGACAACCAGCACCGCCTCGAACAGCACGCCGGCGGCCACCCATTGCATCTGCTGGCGGCGGACGCCGGAGGAGCGCCGGTAGCGGAGCACGATGGACACGACCGAGAGCACGAACGCCACGATCGCCACCGCGAACGCCACACCCTGCACGACCTTGATCGCGGTCGCCCACGGCTCGGCGCTGACCAGCAGCGGGTTGGTGTGGCCGTCGAGCGGCGGCGAGAACGTGAAGTCCGTCAGGCCGCCGGCCACGCCCGCCAGCCCGGATGCCAGAGTCGCGGCGACCACGATCCGCCACCGCGGCGTGAGCGGCCGTCCATCGGGGAACAGCAGCACGAGCAGCGTCATCAGCATCACGAACACCGTGTCGAACGCCGTCGACGAGATCCACAGGGCGGCCTGGGCGCCGGGCCAGTCTCCCGGCGATACGGCCAGGGCGTACACGGCATAGTTCTGCGCAAGGTTGTGTGGCACCGACAGGAACACCGCCATCGCGATGAACAGCCAGCCGAAGCTGTTCGACCGCTCGCGGGCCACGATCAGCGCACCGACGACCGCGAATCCGATCGTCACCACCGCGAACATGAAGGTCGCGACCAGCGACTGGACGTCGCGGTCGAGCAGACCCAGCCAGATCGCGGCGGCATTCACGACGACGATCAGGCCGACGATCGACCAGGCCATCCGATGACGGCGAAGTCCCATCTTCGGATGAGTCTCTCACCGCGGCCGTTCCGGCAACGTTACGGGACGCGCTCGGGGATACTGGCGCCGGGATCGACTCGATCGTCGTCGGAGCGGGTTCGCCGACGCAACCGCAGCGCGCGAGCTGTCACGCGAGCCGCCTGGAGCTCGCGGAGTCGCCGTCGGCGCCGCTCGCGCGCTCGGCGGAGGGGGAGGACGAGGCCGCCGTCGTCTGGGCGTCTCTCGCGGAGGCGACGGGCTGTCCATCGCCGACCGCATCGACCAGGCCGCTCTGGACGAACCGCAGGCATCGTGGCTGCGGTCGCTCGGGGCCATCGAGAGCGTCCTGTGGGCCTCGCGAATGGCTCGTTCGCTGCTCGCCGGCGGTGGCCGGTAGTCTGTCGACAGCATGACCGAGCCGGCAGCCAGCGCCACCAGCGTCCTCGAGGCGACGCCTCCCCGGTTCACCCCCGCCGAGGTGTCCGCGATCGCCCTCGAGCTGTACGGCATCGACGGCGAGGCACGCGATCTGGGCAGCGAGCGCGACCAGGCGTTCATGATCGACGACGGCAGCGCGGGAGGCGTGGTCAAGATCTCGAACCTGGGCGAGGACCCCGCGGTGCTCGACCTGGAGACCGCGGCAATCCTGCACATCGGCCGTGCCGACCCCGATCTGCCGGTCGCCCGGCCGCAGCTCGCGCTGGGCCTTCACGACGAGTCGGACCCGGCCTCCTACCGGCCGACCACCGAGGGCCCCGAGGGCCGCCACTTCGTGCGGCTGTTCGAGCGGATGCCCGGCCGTGCAGCCGCGCCCGGCAGCGACCTCGACGATCGCGCACTGCGTGCTTACGGCGAGACGCTGGCCCGCCTCGGCATCGCCCTGCGTGGCTTCTTCCACCCGCGGGCCGGCCGCAGCTTCCTGTGGGACACCAAGAACGCGCTCGGGCTGCGGCCGCTGGTGCCGTCGATCCCCGATCCGCGGCATCGCGCCATCGTCGACGGGCTGCTCGATCGCTACGAGCAGCGCGTCACCCCCGCCTGGCCGCGGCTGCGAAGCCAGGTGATCCACGGCGACTTCGCGCTGGACAACGCGCTTCTCGACGACCGCGACCGCGTGGTCGGCATCATCGACTTCGGCGACATCGTTCACAGCGCCCTGGCGACCGATCTCGCATCGTCGCTGTCCTCCGTGCTGCGCACCCGCCACGAGGACGACATCTTTCGCTCGGCCCGGATCCTGATCGACGGCTTCCAGTCGCGCGTCGGGCTGGAGCAGCTCGAGCTCGAGCTGCTCCCCGACCTGCTGGCGGCGCGGCTCTGTACGATCGTCTCGATCAGCGCCTGGCGGGTGATCAGCTACCCGGAGAACGCCGAGTACATCCAGGCGTGGGATCCCGGCTCCTGGATGCTGCTGAACCTATTCGACCGCGTCGGCATCGAGACGGTGGCGCAGGAGCTGGGCGCCGCGAGGCCTCGCGTCGCCAGCGCGGAGCTCGCGAAGCGCCGCCGGCAGGCGCTGGGCTCGGCGATCACGGCACTCACCTATTCCGAGCCGGTGCACGTGCAGCGCGGCGAGGGCCCGTGGCTGTTCGATGCCGACGGCCGCAGGCTGCTCGACGTCTACAACAACGTCCCCGTCGTCGGCCATTGCCACCCGCGGGTGACCGAGGCCGTCGTCCGCCAGACCCGGACGCTGAACACGCACGCCCGCTATCTGTACGAGCCGCTGATGGACCTCGCCGAGCGGCTGATCGCCGCCATGCCCGACGGCAGCGGCCTGGACACGGTGGTCGTGGTCAACTCGGGTAGCGAGGCGAACGACCTGGCGTGGCGGATCTCCAGGGCCTGCACCGGCGGGTCGGGCGCCCTGGTCACGGACTTCGCCTATCACGGTGTGACCACGGTGATCGCCGCGGTCTCGCCCGAGGAGTGGCCCGCCGGCTACCGGCCGCACGGCGTCGAGACGGTCGCCGTCGACGACACGACCCGGCTGGGCGCCGAGACGGCTGCCGCCGTCGGCCGCCTGCGCGATCGCGGCGTCACGCCCGCCGCGGCGTTCCTCGACGGCGGGTTCACCAGCGACGGCGTGCGCACGCCCGCTCCCGCCGACGTCGCCGCCATGGTCGACGGCTGGCGCGAGGCGGGCGGCCTGTTCGTGGCCGACGAGGTGCAGGCCGGACACGGTCGCACGGGCGACCACATGTGGTCGTTCCAGGGCTTCGGGATCACCCCCGACTTCGTCACGCTGGGCAAGCCGATGGGCAACGGCTATCCGGTCGCCGCGCTGATCACCCGAGCCGACCTGATGGACCGCTTCGCCGAGACGACGGACTTCTTCTCCACCTTCGGCGGCAACCCCGTTGCCGCCAGGGCCGCGATCGCCGTGCTCGACGTGATCCGCGACGAACGGCTGATGCAGAACGCCGCTGTCGTCGGCGAGGCCCTGCGTGAGCGGCTGCGCGACGTCGCGGCCCGGCACCCCGTGCTGGGCGATGTTCGCGGCCGCGGGCTGCTGATCGGCGTCGACGTCGTCGACGCCGAGGGCGCGCCTGACGAGGCGGCGGCCGGCCGGATCGTCGACGGCCTGCGGGGGCGGGGCGTCCTCGTCGGCCGCACGGGTCCGCACTCGAACGTTCTCAAGATCCGGCCGCCGCTCGTCTTCGCCGACGAGCACGCGGTGCTCATGGCGGACACGCTGGCGACCGTCCTCGCGGAGTCGTGAGCACCGGCTGGAGCGCATACGACGAGGGGTACCTGCAGGCGTACGGCTGGGCAGGATCGCTGGCGGCCGGCGCCTCGCTCCCGGTCGAGCAGCCCCCGATCGCCCTCGGGCCGGGTGAGGTCGCGCACGCGCACCTCTCGCCCGTCAACGTGCTCGGCTACTTCGGCGAGGACGCCCAGTACCGGCGGTCGTTCCTGCTGTTCGGCGGCCCCGTCGGCCTGGCCGTCACCGGCGCGGCCAGCCTCGCGTACAACGCGTCGAAGAAGGCGGAGGCCGAGCGCAAGGCGACGCCGAGCTGGCATCGGCTGGGCGGCGCCGACCTGGTGATGACCAGCCAGCGGCTGGCGCTCACGCTGAAGGGGCAGATCGAGTCGTTCTGGTACGCCGAGACCGGCCCGCTGCAGGCGACGGCCGGCGCCGGCGGCGTGCCGGCCGTACAGGTCCAGCCGTCCGGGATGCCGCTGCTGCAGATCGAGTCCGCGTGGGCGCCGGTGCTGTACGTGCTGGTGCACCACCTGCTCGAGGGCCGCCCGCCGGGAGTCCCGCTGCCTCCGGGCCTGCTCGACCGGGCGCGAGCCCAGGGCAGGCTGGCCGGCTAGATCCCGCGCAGGAGTCGGGCGGGCGGCGCCGTAGAGGCTCCTGATGGGTCGTACGCGACGCACACGCACGGCGGCTGCGGCAGTGGTGATCGCGGTCGCGCTGGTGGGCGCGGGGAGCGGCGCCGGGCAGGCGGCTCCGTCGGTGTGCACGATCACCGGCACGGCTGGCGACGACGTGCTCAACGGCACGGCGAGCAACGACGTGGTGTGCGGCCTCGGCGGCAATGACACGCTCGACGGCGGCGGCGGGGACGACGTCCTGCTGGGCGGCCCCGGCTCCGACACGCTGCGCGGCGGCGCCGGCCGCGACACGGCGAGCTTCGAGGATTCCACCGCGCCGGTGACCGTCGACCTGACCGCGGGCACCGCAAGCGGCGAGGGCGGCGACACGCTGTCCGACGTCGAGGGCGTGATCGGCTCGCCGCAGGCCGACTCGATCACCGGCGACGCCGGGGCGAACACGCTGGACGGCGGCGGCGGGGACGACACCATGATGAGCGGCGCGCCGCCGCGCACCGGCGACATGGTCTACGACAGCACCCGCGACGGCCCCAAGAACTTCAACGTGTTCACCAAGCCGCCGTGCCGCACCTGCACGCCCCGCGCGCTGACCAACAACCCGACCAACGACTTCGCGCCGGCATGGTCGCCCAACGGCCGGCGGATCGCGTTCACCAGTCGGCGCTCGGGCAACTACGACCTGTACGTGATCAACGCCGACGGCAGCGGCGTCCGCCGGCTGACGACCGACCCGCGGTTCGACGGGTTCACGTCGTGGTCGCCGGACGGCACCCGGATCGCCTTCGAGAGCAGCCGAGCCGGCGGCAACTACGACATCTGGATCATCAACGCCGACCCGCCGGCGAACCCGCGGCGAGTGACCAGCGACCCGGCGGTCGACGGGCTGCCGGCGTGGTCGCCCGACGCGCGGCGGATCGCCTTCGATTCGAAGCGCGACGGGGACTGGGAGATCTACATCACGGCCCGCGGCGGCAAGGTCTCGCGCGTGACGTCGAACACGGTCTCGGACGTCCAGCCGGCATGGTCGCCCGACGGGCGCCAGCTCGCCTTCGTCCACAACCACGGACTGCCCGGGGTGTACGTGCGACGGCTCTCCACCGGGGCCGCCCGGCTGCTGGCCGGCGGGCCGGCGTACCAGCCGTCGTTCTCGCCCGACGGCCGCTCGGTGATCTTCGCCTGGCAGCAACAGAGCCTGGAGCTGGCGTCGATGGCATCGACGGACGGCGGCGGCAAGGCATCGCTGACGTCGAACGCGTTCCAGGACGAGCTCGGCCGGTTTGCGCGCGACTGCGCCGGCCGCTGCAACAGCGACGGCGGCGACGATCTGATCGGCGGCCCGGGCAACGACATCCTGCTGGGCAGCGCCGGTTCGGACACCCTCTCGGGCGGTGACGGCAACGACCGGCTGTTCGGCGGCGACGGCGGGGCCGACACGCTCCAGGGCGGCGCCGGCAACGATTCGCTCAGCGTCCACGACGGTGCGGGCGGCGACAGCGACGACGGCGGAGCGGGCGACGATTGGTGCGAGGCCGACGCGGGCGAGCCGCGCACCGCCTGCGAGCGTTAGCCGGCCGGCAGCGGGTCGATCTCGATCGTCGCCAGGACGCCGTCCACCTTCGGCATCGCCGACCGCGCCCGGGTCGCAGCGCCGATCACCACGTACAGGCCGAACGCCCGGCCGCTGTCGTTGAAGAACCGCTGGTAGCCGGCCTGGCCGGGGATGCGGCGGAGCAGGTGCGACGGCGAGGCGGCGGCCGGATCGATCTCCGGTACGCCGGCCGCGGCGAACTGGGCCGCTGTCGCCAGCGCCGGCTCGTACTCGACCATCACGACCAGCACGCCGTCGGCGGGCATCAGCTCCGCGGTGCGGGTGGCGAAGTCGCCATCATCCGGCGCCAGCGCGACATTGGCTGCGTGAACGATGGGCTGAGCGGCCGGGTCGGGCCGCTTGTAGATCCGCCCCTCCCAGCCGGGCGGCAGGCCGACCCTGATGCCGTGGGCGGACAGGTTCACGCCGCTCCGGCCACGACGGCGAGCAGGATGACCGCGGCGACCTCGCCGCCCAGCGTGACGCGCCGGCCGGCGGGCTCCCAGCGCCGCAGCCGCCCGTCCATGCGGACGAGGTCGGCCGACCGCCGCACCCACCCGCCGGGCAGCACACTCAGCCAGCGCACCGCGCCGAAGACCGCGCCGATCAGGGCGCCGGCGACCGGAGAACCGGACAGCGCAGCGGCGGCAAACGCCAGGTAGACAGCGGCGGTGGTGACGACCGTGACCACGCCCAGCCCGAGCTGGAACCCGAAGCCGACGCCGTACACCCAGCCGCGGTACCGGTTGAGCCAGCGGTCGTCGACCTGGCGGCGCACGGTGGGCAGCCGCAGGCCGCCCAGCCCGAGGTCGGCTGCAATCCCGGCAACGGCCAGCAGCGCCAGCGCCGCGTCCGCCTCGCGCGGCCCGACCGCGCCGGATACAGCGGCGCCCAGCAGACCCATCAGCCAGCCGACGAGCGCGCCCGCGCCGACGGCTCCGACGCCGAACCAGCCCACCGTGACCCACCATCTCGCGTTACGGCCCGACTCACCGAGCCAGGTGATGCTGCCCAGCATCGACTCTCCTCAGGGCGACCACGCCGACCGCACACCGGCGGCGATCGCGAGGCCGATGCCGGCCACGACGACGGCGTCGGCGGTCATTCGCCGGCCTCCACCTGCGCCGAGTGCAGACTGGGGTGATCGGCGCCGATGCCCGCCGACGCCAGATCGCGCTCCACCCGGTCGCCATGGCGCTCGGCCTCGGCCTGGTCGTCCATCGCGTCGCGCAGCAGTGAGGCGACCTGCGGCCACGACTCGGCGGCGCCCTCGCCCTCGACCGTCCCGGACGCGCCGTCGAGCAGCACGAAGTACGGGGCGAGCGGGACGCGGTAGTCCTCCCAGGCCTGCGACGACATGATCACCGGCAGGTCGGCGGGCGCCAGGTCACGGAGCCGGCTGGGGCTCTCCATGCTCGAGTCGCGGGTGACGACCACGACGCGGGCGCCGCCCGGCGCGGTCGCCGCCGCTCCCTCGCGCAGCGCCTGCCAGAAGCCGCCGCACACAGAGCACCCGCTGGTCAGGAAGGCAAGCAGCGTGCGCGTTCCCGGCACGCCGACCGCGATCTGCACCGCGTCGCCACCGAGCGTGACGCCACCGACGTCGGCCGGCGCGGGCGCGTCGTCCCGCGGCTGGGCGATCGCCAGCGCCGGGGCGGTGGATCGCTGCGGCATGCCGCCCGACTCCAGCCGCCGGAGGATCTCGGCGTGGCTGCGAAGCAGGCCCACGACGAGTACGGACAGCAGGACGAGCAGCATCGTCTCGACGACGACCAGCGCGGTCATCCGTACCCTCCTCCGCCGCCGCCGCGCAGCCCGGTGTACGGGGACGCCGGTCCCTGGTCGGTCTTCAGGCACGGTACGTCATGGCCGCAGGTGTTGTTGTCCACGAACGTCGTGCAGCTGCAGATGTCGGGAAACAGCGTGCACGGGTTCGCGCACTTGATCATCCGGCAGACGACCTCCGTCGTCTGCGCCACCTGCGTGTTGCACTGGCCGTACTTGAACACGTTGCAGCACGTCGATCGGTTCGAGCAGGAACCGTTCGCGCACGAGCAGCCGTGCGGGCAGTGCATCCCTGGCTTGCGGTTGCAGTCGATGTAGTAGCGGACGCCCTCGCTGTGGCAGATGTTCGTGCCCGTGTAGTTGGTGCACTTCCACCAGCCGGCGATGTAGGTGTACGAGGGGCAGGCGTTGATGCCGTTGTTGATGACGCAGCAGAAGTCCGTCCAGCCGTCGCAGCACCGGGCGCCGCCGCCGCACTGCGAGCACGTGATCACGGCCATCGCCGTACCCGGGCGCAGCAGGTAGCGGAGCGGGGCGACGACGATTGCCGATCCCGCGACCGCCAGCCGGATCAACAGCCCGCGGCGCGACGTGCGGCCCTCGAGCAGGCGGGCGGCGGCATCGGCCAGATCGCCGCTCACGCGTCCCCTCCCGGCGAGTACGCGAACGCGACCACGGGCAGGGTCTCGAGCGCCGCGCGCACCAGTGCGACGCCGCAGGCCAGCCCGGCGAGCAGCGGCAGGGCCAGCAGCGGCGCGTCGGCGACGAGCGAGCCGACACCGGCCGCGGGCGCGATCACGGCCAGCACGCCGGCGCCGGCGAGCACGACGTTGACGGCGGCGTGCAGCGGGTGCGGCGGCGGGTCGCGGTCGGTGCCCATGCAGCCGCACGAGGGGGGCGGCTCGGGGAGCCGCCACGCCATGACGACGAAGGCGGCGAGCGCTAGGTAGAGCAGCGCCAGCGCAGCGGCGGCGGCCGGCACCGGGTCGATCAGGCACGCCAGGCCGACCGCGATCTCGACCGCGGCGAGGCAGCGAACGGCCGCCACGCCGCCCGGCAGGCCGACCGCGGTCACCGCCTCGGCGGCGGGAACGGGACGCCGCAGCTTGGCGGCTCCCGCGACGACCAGCACCCCCGCAGCGACGGCGAGGATCGGCCCGGACACATTCGGATCGATGACGCCCACTCGTCCTGACGGTACCAACGCGCCTGGACGGAGCCGGGTGTGATCCGGGGCGGGCGGACGAGTCGCCCGCCCCGGTTCAGGCGTGCGCTATGCGACCGCCCGGAAGTAGTTCCACTGATGCTGCATGCGGGCACGCTGTCCAGCCGTGAACTGCGTGTAGCAGGAGTCGTAGGAGTAGTCCATGAAATTGTGGACAGGATCCTTGCCCGGCTTGTTGCAGGTGTCCTTGTTAGCCGGGCATCCAGAGGTCGGGGTCTTCTCCGCCGGGGTGTCGGCAACCAGATCGCCTGTCCGGCCGCACCCACCCTGGAAGGTGTGGTACAGGCCGAGCCAGTGGCCGGACTCATGCGTCAGCGTCAGGCCGAGCGAGAAATTGGTGCCATACGGGCCACCGGGCATCGAGCGGTAGTCCATGACGATGCCGTCGTACCACGGCTTCGAGGCGTACGACGAGGGGAATGTTGCCCAGCCCAGGAAGTCGCCACCGGACGCGGTGTACACATTCAGTGCGCCCGATCCGCCCTTGTGCAAAGCCCGCTTCATCGCCTTCTCCGCCGGATCGCCCGGGTTGACCGCGAACCAGGCGGCGTTGTTCGTGTGGTCAACGCCGGCCACGCGGAAGCGGAAGCCGGTCTTCACCCCGCCAAGCTGCCCGCTGTAGCTGTTGTTCAGCGCCACGATCTGTTTGTTGATGGTCGTGTCGCTGACCAGGCCGGTCGTGCCGTCGGTGATGATGTGGAAGTAGATCGGGATGCTCACGACGCCGGTCTTCGCCGACATCTTGGCGAGCGCCGAGGCCGGCACCTCCTGCATCGACTGCGCCATCGTCAGCGGCTCGCGCGCGGTTCCGCGGGCGGCGCTGACGCCGCTCGAGGCGCCGCCGAAGGCGCACATCGGGCCGACGCCCAGCCCCGTGGGCTGCGCGGCGGCGGGCGACGCGGCCGCGATCAACGCAGCCGCCGTGACTCCGGCCAGCGCGAGCGACACGCGCAGGCCGGATGTTGAGATTCTCAACGTCCACCCCCCATGGTTGGTTGCCGAGGAAGAGTCCCAGAGGCTGAATGAGGTGTCAAGAGTTCGTCCACACGGCGGACCGCTTCTCCAGAAACGCGCCGATCCCCTCCTGCGCGTCGTCCGCCATGGCGTTCATCGACATCACCGTCTTGGTCAGGTCGTAGGCCCCGCGCTCGTCCAGGTCGACCTGGTCGTAGAACGCGCGCTTGCCGATGCCGACGGTCAGCGGGCTCGCCCGGCCGATCGCCTCGGCCAGCTCGCGGACGGCATCGTCCAGCCGCTCCGCCGGCACCACCCTGTTGACGAGCCCCCAGTCCAGCGCGGTGGCCGCGTCGATCGGCTCGCCGGTGAGCAGCATCTGCAGCGCGCGCTTGCGGCCGATCGCTCGGGAGAGCGGCACCATCGGCGTGGAGCAGAACAGCCCGATCCGCACGCCCGGCGTCGCGAACCGCGCCTCCTCGGCGGCGATGGCCAGGTCGCAGGTGGCGACCAGCTGGCAGCCGGCCGCCGTCGCGATGCCGTGGACGCGCGCGATCACCGGCTGCGGCAGCTCGTGGATGCGCAGCATCAGCCGGGTGCAGACGTCGAACAGCTCCTGGTAGGTGGCCATGTCCCGGCCCACCATCTCGCTCAGATCGTGGCCTGCGGAGAACGCCGGCCCATTGCCGCCGATCACCACCGTCCGCACCGCCTCGTCGGCGGCCAGCTCGTCCAGCGCCGCCAGCAGCTCGTGCATCAGCTCGAGGCTGAGGGCGTTGCGCCGGTCCGGGCGGTCGAGCGTCAGATACGCCGTGCCCTCGTCGATGCGAACCATCACACCGCTCGTCGTCGCCATCGCCAGCCTCCTTGTCCGCAACGCAGGTGCCATGACACACTAGCCGCCCTCATGCAGCCCGCGGACGCCGTGCACCTCTCGCCGCTGACGCCGGTCGCGTTCCTCGAGCGCACCGCGTCGATCTTCCCGCAGCGGCTGGGCGTGGTCGACGAGGCCCGGCGGATGACCTGGGCCGAGCTGCGCGGGCGATCGCGCCGGCTGGCGGTTGCCCTCCAGCAGGAGGGCATCGGCCACGGCGATCGGGTCGCGGTGCTCTGCCCGAACACGGCCGAGATCCTGGAGGCGCACTTCGGCGTGCCCTGGTCGGGCGGGGTGCTGGTCGCCGTCAACACGCGGCTGATGGCGGACGAGATCGCCTACATCCTCGGGCACTCCGGCGCCACGCTGCTGATCGCCGACCCCTCCCTCGCCCACCTGGCCGAGGGCGCGGGCGTGCGCACGATCCTCGCCGGCGACCAGTACGAGCAGTTGCTCGCCTCGGCCGCCGAGGGCGACCCAGAGCCGCGGCTTGTCACCGAGGACGACACCATCAGCATCAACTACACCAGCGGCACGACGGGCCGCCCGAAGGGCGTCATGTACACGCACCGCGGCGCCTACCTGAACGCGCTCGCCGAGATGCATCATGCACGGCTGGACAGCTCGTCCGTGTACCTGTGGACGCTGCCTATGTTCCACTGCAACGGCTGGTGCTTCCCATGGGCCGTGACCGCGGCCGGTGCGACGCACGTCTGCCTCCGGCAGGTCGACCCCGGTCGCATCTGGCGCCTGTTCGGCGAGGAGCGGGTGACGCACTTCAACGGGGCGCCGACGGTGCTGGTGATGCTGGCCACCGACCCGGCGGCCCGTCGAGGTCGACCCGCCGATCCAGGTGACGACGGCCGCCGCGCCGCCGTCGCCCACCGTGATCGCGCGGATGGAGTCGCTCGGCTTCTCGATCAACCACGTCTACGGCCTGACCGAGACGTACGGCCCGATCACGATCTGCGAGTGGCATCCCGAGTGGGACGCCCACGACGCGCCCGAGCGCGCCCGGCTGCGATCGCGGCAGGGCGTCGCCATGCTGACCGCCGACGAGATCCGCGTGGTCGACGACGAGATGCGAGACGTGCCGCGCGACGGGCGGACGATGGGCGAGGTCGTCATGCGCGGCAACAACGTCATGAAGGGGTACTTCGACGACGAGGAGGCAACCCGAACGGCGTTCCGCGGCGGCTGGTTTCACTCCGGCGACCTCGGGGTGATGCACCCAGACGGCTACGTCGAGCTTCGCGACCGGGCGAAGGACATCATCATCTCGGGCGGCGAGAACGTCTCGACGATCGAGGTCGAGCAGGTGCTGCTGCGCCATCCGGACGTGCTCGAGGCCGCCGTCACCGCCATGCCCAGCGAGAAGTGGGGCGAGCGGCCGATCGCCTTCGTCACGCTCCGCGACGGCGGCCAGGTGACCGAGCCCGAGCTGATCGCCTTCGCCCGTGAGTCGCTGCCCGGGTTCAAGACGCCCGATGCCGTGCGCTTCGGCCCGCTGCCGAAGACGTCGACCGGCAAGGTCAAGAAGTACGAGCTGCGCGAGCGTGCCCGCGCCGGTGCGACAGAGGGGTAGTCAGCCCCCTGTCGCACCGGGTGGGCGCAGCAGCTACCCCTGGCTCAATGCGTGGTTCGCCCGGAACATCCCGCCCGGATCGACCATCGACTTGATCTCGCAGAGCCGTGCGTACCGCTCCGCGGCGCCGTAGAAGCGTGGACGGGTCGGCCGACCGCTCGCTGAAGTTGAAGTACGCCTGCGATGCGATGTACGGCGTCATCGACGAGCGCATGCCGTCGAGCGTGCCCCCGATGGCAGCGCCGCATCTCGGGCGTCATCGGGATGCCGACGCCGAACAGCGCGAACGGCGCCTCGATGCTGGCCAGCACACCGTGGCCGTCGCCCTCGCGAGCAACTGCGCCGCCGATATGCCGGATCTCGACCGACAGCAGCGGCGAGTTCGTCCCCGGGCCGGTGACGCCGACCAGCGCGGAGATCGCCTCCGGGCCGAACTCCTCGAGCAGCATGCCGTCGCCGACCCCGGGCACGGGGTGCTCGGGATCCATGTGCATGCTGCTGAGCGCCGGCATCGGGATGTCCGCGAACGTGTCGAGCTCGGGCGCCAGTGCGCGGATCTCGGCCAGCGACCGCTCGCCGACCTGCCTGGCCGCCGAGGAACACGGCCTCGATGCCCACGAACGACCGGCCGCGGAAGGGCTCGGGGATGTCGGGGATCGGGGGCAGGTTGAGGAGCCGCCCGGTGGACGTGACGTCCTCGTCGGCGGTCTCCGTCCAGCGGCTGTACGCCTCCAGCACCTCGGTCGCCCGCTCGATCGGCCACAACATCATGCCCGCGTAGACCGACGTGATCTCGAACAGCGAGAACTCGATCGCGGTGACGACGCCGAAGTTGCCGCCGCCGCCGCGCAACGCCCAGAACAGGTCGGGCTGGTTGTCGGCGTCGGTGCGAACGAGCGTGCCGTCGGCCGTGACGATCTCGATGGCGACGACGCTGTTCGCGGCGATGCCGTGGCGGCGTGCGAGCCAGCTGAGGCCGCCACCCAGCGTGTAGCCGACCACGCCCACGTCGGGCGACGAGCCGGCGAGCGCGGCCAGGCCGTGCTCGGCCGCGGGGTGCGTGACGTCCTGCCACTGCGCGCCCGCCTCGACGCGCGCGATCCGCTGCGCGGGGTCGATCTCCACGCCGCGCATCCGCTCGAGCTTGACGAGCAGGATGTCGTCGTCCCAGCGCTTGGGCCCGGCGCCGTGACCGGTGCCCTGCGCGGTGACGCGCAGATCGTTGTCGCGCGCGAACTCGACGGCCGCGACGACGTCGTCCGCCGACTCGGCGATCACGACGATCGCGGGCCGCTGGTCGGCCGCGAGATTCCAGGCCGCGCGGGCCTCGTCCCAGTTTGCATCTGCGGGAGTGGCGACGTCGCCGACGAGCCGCAGGCGCAGCTGGGCGACAGCATCTGCGGCGTCTTCCGCTCGGGTAACGATGGTGCTCATCTCGACTCCTACCTGGTGAAGTGGTGACCTGACGGTTTGATCATGGTGACCCAGCCGGGCACCGCCTGCCATGGGGTTAACCCCACTCCTTCCGGCCGGAAATCACTCATCCGGCGATCGACCACGACCACGTCGCCGCGGGGCCGCGGTTGCCGAACGCGTCGGTCGGCCAGACCTGGAACGTGTGAGGCCCGGCCGCGAGGCCGGTGTACGACGCCGGGCCGGCGCATGACGCAGCGGCGGGACCTGAGTTCACGGTGGCGGTCGGCGTGTCCAGCGCGTCCGGATTCCAGACCCGCGCGACGCCGGCCGGATCGGTGACCACGGTCGCCGGCGACACGGCGTCCAGCAGCGTCTTCAGGTCGCCGAAGCAGTAGGTCTCGGTGACCGCCGCCCAGTGGGCGCGGGAGTCGGCGGCGGTGCAGTCCCACAGCCCCGGCTGGGCGCCGTCGACGAGGCGGTAGACCTGAATCACCCGCCATCCATCGGTATGCGGGCTCATCCACTTTGCGATCGTCGACGGCAGCGTGTACCGCTTGCCCGGCGCGACGGCCGGGTTGTAGCAGGGCAGCGCCGGGTCGTTGCACGAGCCGCCGACCAGCTGCTTGACGTAGCCGAACCACGGCGGCGCCTGGCCGGAGCGCGCGTTGATCTTGTTGGCGTAGTCGCGTCCCCAGGCGAAGAAGTTCGAGACGATCGATGACTGGGCTGCGACCGTCCACGAGTCGTTCGGATAGTTGAACAGCCCCCACGCCCGGTCGAACCCGTGCGCCTGGAAGACGGGCAGCGTGCCGCCCGACTCCGACCACTGGTGCCCGGCGTCGATCTGCTGTCATGTCACGGGTGAGAACGCAGGACCCGGCGCTCGACGAACTCCGCTACGACCGGCGCCAGACTCGTACCGATCCTGCCCGCGTCGCGCTCGCCACCGGCCACGCGGAAGGCGTGGTCACCACCCTCGAGGGGCCGGTACTCGGCGCGCGGGCCAAGCCGGCTCAGCACCGCGGCCAGCAGCTCCGGCTGGGCGAAGGGATCCCGCGTGCCCTGCAGGAACAGCATCGGCACCTCGATCCCGTAGAGGTGCGCGTCACGGATCTTCTCCGGCCGTCCCGGCGGATGCAGCGGATAGGCGAGGAAGACGAGGCCGGCCGCCGGCATGCCCTCGGCGGTCGCCATCGACGCGATGCGCCCGCCCATCGAGCGGCCGCCCGCAAGCACCGGCAGGCGGCCGGCGCGTGCGGATGCCAGGTCGAAGGCCCGGCGTGTGGCATCGACCAGCACCGGCGCCCGGTCGGGCGCCTTTCGGCCGGCCTCCATATATGGGAAGTCGAAGCGCAGCACCGACACGCCGAGCTCGGCGATCGCCGTCGCGAAGCCGCCCAGGAACGGCGTCGTCATCGGCGAGCCGGCGCCGTGGCCGAGCAGCAGCACGGCGTGCGGGCTCGCCGCGGGCGTCCAGATCGTCCGCGGCTCCTCGATCGGCATCGTGTCATCATGGCAGCCGATGGCGGGCAGCTTCCACCTCGGCACATCCGGCTTCGCGTACGACGAGTGGATGCACGGCGTCTTCTACCCGGAGGGCGTGCGCCCCGCGGGACGGCTCGCCTACTACGCATCGGTCTTCAACTCCGTCGAGATCAACTACACGTTCCGCCGGTTCCCCTCGGCCGGCCTGTTCGACGGTTGGCGCAAGCAGACGCCGGAGACGTTCCGGTTCACGCTCAAGGCCAGCGCCAAGATCACCCACGTCGGCCGGCTGCGGAACGCCGGGCCGATGGTCGAGGTGTTCGTCGAACGGGCCTCGGGGCTGGGGCCGCGGATGGGACCGGTGCTGTTCCGCGTCCCCGAGGAGCTGCCGTACGACGGGGAGCTGGTGCTTGCGTTCGCCGAGGCGCTGCCGGCCGGCCTGGCCGCCGTCATCGAGTGCCGTGAGCCGTCGTGGCGCCCGGCCAGGGCGCTGCTCGAGGAGCGCGGCGTCGCCTGGTGCGTGACCGACATGAACGAGGAGGCGTCGCGGCCGCAGGAGCTGTCCCGCGCCGCTCGGCTACCTGCGGCTGCGGCGGGAGTCCTACGACGACGCGGAGCTGCTGGCCTGGGGCGAGCGGATCGGCGAGGCGATGGACGCCGGCCGCGACGTCTACTGCTACTTCCGGCACGAGGACGAGGCGGCGGGGCCACGGATGGCGCTTCGCCTGCGCGAGCTGCTCGGCCGCTGACGCCGCCGGCGCCGCGCCCGCCGCCGTATGCTTTCGCGCGATGTCGACCGAGCAGCGCTACGACGCCATCATCATCGGGGGCGGCCACAACGGCCTGGTCACCGCCGCGTACCTCGCGCGGGCCGGCATGCGCGTGGTCGTCCTCGAGCGCCGCGAGGTGCTGGGCGGCGCCGCGGTTACCGAGGAGATCGTCCCCGGCTTCCGGTTCAGCGTCGCGTCGTACGTCGTCTCGCTGCTCCGGCCGGAGATCATCCGCGACCTCGACCTCGGCCGCCACGGGCTGCAGATCCTGCCGCTGGACGGGACGTTCACCCCGCTCGACGACGACTACCTGTGGCGCGTGAACGACCACGGAACGACGTTCCGGGAGCTGCGCCGATGGTCGCTGTCCGACGCCGAGGCATACGAGGAGTACGGCCGGCTGATGGTGCACATGGCGCGCTTCATCAAGCCGATCCTGTCGGTCGTCCCGCCCGACCAGGGCCGGATCCACCCCACGGAGTGGGTATCGCTGGGCCCGCTGGCGCGCAGCTTCGCCGAGCTGCCGCGACGCCTCCGCGACACCTTCATCCAGGTGATGACTATGAGCGCCGCCGACTTCCTCGACCAGTGGTTCGAGACCGATCCGCTGAAGGCGACCATGTCCGCGTCGGGCATCATCGGCACCTTCCAGGGCGTTCGCTCACCAGGCACCGCCTACGTCCTGCTGCACCATTACATGGGCGAGATCGACGGGGCGTTCCGCGCGTGGGGCATCCCCAAGGGCGGCACCGGCGGCGTCAGCCTGGCCATCGCCTCGGCCGCTCGGTCGCTGGGCGCGGAGATCCGCACAGAGGCCTCCGTCGCCAGGATCGACACCGCGGACGGCCGGATCGCCGGAGTCACGCTGGAGTCGGGCGAGGAGCTGCTGGCGGACGCTGTGCTGTCCAGCGCCGACTCGCGGGTCACGTTCGAGCGGCTGCTGGAGCCGGGCGTGCTCGACGACGAGTTCCTGACCGACGTCCGCCGGTACAAGTTCCGCGGCTCGTCCGCCAAGGTCAACCTCGCGCTCTCCGGGCTGCCGGAGTTCTCGTGCCTGCCGGGCACGGGCGAGCACCTGCGCGGGGCGATCAGCTTCAGCCCGTCGGTCGACTACATGGAGCGCGCGTACGACGACGCGAAGTACGGCCGTCCGTCGCGCCGCCCCTACATCGACATGATCATCCCGACGCTGGTCGACCCGGACATGGCGCCGCCCGGCCAGCACACGATGAGCTGCTTCGTCCAGTACGCCCCGTACCACCTCGCGGACGGCGCGGAATGGGACGATGCCGCTCGCGACGCGCTGGGCGAGACGGTGCTGGACACGATCGAGGAACGGGCGCCCGGCATCCGCAAGCTGATCCTCGGCAAGCAGGTGCTGACGCCGCTGGACATCGAGCGGCGCATCGGTCTCTCCGAGGGCAACATCTTCCAGGGCGAGCTGTCGCTCGAGCAGCTGTTCTTCAACCGGCCGGTGCCCGGGTTCGCGCGCTTCCGCACGCCGGTCGACGGGCTGTGGATGTGTGGCTCGGCCGCCCACCCCGGCGGCGGGCTGATGGGCGCCCCCGGCCGGATCGCCGCGCTGGAGCTGCTGGGCGAGCGCAAGCGCGGACGGTGGCGCTCGTGAGCCGCCGCGACGTGATCGTGATCGGCGGCGGCCACAACGGGCTGGTGACGGCGGGGCTGCTGGCCCGCGGCGGCCTGGACGTGGTCGTGCTCGAACGCCGCGAGCGGACGGGCGGGGTCTCCGAGCTGCTGCCCACCGCGGGGCGCCTGCGCCGGTCGGTGATCGACTCGCTGAGGCTGCGATCGCACGGCCTCGAGCTGATCCGCCCGGAGATCAGAATGCTGGCCCTGCGCGACGATGGCGACCCGCTCCCGTTCTGGGCGGACGCCGAGCGAACGGCCGCCGCACTGGAGCGGATCGACCCCGTCGACGCCGGCGCCTACGTCGCCTACGACCGGCACGTCCGCGCGCTCTCGGGGTTCCTGGCGCGGATGAACCGGACGACGCCCGCGCGGCTGGACAAGGCGACGCCGCGCGACCTGGTCGAGGGCCTGAAGCTGGGCAAGGCGTACCGCGGGCTGGGCGCGCGCACGGCGCGGGAGCTGACCCGCGCGCTGCCGATGGCGGTGGCCGACTTCGTACGCGAGTGGTTCCGCGACGACGCGATCTGCGGCGCGCTGGCCGCGCGCGGCACGCTGATGACCGAGCTCGGCCCGTGGTCGGCGGGCAGCGCACTCGTGCTGCTCAACGACATGGCGGAGGGAGACGGCGGCGCGGCCGGCGAGACCGCGCTCGTACGCGGCGGCCCACAGGTGCTCGGCGACGCCCTTGCCGCGGCCGCCCGGGCGGCGGGCGCCGAGGTGCGCACCGGAGCCGCGGTCGAGCGGCTGATCGTCGAGGAGGGACGGATCACCGGCGTGACGCTGGCCGGCGGCGAGCGCATCGACGCGGCCGCCGTCGCGTCCTCGCTCGACCCCAAGACGACGCTGTGCACGCTGCTCGACCCCGTGGCCGCAGGGCCGCGGACGCGCTGGCGCGCCGAGAACATCCGGGCCCGCGGGCACGCGGCGGTGGTCGAGCTCGAACTGAGCCGCACCCCCGCGTTCCGTGGAGCCGACGACCCGGCGATGCTCGCCGGCCGCATCGTCGTCTCCCGGGGCATCGACGACGTGGAGCGCGCGTTCGACGCGTCCAAGTACGGCGAGACCAGCGAGCGGCCCCAGATCGAGGCGGTGCTGGAGGACGAGACGCGGCTGCGCGCGGTCGTCCAGTGGGTCGCCCGGGACGCCGCCGAGGACGCAGTCGCCGACCTGGCCATCGGGGAGCTGGAGCGGTTCGCCCCCGGCTTGCGCAAGCTGGTCACCGGGCGCCGCGTGCTGACGCCGGCTGGGCTGGAGGCCGAGTACGGCATGTCCGGCGGCCACCTGCTCCACGCCGAGCCGGGCCTTGACCAGTTCTTCGCCTGGCGCCCGGTGCTGGGCATGGCCCGCTACCGGCTGGGGATGCGCGGGCTCTACCTGTGCGGCTCCGGCGCCCATCCGGGAGGCGGCATCACCGGCGGTCCGGGTGAGAACGCCGCCCGCGAGATCGCCCGCGACCTGGAGCGCGGCCGGTGAGCATCGGCACCCCTTTCCACAGCCGGCTGGCGCCGCTCAACCGCAACCTCCAGTGGGGCGAATGGTCTGGCTACCTGTCGGCGCTGACGTACGCCGACTTCCACGACATCGAGTACTCGGCGGTGCGCAACGCCGTCGGCGTGTTCGACGTCTCGCCGCTCTACAAGTACCTGGTGTCGGGCCCGGACGCGGCGGAGCTGGTCGACCGCATCGTCACCCGCGACGCCAGGAAGCTGGCGGTCGGGCAGGTGCTGTACACGCCGTGGTGCGACGAGCGCGGCAAGGTGGTCGACGACGGCACGGTCACGCGGATCGGCGAGACGACATTCCGCTGGACGGCCGCGCATCCGGTCTGGCGCTGGATCACGATGAACGCCGGCGGCCTCGACGTCGAGGTGCGGGACGTCAGCGAGTCGACCGCCGCACTCGCAATGCAGGGTCCGTTGTCCCGCGAGACGCTGAAGGCGGCTACAGGCGAGGACTGGGCGGACGTGCGGTACTTCCGCGCCCGCAGCAGCGAGATCGGCGGCGTGGACGTCGACGTCACCCGCACCGGGTATACCGGCGACCTCGGGTACGAGCTGTGGATCCCCGCCGACGGCGCCGAGGCGGTCTGGGACAGGCTGGCCGAGGCCGGCGCGAGCTACGGCCTGCGGCCAACCGGCCTGCGGGCGCTGGACGTCGTCCGGCTGGAGGCGGGCCTGATCCTGGTCGACGTCGACTACGTCAGCGTGCTGCACGCCGAGACGCCCGACCATGAGTACTCGCCGTTCGAGATCGGCCTCGACCGGCTGGTCGACTTCGGCAAGCGGGACTTCGTCGGCCGGCGGGCGCTGGCGGCCGAGCAGGCGGCGGGCGGACCGCATCGCAGGCTGGCCGGCCTGGTGCTCGACTGGGACGACGTCCAGGCGCGGTTCGACCGCCACGGCCTGCCGCCGGCGATCTCCCCCGTCGTCCAGCGCGACCCGGTTCCCATCTACGCGCGGCGCTCGCAGGTCGGGCGGACGACCAGCCTGGGATGGTCGCCGATGCTGAAGCAGCTGGTCGCGCTGGCGTCGGTCGATCCCGATCACGCCGCCGCGGGCACCCGGCTCAAGGTCGAGTGGTCGGTCGAGGGCGAGCGCAGCACCGTCGGCGCCACGGTCGTCCAGCTGCCGTTCCTCGACCTCGAGCGGCGCCGCGTGTAACAAAGGGGTCTGACCCCGTTGTTACATCACGTAGGCCGCGGGCTCGTGTAGTAGCACTTGCAGTAGCCCGAGAGCTGCGGCTCGAAGCCGGTGAAGCGCGGGCCCCAGGCCGTGATCACGGCACCCTGCACGAGCTGGATGTACGGGCGCTGGTCGGCCAGGTAGGCCTCCATCTTCCAGACCAGCGCCTGGCGCTGCTTCTGGTCGATCATCTTGGACTGCTGCGACCACCACGCGTCATACTTCGGGTCGTCGAAGCCGGTGTCGCTGTAGTTGCCCCACTGCGCCTTGGTGACGACCGAGAGGTTGAAGTTGGGATCCACGTACGGGTGCCAGTACCACGTAGCCATGTCGGCGTTCAGGTACTTGTAGTTGGGCGCCGTGATCAGGCTGTAGGCCTGGTTGACGTCGCCGCCCGCGACCTCCGACACGTTGATGCCGATCTTGGCGAACGACTGCTGCAGAATCTCGAACTGGCGGTCGCCGCTGAAGTCGAGGTCGCCCGGCACGATGATCGAGTACTTCATCGGATGTGTCGGCTGGCCGTTGTCCGCGGGTGCGACGCGGATCCCGTCCGACCCGCGGGTGTAGCCGAGCCCGTCCAGGATCTCGTTCGCCTTGTCGATGTCGTATGGGAGCGGCTGCACGTCGGGGTTCAGCCAGCCGTCGCCCTTGGAGTACTCGGACAGGATGTTGGCCCACGGCTTCGCATAACCGCCGAACACGACCTCCACGATCTGCTCGCGCGGGATCGCATACTCCAGCGCCTCCTTGACCTTCGGGTCGAGCAGCTCGCGGTTCTTGGTCTTCAGCGGGTTGGAGTTGATGATCAGGTTCGTCACCTCCGAACCTGGCCCCACGTTCAGCGTCAGGTTGTCGTGCTTCTTGACCGCGTCGGCCGCCGTGAACGGCACCTGGTCGACGTAGTCGAGGACGCCGTTCGCCAGGTCCTCGATCATCGACGTCGCGTTCGTGTAGAAGGACAGCGTGACCGCGGCCGCGTGGGACTTCGGGCCGTAGAAGCCGGGATTCGGCTTCAGCACGGTCACGCCCTTCGACTCGTATTTGGTCACCGAGTACGCCCCACCGGCGACCACCGGCAGGTGCTTCTCCGGAAAAAACGCCTTCAAGTCCTTGCCGTTGTTGGCGGTGTACTGCGACCAGATGTGCTCGGGCAGGATGAAGAATTGCTCGAGGTTGGCGAGCACCGGCGCGACGGGCCGCTTGTAGGTGACGACCACCGTGTTGTCGTCGGTCGCCTTGAAATCCTTGACGCCGTCCAGGGACGAGGCGAGCAGCGCGGTCGGCCCGCTCCCGTACTTGAGCACCGTGTTGCCCGTCCACGCGACGTCCTCGGCGGTCAGCGGCTTGCCGTCCGACCACTTGCCGCCCGGGTGGAGATGGAAGGTCCAGACCAGCCCGTCCTTGGAGTGCGTCCAGTTCTCGGCGTAGTCGCCCTCGATCTTGACCCCCGGCCCGTACTGGACGAGCTGCGGGTACTCCATGACGAAGATGTTGTACGCCTGGGCGTCGATGGCCACGAACGGATTGAGCGAGTCGATCGCCGCCACCGTGCCCACCTTCAGCACCTGGTCGCCGCCGCTCGACCCCCCGCCCGACGAGCCGCCGCACGAGACGCCGGTCGCGAGCAGCGCTGCGGCCAGCAGGGCCGGAATGGCGCGGTGCCATCTCCGAGAGGTTCTGGTGTGGTGAACGCGTGGCATTGCGAAATCAGCCGGGAATCTCCCGGCGGTATCCTCGCGAGCATGCTAGGGCTCCAGCGCGGGCGGCCACAACAGCCACAATCGGGCGGATGAGCCGGACCAGCGGCCCCAACGACCTGCTGCTGGCCGTCGACCGCGCCGCCGGCCGGCCGCTGCGCGACCAGATCGCCGAGCAGCTGCGCGAGGCGATCCGCTCGCGGCGCCTGCGCCCGGGCGTGGTGCTGCCTGCCGGCCGGACACTGGCGGCCGACCTGGGCGTGTCGCGCGGCGTGGTGGTCGAGGCGTACGAGGAGCTGCGCGAGCAGGGGTTCGTCGAGATGCGGCCGCGGTCGGCCCCGCGGGTGCGGGAGGGCGCGGACTCCCCGCTACCCGCCGGCCCGGACGGCTCGCCGTCGCCGCGCTACGACCTGGTTCCCGAGCTGCCCGACCTCGGCCTGTTCCCGCGGCGCGCCTGGAGCCAGGCGCTGCAGCTGGCGCTGCGTACGGCGCCCGACCGGGCGTTCGACTACGGCGACCCACGCGGCGACGAGCGGCTGCGCCGGGTGCTCGCCGACTACCTGGGCAGGGCTCGCGGGGTGGTTGCCGACCCCGACCAGATCGTCGTCTGCCAGGGCTCGATCCAGGCGGTCGACCTCGCCTGCCGCGTCGTGGCCTCGCTGGGCGGCCGGAGCATCGGGCTCGAGGATCCCTGCGCCGACGGGCTACGCCGTGCCGCGCCGGGCGCCGGCCTCAGGTTCGTCCCGATCCCGGTGGACGCCCGCGGCGCCGAAGTCGAGCGCCTGGTGGCGAGCAGCGCGGACGCGGCCATCGTCACCCCGGCGCACCAGTTCCCCAGCGGCGTCACGATGGCGGCCGCCCGGCGCGCGCGGCTGCTGGCGTGGGCGCGGTCGGGCGGCGTCGTCATCGAGGACGACTACGACGCCGAGTTCTTCTACGACGGTCGCCCAGCGGGCGCCCTGCAGGGGGAGGCGCCGGACAGCATCGTCTACGTCGGATCGGCGTCGAAGACGCTGGCGCCGGCGATCCGGCTGGGCTGGGCGGTGATGCCGAGGCGGCTGGCGGACCGCGCGGCCGAGCTGAAGGCTGCGCTGGACGGCGGGTCGCCCGCTCCCGAGCAGATCGCCCTCGCCCACATGATCCAGACGGCCGCATTCGAGCGGCACGTCCGCCGGACGCGGGTCGAGTACGGCCGGCGGCGGGAGGCGCTGCTGGGCGCCCTGGCGGCGGCCATGCCTCGGGCGCGGATCGCCGGCCAGAGCGCGGGGCTGCACCTGGCCGCGTGCCTGCCGGCCAGCGTCGACCGCGCGGGGCTCGAGCAGGCGGCGCTGGACGCCCGCATCCGGATATTCATGCTGGAGAGCTTCATGCACGACCCGCCGGCGATCGGCTCGTCGCTGCTGATCGGCTACGGGCGCCTCCCGGCGGCGGCCGCCGAGGCCGCGGTGGCGGCGCTGGCTGACGTGCTTGGACCAGTCTCGCAAGGCGGCCGTGGCACTGTTGCCGGGCTGCCGCGGTCGGGTAGCGTGGCGCCATGTCCTCCCCCTTCCAGGGCGGCGGCGAGTGGCTGAAATGCCAGTTCCACGCCCACACCACCAACTCTGACGGCGAGGCGACGCCCGAGGGCCTGGCCGACCATTACGCGCGGGCCGGCTTCGACGTGTTGGCGATCACCGACCATTGGCACGTCACGGAGCACCCCGGCGACCGCATCCTGGTGATCGGCTCGAGCGAGCTGTCCGCCCGGGTCGACGAGACGCTGGAGGCGGACATCCTGGCGCTCGGCGTGCCGACCCTGCCCGAGGTGAAGGACTACTTCCCGACGATCGGCGACGCCGCAGGCTGGATCGTCGAGAACGGCGGCGTCGCCTTCCTCGCCCATCCCTACTGGAGCGGCCTGGAGTCCGAGCAGTACCTGTCGGCGCCCGCCCTGAGCGGCATCGAGGTCTACAACGGCGGTAGTCAGCAGACCAACGGCAACGCCTCGTCCGTCGAGTTCTGGGATGCCGTCCTGCACCGCGACGCCACCTGTCTGGGCATCGCCTGCGACGACTGCCATTACCCCGGGTACGACAGCCGCCTGGCGTGGACGATGGTGCGGGCGCCTGAACGTACGCAGGCGGCGGTGCTGGAGGCGCTGCGCAGCGGGTCGTTCTACGCGTCGACCGGGCCGGTGGTGCACGACGTGAGCGTGACCGCCGCCGGCGTCGAGGTGCGGTGCTCACCGGCGCGCGCCGTCACCCTCCGCTCGGGCCCGTGGGACGGCGGCCGGGCGAACGCCGACCCGCGGCTGATGCACTGGCGGGCCACGGTCACCGAGCAGGACGGCGCCGGCCTGATCACCGCGTGCACGCTGCGGTTCCCGGAGCTGTGGAAGTGGGGGCGGGTCGAGATCCGGGCGGCCGACGGGACGACGGCGTGGACGAACCCCATGCCGCTGCCGCTGGACACGTCCGGCGGCCCGGAGTCCAACCTGTGATCGACGCCGGCCGCCCGCGGGCGCTGATCTTCGACTTCAACGGCACGATCTCCGACGACGAGACGATCATGTACCGGGTCTTCGCCGAGCTGTTCGAGCGCCACGGGCGCCCGCTGTCGGAGCAGGCGTACCTGGACGCGCTCGCCGGCTTGTCCGACGAGCAGATCGTCACCACCTGGCTGGGCGCGGACGTCGACGTCGACGCGATCGTGGCGGAGCGCATCCAGCGCTACATCGATGCGGTCGCCGAGACCGAGACGGTCGGCGAGGACGTCCGCCGCGGCGTGCTGTACGCCGCGAGCCGGGTGCCGGTGCTGATCGTGTCGGGTGCCGCGCACGCCGAGATCGAGGGCGTGCTGGCCGCGGCGGGGCTGGCCGACGCCGTGACAGCGGTCATCTCATCCGACGCCGTGACGGACGGCAAGCCACACCCGGAGGGCTACCTGCGAGCGCTGTCGGTGCTCCACGAGCAGGGCGTCGACGCGGCGCCCGCTCAGGTGATCGCGTTCGAGGACACCGAGGCCGGGGTGGCGTCGGCCAAGGCGGCGGGAATGCGGTGCATCGCCGTCGCCGGGACGCTGCCGAGCGAACGGCTGGCGGCGGCCGACTCGATCGTACCGGGGATCGAGGAGTCGCTGATCAGGAGCCTGCTGGACTGAGCCGGCGGGTCAGACTCCGGTCTCGACGGCGATCCTGCCCGACGTGACCGCGTCGTTGAGTCGTGCGTAGTCTGCGTCGTTCTGATCGGCGTACGCGAACGAGAACTCCGCGATCGCGCGATCGAAGTCGTCGCCGCTACCCAGGTACGAGGCGATGGCGATGCGATCGCCCGAGCGGCCATGGGCGCGTGCGAGCGTGCTTGCACACAGCCTGCCGTACGCCGTGAGCCCCGAAGCGTCGAAGGCGTCGATGTTCGCCGAAGCCTTCCAGTCCCACAGCTGGCGGACGTAGAAATCCCGCTCGACGCCGTCGACGCCGACCGTCCGGTGCCACCCCAGAAAGATGTCGCTGGCGGTCTGCATCATCCGCTGCCCGGACACGACGCGCTGCCCGCTGTTCGCGAACTCGCTCTTCTTGAGCACCGGCTCGAGCACCGAGGCCTGCGCCTCCTTGACCTGGAGTACCAGCGGGTCGGTCTCGTCGACGCCCATCATCAGCACCACCCATGCTCGAGTGCCGACACTGCCGACGCCGACAACCTTGCGCGCCAGGTGGAGGTAGCGGTACGTGTCCACCAGCCGCCGGCGGTCTTCCTGGAGGGTGCGCCGGTACGACCGCAGGACGCCCTGGACGAAGGTCGTGATGTCGTGCTCGAGCGCGTCGGGGACGAGCTCCTCGATCGGCACCAGCAGCGGCGGATTCGACTGGAACCGCAGCTCGCCGTCCACGCGGCAGGTGAGCTTGCTGAGGGCCCGCATCCGGTCCTTGGTCATCGCCTTCGACACGGCCGAGTCGAGCGCCCGCTCGCCGCGTTCGCCCAGCTCCTCACGGAAACGGTCTCGCATGTCGGACGCGCCGATCCGCCGGTACCACAGCTCGAGGTTCGACAGCTTGGCGTACTCGCGCATGGAGCGGCGGTACTCGCCGGCCGTGGCCACGGCCACCTGCCGGGTCTGCTTCGCGGACAGCCCGCGGTCTCGGGCGGCGATCACCATGCTCGCGGCGAGCCGCTTGACGTCCCACTCCCAGGGCCCGGGCAGCGTCTCGTCGAAGTCGTTGAGCCCGAACACCAGGTCGCGCTCGGGCGTGGCGAACCCGCCGAAGTTGGACAGGTGCGCGTCGCCGCACAGCTGTGTGACGATCCCGGTGGTCGGCGTCCGCGCGAGATCCTCGGCCATGATCGCCGCGGCTCCGCGGTAGAAGGTGAAGGGCGAGACCAGCATCCGCCCGTAGCGGATCGGAACCAGGTCGGGAACCCGGGTCTCGGCCTGCGCCGTCAGCACGTCAACCGGATCCAGCCGGTCGGCGGACGGCTCCCAGCCGGCATGGCTCGCCCGCGGCACCATCTTGCGGGCGAGCTTGCCGCGAGCACGTCTTTCGTCCCGCGTCTGTGACGCTTGCCTGGACTGCTGCGTTGCCATCACTGCTATGTATACACGCGTCAGCAGCAGCGGTCATCGCCCGGAAGGGAAAGAGCAGGTGTCCCACCGCAGCGCCATCGGGGCGCTCGCGCCGCGTCCCGGCGCCAGGTTTCGCCCACCCGCCTTCAGGCGGGGCGAGGTTCCGCGCACCGCGCTGCTCAAGCGGCTGGCCGGCGGCGACGTCCCGCTGGTGGCGGTCACGGCCGCGGCCGGGTACGGCAAGACGACGCTGCTGGCGCAGTGGGCGGAGCGGGATCCGCGCCCGGCCGCCTGGCTGACGGCGAGCGACGATGACGCCGATCCGCGCGAGCTGCGCGCGAGCGTCGCGGATGCCCTCGCCGACATCGGGCACGGCGGCGGCGCGGGTGAGCCACTGCTGCTGGTGGTGGACGAGGCCGACCGGCTCGGCCGCACGTCGCTCGCACTGCTGGCCGAGATCATGGCCGAGCTGCCGCCCGGATCGACCGTGGCGCTTGCCGGGCGCAGCGATCCGGCACTCCCGGTGGCGCGGATGCGCGCGCAGGAGCGGCTGATGGAGGTCGGGCCGGCGGACCTGGCCATGAGCGCGCGCGAGGCGCGCGTCGTGGTGACCGCGGCGGCGGGCCGACTGACCGCAGCCGAGACGGCCGGCGTCGTGCGAGCAGCCGAGGGTTGGCCCGCGGGCCTGTATCTGGGAGCGCTCGCGGCGCTCGAGCACCCGACCGAGCCGGCGGCCACCGATCGCTTCGTGGTGGACTACCTGCGCGCCGAGGTCGTCAGCCAGCTGCGGCCGGCCGCCGACCGCAGCTTCCTGATGCGCACGGCCGTGCTCGAGGAGCTCTCCGCGCCGATCTGCGACGCGGTGCTGCAGCGTTCGGACTCCGGTCGTCGGCTGGAACGACTCGAGCGCACGAACTCGATGCTGCTGCCGCTCGACCGTCACCGCGGCGCCTACCGGCTCCACGGGATGATGCGCCAGATGCTGATCGCCGAGCTCGAGCTCGAGTCGCCGGGGGCATCACGAGAGCTGGCCGGCAGGGCGGCCGGCTGGTGCGACGAGAACGGCCGCACGGAGCAGGCCATCGCCTACGCGCTGACCGCCGGCAACCGCGGGCAGGCCGCGTCGCTGGTCGAGCGCCACGCGATGCACGCGTTCCACGGCGGCCAGACCGCACTGGTCGAGTCGTGGCTGCGGCAGCTGGACGGCGAGCCGATCGAACGGCGGCCGGGACTGGCGGTGCTCGCAGGCTGGATCCACGCCCTCCGCGGCCGGCCGCGGGAGGCCGAGGACTGCCTGGCCGCCGCCGAACGCGGCATCGCGATGGCGGCCATCACGGACGACACCACGGTGCCGCGCCTCGCGCTGCTGCGGGCCGCGCTCTGCCCGGATGGCGTGGATCGGATGCAGGCCGACGCGCAGTTCGCCGTGGACTCGCTCGACCTGCTGAGCCCGTGGCGCGCCAAGGCACTGCTCCTGGTCGGGTGGTCGCAGCTGCTGCGCGGCATGGACGACGCCGCCGACGCGACGCTGACGGACGCGGCGCGGGCGTCGGCCGCCGGGCTGACGAACACGTCGTCGATCGCGCTCGCCGGGCGTGCCGTGCTGGCCCGCGCGCGCGGCGACCTGGTCGGCGCGGACGGGCTCGCAACTGAGGGAATCGAGCGGCTGATCAGCCGCTCGCTGACCGCACGTGCGACCAACGCGGTCTGCTACGCGGCAGGCGCGCGAACGGCCGCCGAGCGGGGTCGCCTCGACGCCGCCCGGGAGTGGCTCGTGGCCGCACGCCGGCTGCTGCCGCAGGTCACGCAAGCCCTGCCCTGGATGGCGGTGCAGAGCCGCCTCGACGCGTCCCGCGCCCACCTGCTGCTGGGCGAAGACGACCAGGCGGCGGCGCTGTCCGGCGAAGTCGAGCACCTGCTGCTGATCCGCCCGCGGCTGGGCACGCTGGTCGCGCAGGCCGCCGAGGTGCGGCGGGCCGCCGCGCGGCGCGAAGCGCCCGACGGATGGACCGACAGCTTGACGCCGGCCGAGCTCCGGCTCCTCCCTCTGCTGACGACGCACCTGTCCTTCCGCGAGATCGCCGACCGGCTGTTCGTCTCGCGCAACACGGTCAAGACGCAGGCGATCTCGGTGTACCGCAAGCTCGGCGCGTCATCCCGCAGCGAAGCCGTCGACCGGGCCGAGGCGCTCGGCCTGATCGAACCGCCGGTCGGGATCACCCCCTCGGGGTGATGCAGGCGCCGTCCGGGCGCGATGGAATCCACCAGGATGGCAGGCTACAAGCAGACCCTGCGACGCCTCGCCGTCGGCGACGATCGGACTGACCTTGCCGACCCCGCGAGCCTGGACTGCCGGACGCGGGCGTTCGCGCAACTGGGTGCGATGTTCGCCCTCGGGGCCGGCGCTGCCTCCTACCGCGCAGGGGTCGAGGACGCGGTCGCGGCCGGTGCGACGTACGATGAGATCGTGGATGCGCTGGTCGCGGTCATGCCGATCGCCGGCGCCGCCCGGGTGACCGCGACGGCGCCCCAGCTCGGCCTCGCGCTGGGCTACGACATCGATGCTGCGCTGGAGGCGCTGGACGACGGCCACCGGCACCCGGCGGCGGAGTCGTGAGCGACGCGCGCCGCACCGGCAGCACGCTGATCGTTGGGGCGTACGATCACGAGAGCGAAGCGGCGGGCGCGCTGGAGGAGGTGCAACAGCTCGCATCGGCGGGGTCAGCCGATATCCACGGCGCGGTCGTCGTCAGCCGCGACCGCGATGGGACGATTACGATCCCCGGTATGGCCGACACCACGGGTCGCACGGCGGGCTGGGGGACGCTGGCCGGCGCCGCCGTGGGAGTGCTGTTCCCGCCGTCGCTGATCGGCGGCGCGCTGGTCGGGGGCGCGGCGGGCGCCATCGCCGGCCGGCGGCGGAGCCGCTCGATGCGAGCGATCGCCGACGCGATCGCGAACACGCTGCCGCCGTCGTCGTCCGGGCTGATCGCGATCACCGACATGGAGCGGATGGACGACATCGATCGCGTGCTGCGGGCGAGCCGGCGGGTGACCAAGAACGAGATCGGCGACGACGTCGTCGAGAAGCTCCGCGCCGCCTCAGCCCCGGGCTAATCCTTGGTGGGTTTGCGCCGCGCGGCAAGCTGCTCGGCCAGCTCCTCGGCCCCCTGCTCGGTCGACTCGCCCTTGGTTTTCTTCCGCCGGTGCATCACCGACCGGGTCGCGTCCCAGCCGAACACCTTGCTCATCAGCACCAGCCCGAGCACGATGTTCGCAAGCATGCAGGCGGCCTGCTGGCCAACCGAGTACGACGTGATCTGGGATTGCGTCGCCTCTCCGGCCAACGCGACCAGCAGGACGGACGTGGTCGCCCCGATGCCTCCCGGCGCCACGGCCACCACCGACGCGATCGACGCCGCAGCGATCACGATGAAGACGTTGCGGGCCGTCACCGGGATGCCGTAGGCCGCCATGAAGGTCGCGTTGACGCCGATCCGGCATGCGTATGAGAGCGCCTGAAACGTGACGACACGAGCCAGGTAGCGGCGCGGCGTGCGCAGGATCACGGCGCCCTGGCCGAGCTGCGCCCACTGCTCCCGCAGCCGGGTCTGGATCAGCCGGACGCAGATCAGGATCAGCGCCGCCGCCGCGGCGGCCAGCAGCAGCGTGATCACCAGGTGGTCGCCGATCCACGACGTGATCGTCCCCAGCTTGACGTCGATCGCGTCCGGCCGAGACAGGAACAGCAACAGGTACACGAGCCCGCCCACGATCGACCAGAAGATCGCCTGGACGGCGGCACCGGCGGCGATCGTCGCGACGCTCGACCCGGAGATCGACGCGCGGAACAGGGCGAGGTACGTGATCGTCCCCGCCTGTCCGGGCAACACCGAATTCAGGCCGACGCCCGCCGCGTAGCCGGCCGAGATCTCCTTCTGCAGGATGTGCTTCTCGGGGTATGACGCCTGCAGCACGTTGCGCCACGCGACCGAGTTGAGCAGCGTCTGCCCCCACTGCAGGAGACAGCCGAGGATCAGGTATCCGAGCCCGATCGAACCGACGTTCTCGATCAGGTCGGCGAACCAGCCGGCGAAGTCGCTGAGCGCGCTCTCGATCATCGATGGAAGCGTGTCAGAAAGTGCGGCCGTATGATCTCGCCGTGGCCTTGAAGCTGATCGGCGCCGGTGTCGGCCGGACGGGGACGCACTCGCTCAAGCTGGCGCTCGAGGAGCTGCTCGGCGGCCCCTGCTACCACATGTCCGAGCTGTTCGGCCGGGACGACGACATCGCGGTCTGGCACGCGGCCGCGCGCGGCGAGCCCGCCGACCTGAACGCGATGCTGGAGGGCTACGAGGCAACCGTCGACTGGCCGGCGGCCGCGTTCTGGCCCGAGCTGGCGGCGGCCAATCCGGACGCGGTGGTGCTGCTCTCGCTGCGCAGCTCGCCGGAGGCCTGGTGGGCAAGCTTCGAGCGGACGATCGCGACCCAGCTGCAGACGCCGGTGCCGGAGGACGAGGTTCGCTGGAACGAGCGGCGGGCGCTGACGATGGACATGATGGCCAACCGGTTCACGCCCGATTTCGCCAACCGCGAGGCCGCGATCGCCGCCTACGGCAGGAACACCGACGAGGTGCGCAGGGCGATCCCCGCCGGGCGGCTCGTCGAGTGGCAGCCGGGCGACGGATGGGGGCCGCTGTGCGCGGCGCTGGGCGTGCCCGAGCCGGCCGAGCCGTTCCCCCACACGAACACGTCCGAGGACTTCCGGTCGTCGATGGGCCTGACCGAGCGGGAGTAGCCCGCGGCGGTATCGTTGGAGCATGAGCCCCGTGATCGACATCGACGATCTCGACCGCGGCGAGAACTCGCACCAGTTCATCGGCGCCGACCACGACGTGCCAGTGTCGATGTTCCTCGTCCACTCGGCGCCCGGCAAGGGTCCGTCGCTGCACCGCCATCCCTACCCGGAGCTGTTCATCGTCGAGGGCGGCCAGGCGACGTTCCGCGTCGGCGAGGATGTGATCGTCGCCGACGCGGGCAAGATCGTGATCGCGCCAGCCGGGACGCCGCACGCCTTCACCAACACCGGCCCGGGCGAGCTCCGCATGGTCAACATCCACACCGCCTCACAGATGCAGACGGAGTGGCTCGAGGACTGATAGGCAACCTGCTCGTCGGGGCGCCGGCTTGACCGGCGCCCCGCCCGGCGGCGATCAGACCGTCGTCATCCGCATCTCGACGTTGTACTTGCCGACGGAGGTGCGGCTGCCCGGCGTGTCGCCGGCCGGCATCGCGCTGAGCGTCGCGTCGCCGCGCGCGTAGTCCTCCTCGGTGTCGAAGAACAGCATCACGACCGACTTCTCGGCGTCGGGATCGTGGAGCACGACGATCTCGGTCGCCGGGACATCGTCGGGCCGCTCCTGGTCGGCCATCTCCGCCCGCATCTGCTCCATGCGTTCGCTGGAGACCCCGTCGAACGTCACGACTCGTGCCAGTGTCATGGGAACCCTCCTGCTCGGTTTCGGGGATGAGAACGTATCACCCGTCGCAAGTACTCTGCAGCGACGCGTACGCCATAGTTCGCGTGTGAGCCAGCAGCCCCCGATCACCGCCGTCCGGCCGAGCGAATCCGAGGCGTTCTGGTTCTGGCTGAAGCTCGGCTGCATCAGCTTCGGCGGCCCGGCGGGGCAGATCGCGATCATGCACGATGAGCTGGTCGAGCGCCGGCGCTGGATCTCGGAGCGGCGGTTCCTGCATGCGCTCAACTTCTGCATGGCGCTGCCCGGCCCGGAGGCGCAGCAGCTGGCGTCGTACGTCGGCTACTCACTGTACGGCGTGCGCGGCGCGATCACCGCGGGCGGCTTGTTCGTGGCGCCGGCCTTCGTGCTGCTCTGCGCGATGAGCGCGGTGTACGTCGAGTACGGCGAGGTGGCGTCGGTCGCCGGCGTGGTGCGCGGCCTCGGCGCCGCGGTGATCGCGCTGGTCGCCGCTGCGGTGCTCCGGGTCGGAAGCCGCGTGATCCACACCGCCGCCGCCCTCGCGATGGCGGCGCTGTCGTTCGTCCTGATCGTGGCCGGGCTGCCGTTCCCGGTGATCCTGGTGCTGGCGGCGCTGGCCGGGTACCTGGCGGGCCGCCGGGACCCGACGCTGCTGGGCCGCCCGGCGGCCCACGGAGACGCGGACGACGACGCCGAGACCGCCGTCCCGCAGACCGGCCTTCGCCGTCGCATCGTCAAGTCGCTGGCGATCTGGCTGATCCCGGTCGGCCTGCTGCTCCTGGCCGGCGGCTTCGTGGCCCAGCTCACCGGCTTCTTCACGATCGCAGCTCTGATCACGTTCGGCGGCGCCTACGCCGTCCTGCCGTTCGTCGCCAGCGCCGCGGTCAACCACTACGGCTGGCTGACCGCCCAGGACATGGTCGCAGGGTTGGCGCTCGGCGAGTCGACGCCAGGGCCGCTGATCATGGTGAACACGTTCGTCGGCTTCGTCGCCGCCTACAACGTGCAGGGCGGGCTGGCGTGGGGTTTGGCCGGCGCGACGATCGTCACGCTGTGCACCTTCGTTCCCTGCTTCGTCTTCATCATCACGGGCGCGCCGATCATCGACCGCGTCCGCCATACCGGGTCGTTCGCCAACGCGCTGAACGGAGTCACGATCGCCGTGGTCGGTGTGATCGCGGCGCTGGCGGTGTTCGTCGCCGACCATGCGGCCGTGCCCGACGGCGACCCCGACTGGCTGGTGATCGCGACGGCCGCGATCGCGTTCGCCGGCGTCTGGCGCTTTCGCGTCGGCGTGGTCACCACCGTGATCGCCTGCGCGGCCGTTGGCCTGGCGGCGAGCCTGGTGTCCTAGCTCCCGGCGATGTCGAGCACGGCTGAGCCGCGGATCGCACCCGCCTCGAGCTGTGCCAGCGCCTCCGGCGCGTCGTCCAGCGCGAAGACGGTGGTTTCGGCGTGGATCGGGATCGCGGCGGCGAGCTCGAGAAACTCCCGCGCATCCCGGCGGGTGAAGTTCGCCACCGAGCGCAGGCTGCGCTCCTTCCACAGCAGGTCGTACGAGAACTCGGGCATGCGGTCCAGGTGGATGGCGTTGATCGCGACCGCGCCGCCCGGCGCCGTGGCCGCCAGCGCGGCGACCACCACCGATCCGACAGGCGCGAACGTGACGGCCGCGTCGAGCGGCACCGGCGGCGCATCGTCGTAGCCACCGGCCCACGAGGCGCCCAGCCGCAGCCCCAGATCCCGCTCCGCCTCCGACCGCGCGAACACCGCGACCTGGCATTCCCAGTGGCGGGCGACCTGGATCGCCAGGTGCGCGGACGAGCCGAACCCGAACAGGCCCAGCACCTGGCCCGGGCGGATGCCGCTGATCCGCAGCGAGCGGTAGCCGATGATCCCGGCGCACAGCAGCGGCGCCGCCTGAACGTCGCTCAGCACGTCCGGCAGCGGGTAGACGTAGTCGGATCTGGCAACGACGCGCTCCGCGTAGCCGCCGTCGACCGTCCAGCCGGTGAACTCGGCCAGCTCGCACAGGTTCTCGCGGCCGCCCAGGCAGTAGCGGCAGCGACCGCACGCGCCGGCCAGCCAGGCCAGCCCCACCCGCTCTCCGGTGCCGGCCACCCGCCCGACCACCTGGTGTCCGAGGATCACCGGCGAGCGCCGCATCCCCAGATCGCCGCTCACGATCTGCAGGTCGGTGCGACAGACGCCGCAGGCCGCGATGTCGATCAGCAGCTGGCCGTCGCCCGGCTCCGGGTCGGGCACGGAGCTGACGGCGAGCTCCCGGGGACGCTCGAGGACGGCAGCGCGCACGGCGTCACGCCGCCAGGCGGAACGGCGGGTAGCGGTCGGTGGTCAGGATCAGCGCGTAGCCGGCGACGCGGTTGTGCCAGCGGATCACGCCCTCGACGAACTCAAACGCCCCGCGGGGGTAGTGGGCGGTGAACAGCACGGCGAACCACGCGAACACGACCACGAAGAACGCCGCGATGCCGAGGAAGAACAGCACGATGTAGTGCGGGATCGCGAGCAGCCACTTGACCAGCGGCAGCCAGCGGTTGAGCTCGGTCCGCACCTCCGGGTAGGCGATCTCCAGATTGACCGACTGGCGCTCGTCGGTGGACGGGTAGCGATCGTCCATCACCAGCATGTAGACGGCGACGCGGTCGATGAACCGCAGCAGCTCCAGGTTCCAGTCGAACCACCACCGCGGGTACTTCTGCCGGAACACGATCATCAGCAGCGGCCCGAAGAACAGCAGGCCGCCGGCGCCGGCCGCGGCACCGCGGCCGCCGCCCGCGCTCTGCCAGCTCCAGCTTTGGCCCGCCACCGAGCCGATCACCACCAGGATCGGAATGGCGACGATCACTCGGAAGGCCGTCGTCAGCCGGTTGAGGTCTCTGTCGGGGTAGTCGACCGACAGGCTGAGCGGGTACGTGCTCGCGGGTTCCATGGAGGCCTCCTTCGCTGATCCGGCGCGCACCGAAGGCATAGCACGTACCACGGGCGCGATCCGCTTGCGCGCCGCTGGCTGAGAGAGGAGAATCGCCGGTGGTTCGCAGATCGCGACGGGAGAGGAGTTGGCCATGCAGACGATTCTCGTGGGCTACGACGACAGCGAGCAGGCGCAGCGGGCGCTCGATCGTGGGATCGAGTTGGCCAAGGCGCTGGGCGCCGAGATTGTGGTCGCAAGCGTGGCGCCGGTTGCGATCAGCTCGGGGCGGAGCGCAGGGCCAATCGACCCGACCGACACGCCGCAGCAGCACCGCGACCAACTCCAGACGGCGGCCGAGAAGGTGCGGGCCGCGGGGCTGTCGGTGAAACTGGTCCCCGCGATCGGCCATCCCGCCGAGACCATCGTCCATGCCGCCAACGAGGCCGGCGCGGATCTGATCGTGGTGGGAAGCCGGGAGCTCGGGGTGATCCCGCGCCTGCTCGGGCAGAGTGTCTCGAGCTCGGTCGCGGCGCACGCCACGTGCGATGTGCTGATCGTCCACTGAGCCTCAACGAACAGCGCGCTACCGTTCCGGTGTGGTCATCACGTACGTCAAGGTCGGGTACCGGCTGATCGGCATCGCCGCGGTCGTCCTGCCGGTCCTCCGCGAGGCTCAGCATGCGCGGCGCGATCCGGTGCGCCTGGATCCGTCGGAGACGATGGAGGCGCTCGGCTTCTGGGTCGACCGGCGGCGGCGGCTGCCGTTCTACCGGTTGGCTGCCCGCCGCGAAGCCGACCAGATGATCCGGACGTGGCAGGGCCGGGCGGTGCGTGACCTCCCCCAGGCCTCACTGGTCGCGCTCAGCGGTGGCACCGCGGTCAACCTCGGCGGTCAGCTCCTCCGCTACCACACCGGCCGCTGGCTGGCGCGCTCGGCTCGGCTGATCGTCGCCTGGACGGCCGTACTGGCGCTGCTCGTCTACGTGATCGTTCGGTAGCAGGACGACCCGGCAATGACATACTTGTCGGCCTGACTCCACCACGACGGCGGGGCTGAAGCAGAGGAGAGGCCGGGTGAACGGCTGGGATCTCGCGGCGATCGCAATCGTGATCGTCGGCTATGCGGCGTTCTCGCGCCCTTTCCAGACCACCCCGCTGACAGCCCCGATCGTGTTCGTCGGGTGCGGGTTCGTGCTCGGCAGCTCCGCTCTCGACTGGATCCACCTCGGCGGGGACAGCGAACCGGTCAGGCTGCTCGCCGAGGTGACGCTGACCCTCGTGCTGTTCACCGACGCCGCGCGCATCGACATGACCGCCCTACGCCACGAATACGCAGTCCCACTGCGCCTGCTGGGGATCGGGCTTCCGCTGACGATCATCGCCGGCTGGGCGCTCGCCGTGGTCGACTTCTCGGGCTTCAGCGTCGCGGAGGCGCTTGTGCTCGCCGTCATCCTGGCGCCGACCGACGCCGCCCTCGGTCAGTCGGTGGTCAGCGACGAGCGGCTCCCCTCGCGGATTCGTCAGGGGCTGAACGTCGAGTCCGGCCTGAACGACGGCCTCTGCGTGCCGCTGCTGTTCATCGCGATCGGCCTGGCCGGCACGGAGGCCGATGCCGAGTCCACGCCGACCGCGATCAGGGTGGTCTGCGAGGCGATCGGCTACGGCGTCCTGTTCGGGATCCTGGCCGGAGCGATCGGCGGCCTGCTGCTGCGGTACGTGAAGCGTCACAACCTCGCCGAGCAGGTGTGGCTGCCCGCGGTGCCGGTGGGGATCGCAGCCATCTCGTACGGGCTGGCCACGCCGCCGGGCGGAAGCGGATTCATCGCTGCGTTCGTCGCCGGACTCACCTACGGAACGCTGCGCCGGCCGGGCGAGGACATCGCGCTCACGGAGGAGCTCGGCGGGATCGCCAGCGCCGCCACCTTCGTCGTGTTCGGCGCGGCCGTGGTGGGACCGGTGCTGGGTGACCTGACCTGGACGTCTGTGGTGTACGGGGTGCTCAGCCTGACGGCCGTGCGGATGCTGCCCGTCGCCGTTGCGCTCGTGGGCACCCGCGCCCGCCTTCCCACCGTGGCGTTCGTGGGCTGGTTCGGGCCGCGCGGCCTGGCTTCGATCGTCTTCACCGTCATCGTGCTCGAGGGCTCGGAGGTGCCGCACGTCCACGCCATCACGGTCGTCGTCGTCTTCACGGTCGTGCTGTCGGTGTTCGCCCACGGGCTGACCTCCAAGGCGTTCACCACGCGCTACGCCGCCTGGTTCGGACGGCACCCGGACGACGCGAAGCCGACAATGGAGGCGGTGCCGGCCGCCCACCAGCGCTGGCGACACGCTGCACGGAGATGACAGTGCTGCGTATGGAATACTCCGCAGCCGACCTGTGGGCGATGAACGGATCATGAGTCGGCCGACGCGATGACGGATGTTTCGAACACCTCGACGGCCGCGGCCGACACGCTCCCGCCGTACGCGCGCGACGCGGCGGAGGTCGTCGCATCGGCGGGCTCGGACATCGATACCGGGCTGACCGGCGCCGAGGCGGCCGAGCGGCTCGCCCGCCTGGGGCCCAACCAGATCACCGGGGAGGAGTCGCCCTCGGTGTGGGCGGTTGCGCTCGCCCAGCTGCGCGATCCGATGAACATCATGCTGATCGCGGTCGCCGTTGTCAGCGTTGTCATCGGCCAGGTGTCGACCGGCATCATCGTCGCCCTGCTGATCCTGCTGAACGTTGTGCTCGGATCGCGTCAGGAGCTGAAGGCGCGGGCCAGCATCGACGCGCTGGCCAACCTGCAGGTGCCGCAGGCACGGGTGGTGCGGGACGGCTCCGTCGCGCTCGTGCCGGCGCTCGACCTCGTGCCCGGCGACATCGTGCAGGTCGAGGCCGGGGACATCGTGCCTGCGGACGGACGGATCGTCCACTCGGCGACCCTGGAGACCCAGGAGGCGGCCCTGACCGGGGAGAGCGCCCCGATCGGCAAGGCGGCGGCGACCCTCCCGGGCGCCGAGGCCGCGCTCGGCGATCGCTCGAACATGCTGTTCCAGAACACCGCGGTGACTCGGGGCGCGGGAGCGATGGTGGTGACCGCCACCGGAATGCAGACGGAGATGGGGCAGATCGCGACGATGCTGTCGTCCATCAGCCGCACGCGCTCGCCGCTGCAGAAGGAGCTCGGCTCGCTGACAAAGGTGCTCGGCATCATCGCCTGGGGCGCGGTCGCCTTCATCGTGATCGTCGGCGTCGCGCGCGGAGAGGACTTCAGCGACGTGCTGCTGCTTGGCACGGCGATGGCGATCTCGGCGATACCGACCGGCATGCCCGCGTTCGTCTCGGGGCTGCTCTCGATGGGCGCCAAGCAACTGGCCGACGCACGCGCGGTGGTCAAGAACCTGACCGACGTCGAGACGCTGGGCGCGACCAGCGCGATCAACACCGACAAGACGGGCACCCTGACGATGAACGAGATGATGGTGTCGACGATCTACGCGGCCGGCGACTGGTTCACCGTCGAAGGCGAGGGCTATCGCAAGACCGGTGCGATCACCGGCGTCGCCGGCCGGCCGGTGCCGGACTTCACGAGGCTCGGCCTGGGGCTGGCGCTCGACAGCGACGCCGCCGTCGGCGCAGACGGCACGGTGGTGGGTGATCCGACCGAGGCCGCCCTGGTCGTACTGGCGGCGAAGCTGGGCGTGGACACGGAGCAGACGCGCCGCGCCTATCCGCGGCTCGCCGAGGTGCCGTTCGACTCCGACTACAAGTTCATGGCGACGTTTCATCGCGTCACGCTGGACGGCGCGGAGCACCTGATCGAGCTGGTCAAGGGTGCTCCCGACGTCGTGCTGGCGCGCTGCAGCATGTCGGGCGGCCCGCTCAGCGGCTCGCAGGACCCGATCGATCAGACACGCGCCGACATCGAGGCGGCGAATGCGCGGATGGGCGAGCAGGGTCTGCGGGTGCTCGCGTTCGCCGCCCGGTTGGTCGCCGACGACGAGCAGCAGGCGATGGTGGATGATCCGATGTCGCTCACCCAGGGGTTGTCATTCGTGGCGATGGTCGGCATCATCGACCCGCTGCGCGCGGAGGCAAGGTCTGCGGTGCAGACGGCGCTGGGCGCCGGCATCGACGTCCGCATGATCACCGGCGACCACGCCGTCACCGCCCGCGCGATCGGCGAGACCCTCGGCCTCGGCCCGGGTGCGATCAGCGGCGCCGAGCTGCAGGCGCTCTCGGACGACGAGGTCGTACGGCGCCTGCCCGAGCTGCACGTGTTCGGTCGCGTGACACCGCAGGACAAGCTGCGGCTGGCCCGGCTGATGCAGGAACAGGGTCTGATCGTCGCGATGACCGGCGACGCGGTCAACGACGCGGCGGCGCTCAAGCAGGCCGACATCGGGGTTGCGATGGGCAGCGGCAGCGAGGTGACGAAGCAGGCCGGCCGCATGATCCTGACCGACGACAACTTCGGCACGCTGGTGCACGCCGTCGAGATCGGCCGCAAGGTCTACGAGAAGGTCGTCTCCTACGTCCGCTACCAGATGACCCAGCTGCTCGCGCTGGTGTTCCTGTTCCTCGCGGCCAGCGCCTTCGACATCAACCACGGTGTCGCGTTGACTCCGCTGATGGTGCTCTATCTGCTCGTCTTCGTGACCGCATCGGGGGTGGTGGTGATCGCCGTCGATCCCGGAGCTCCGGACGTGATGCACCGCCCACCGCGCAACCCCGGCCTGCCGATCACCAACCGGCAGGCGATCACGCTGTGGGCCGTCTACGCCGCCACCCTGTTCGTTGCGGCACTGATCCCGCTGGTGGCAGGCCCCGACGACCCGCGCACCGACGTCGCCTCCGCGTCACTGACGATGACGTTCGCCGTGATGGGGCTAGGCACCATCTTCAACGCGCTCACCAACCGGCGAGACCCGGCGAGCGGCCTCGACGCGCCGCTGCTGAAGGCACTCGCCATCTCGCTGTTCCCGCTCGCGATGCTGGTGCTGGCGACCGAGCTGCCCGGTTTCCAGAGTGGGCTGCTGACGACGTCGCTGACGGGCCATGAATGGCTGGCCTGCGTCGGACTGGCCGCACTGCTGCCGCTGGTCATCGAGACCGGCAAGTGGCTGCGCCGCCGCAGCGCTCCCCAGCCCTCGCTGCTCGAGACCCGGCGCGCGGCGGGATGACGACCTCCGACGGCGGCTCTATGCTCATGGAAGGTCGACCCGCGCCTCGACCGGCCATCCCCGATCGGAGGATCCGTGCTGCAGTTGGCTGACTACCCGTTTCTCGATGTGGTGTGGACGATGCTGGTGTTCTTCCTGTGGGTCGCGTGGTTCTGGCTGCTGTTCAGCATCTGGGGGGATCTCTTCCGCCGCCGCGACCTGTCCGGATGGGGCAAGGCCGGCTGGCTGATCTTCACGCTCGTCGTGCCGTTCCTGGGGGTGTTCATCTACGTGGTCACCCAGAACGACGGGATGACCCAGCGCAACCTCGAGCGCGCGAAGGCGCAACGCGAGCAGATGGACGAGTACGTCCGAACGACCGCCGGCAGCGGTGGTGGCAGTGGCGGCGTGGCGGACATCGAGCGCGCGAAGCAGCTGCTCGACAGCGGCGCGATCGACGAGGCCGAGTTCGAGAAGCTCAAGCAGCGGGCGCTGGCCGGCTAGCGCAGAGCGCGGCGCATGCGGCCGCTCAGGTGCGGCCGGCGACCAGATCCCACAGCTCACTGACCGTCGACCGAGAGATGCGGCGAGCCGCCGGGGAAACGCCGGGGGCGTGGTGAGGTAGCCGGACGCGGAGCGCACCCGGCACGCTCTCGAACACCAGCGGCGGGTCGAGGCTCATGGCCTCGCCGTCGACGCCGATCTGCACCGGGCCGCCGGAGTCGATGCGGAATCGAGCCGCCGTCCACTCGCGCCATCCCGGAAAGCGCCGGATCTGGCCGGCGGCGTTGAGCGCGACGAACTGCTCAGCCGCCAGGGCACCCTCGATCTGAGCCGTGACCACGCCGAGCTCCCCGAGATCGATGCGCTCGCGGGTTCCGATGCCCGACAGATCGGCGAGCTGATAGGGATTGTTGGACACGAGCACCATCTGTGCCGTCGTGTGGGCCTCCCCGCTGGGTCCGGTGTAGCGCAGGTCGAGCGGCTGGGCATCGGGGCCGAGCAGGTCGGGCAGCATCTCGGACGCGGTGCGGATCTTGGCGTCGCGGTACTCCGGCGACTGGACGATCTCCGCGTAGAGCCCCAGCGAGGCGTTGTTGACGAAGACGCGTCCGTTGACCGTCGCCAGATCGATCGTCCGCTCCGACGCCTCCCCGTAGGCATCGAGGGCCCCGACCACGTCCTCACGGTCGAGGCCGAGGTCGAGCGCGAAGTGGTTGCGCGTCCCCGCCGGCACCACCACGTGCGGAATCCCGGCTCGGCTCGCCACGGTGGCGATCAGTGCCTGGGAGCCGTCGCCTCCGGCCATGCCGATCACGTCGGCGCCCCCCTCGATCGCGCTCTCGGCGAGCTGCAGCAGGTCATCGCCCGGCCCCAGCACCACGGCCTGGATGCCGCGAGCCACGCATTCCTCGGCGAGGTTGAACTTCACGGCCTTTCCGCCGCCGGACTTCGGGTTCATGATCAACACCGGGCGCGCCGCAGCCCCCACCGGGGTGCCCGGCGTCGGCGCCGCCTCGAGCTCCTCGACCCCACGGTGGACCGCCGATCTCGCGGCGGCCACGGAGATCATGCCGAGCGCCACCGCACCCAGCGATCGCCACCAGACCGCATCGGCGATCCAGATCGCTGCCACCAGCAGCGCCGCCCCGCCGGCGCCGATGAGGAGGGCGACCGTGCGCCCCGTGCCGCGGCGGGATATGGCTGTCCAGCCCGCTCCGATCAGCACGACGAGCCCCAGCATGGCGACCACGATCCCGCCCACGTTGTCGAGCGCCCCGGCGACGATCAGCACGATCGCGGCGGCGAGCGCCAGCAGGGACAAGGCCGCGACGGCCCGGTCGCGCCCGCTCGGCTGCGGCGCCGGGCTCAAAACGGCTCCGGAATCCACTGCAGCGGCCGATCGGGTTCGGTGTAGCCGTCCGGCTCCTGGCGCGGCGGGAACGCGACCTCGGGAATCTCCAGCGGCTCGTACGGAATCTGGCTCAGGATGTGGGAGATGATGTTCAGCCGGCCTCGCTTCTTGTCGCTCGTGTCGGCGATGTACCACGGCGCAAAGGGCGTGTCGGTTGCCTGCAGCATCGCGTCCCGGGCGCGCGAGTAGTCATACCACCGGCCGTACGACTTGAGATCCATGTCGGAGAGCTTCCAGACCTTCCGCGGGTCGTCGATCCGGGCCTTCAGCCGCCGGGTCTGCTCGTCCGCGTCCACCTCGAGCCAGTACTTGAGAAGCAGGATCCCGGAGTCCGCCATCGTCCGTTCGATCAGCGGAGCCCCCTCGAGGAACCTGGCCGTCTGCTCCTCGGTACAGAAGCCCATCACCAGCTCCACGCCGGCGCGGTTGTACCAGCTGCGATCGAAGATCACGACCTCGCCCGCCGAGGGGAAGTGCCGGATGTAGCGCTGCGCGTAGAGCTGCGACCGCTCCCGTTCGCTCGGCGCCGGCAGCGCCACCACGCGGAACACCCGCGGGCTGACGCGCTCGGTGATCCGCTTGATCGTCCCGCCCTTGCCGGCCGTGTCGCGGCCCTCGAAAACGATGCAGATCTTCGCACCGGTCGCCTTGACCCACTCCTGCAGGGCCACGAGTTCGCCGTGCAGCCGTCGCATCTCCTTCTCGTAGGGCTTGCGCTTCATCCGCGCCTCCTGCTTGTGCTTACTCATAGGCCCTCACCGTCGCGAGCTCGTTGATCCACTCGGCATAGGACATCGCTTCTTCGGCCTGGAACGCCGGGGTCATGGGAGGCGGCTCGTCGAAGACGGTGGCGACTGCGCGTTTGATGCCTCCCAGCGCGCCCCGCCCACGTGCCTCGAAGCCGAGCGTCCACCAGGCGTCACCGAGGGCCTGCACCTCCGTGAGTTCCACCGAGCAGGTGTCCCCGGGCGAGTCGGTCTGGCGCCGCGCGTCCGCGACCGGAAAGACGCAGATCTGCCGGCGCTTCCTCACCTTCCGCCATGCGGACGCGCTCGCGGCGTGCGGTGGGTCCGCGCCCCCGGCCAGCGGAAACGAGAACTTGAGCCAGGAATCGATGCGGCTGGGGCCCTCGACCGGGATGTCCACCGCCCCCACCGCGCCCTGGTACTGCTTGACGTCGAAGCTCGACCCGCCGCGGATCTTGACGGACAGGCCCGCCATGGCCGGGGCGATCAGGTAGTCGTCCTCGCGGGTCTCCGGCACCGGCGCAAATCGCGAGAACCAGGCGTCGACGTCGTCGCTGAAGCGGCCCCGCCGGATCCACCGGATCTCCCTCGTCAACTCCTGCCGTGCGGACTCCACGGTTCGCGCACCTCCACGGTCGGAGCGTCCCTCGGCACTGAGAGCATTGTTCCGCGTTTCGGGCGCGTTGTCCATCAATCGAACCGGGAGTCCCGTGGCGCCCACCGGGCGCCGGTCTGTTCCTGGTAGGCATCGACCGCGCTGCCAAGCGTCGGGTAGAAGTGCCCCGGGTCAATGGTGCGGGTCAACTCGTACCGTTCGATCTTCGCGCGCACCGGATCCTTCATCTCGGCGAACACCAACGAGATGCCCCGAGCGTTGATCGACTCGTCCAGATCATCCAGCATGTCGGCGGCGGTGGTGTCGACGTCGGTAATCGGTTCGGCGGCAACAAGGATCCAGACCGGCGCCGGCTCGCTTGTCGCCAACCGCAGAATCTGCTCACGGAAGGTGCGCGTGTTCGCGAAGAACAGCGGTGCGTCGAAGCGAAAGATGACCAGTCCGGGAAGCACCTCCGCGTCCGGGTAGCTGGAGACATCGTGATATCCGGGCAGATCCGGCACCCGCCCCAGCACGGCGTGGTACGGCAGCCACGAGCGGCGGAACATGTTCATCACCGACAGCGCGACGGCGATCGCGATCCCCGGCAGCACCCCGAGGAAGACGACGCCGAGGAACGCGGCGATCGAGAGCGCGCATTCCGACCGCCGTTGCTTCCAGAGCCTGACGGTGCCCGGGATGTCGGCGAGGGACAGCGACGCCGCGATCACCACGGCGGCCAACGTCGGCTGGGGAAGGTCGCGGAACAGACCGGGGACGAACAGGAGCATGGCGGCGATGGTGATCGCACCGACCAGGCCGGCGACCTGCGTCTTGGCGCCGGACTGCTCGGCGACGGCCGTTCGCGATCCGCTCGTGCTGACCGGAAAGCCCTGAAAGAGCCCGGCACCGAGGTTGGCGGCGCCGATGCCGATCATCTCCCTGTTGCCGTCGACCTCCTCGCCGGATCGACCAGCGAAGGCAGACGACGTCGCGATCGTGTCGGCCAGCGAGACGAGCGCGATCCCCAGGGCGCCGCCGATCAGCGTGGGCAGGTCTGACCGGTGCACATCCGGGAAGGTGAGGGGCGGGAACCCCTCCGGCAGCGTGCCCACCAACTTGACCCCATGCTGATCGAGGTCGAAGGCAGCGGCCACGGCGATCGACGCGACCACAGCGATCAGCACGCTCGGGATGCGGGGAAGCACCCTCCGCAGGACGGCGATCACCGCCAGCGCCAGCACACCGACAGCGAGCGCGGCGGACACCGTCTCGCCGTCGCGCACGCCGTCGACGAAGGCCCGCAGCTCGTCGACGAAGCCGTCGGCGTCGGTCGAGAAGCCGAAGAGCTTCGGGAGCTGGCCCACCAGGATCGTGATGGCGAGCCCGTTCATGTAGCCGATCATGGTCGGCCGCGACAGGAGATCGGCAACGAACCCCAGCTTCGCGAAGCCGCCGGCGATCATGACCACCCCGACGATCAACGCCAGCATCGACGCCAGCGCGACCGCCCGCGCGGGATCGCCGTCCGCGGCGACCAGCGGCGCGATCGTCGCGGCGATCATCGGCCCGAGGGACGAGTCGGGTCCCAGCACGAGGATCCTCGACGGGCCGAACACCGCATAGCCGAGCAGGCAGAGGATCGACGTGTACAGGCCCGTGATCGCCGGGAGCCCCGCAAGCTCGGCGTACGCCATGCCCTGGGGGACGAGCAGCGTCGTCAACACCAGCCCTGCGAGCACATCCTTGGGGAGCCATTCCGTCCGGTACGCGGCGACCATCCGCAGCCCGGCCGGCCGCGGGAAGCGCTCCGTGGGCGCGTCAGGCATGCGCGCCGCCCGCCTGGCCACGACGTCTCACCCGATCGAAGGCCACCAGTGTCACGCCGGTCCCCAGCACCCCGCCGGCCGCCACGTCGGTCAGCCAGTGGAGCTGAAGGTATGTGCGGCTCCAGGCCATCCCAAGCGTGCCAACGGTGGCAGTGGCCCAGGCAACCCTCCGCATGCCCGGCTCGTCGCACAGCAGCACGAGCGCCACGCCCGTCGCGGCCGCGAAGGCGGTGTGTCCCGAGGGAAACGAGGTGCCGAAGGTGCTGATATCCGCCTCGCGCGGTCGCCTCCGGTTCACCAGCAGCTTGACCAGATTCACGCCCGCCGGCGTTCCCGCCTCAGCCAGCGCAAAACCCGCGAGATCGGCCCAGCGCCGCCGGCGCGCCAGCTCGAGGCCGACAGCGCCGAGGATCGCCGCCCTCCCCAGCCCCCGACCCGTGTCGTTGAACGCCAGCGCCGCGGCGTCAAGCCGGGACGTCCGGCGACGCGTGACCAACTCTGACCAACGGCGATCGATCGCACTCGGACGATGCACCGCCGAACGATCTCACAGCCAATGGCTCTGACGAGGCGTCGTTCCCGCATCGCGGGATACGATCGGGTCATGAGCCGACCGAGGCGACGCGCCGTTGGGGTCGCGGTCGGAATATCCGCGGCGTGCTGGCTCGTGTTCCTCGCGCTCGCCCTGATCGCCGCGACGAACCCCTCCCCGTCGATCGACCACTCGGTGCTCGCCTGGATCGACGATCACCGCACCTCCGCCATGACGGCCGCGATGAAGCTCGTGACGTGGCTCGGATCCGCTGCCCTGCTCTACCCCGCGACGCTCGTGGCGGCCGTCTACTGGCGCCGCCGTGATCACGACTGGCGCGCGGGGGCGATGCTGGCGATGTCCCTGGCTGGATCGACCGTCCTCTACAACGTCTTCAAGCGGATCATCGAACGGCCCCGGCCACCCACGCAGGACGCACTCGCGACATACGCACACTGGTCCTTCCCGTCAGGGCACGCCACGCAGTCCATGGCCTTCGGCGCGATGCTCATCGTCCTCGTCTCCTCCAGGCACCGCTCGACCTGGCAGCCGGTCGTCGCCTGCGCGTGCGTGCTGGCCGTCGGCGCGTCGAGGATCTATCTCGGCGCGCACTGGTTCACGGACGTCCTCGGCGGCTACGCGCTGGGCGCCGCGTGGGCCTCGCTGGTGGTCGCTGTCGGCCTGACGGCAGGCTGGATCGACCTTCCCGCGAAGCGCTCGTCCACGTCCTGAGTCGCAGTCCCTAGCTGGACGCCCTCAGGTCGGCGCTGCTCTCTCCCCAGCGGGCGGTCAGCGCGTACAGGACGATCACGTTGAGCGCCAGCGCGGTCAGCGCCCACAGCTGGTACTGGCTGTTGCCCAGGAACCCCAGCTGCGCGAACACGTTCACCGACACCGCCACGATGGCGGCCCAGCGCGCCCATCCCTGCCCACGGATCAGCGCGAGTCCGGCGAACACGAGCAGCCCACCCCAGATCAGCAGCGCCCATCCCCAGGTCGTCAGATCAACGGCCAGGAATCCCGACCTCGACACGACGTAGTAGTTGTCCGTCAGCAGTGCGATCAAGCCCTGGCAGATGTCGATCCCTCCGACGATCACCATGACCATGCCGGCGAAGCCGACCCACCCTGCCATCGATCTGTCCGTGTCCATCGCGCACCTCCGAGCCGACTCCACCGCCCGAGGCCGATGGTGGTTCCATCGACCTGTGGCCTCAACGGTCAACACGCTACCCCAGGGTGCGCCGGCGGCCGTCGACAAGTCCCGCCGTCAGGTCCTCCTTGAACTGGAAGTTTGCATAGACTAAACTTCGTTTCAAGCATGCGCGGAATACCAGCGAATACCCGGCTCAACATCAGTGGATAGGCCGCGCATGACCAGGAGGCAGGCGGTCGTCGGCGCCGTCCCGGTGGTCGTCGGACTGGCGCCCCTGGCGAACGCGGCGCTCGCCGATTCCAGCTCAGACATGAACGGCATGCCGGGGATGGACGGCCAGATGGCCGAGCACCATTCGGCGTCCCTGCACGCCTCGATGATCGGCGAGGCGGTGCCGGCGCCGGACGGCCCGGATCACGTGCTGACGCCCCCGGCGGGGTATGAGCCGGGGCCGGTCCGCACCTACGACGTGGTGGCGACCGAGCAACAGATCGAGGTTGCGAAGGGCGTCTTCTTCGCGGCATGGGCGTACGGGCTGAAGGACGGCCCGGCCACCGTGCCGGGGCCGACGATTCGCGTGACCGAGGGTCAGACGCTGCGGGTGAACTTCACGAACGGCAGCAGCCACCCCCACACGATCCATTTCCACGGCATCCATCCGGCCGACATGGACGGGGTGTTCGAGATCGTCGAGCCGGGCGGCAGCTTCGTCTACGAGTTCCCGGCCCGGCCCGCCGGGATGCACCTCTACCACTGCCACGCGACGCCGCTCAAGAAGCACATCGAGAAGGGTCTCTACGGCGCCCTGATCATCGATCCCAAGACGCCGCGATCACCGGCGCAGGAGATGGTCATGGTGATGAACGGCTTCGACACGAACGGCGACGCCGAGAACGAGTTCTACACCGTCAACGGCAGCGCGTTCTACTACGCGCGCTACCCGATCCGCGTCAGGCGCGACCAGACGGTGCGGATCTACCTCGCCAACCTGACCGAGTTCGACCTGATCAACTCGTTCCACCTGCACGGCGAGTTCTTCCGGTACTACCCGACCGGCACGACCGACCAGTTCGAGTACACCGACACCGTCATGCTCGGCCAGGGACAGCGCGGGATCGTCGAGATCGATTTCCACAACACCGGTCACTTCATGTTCCACGCGCACGTCTCCGAGTTCACCGAGCTGGGCTGGATGGGCTTCTTCGACGTGGTCGACCGATGACCGACGTCGGGCGCCGGGCGGATCTGCGGTGGCGGCTCTGGGCGGTCGTGCCGGTGATCGTGTTGATCGCGATCGTGTTCGGCATGCTGTCGTCGGGGAACTCGATCGTCGGCCTGATCGGCCACGCCCCGCCGCCGGCCGACGAGTTCAGCGTGCGCAAGGTCGAGTTCGCGCCCGGTGAGATCACGATCCACGTGACGAACCCGCAGCGGGAGGACCTGACGCTCGCCCAGGTCACGATCGACGACGCGATCGTGCCCTTCACCGCCGACGGCGATGCCGGATCAGCGACGCTAGAGCGGCTGCGCTCGGCGACCGTCCACGTCCCGTTCCCGTGGGTCGAGAACGACCCGGTCAAGATCGGACTGATCTCCTCGAGCGGCATCGTCACCACCCACGATGTCCCGGCGGCGGTGGAGACGGAGCAGCCGTCAGCTGCACGGAGCCGCCGCCCTCGCGGTGATCGGCGTGCTCGTCGGCGTCGTGCCGGTGGCACTCGGCCTCGCCTGGCTGCCGTCGCTGCGGCGCGCGCCACCGCACTGGCTGGCGGCGTTCATGGCCCTCACGGCCGGGCTGCTGACGTTCCTGATGTTCGATGCGCTGAGCGAAGCGCTCCAGCTGCAGGCCGCGCTGCCCGGCGCGATCGGCGGCACCGGGCTCGTGTTGCTCGGCGTCGCATTGAGCTACCTGGGACTGACCTTCGTCGCCCTCCGCCTGTCCGGCCGCGAGGGCGGACGCGTGAAGCCGCTGACCGGTGTCGGGACTCGCCACGCTGGTCGCGATCGGCATCGGCCTGCACAACCTCGGCGAGGGGCTGGCGGTGGGATCGTCGCTGGCCCTCGGCGAGCTGGCCCTCGGCACGTTCCTGATCGTCGGGTTCATGGTGCACAACGTCACCGAGGGCCTCGGGATCGCCGCGCCGATGGCGGAGGACGGCGCGCGCACCGGCGTCGGCCGGCTGGTGGCCCTGGCCCTGATCGCCGGTGCGCCGGCCGTTCTGGGCGCCTGGATCGGCGGGTTCCTGACGAACGATCTGCTGGCGGTGCTGTTCTTCGCGATCGCCGCCGGCGCGGCGCTCCAGGTGGTGGTCGAAGTCGGGCGGTTCGTCGTTCGCCGAGCACCCGGCGGGCTGACGTCGGGCTACGCCCTCGGCGGCTACCTGACCGGCATCGTGGCGATGTACGCGACGGGGTTGCTCGTTGCATAGATCCTGGCGTTTGCATGCAAAGTGAGGCGTGGCTGGAACATGGTCAGTGAATCCGCACAGGACTATCTGAAGGCGATCTGGAAGCTCCAGGCCGCCCACGGCGAGGCGACCACCTCCGCGCTCGCCGGCGAGCTGGGCGTCTCGCCCGCCTCGGCGACGGCGATGCTGAAGAAGCTCGACCGGCTCGGGCTGGTGCACCACGAGCCGTACCACGGGGCCCGACTGACGCCGTCGGGCGAGCGAGTCGCGCTCGAGGTGATCCGCCACCACCGCCTGCTCGAGCTCTACCTGAAGGAGGCGCTGGGTCTCAGCTGGGATCAGGTGCATGCGGAGGCCGAGCGGCTCGAGCACTACCTCTCGGACGAGGTCGAGGCACGAATCGACGCTGCGCTGGGGTATCCGACGCGCGACCCGCACGGCGACCCGATCCCCACCGCCGAGCTCGTGCTCGAGACCGGTGAGCGCCGCACGCTGGTCGACGTCGCGGCGGGAGACGAGGCGGTCGTCCGGCGCGTGCCCGACAGCGACCCCGAGCTGCTCCGCTACCTGGCCGACCTGGGGCTGGTGCCGGAATGCCCAGTGGTGATGATCGAGCAGGCGCCGTTCGAAGGTCCGGTGACGCTGGAGATCGACGGCACGACGCATAGCATCGGGCGATCGGTCGCGGCGCGGATCGAGGTCATGGCCTCTTGACGCCGCCGCCGGCCAGGGCGCTGACGGTTGACGACGCCGTCGGCGCAGCGCTTCCCGGAGAGGCCCGGGTCGCGGACGGCAGCCGAGCGTTCGCTGACCGGCGAACGGCGGGGCATCCGGGCGGTGTGGCCGTTCCTCGGCCCGGCGTTCATCGCCGCCGTCGCCTACGTCGATCCCGGCAACTTCGCCACGAACATCGCTGCCGGCGCCAAGTACGGCTACATGCTGCTGTGGGTGATCCTCGCCGCGAACCTGATGGCGATGCTGATCCAGACCCTCAGCGCGAAGCTCGGGATCGCCACCGGCATGAACCTCGCCGAGGTCTGCCGCGACCAGTTCCCCAACCCGGTCACGGTCGCACTGTGGGTGCAGGCCGAGCTGATCGCGATGGCGACCGACCTGGCCGAGTTCCTGGGCGCCGCGATCGGCCTCAACCTCCTGTTCGGCGTGCCGCTGCTGCCCGGCCGGCGTGATCACCGGCGTGTTCGCGTTCGCGCTGCTGGCGCTCCAGACGCGAGGCGGGTTCCGTCACATGGAGGCCGCCATCGTCTGCCTGGTCGGCGTGATCGTCGTCGGCTTCGCCTTCCAGATGCTGCATGCCGATCCCTCCCCGTCCGGCATCGCCCACGGCCTGCTGGTGCCGACGTTCTCCGGCACCGAGAGCGTGCTGCTGGCATCCGGCATCCTCGGCGCGACCGTGATGCCCCACGTCATCTACCTGCACTCCGCGCTGACGCAGCGGCGCGTGGTCGGCCGTAACGACGACCAGCGCCGGCGGATCTTCCGGTTCGAGCGCATCGACGTGGTGATCGCGATGACGATCGCCGGACTGGTCAACATGGCGATGCTGATCACCGCCGCCGGCGTCTTCCACGCCAACGGCCTGACCGGGGTCGACAGCATCGACAAGGCCTACGCCGCGCTCGGCAGCATCGTCGGCGGGCACGCGCAGACGATGTTCGCGGTCGCGCTGCTCGCCTCCGGGCTGTCCTCGTCGTCGGTCGGCACGCTCGCCGGCCAGGTGGTGATGCAGGGGTTCATCCGCCGCCAGATCCCGCTCTTCCTCCGCCGCGCCGTGACGATGGCGCCGGCGCTGCTCGTGCTGGCGATCGGCGTCGACCCGTCGAAGGCGCTGGTGCTGAGCCAGGTCGCCCTGTCGTTCGGCATCCCCTTCGCGCTGATCCCGCTCGTCATCTTCTGCCGCAACCGCCGCCTGATGGGCGAGCTGACCAACCGTCCGGCTGACCACCGCCGCCGCCGTCGCCGTCGCCGCGGTGATCGTCTCGCTGAACATCTTCCTGCTCGGCCAGACGATCATGGGATAGCGCCCAAACCGTGCCCGATCCCGCCACCGGCGTAGTCCTCGATCCGGACTCCGCATACGTCGCGGTCGTCGCCGCGCTGGTCGCGGACGGGGCCGATCCGGATGCCGCGGCTGCGGTCGCCGAGCATCTGGTTGACGCCGATCTGTCGGGCCATCCTTCGCACGGCGATCTACCGGCTGACGGAGTACCACCGGGCGTGCCGATCGGGGCAGGTGGATCCGCGAGGCAGGCCGGTCATCCACCGGGATGACGGGACGACGATCGCGATCGACGGCCGTCGCTCGTTCGGCCAGGTGGCGGCGCGATTTGCGGTCGACGCCGCCGTGGAGCGATCCGGCAGCCAGGGAGTATGCGTCGCCACGGTGCGATCGAGCTCGCACATCGGGCGGCTGGCAGACGCGGCCGCACGGCTCGCCGCCAACGAGCGGATCGGGATCGTGATGACGAACGACTCCGGGGCGAACCAGGTGGTGGCGCCGCACGGCGGGACCGACGGCCGGCTGGCCACGAACCCGATCGCGTTCGGCATTCCCCGATCGCGGCCGCCGCACCTCGTGTTCGACATGGCGACCAGCGAGACGTCGCACGGCACGGCTCGACTCGAGGCACGCTGGGCAGGCGACGGCGACTCCGCGGCCGGCCTGCTTCGGCCGCTGGCCGGGCACAAGGGCTACGGCCTGGGACTGGTGGTCGACGTGCTCGCCGGGATCCTCAGCGGCGCCGGCTGGAGCGGCCCGCACCCCGGAGACGATTACCAGGGCATCTGTCTGATCGCGATCGATCCGGGACGGTTCTCCGACGGCTTCGCGGCATCCGTCGACGAGCTCATCGGCATGGGTGAAGTCCTCGCCGCCCGCGGGCGCCGAGCCGGTGCTCGCACCGGGCGAGCCGGGGGCGCTGGCGCGAGCCCGGGCAACCGGCATCCCGGTCGACCCGACGACCTGGGACGAGCTGCAAGCGGTGTTCGCGGAGACCGGCGTCGCCCCGCCGCAACGGCGCTGCTAGTCCGGGCGCCTGCCCTGCAGGGCGCGGCGAGCGTCAT